>JAGQON010000015.1 GCA_020427395.1 Phycisphaerales bacterium
TCACTATTGTTGAAAATATTTTTTATTTAAATTTATTATACGTCAAACTCATAAGTGTGCTCCTTCGTCAGTGGGTTTGCTTATTGAAGCGGGATCGAAGAGGTGTTGTGCTATCAGCACGCCGTAAATCCAGCCAATAGGCATGCGACTGGTGCCTTACTCAGCGACACGAAATTCTCAGTTACGTTGCAGTTTCTCTCTTCACGCCCGAACGCCCTTCACCGTGAATATCACGCTGTAGGTCATGGTGTCGGGGCTGCGGAGGTGTTCAGAGAATGCGTAGACCAGTGCCGCGGCCTTGCTCTCGCTCCATCCTCGCCGGCGCAGGGCGTGGGCGACGCCCTCGAGTTTCAACTGCCAATGGGCTTGTTCGCGAGGGCTGATGGCACCGATGATGGTGTGATATGGGCGGATATCGACCTTGATATCCCTTAGCCCGGCCTCGTGAAAGAGGGTGTAGAGCTGCTTCCCCGCGTGCGGGTTAAATGAATCGCCCAGCGTGCGAAGAGCCTCTGCAAGCCCGCTCCGCAGCGATCCTGAGCACGGATGGTGCCAGATACAGTTGCCGTCGAGATCGCTTACGCAGACGGTGCCGCCGGTACGGGTGACGCGGATCAACTCGGCCAGGGCCTCGCGTGGTCGATTGAGGTATTCAAAGAGGAAGCGTGACCAGCTCACATCGAACTCGCCGTCGGCTGCGGGAAGCAGGTAGGCGTCGCCCTGCCGATACTCGATCGATTGAAGCTGCTCGGGGTGTGCCATGCCCTGTTCGATCCGTTCGCGTGATGCGTCGATGCCGACAACGCGCCCGCCCGGGCCCACGAGCTCCCCAATCATCCTGCTCGTGGTCCCGGCGGCGCACCCCATATCCAGCACCGTGTCGCCGGGTTTGATCCCCGACCAGCAGAGCTGCTCGAGGGTCAGGCGTCGATCGGTCTTGAGTTCGATCCGATCGCCCTCGCGGGGGTTATCCATGATGTAGCTCACAGCGCCTCCCCTCGCGCCGCCGGAGTACCCACCCGGCATCGGGCCCGTCTCTCGCGAGCTCTGATGCGGTCGTAAAACCCATCGACATGGTTGTACCAGGCCTCGTATCCATCCTGTAGCCAGATCGAGCGGTTGTAGTGCTGAATCAGCCGAGCCCCGTGTGTGATGAGGACTTGCTCATCCCGAAGTGAGGCCGTAACGAGCAGGTCTGGCAGTTCAAAGTCGTGATACACACCCGCGGCGGCGTGAATCAGTGCGGCAATGGCCTGCTCGTGTTGTGCGGGAGGGGAATCGGGATCGATCCAAAGCTCGCAGCGGTTCTCTAGGAATGAGAAGTTGAGCCCCAGTGGTCCGCGGTACGCGACAGCGAATCCGATCGGATCCTGCTCTCCTGGAGAGCGAGCGATGAACACCTGCCTGAAGCGCCGCAGGCCGACCTCGCGGAAGCGTGCATCAAGCGATTCAAGACACACATCCCTTGCTTCCCACTCGTCGGCCTTCGCCTGAACGCGACCGCACAGCCGCTGTGCCAGCCGCTCAATGAGTGTTGTGTCAGCGTTGCTGAGTTCATCGACAATGATCTCGGCTGGCGAATCAGGAATACGAGTGCGATCCAGTCGGAGGTAGGCGTGCTCCTGCACGACGGCCCGTTCATCCCCAAGCGGATGTATGCAGGAACCGAAGATCTTGGCTGGGAAGCGGTTCTTTGGGCGAAACCAGTTCTGAGCTGCCAGTACTTGTCGATTGGAGAGCTCAGATTGAGCACTTAGTAAAACTGACTGACTGCCTTTAGGAGATCCGATCGAGATGAGGTGCTGTGAATGGCTAGATTTATTTGTAGCAGCCCAGTATGCTACTGAAGCCCAAGTGCCACTGAGCGGGTCTTCATAGACAACTACATCATGGAGTATGCAGTTTGCCGGGCCCGACATGCTCCGGCGCCAGTTCTCCATGATGTGCGCCATATAGGGCATCAGTCGATCACGCTTGGCGGGATAGAGAAAGCCGCTGGATTCGTATTTGGCGAAGAGATCCTCCACGCTGATAGCGTTCACGGTGCAGCCGTAGTCTTCGTACTTGTCCCCGAACTTCGGGCAATCCGGTACGGCCTCGCTTGTTTCCAGCTCTGAAATCGGGCCTTTGGGGGGCATTACTTCTGCCATCGTGGTGTTCTCGTCGACGGATCTGTTCCTACGGCACGGATGCGCGACCATTGGGACAAGTCGCACAACCCACTTCAGGTCATGCGTTCAGCCGCTGACAGGGCGACAAGATCGCTGGCGAAGTTTGATAAAATTTTGTGGTGACCGGGAAGTGAATCGGAGTCCCTGCCCGATACCCCTTCAGTTGGGGTTCGGTTAAGGCTTTGGAGCAGCTGTTCCACTGGCTAATGGCTAGATGATCACGGTTTACAGACTTGGGAGACCGGTGGAAGTTGCTTGAGATGGTTGAGTAGTGGACCAGTAGTTGATGGTGCTCCGCGAGTTGGATGTCTGTTCCTGTTTCAAGCGGCGTTCTGCTTCTTCTTATTGGCCTCGATGTCGAGCTAGAAGAGCTTTGAATCTCCATCAGCATGTTGTTGAATGACGAGGATTTGCGGTTCGATACCTTGAGTTTCGTTACAGATGATTGGCTTCGCTCTCGCTGCTTCAAATGCTGCGGGAGCCGAGCGTGAGCATGATGGCTGCCATCCGGCCCAGAATCCTTTCAAAGGACACCCACAAACTGCTGGCATCCTGAGTTGACACTCAAATCATGCTTAATGGCGGTAACCAGCAGTGTATGAATACCCCGAGCTGGCCTCAGAGATATTTCTCACTGTACTTCGCAGTAGGTTGAGGGACCACAACTCACTGACCAACTTTCGGGTCACCGAGCTGTTCGCCGGATACTGCTTCTCAGTCAATGAGGACGGACCCGGGCGGAATGTGATCTCGATCGCTTGAACACGGCTACGCCAGCAATCAATAGAGAAAGCGGATCTACCCTCACGATTGGGAATGCTCTGGGTTTACCTACAACTAGAAGCATCGGTTTCTGGCAGATAGGTCAGGGCATTGGTTCTCGGGTCATCACTGAACGGACGGCCTCGTCGTCGAGCATACGCAGAAAGAAGCCGTAGCCGCCCGAACCGTTTTCAACGCTGACGGTTAGCAGGTTGAGGCCGTTCTTGGGCTTCATCGTCCCGATGTGCTGGAGTGGATCGGCGCTGTGGTCGGTGTGTTCTTCATAGATCACCTCTCCATTGAGCATGATGCGTGAGGCATCGTCTGCGCCAAAGGTGAATGCGATTTCTGTGCCGTCTGAGTTGAACCAGACTCGTGCGGTTGCGATGGCATTGTCTGGTGATTGGTCAGGCTGCAGCGTTTCAAGATTGATGTATCCATTGGATTCTGCTGTGGTGTCCACCCACCCGATGGGCTCATCGGAGCCGTTGCTTCCGGGGTAGGAATCGATTGTCGGATTGATCTCGGCAGGCGTCAGAGCGAGTTGGAGTGTGCCGAATGAAGGAGCAGTGAAGTTCCCCGCGATACTCCATTCGGTGATGAATGCGCCACCCACGAGTTGGGAGAGTAACTCCATGAAACCATTACGGAGCTGACGGCGATGGTCTTCAACGGTTAGGATCGTCAACGCATCGAGCTGGACGCGTTGATCGCCCGCGGCCTTGAGCGCGAGGAGTAGACGCAGGCGCAGGTGCTCATCGCCTGAAGCCATCGCGTATGCATCCCGGAGTGTGCGAATCCAATCGTGGCGTTGCGTCTCGCTCAGGGCGATCTTGCCGATTGTGGAGAGCTGACGCTCAAACGCGCCCGCCGCAGCGAGGCGGACGCGGCGTGATGGATGGGAGAGCCCCTCACGGATGATCTGCTCAAAGAAAGTATCAGATTCAGCGGCCGCGATCAGAGTATTCTCCCACTGGGCGTTGGGTGCATCGATGAGCGAACGCCGAACATCGTCTGGGCGGAGTTGGCGGAGTGTCAGGCGTGCCTGATCGATCGGTGCAACCCATCGGCCGTCGTTATCCGCATCGATCCATACCGGGTTCAACACTGCCCAAGGGTAGATCGGTCGCCCCTGGGTGTGCACGATCGGATCGAGAGGCGTGTCGCCCTCGACCAGTAGCGATACCCAGCTGTCTCGATCTAAGTTCATGCGTTCAACCGTATCGAGGCGGATGACGCCCTTCTGATCAGACACATCGATGGTCTTGACGGTTTCGCCGTTCACCACAATCATCACCCTGTCACATGAGATCCAGGAGGGGACCTGAACTCTGATGGCGATATCGATCTCTCCTTCGGCACGCCCACTTTTCGTGTTTGGCAGGGTGTTGGCCTCGCCGCCCATGGGAGTCTCGTTGATGCTGAAGTCAACCACGGGACCGAGGGTCGTGTAGACGCGTTTAGCGCGGATATTGGCGGCGATCTCTGCGGGGCTGATTAAGCCAGGGGTATCGGTTGAAGAGACGATGAAGTTACGGGGCCAGCCCGCGAGTTCGGACTGAACATTGTGCGAGTCAGAGTTGCCAACCGCGGCGATGCGGTAACCGCGGTTAAGCAGGTTGAACCAGTCACGGAGCACGCTGAAGGATCCGGAGCCAAGCGGGAGATCAGATTCGTCGGCATCGATATATCCCCAGCCTTCGTTCTCGTTGAAAATCTCAACGGAATCGAAGTCGTAAGAGAACTTGGCGTGGAGAGTCGAGGCGGTGATGGGATCGAGGTTGAACTGGCCGAAGTAATCGATCCCTCCCCAGCGAGGGTGATTGACCTGAACAACTGGGACAGTCCCAAACTGGTTGGGCTGTTCTCGGATCACGCGGAAAAGCTCGTGCGCGTCGTAGACATCGGGGTTGATGAGCGGCTCATTGGCATCGAGCGGGAAGGCATTGAAATGACCGATCGGGGTTGAAACCTCGTTGCCGACGACCGCGCGCATGGCGTCGGGCACGCCGAGCTCAGTCATGGTGGGCTCGTAGTCTGTATTGTGGTTGTGATCGGTTGCGACAGCAAACTCGACACCCTCACCAATGAGTGAGATCACGCGTTCGGGCATGTTCGAGTCACCGTGTCCTGAGTGTGTGAGCGTGTGCAGGTGGAAGTCGCCGCTGACCCAGCCGCTCGTATCGATCTCGTGCACCAGGGTGGGGGTCCAGATCGATTCGCTGCCGGCCTTAAACTCGATGGTCCGAGATTGGACCTTGTACTCCAGCCCGCGTGAGACCCAGACGGTATAGGTACCAACCGGGATGGTGATCGCACCGGCTCCCGATAGCGTGTAGACGACATTCTGACGCACGGCCAGGTCTTTCGGGCGTGCCTGGGTATTGGGGAAGAGAGCCGGGAGTGAGCCGTCCTGAGCGACGAAGGTGAGTCGGGCAGGAAGAAGCCCGCCCTCCTCATCGAGAATCTCGAACCGGAGGATGCCGTGGGGCTGTACACCAGCGGTCTGAGCCGGGGACCATTCGGCGGCTTGGGTTTCCGCATGTGACAGGTTGGTCCCGGCACACAACGCGGTCACCATGATCGAACTGCGGATCATCTTTTGGACTGGATTCATCACGATCTCACTTGAGTTGAGGGGTGCGCACGCTTGATCGCTGCCAGAAGGGTTTCGCTGGCACGCTCAAGTTGGGTGGATTCGACATTGAGTGGTGGAAAGAGGACAAGGCATTGTGCAGCCCCGACTTTGAAACTGAGGCCTGATCGGAGCGACTCGTACATTGCACGGTCGGCGTGCTCGGGGTCATTGAGTTCAACAGCAAGCATCAGCCCAATCTGGCGGACATCGTTGACGCCCGGGATTCTGAGCAGGGGAGCACGATACGCGTCCAGCCACCAACTACCGAGTTCATGGGAACGCTCAACCAGTGATTCGTTCTCAATAGTGTCGAGCGTGGCGATTGCGGCAGCGCAGCCGATTGGCGATTTCTCGTGCGTGTAATGACCAAGCGCGAGTTCTCGAACGGGTGTGGTGCCGGTCTCATTGAACTCCGCCCTCCCGATGACCGCGGCCTGCGGGATCATCCCGCCACCGAGACCCTTGCCAATGACCATGATGTCGGGTGTAATCCCGGTGTGCTCGCTCGCCCAGAGTTTGCCGGATCGTCCGAGTCCGGTCGGGATCTCGTCGAGAACGAGTAGCGTGCCGGTACGATCGCAGGCGTTACGGACCCGTTCCCATACTGATGTTGAGGCGAGGCGGACGCAGGTCGCACGGATCGGTTCAGCGATAACGGCCGCGATATCGCGTGCATCAAGTAGCTTTTCGATCTGCTCAATGGATCCGGGCTCGGTCAGTGGTGGAACATGGCATACACCGGGTAGCATCGGGCCCATTCCGCGATGGAAGAGATCCTGGCCGCTGAGCGATGCGGCGTCGATTGTTGCGCCGTGAAAAGCGTCATTGAAGGCGATCGTTTTGTACCTCCCGGTGACTGCAAACGCGAGCTTCAGGGCGAGCCCGACGGCCGCCGAGCCACTGGGCGTCAGGAGCACGCGGGCATTCCCGCGGAGCGAACCCGGAGCGAGCGAGACCAGTCGCTCTGCGAGTTCGACCGCGACGCGGTTGGTGTACCGGCGGGTACAGTAGGGGAGCGATCGCATCTGTGTTTCGATTGCCCGTATGACATCGGGATGCCCAAATCCGATCTGATGGACGGAGTTTCCGTGAAAATCTAGGAGCGTCCGGCCAGATGCGGTCGTGATCTCTGCGCCCTTGGCCCGAACGATTTCGTCAAGGCATGGTGTAGAGAGCACCTGATGGAAATAAAGATCGGTATCCCGGAGAACTGTCTTGTTGTGTGGTAAGGCCTCGGACCATTGTGCCCGCTGTTCAGTGAGATTCTGATCACCCTCGGTGATTCGGATCATGGTGTCCTCTGCGTCAGCGAGCATCGTAACGGAGCCGCTGTAGAACACAGTGCGGAAACACATACCGAGTAGTATGTTCACATCCTCGCGGAGGAAAAGTGCTCATGGATTGTGTTCCTTCCGGATCTCATAGGTATCGAACAGCTTGCCGTACTCGTCGATCGACTGCATGCGCAGCGTGCCTCCTACGATTTCAACACGGCACAAGTGGTGAACGCTCGTCTTTTTCGAGCTGAACCAAGGGTTGAATGGGGCAAAGTTCTCCAGTCCGCCGCCGCCACCACCGATGGTCATGTACACGACGCCGTTCTGTTCCACGGCCTCGCCATCGCGGATCGGGAAGCTCCGCTCGTAAGCGTGAATATGCCCGTTGAAGACGATATCGACGCCGTACTTTTCATAGAGCGGGACAGCTTGACGTATGTCCAGATCGCCCAGCGTGCTCGGGCCGAGCCATGTGTTTCCGTAATCGTTCTCATCTGAGCTGTAGGCCGGGCGATGGTGAATCACGAACTTCCAGCGAGCGTCAGACTGGTCCAGCTTGTTCTCAAGCCAGCGGTACTGCTCGCTGCCCGGCCCCATTGGTTTCTCGGAGTCGAGGACGAAGTAATCGGCATCGCCGTAGCTGAAGCTGTAGTAGTACTCAGGGGCCGGCAGATCCATATACTCGTAGTAATGACGGGCGTTCTGCTCGTGGTTGCCCAGCACTGGAAAGAGCGGCACTCTGCTGATCAGCGGCTGCATATTGGGGAAGAAGTGATGAGTCCAGTGTGACTTGTTTGTCCCAGTTGTCACAAGATCGCCCGCGATGCACACGAAGTTCGGACGGTTCGACCAGGCGATATCCGAAACGCGTTTGACGACTTCAGGGTTGGCCTGAGTGTCGCCGATCATGATGAAGGTGAACGCCTTGCCCCGTTCGATCGCGGTTTGGAATGAAAGTGGTTCAGTTTTGACACTCTCGCCTGATGGGGAGTGGGCCAGGACTTCGTAGTAGTAGGGCTGTCCGGCGTCTAAGCCGTCGATCTCGATCGTGTGGATACCAGACTTAGTCTCTGAGACGATCTCACGAACTTCGCCCATCGCCGGGCGGAAACGGACCGTGACCTCGGCAGCTGTCGGTACCTCACAGACAATTGAGACGCTGCTTTGAGTGGCATAGCAGAGGAATGGTTCGACGGTCCATTCGAGTGGTGTATCCGATTCGGGTATGACCGATGCGATCATGCTGTTGCGCTGGAACTCGGCTTCAATTTGATCTGCATCGATCGCTTCGTTGAAGAGGTAGACATTGCGGATCCGTCCTTCCATCGGGTGGAACTCGTTGGAATCGATATAGGCTCCAATGGCGACCGGGGTTCGCGGCTCGTAGAGCACCTCCCCGTACTGAGTGGTGGTTTCCGCATCGAGCTTGCCGTTGACAAAGAGCCTGGCCGATGACCCGTCGAAGGTTGCGGTAACCATGTACCACTTCTGGAGTTCGAGTATCGTCGAGCCATTGAGGTAGGTGATGTTGCCATCGCCATCATCTGCACCGGTTGTGGAGATTCCAAATGTGAATGAGTCCTTGTCGTACCCGAGGATCCATCCCTTCTCGCGGTCCCCGTTGTCCGACACCGCCGAGAGAATCCCACCCCAGTCAGTTGTCTGATCAATGCGGACCCAAGCTGTCGCGGTGAACTGATGCTTTGGCATGTGCCCAAATTCTTGCACGGAGTCGGCGACCCTGAGGTACGCCCCAGCCCCATCAAGGCCGGGTCCGCTGAGCTCAAGAGATTGGCCGAGCGAATCTTGCGCGATCGATGCGTGACCCATTATCGTGATCGCCTCACCCTTAGCAGGGTGAACCTGCTTTCCATGGACATGATCGGCATCCAGTTCGACGCCCAGGATAACGCGGCTGTCATCGGTAGGATGTTCAGGGTGTGCCAAGACCCGGGTGGAAGCGAGAATTGTTAAGAAAAAGATTGATCTGATGTTCATTGTGTTCGGTTTCCGTCAACGCCGATCCTGTGCTGGCAGAATTGCCCAAGGACAAGGCGGCGTGTTTGTGGGGATAAGTGTGTGAGATGATTCGTAATCACCGCCCTCGTCAAACCGATCAAAACGCCAAAAAATACAGTGTAATGGTGCAACGCAGTCATGCGACGATGATTCAAACCGGGCTCGCCGATGGGGACAAGCAAACCACTATACCACCTCGTGCAAGGGATTCTGTCCCTTGACAAGATTATCACATAATCTTGATGCTTGCATAGACATCTGTACTTTGTAAACGGATTGCAAACGGGAAGTCAATTGTGCGCTAACACGCTCAGCAACGGACGAGTTGGGCGTGATTTTTCACAACTCGGCGGTATGCTGCCTCCCGTCTCATGCGTCGACTCGATCGCCGAACACGGCAAGCGGCGCGAATAACCAACTGGAGATTGGAGAGCACACATGGATATCAAGACGAATCAAGCGATCATGCTCGCAGCACTTTGTGCTGCCGCAGGATCCGCTGTCGCCGGCCAGCCACTGGTGACGCTGTTCTCGGAGGACTTCGAGTCCTTCCCGCTGACCGTGAATCAGGAAGAGGGTGTCTTTACCGGTACCGTCGCTTGCTACACCGAGGCGTTCCTCGGGGACGGCGTCGTGTGTGGCGGCCCGAACCTCAACACCGAGTGTGGTGATCCACCCGTCCCAGCAACCATCGACTGCTCTGACTTCGTGAACACGCCGTTCGATGGTGAGTGGAGCTACAACGGCTGGTCGCAGATCTACGGGTACGACTGGGACGGGAGCGGAGGAAGCACCGCGGCGCAGCCTGGGATCGGCGCAGCCGAGTGGCAGGGCTGGACTGTTTGTGATTACGACTTCTGGATCTCTGCAGATACACAGCTCCGCGAAGAGTTCAGCAAGGCTTCGGGTCGTGTCCTCGTTGCGGACCCCGATGAGTGGGACGATTACGACCCGTTCGGGATCGATCCGGACTCCACCGGGGTGTTCAACTCGCGCATTACTTCACCGGCCATTAACATCGATGGCGTCACGGAGAACACCGTGATTGTCCGCTTCGATTCGAGCTGGCGTCCTGAGGACACCCAGAAGGCCGCGCTGAATGTTTCGTTCGATGGCGGTGCTTTCACGCAGGTCCTGCTCTTTGAGTCAGACAGCAGCTCGCCCGACTATCACCCCGACGCAACTAATGAGTCGGTGGAGATCGCGATCAATAACCCCTCTGGTGCGACCAGTATGCAGATCCAGTTCGAGCTGTTTGACGCGACCAACGACTGGTGGTGGGCTGTTGACAACATCCAGGTTGCCGGTGAGGGTGGTGATCCCATCGAGCCGCCAAGCCCCTTCGACCTGACCCTGGCGCAGTTCAATGATACGACAGTGGTTCCTATGAGCTGGACTCAGTCGCTTAATGCGATTGAGTACGATGTGGTGATCGCCAACGACGCTGATTTCAACGATGTCGTCGTGATGGAGACTACGACCAATCTGTCGTTCAGCACCGCGGCCGGCGATCTCACCGCCGGAGCATACTGGGTCAAGGTTGTTGCTCGCAACAGCCTCGGCTCCACCGAGCAGGTCATGCAGATCGGCGTGGACAACAACTGCCCGGCGGACCTTTCGCCCGACGGGACGCTGAACTTCTTCGATGTTTCGCGATTCCTCCAGCTCTACAACGCTGGCTGAAATCCGCGTGGTTGACAACGGTTATCGAAACGAACAAGCACAACATCTGCGCCGGTCCCAGATTGGTTGACCGGCAGAGGAGATACGAACCATGAATCTGAATCAAGCCAAGATCCTGAGCGGTCTGATCGCGGTCTGCGGCATGAGCGCCGCGGCTAGCGCTCAGTCGACCCAGGTCCTGTTCTTTGAGAACTTTGATAGTGTGCCCCTGGGCATGAATGTTGAAGAGGGCATCGAGACCGGTGCCGGCGGCCCCATGACCAATGTCTGGTCACCCGACTTCCCCGCTGGATGGAGCGTTGATTTCAACCTCCCGGGTATCGGCGTCCTTGAGTGGCAGGGCTGGAACATCGCTGATGGTCAGTGGTGGGCTTTCACCTGTGGTGATCAGAACCGAACCGATTTCGTTGAGCCCTCCGAGGGTGGGCTTGGTCGTGGCGCGATCGCGATCGCGGACAGCGATGAATGGGATGATTATGACGCCAACGGGCTTGATCCCACGGCTCAGGGCGACATGAACACCATGATGACCACGCCGGTCATTGACCTGACCGGGGTCACCCCCGGCTCCGTCAACCTCTCGTTCTTCTCGTCGTGGCGTGATGAGTCGTCCCAGACCGCGGTTGTCGAGGTTCGCTACGACGGTGGCGCATGGGAGGAAGCCCTCCGCTGGACGAGCGACGACATGGATCCCAACTTCCACGACGACGCTGAGAATGAGATTGTGAACATCTCGCTCGCCAACCCCGCAGCCGGTAGCATGGAGGTGCGGTTCTCGTACCTCAACGGCTCAAACAACTGGTGGTGGGCGGTCGATACCATCCAGGTCACTGGTGAGGTTAGCGGCACGGCGACCAATGCTCCGGGTTACAGCTTCATTGCTGCTGATGTTTTCAACGAGACTGGTCGTCCGATCATCAACATCAGCGAGGCCGCCGGCGCGGATGACTACACCGTCCTCCTCGCCAAGGACGCGGCTTTCACCGATATCCGCCAGAGCAGCACTGCCAGCGCGAGCGGTGATTACATGATCCCCGGCATCCCCAATGGGATCTACTGGGTTAAGGCCGTCGCGAACAACGGCGCGGGTTCAACCGATTCAGAGAACTCAATCCGGATTGTCGTCGACAACCCGATCTCCGTTGATTTCAACGGCGATGGGAATCTCAACTTCTTCGATGTCTCGCTCTTCCTGCAGATGTTCAATGCGGGCTGCCCCTGATCGATCCTGATCGAAACCACAACACCCCCGCCCCAGGAAACCGGGGCGGGGGAATTCGTTCTCTCTGTCGACATCCCCATGTTCCCAATCGGGAGACCCATCGATGCACCATCGAATCCATCGTCAACCGTCCGATCGTCATCGAGCGTTCACGCTCATCGAGCTGCTCGTCGTGATCGCAATCATCGCATTGCTCACAGGCATCCTCCTTCCCTCTCTGGGGAAGGCAAGGGAGGCCGCAAGGACGCTCAAGTGCAAGATCAATATGCGTACGATTGACTTTGCGATGAACCTCTACCGCGAGGACAATCGCGGCTGGGGGAACGAGGCCAAGAACTATGGTGCTCGGTTTGATCTTAACGGTGTCCGCTTCGATACAGAGGATACCTACGCCTACTGGGGTATTTTCTACGACGAGTACATCGATGACGCTCTCGAGGTGTGGGAGGACCCCAACTTCCAGCTTATGGACCCGTACCCGTACTGGGGTACCGACCTTGACTTCATCTACGAAACCCAGCGGTACCAGTCATACGGAATCAACGGTCTGCGCACAAATGATAACGATCCTCGTGACCCGATCGCCAAGTACGGATTATGGCGGAACGCCAAGAAGGAAACGGTCGGGCGAGGTGGCGTGATCGTCATTCAGAATGTGTCGTACCTCCGTCCGTTGTCACAGCTGCGACGCCCAAACGACATGATCGTTTTCCAGGACGCGTTCGAGCACCAGATGGAGACCGGCAACGACGCACTCGACGGACTCACCCAGTACGACAGCAACTACGGCGGTCTTGAGAACTACTGGGAAGAAGCGTACTTCCGGCACAATGACAACTGCCACACGATGTTCGCCGATGGTCACACCGAGGCGTTCAACCGCGCACAGGTTACCGATGACGGTGATCCGGACCTGCGTTACTACTACTCGGGCGACCCCGACGATCTACCTGATGATAACGGGTGATTGTTCGAGACCTTTGCCATGTGGCTGGGAGCAGATATGCAAAGAAGCGAACAAGTAAAAGTCGTCGGGGCGGTGCTGCTGCTGGTGGTCGCAGGGGCGCTAATGGTCTTCTTCACAGGCGGGAACGAGAAGCCGAGCTCGAGCGATCTCAAGAGCATGGTGCAGTCACTGTCTGACGAAGAGCTGATCAATATGCGTCAGTCTCTCGCTGCGCAGGTTGCGGATGCGAATCGGACTCGGGGGAACTCGGAGAAGTCCAAGTTCCTCATCGGTTATGAGAAACAGCTCGCCGAGTACGACAGCATCCTCTCTGACCGTGGCATCGACCCGCTAAAACTGAAGATGCCAACACTCGCGGAGTTTCCGATTCGTAAAGACGAAGAACCCTGACTCCTGTGATCTACCGATCACCATGTGAGCCTGTTTGAGACCACCACGATATGAAGTATATCAACGCTGCTGCAGTTCTCTCGCTCCTGATGTGTTCACCTGTGCTCGCACAGAGTATCCGCTTGGGACCTTGCCTACAGGACGCCAGTCCGCAAAGCATCTGGGTCATGTGGGAGACTACATCGAGCACGCCGAGCATCGTCGAGTACGGGCTAACCCAGGAGCTGGGCATGAGCGTGATGGGCTCGTCTGGCGCGAGCCAGAACGGCGCTCGTATTCACCACACAATGATCAATAACCTGCAACCCGACACGGTGTACTACTACCGGGTTGGCACGGGCAGCGCGGTCGGTGAAGTGCTCAGCTTCCGCACACCGGCGGAAACATCCGCGGAGCAATCGTTCCGGTTCGCAGCCCTCTCCGATACGCAGGGTGGCCCGATCTCGGACATGCATACGCGAACGATCAACGAGGGGATCATCGCCTTTGTTCAGAATGAGTTTGGGCCAGTGATCCACGATGAACTCGCATTTGTCATCGAACCCGGGGACTTGGTCTCGACAGGGTCCGACTATGACCAGTGGAAAACACAATACTTTGACGAGACACAGAATCTGTACCAGCATGTGCCGATCTACCCGGTTCCGGGCAATCACGAACAGGATTCACACTGGTTTTTCGATTACTTCAAACTTCCTGAGAACGGGACACCGGGCTTTGAGGAGCACTGGTGGTACAAAGACCACGGCAATATCCGTCTCGTCGGTCTCGACAGCAATAACGCTTACCGGATCCAGCCGCAGCTCGACTGGCTCGATGGCGTGCTTGCAGACGCGGCGACAAATGACGATATTGACTTTGTTTTCGCCCAGCTCCATCACCCGCACCTCTCAGGCATATGGACTCCAGGAAACACGGCGTACACCGGCCTTATTGTCGATAAGCTAGAAGCTTTCTCAGATACCACCGGAAAGCCTTCGATTCACTTCTTCGGGCATACGCACGCGTACGAACGCGGGCAGAGCAAGGATCACAGTCACCTCTGGGTGAATGTGGCTGCCGGCGAGGGGGGTATCGATTACTGGGACCAGAGCGATGTCGATTATGACGAGTTCCAGCGGGTCTTTCCTGAGTGGGGCTTTGTCATCATGGAGGTCGACGCGGGGGACGATCCCAAGTTTCGTCTCCGCCGCATCAACCGTGGGAACAACTACTTCGAGCGTGACAATGAGGTGATGGACGATATCACCATCCGTCGATACAACAACGAGCCTGAGGTGCCTTCGCCGATTGCGCCGAGCGACGGGCAGACTCAGGTCGATCCCGATCTTGTGGAACTCCGAGCGAGCGTTTTCAGTGATTCGGACGGGGGGACGCACCTTGAGAGTCAGTTCCAGCTGACGAAGATTCAAGGCGATTACGTGAACCCAGTGATTGATCGCTGGATCCGATTTGAGAACTGGTTCATGGTTGAAGGTGCCGACGGCGGAGAAAGCGGCTCGTACAGCGTGAACACGGTCGAAGATCCGGACATCAGCAAGGTCAGCGTTGCGTATCTTGACGGGTTGACGACCTACTACTGGCGTGTCCGTTATCGAGATTCTGGTCTGGGATGGAGCGACTGGTCGGACGAGTTCTCGTTTACAACAGGATCGGCACCGACAGGTGCGTGCTGCTTCCATGATGGGTTCTGTGATCAGTTGCGTGAAAACATCTGCGTGGCGCAGGGCGGCGATTGGCTCGGGCTCGATTCGGATTGCGAAAATTGCCCGCAGGTCGTGGTTGCGTTCTCGGAGGACTTTGATACGGTTCCCCTCGGTTCGCCCGTGGACGAAGGGACGCCGGGTGATCATGTGTGGACATCCCTGTCGCCGGGTGGGTGGATTGTCGACCGCACGGGAGTTCCCGGCGGCGGCGTCACAGAATGGCGAGGCTGGGGCTTTGCCGATCCGATATGGTGGGCACAAACCGCCGACGATCAGGGTCGCAGCGGTTTCACGAGGGCTTCTGGTGCGACCGCTATCGCGGATCCGGATGAATGGGATGACGCGCCACGAGACCCTGGCACATACAACAGCTGGCTCGAATCGCCGGTCATTGATATCACGCGTCTCGATCCGAACAATGCCAAACTCATCTTTGATTCCTCTTGGCGCCCGGAAGTCAATCAGCGAGCGATGGTGACAGCTGTCTTCGATCACGGCTCAGAAATCGTGCTTATCGATTGGCATTCTCAGCCAGGTCCAAGTTTCAAGCCAGACGCGACCGATGAGACGGTTGTGCTCGATCTCCCGGTGCCCATGGGTGCCCAAACGCTTGAGCTCCGATTTGGGCTGCTCGACGCAGAGAACAACTGGTGGTGGGCGATCGATAACATCGCTGTTGTTGGTCAGGCCAGCGCAGAGCGTATGACGATTCTCCAGGAAGATTTCGAGAGCGTGCCGCTGGGGCCGAGCGTTGATGAATCCCCCAGCGATAGTGTTTGGACAGATGTACCCCCGCAGGGTTGGAGTGTAGATGACTCGGGTGTTCCTGGTATCGGTCTCGATGGTGAGGGCGTCACCGAGTGGGAGGGCTGGGCTTTTACTGATCGCGATTGGTGGGTTGGCATCGCAGCTGATCAACTGAGAAGCGAGTTTGTTTCGGCGCGCGGCGCCATCGCGGTTGCAGATCCGGATGAGTGGGATGACCTGGGAAATCCAGAGGCGTTGGGAGCATACAACGCGTTGATGCAGAGCCCGGCGATCGATATCGCATCGGTCAGGGTTGATAGTCTACAGATCGCTTTCGATTCCAGCTGGCGACCTGAGGATAATCAACGGGTGGAGCTGCGTGTCTCGTTTGACAACGGGCCGTATCAGATCCTTCTTGACTGGCGCAGTCAGGCGGGGGATCAGTTTCACCCTGATTCTACGAACGAGCGTGTGCTCATTGATATCCCCAATCCCCCCGGTGCATCAACAATGGCGTTGGAGTTCGCCATGCTTGATGCCGCCAACGACTGGTGGTGGGCGATCGACAACCTCATGATCACCGGGTTGTGCGCTGCGGAGTTCGATGGCATCCCTGGCCTGACTTTCTTCGATGTATCAGGATTTCTCTCTGCATTTCAGAATCAATCCCCTCACGCGGATCTGAACGCGGACCTTGCGTTTAACTTCTTCGATGCACAAGTCTTCATCCAGGCGTTCCTCAGTGGGTGCGGCTGATCGATCAAAGGCGTTTGCCTCATCCATTCTCAGGAGTTTCAGATGCTTCAGTGCATGCTTATCTTCTTCTCGTTCCTGTGCTCGATGGCATGGGGTGTCGAGCTGAATCAGCCCGTCCGTACCGTCATCATCATCGGCGTAGATGGCTTGAGCCCACGCGGTGTCGATGAGGGTATCTCACCCAGCATGAACCGCCTTATTGGACAGGGAGCGTACAGCTTCCATGCTCGCGGCGTGTTCCCGACCTCATCGTCCCCAAACTGGGCTTCCATGATCATGGGCGCAGGCCCAGAACAGCACGGCATCACCTCGAACGATTGGCGACTCTGGAGCCGCTCGATCATGCCGTCGAAGGTAGGGCAGGAGGGGCGATTCCCGAGTATTTTTTCCGAACTCCGTCGTTATCGCCCGGATGCGAAGATCAGCGTGATCTACGACTGGAGCGGCTTTGGCAACCTGTTCGATCACAGCGTCGTTGATGTGGCCGCGGATACACAAGGCCCTGAGGCGACAATGGCGAGAGCGATTGAAGAGTTCAAATACAACAGGCCAGACCTGCTCTTTGTTCATCTCGATCATGTCGACGGTGCTGGGCATGGAGAGGGATGGCATACGCCTGAGTACTTCGCGGCCGTCAAGCGCGCAGACGATCGCATCGGTGAGATGATCAAGGTTATCGATGAGGCACGCGCCTGGGATAGTACCGTGCTCATCGTCACCTCCGACCACGGGGGGGTTGGTAAATCGCACGGCGGCGAGAGTATGGCCGAGCTTGAAATCCCATGGATGATCGTGGGGGCCGGGATCGCCAACAGCCGCGAAATCAGTCGTGATATCAATACCTACGACACGGCTTGCACCGCGGCCTACCTGTTAGGGGTTCCGATGCATCCATCGTGGGTGGGCAAGCCCATCCTGGAGGCGATGAGCAGCGCGGCCAACGGCGGCTGGATCGATAGCCGATACCTCCCCGCACCCCAGATCACGCCCCCCGGTGCACTCATGGCCACCGACGAGGTGATCATTCAACTCGGGTGTGAGCTTGAGGCTGCAGACATCACGTACACGCTCGATGGGAGTGAGCCCGACAAGAACTCGATGGTCTATGCCGCGCCTTTCGTGATCAAGGAAACGACCACGATCAAAGCCCGAGCATTTATGCGTGGCCGAGAAAGCCGCGTTACGAGCGATACTTACCGACTGCTCCGCTCGGACTCTCCTCGCCCGGTCAACTACGAGTACTACGAGGCGCCCGAGGGCGAAGCACGCTGGGAGAGTCTGCCAGACTTCCGCAAGCTGACGCCGCTTCGGCAGGGAACCTGCCCTGAGATCGGGCTCGCCACGATCGAGAAGCGTGAAGATCAGTTTGCGATCCGATTCACGACCAAGCTGCGGATCGAAGAATCCGGCACATACATGCTTCATCTCAAGTCCGATGACGGATCACGGCTGAAGATCGGACGCCGGATCATCATCGATAACGACGGGTCGCACGGCCCGATCGAGGAATCGGAGCAGATCGATCTGACAACGGGTGAGCACACGATTGTTGTCGAGTATTTCGAAGACCATGGCGGCGAGTCGCTTGACCTGGCGATTACTGGGCCCGACAAGGTCCGCAGGGCGCTTTCGTTTGATCAACTCGTATCGCCGCATTAGGCAGAAAGGACCGCGAGGATGAACACGATCGCGAGCATGTTTTTGCGGGATGAGCGTGAACGGTGTCTCAGCGCGTTCCCTGCCGGATCAAACGGGGAGTTCGATTTTCCTCCCGAGCTGACAACGATTATTGAGCGGGGCGAAGGCGCGAAAGTCTGGGATACAGACGGCGTAGAGCGATATGACTTCTCGATGGGCTGGGGGTCGGTTCTCGTCGGGCACGCCAACGATCGTGTCGTCCAGGCGGCCATGGCTCAAGCTAAGCTGGGCTCCAACTTTGCATGTGTCAATCGTCGCTCACTCGAACTCGCCGAGCGGATCATCGAGATCAGCCCAGCGTGTGATCAGGTCCGCTTCTCCGCCTCCGGGACCGAGGCAACGCAGTACTGCGGCCGCATAGCCCGCGCAGCCACGGGGCGCGAGAAGATCATCAAGTTCGAGGGTGCTTACCACGGTGCCAACGACCTCGGTGTGACCAGTCTCTTCCCGACGGGGCACTGTCAGTTCCCCACGTCAGAACGATCCTGCCACGGCACGACCCAAGAAGCCGCCGAGCAGATACTTATCGCGCCGTTTAATGATCTGGAAACGACCGCAAGCATCGTGCACGCTCAGGGCGAAGAAATCGCCGCCATGATCGTTGAACCCTTTCACCGTTGCATCGCACCCAAAGAGGGGTTTCTGCAAGGGCTCCGACAGTTGTGCGATCAGCATGGTGTTGTGCTGATCTTTGACGAGGTGGTGACGGGGTTCCGGCTTGCATATGGCGGGGCACAGCAGTATTACGGCGTGATTCCAGATCTGGTCGCATACGGTAAGGCGCTTGGGGGCGGTTTTCCGATCGGCGTATTCGGCGGTAAGCGTGATCTGATGCAGATGGTCGAAGAGCATCGCCTGAATCATGAGCCGTATGTCTGGACCGCATCCACGCTCGGCGGGAACCCGGTCAGCTGCGCTGCTGCCTGGGCAGCACTCGATCACCTCGAGCAGCCCGGGACCTACACAGCCCTTCATTCGCTCGGAGCGTATCTCCGGACCGGGATCAAGGATGTCATGCAAGAGACTGGCGTGAGCGGGCAGGTGATCGGGGACGGCCCGCTTGCGCAGTTTATTTTCTCACCAGACCCGGTCGTGGATTACCGTTCAACGCGATCGGGCGACCGTGCGAAAGCAAGGCGTGTGCAGCTCGGGATGATTCAGCGTGGGATCTTTCTCAACCCGATGGGCACGAAGCTGTATCTCAGCACAGCGCATACTCAAGAGCACTGCGATGCGTTCCATGACGCATTCCGCAGCACCCTGCTCCACGACCGATTCAACTGAGACCATGCATGCACCGAATGTATTTGAAATCGGTTAAGAGCGATATCGAGCACAATCCCGGCCATCACGCGCCGGTATTCTTTCCATCTCCTCATCGCACCATTGTGATCGGTGTGCCAAAGGCAGATGTGCAGGGTTGGGCACGCAGAGCATGACACCATTACTCAAGGCGACCGGACTCGGCATGACCTACGCGGGTCAGTTTGTGGCTTTGCGCGATCTTGATATTGAGATTCAGCCAGGTGAACGGGTCGCGGTCATCGGGCGATCCGGCGCAGGCAAAAGCACGATGCTCCGCATCTTCAACCGGCTTCTCAATCCGACGGCTGGCTGCCTCGAACTCGACGGCAAGGACATCACGCACGCGCAAGGAAGCGAACTCCGCCAGGTCAGGCGACGAGTCGGGATGGTCTTCCAGCAGTTCAATCTCGTCTCACGCCTGAGTGTTCTGGACAATGTGCTGGTAGGTACGCTCGGTAGCAGACGCGGGCTTGCCTTGCTCCCATCGCTCTGGCGGCAGTTCAGTGCGGATGACCGCGACTGGGCGATGCACTGTCTCAATGAGGTTGGGATCGAGAATCTCGCACGCAAGCGGGCGACCGAACTATCTGGTGGTCAGCAGCAACGCGTCGCGATCGCACGCCTGCTCGCTCAGCGGGCGGATGTGATCCTCGCCGATGAACCCATCGCTTCGCTCGACCCACGGAGCGCTGAGCAGGTCATGGGCATCCTCCGCATGATCAATGAAACGCACGGTGTCGCAGTAATCACGAACCTGCACCAGGTTGATATTGCAACCCGTTTCGCGTATCGAATCATTGGGCTTCGTGATGGTGTCATGGTTATGGATACCTCCGCAGATCACCTGAATGACGCTCTGCTTGAGCATCTCTATGGCGATCAACTCGATGAAGCCCAAGCGGAGAGCCGATCGATCAGTTCCCGGATCATCAACGAAACGCAAAGGAGAGCAGGACATGCTGTCTTCACTCAAGCGGCTCTATAGTCTGACGCTCATCGTCGCTATGATCATCACGTCATGCGGCTGCTCCGATTCAGGCCCTGCGAGCAAGGCAGAGCCAGGCCAGGCTGAGACGACCAACTCCGCAACGAATGAACTCGGCGCAATACGCTTCGGACTGATCCCATCAGAGGGTGGTACCGACATCGTTGAGCGGTTCAAGCCGGTGATCGAGCAGCTCGAGATGGAGCTCGGACGCCCGGTCGAAGCCTTTAGCGCGACAGAGTATCTCGGCATCATCACGGCGATGAAGAACAAGCAGGTTGATGTGGTTTACTTTGGCCCCAAAAGCTATGTCGAGGCGAACCGGATCGCCGGCGCGATCGCTGTGGCCAAGGAACTGAATCTCGACGGGCTCGCCGGGTACTTCGGGATTATTGTGACGAATCAGAGCACCGGGATCCAATCGCTCGCGGATGCCAGAGGGCGTTCTTTCGGGTTCACCACGCCCAACTCCACTTCGGGTTACCTCGTGCCATTCATCGGCATCATGGAAGAGACCGGCATGACCGCCGAGGAGTACTTCGGTGATGTGAAATATACGGGAACGCACGGTAACGCCGTGCGAGCTGTCATCGCCGGCGATCTCGATGTCGCTGCTACGAACACCCTCGACCTCCGTGCGATGCAGCAATCAGGTCTCGACGCATCGGCACTCGTCGAGATCTGGCGAAGCCCAGAGATCCCTGCGGGAGTCATCGCGGTCCGCGATGACTTGCCGATCGAGTTCCGTGAGCAGGTGACGGCCGCGCTCGTCAAGCTCTCTGGCGATCAAGACGCGATGGAGCAGATGGCTCGCGGCGGCTTTGTCCCCGCAACCGACGAAGACTACGACTACATCCGCCTGCTGGAGCAACGCAAAGTAGAAATGGCAGCCGAGAGCGATGGCTGAGTCATCCTCCCCAAAGCAGCCGACACCCGTATGGAAGTTCGCGATTCCCTTCGCGATTCTTTTGGTGCTGAGTATTGTGCTCAGCGCGGCCGGTTCAGTGGAAATCGGGCTAGCGATGATCATCGCGGCAACCGTAGCGGGTGTGGTTTCTGTCTTCAGTTCCCCAAAGTTCGCCGCCCCGATGCTGCTGCTTGCTGTGCTGACATGGTCCGCACAGAAATCTGACTTGAGCCCGATCACGCTGATCCAGAACCGCGACAGGGCAGGTGAATACCTGTTTGGTCGCTCGCTGACCGAGGCAGAGCACGAACAGGTCAACCGCCAAGCGGAGCGTACGACCCGATTGAGTCTGCGAGCAGATGCTCAGAAACAGGTCCTTGATGAACTCGGGCTCGACCGAACCGCTGAGAAACCTGAGAACTTCGACCAGCTCATCGAAGCCCGCTATGAACTCCTCCGATCGGCACTGACCGAGGAAGAGTGGGATAAGCGTGTCTCACGCTCGGCCGCTCGTGCAGAGCATGAGCGACGGGGCGGATTCTTTCCGATCGAGACAGGGCGGGAATCGGTCAAGCTTTACATAGATGCGACCCTTGAAACGATTGCGATCGCGATCTGGGGAACACTGATCGCGTTCGTAGCCGCCCTCCCGGTCTCGCTGCTCGCATCCCAGCGATCACTTGGAATCATGAGCACGGGCACTTCGCTGCTCCACCGAATCGGACGCTGGCTCGGATCGTTCCTGACACGCCGGGGCTTTGATTCCTGCCGCGGGTTCAACGAGTTCGTGCTCGCACTCATCTTTGTTGCGGTGATAGGGCTCGGGCCCTTCGCGGGGGTGCTCGCACTCGCGGTACACACCTTCGGTGTACTCGGCAAGGTGTTCGCCGATGCGATCGATACGATCCGACAGGGCGAAGTGGAAGGCGTGCTCGCAAGTGGCGCTCCATCGGCCCATGTCATTTCCTATGCAGTGCTGCCGCAAGTCTTCCCCATCGTCATCAGCCAGACCCTGCTGCGATTCGAGAGCAATGTCCGCTCAGCCTCGGTGCTGGGCCTTGTTGGTGCCGGCGGCGTGGGTTTCCTGATCGATGCCAAGCTGAAATCGTACCAGTTCCAGGAAGTCGCAACGATCATGCTGATCATCATCATCCTGGTGTCAATGATCGACTTTGGCTGCTCGTGGATCGTTAGACGCTTTGTGTGACCAGCGGACCGAACCGTTCCAGAGCAAGCTCAGGATCTTTCACCACGCTCTCGGCCACGCCAAAGGACAAGGTCATTCCCGCGCCACCCATCGCGTTGATGATCGTGACACCCTTCTCAGGTTCGTGAACAAGCAGCGATCGCCCGTCAGTCCGCTTGAGATAAATCCCGTGCCACCGTTGATCAATCGTCCAGCTCGGGGCATTAACCAGCTTCTTGGCGTGCTCAAGGATGAGTCGATCAGTATGCTCGTCATCAAATGGCGTGATGGCATCCCCGTAGACATGAGAGTCACCGATGATCAGGTCGCCTGATGAGTGCTGGCTGAGCATGATGTGGATGCCATGCCTGTCAAACTCGGGCTGCTCATCGCTGATCCGCGTTCTGAGTGCTGCCAGCGATGGGCAATCCGCGAATGCCCCATAGTGACGCAGGGTCCAGCCACCGGCCACGTGCGTACCCATCTTCCAACCCCCAGGCTGAGGGATCGTGCGCATCATCTGCAGCTTGCACTGGCAGAAGGCGTCAGGGGGGAATGATGCCGGGTAATGCACGGTCCCCTCGTGTCCTGTGGTCAAATAAATGCGATCGCATTCAAGCACTCGCCCATCGGTCGATTCAACCCGATGAGGCGCCACGCGAGCGATTTCGAAGCCAGTGAGCATCCTGATGCCCGCCTGGGACCCGATCCAGTCCCAGACTTTGGCGATGGCCGTCCGAGATTCAACATTGAGTTCTAACGGTGAGTACATCCCTCCGATCAGCCCATCGGCATGAACACCGGGAGTGTGCCCACGGACCTCTTGGGGTGTCAGCAACTGTGCTCGACGAGACTCGCCCTCAGAACTGACGAACTCGCGGAGTACATTGAACTCATCGTCACGGTAAGCGACATGCATCGACCCAGAAGCTTCACAGAAGAAGCCGACCTGATCAGCGAGATCGAGCCAGATCGCCCGGCTGCGCATCGCCAGATCGAACAACGGCCCCTTGGGTTGCCCGATCGGCCACACCATCCCAAAGTTCCGGATCGATGCACCGGCGGGGAGCCGATGCCGATCGCAAATGGTCACGCGCTTACCATCGCGGACCGCAGCGATCGCTGTCGCAAGGCCGACGATACCGGCACCCACGATCACAACATCTGACTCAACCATGAGCATGCTCGCCGCAGGGGATACCGGTCAAGGGTGAAAGAATAACCCGGAGCTCGTCGAAGTTGGCGGCCAGGTGCGTGTGGGGGTGAGGCTGGAGATCGTGAAGGCGATGTGTTCCATGGCCTATGCCGATCGACATGGCGGCATTGGCGTTCATGCCCGATCCAAGATCACTCGGTGTATCACCGATCACGGCGATCGCGTCTGGGTGTTCCACGCCCGACCGCCGCATGGCCTCAAGCACAATCTCCGGGTCTGGACGCCCACACCTAACTTCATCTGACGCGACGAGGATCTCATAGCTGATACCTGCCCCTCGAAGAACAGTTTCAGCGGTTGACCGCGAGAAACCGGTTGTGAACGCGACCTTGATGCCCGCTCTGAGCAGGTCATGGTGCAGCTCGATAAACCCTGGCATCGCCGGGGCTGCGCCGACATCCACCTCATCATCGATGGCTTCTTCGAACTCGCGAGCAAGTCGCTCCGGCTCGATCTCGCCGGATTTGCAAGCTTCTGTCAGGGCTTCTCGCATGACCGCCAGCTTATGGACGCCCATGCGCGGCTTGATCCACTCCGCATCCAGCCCAAGCCCGTGCCGATCCGAGACGCTCAGGAATGCTCGCTGCACAAAGCCATGGTCCTGAACACTCGTGCCGGCGATATCAAAGATGACCAGCTCGAGCGGCTTTGATACATTCATGCTCTTGTCCTGATGATGGGATTCGGTGATTCCAGCTGTCTATGCCAGCATGCCCAGAGTCTAACAAGGAAACATCTGCAGGCGTTTGTATCACGATACTCTTAATGATTTGCTCATGATACTGGTCGGTGACTGACACTCGGGCATGAAAAACATCCGCCCGAGGACAAGGGCGGATGTTTGTAGTGTAGATCATCGCGTTCGCAGCGAGATCCAGTTCAGATAGTGGGTGCCGATTACGGGCAGCCCGCGGAGTAGGTGCCAAGGAAGGTCGAAACATCAAAGAAGTTCCAGACACCATCGTTGTTGAGGTCGGAACTCGCGTCCATCGCGCCAAATGCGGTCAGGAATGCTGAGACATCGAAGAAGTCCAACTGCCCAAAGGGCTCGGCGAGGTCGACCGAAGAGCAGGGGCCGGTGAAGCCGTTCTGGTTCATATAGGTAGAGACATCGTTCCCGTCGCGGTTCGCGATCGCGATGTCAAGTCCGCCGTTGCCGTCGATATCGCCAAAGGCGATATTGCCCGGACGAGCGCCTGTTGCCGAAACTACACCGGGGGCAAAGACGCCCATGCCATTGTTCTCGAGCGTGCTCATCGAGTTCGAGTCCTGATGCGACGTGGCGAGGTCCATATCGCCATCCCCATCGAGGTCCGCGGTCGCGATGCCGCCAACATTGGCTCCACCGGTTGGGAAATCAGTCCGTGCGCCCATGCCTGCGCCGGTGTTCAGCCAGACAGAGGCGACATTGAGCAGGTCGTCGCTTACCGCGGCGGCCAGGTCGAGCAGCCCGTCACCATTAAAGTCGCCAGCGACGACGCCATCGGGGCGGGCGATCGGATTGACAGCCAGGCCCTGCGCGATCGCAAAGCCAGCAGCGCCCGAGTGGATGTTGACGATCCGGTTATCGTGATCGCTGACCGCGATATCTGCGACGCCGTCGCCGGTGAAATCGCCGATCGCGGTGGAACGCGGCTCTGTTCCACCGGCGAACGACGCCGCAGAGAGGGATCCAGCGTTATTCGTCAGGATCGTGAACGACGCACCGTCACGGTTTGCCGTTGCAAAGTCGTCATCGCCATCGCCATCGATATCACCGAAGGAGAGATCAATTGGCTCGGCGCCAACACCAACGAGGACGCCGGCGGTAAACAAACCAGCGGTATTGGAGTAGACCTGAACCGAGTTGAAGTTCTTGAGGACTACGACAAGGTCCGAATCACCGTCGCCATCCACATCGGAGGCGATCAGATCATCTGCCCCTGTGGCCGCGCCGGTGAAGTAAGTCGCGCTCAGCGACAGTGCGCCTGCGTTGTTCGAGTAGATCTCAATCTTGTCAAGATTGTCGCTGGTCACGGCAAGGTCAGTATCACCGTCGCCGTCGAAGTCAGCGAATGCGACGCCAGAGGGACGCTGCCCACTTGGGAGTGCGGATGCTGGAGCAAACGATGGTGCAGCGAGTGAAGCGGAGCCCGCGATCGCCAGCAGCAGGAGTGCTGAGTTGCTTGAGGTGTTCATGGTGTGCTTTCCTGTTTGAAGTTGTGGTTGGTTGTCTAACGAACGAGTCGGCGCCGCCGCGTGGGTCAGGTACGATGTGCGACGACGGATGAGGCTCCTTACAAGCAGCGTGCCAAACAGAAAAGCAGCCCAATTTGGGCCCTGGGTGGGGTGTGGAGATGGCAAAGATCAAGACCGAGATCAGTACTGGCCACGCCTGATCGACGGTGATGGTGCTCACTGGCCAGGCTACATCTGGCCACAATACTGGCCATTTGGGATCCGAAACCGAAAAAAGTGTGAATTGGACAACCTGTGAGTCCGGAATCGACCTGAACTGATTATGATATGGGTATGTCACCCCGTCGGGCATCAACGCACACACATGCCTGCCGACACGCGTTCACGCTTGTCGAGTTGCTGATCGTCATGGCGATTATCGCCCTGCTGATTGGGATTCTCTCCCCTGCGATCCATGGTGCAATCGTTCGAGCCAGATCCTTTAAGTGCCAGATGTCGCAACGATCTGTCGCGTTTGATTTCCAGATCTTTGCGGACCCTCAGCTGCACGGCGACCGTGGAGACGACGGCGACAGCAACATCTTCTCGATCGAAACATTCCAAGAGAGTCAGTACGGCGTGGATGAGTTCTGGCGGTGGGGCAGGGCGGGAGCAGTCGACCTGCCGGATGCGCAGGGAAACGATCCGATGCGATGTCCTGATGTTCGTGAGCCGCTCACGCTCCGGAATAATCTCGCATGTAGTAATGGTGCAGTTGGGCCCGCTCCGAGCATTTCGTTCGGTTTCAACGCACGCCTGAATCGAGCTGAGATAATCGATCGGAGAGGATTGCCCCGCGCGGTTCGCGTGGATCTGCGACAGGATATCCTGACCCGTTCGAATGTGCCGCTTCTTATGGATGTTGATGGTGACCGGGCCAGTCAGCTTGGCGTCAACCCAGTTTACATCGCCCCCTCACTCAACTCGCGAGGCCCGTACGCCAACTCCAGAGTCTGGTTCCCCGGGCTCCGCCACGGCGGGAAAGCAAACATCGCGTTTATCGATGGGCATGTGGAAAGCAGCAGCGATCCCGAGAATGAGCCCACATACGACTGGGCCTACCAGCCGACCCGCTGATTCGGGTACCATTCTTCCATGTCGCTTCGTCAGAAGTTTTTCGTGATCCTCGTGTTGGTTTCGATGATCCTCGGCGCCATTGTTGCGCTGAGCATATGGAGTATTCGATTTCTCGAACGAGAGCTCGCCTGGCCGCTCCGTTCGGCGCAGCCAGTCCTTTCTGGCATGCACTCGATCAAGAGGCTCGGTGAGTTGCAGGCGAGCGACCTCGGGCTTGGGCGGTTTACACTCGACGATGTCGTTGACACCTCATTCACCGCTCCCGAGTCGAGCGAAGTTGCTCCCGGAGTGATCCGTGCAGAAAGGCAGATCCTCTTGCTGCTCGAGGGCATGGAGGATGTCGCCTCACTGCGAATGCGTTCCGGTGTTTCAACCGTAGAGAATCTCCGTCGCCGATCAGGTGAGATCATGAATCTAGCCGAGCGATGGGCCTCGAGCGGTTCTGCCGATGACTTTATCTTGCTGATCGATCGTATCGAGGAGCGACACGAGCTTATCGAACGCATCGAGGGGCGGATCATCGAAGACGCTGCACTGGCGAATACCTACGGACAGCGGTTGCGTGTGCTGATATACCTGATCATCGCTGTGGGCCTAATCGGTGCGGCCCTGGTGGCCGCGTACTCGGTGCTCCTGCTTCGTCGATGGGTGCTCCGTCCAATTGAGCAGTTGCGTATCGGTGCGCAGCATTTCGCGCATGGTGAGTTCGAGTACACGATCGAGGTCAACTCGGGCGATGAACTCGGTCAGCTCGGAACTGAGTTCAATCACATGGCGTCGACAATCCAAGCGATGCAGGATGAACGCGTCGAGCGAGAGCGACTCGCCGCAATGGGTGAGATGGCGCAACGCACGGTCCACAATCTCCGGACACCCCTGGCCGGCATCCGCGCGCTCGCTGAAACAACCCAGAGTGAGCTTGAACCCGGATCAGACCTCAAAGAACTCCAGCAACGGATCATCGCGAGCGTTGATCGCTTCGAGGGTTGGCTCCAGGGCATGCTTCGGGTTTCGTCACCCCTTCAGCTCCATCATCGCGAGTATCTTCCGATCGAACTGATTCAAGGGGTCGTCGAATCACATCGTGGGGCCGCCGAGAGCCGCTCGGTCACGATCGGGATCGAGATCGATCAAGATCCCGGCCCTGCGGTTGGTGACCCCGACCAGCTTGAGCACGCTGTCACGGCACTGCTGAGTAACGCGATTGATTACGCGCCAAGCGGAACCCCGGTCGAACTCTCTGTGGGCTGTATAGAAGGTTACTGGACATTGAAAGTGCGTGATCACGGCCCGGGCATTCCAGCGGACTTGCATGTCTCTATTTTCAGGCCATATTTCACTACGCGAAAGGGAGGAACTGGCATCGGTCTTGCACTAGTACAGCGGATCATCGATCAGCATTTGGGCTCGATTGCGGTCCAATCGCCCGTGAATGGCGATTCCAGCCCTGGAACAGCGTTTCTGATGCAAATCCGACTCGATGCCCGGGTTGGAAGAAAAGAATAGACTTGGCCAGAACTGGCCAGTAAGGTATTGAGATTGGCCAGAGTTCTCCTCATCGAAGACGACGAAACCCTGCGTTTCACCGTAGCCCGTGCTCTGAGCAAAGCCGAGCACGAGGTTGTTGATGTCGCATCACTGCCAGCTGCCAGGGGTGCGTTCTCTTCAGGCGATTTCGATATTGTGCTGACGGATGTGAACCTGGGAGCGGAATCGGGCATCGATTTCATCGAAGAGCTTCGCGGGCAGGGCTACGCAGGCGCCGTTGTGGTGATGACTGCGTTCGCATCGGTTGATGACGCGGTTCGGGCGATGAAGCTGGGAGCGGATGACTACCTCGCCAAGCCCGTACGGCTCGAGGAACTGATGATTATCACTGATCGGCTCCTTGAACAGCAGCGCACCTCTCGGCACCTGCGGCTGTACCAGCGGATGCGTCAGGTCGATCAGGCAAGCAACCGCCCTGTCGGGAAGTCGCCTGCGTGGGTTAAGACGCTCGAACTCGCCGAACGCCTCGCGAAGATCCCCGTGGTCAATCGCACGGCCGACCTGGGAAGTTCAAGTGGTGGGGCGGTCACGACCGTTCTGATCACCGGCGAGACCGGTGCGGGCAAGGGCGTGCTCGCCAAGCACCTGCACAATAGCAGTGAGGATCCCAAGCAGCCATTCGTTCATGTCAACTGCACCGCCCTGCCAGCAACCCTGATCGAAGGCGAGTTGTTCGGGCATGAGAAGGGCGCGTTCACCGACGCGAAAGAGGCACGTGAGGGGCTCTTTGAGATGGCAGACGGCGGTACGATCTTCCTCGATGAGATCGGTGATCTGCCGCTTGAGCTTCAGGCGAAGCTGCTGACAGTGCTTGAGGAGGGCAAGATACGCCGGGTGGGTTCGGCAAAGGAACGCACGATCAGGGTCAGGGTGCTTGCCGCGACCAATCGTGATCTAGAGAAGGCAGTCGAAGACGGGGGGTTTCGAGAAGACCTGCTGTACCGGATTAACGCGTTCACCATTGTGCTTCCGAGTTTGCGAGAGCGGGGCGACGACGCGGTGCTGATCGCGCAGAATCTGGTCGATCGCCTTCGTCGTGAATATGGTCTGGCACCGATCGAACTCAGCGCCGACGCCAGGAAGGCTGTTGCATCGCACTCGTGGCCCGGAAATGTCCGTGAACTCTTCAATGTAATCCAGCGTGCTGCGATGCTCTGCGAGGGTGACGAGATCGAAGTTACCGATCTCGGCCTCCGTGCCTCGGGTGTTCCGACTGTGCCGAGTCACTCATCGGGGAGCTCGCCTGCGACCGGAGGGCTCGTATTCGATTTCGAGGGCGGGACTCATACCGCGGAAGAGGTCGAACGCACGCTGATGTTGCAGGCACTCGAGCATACTCGTGGCAATGTGTCCAAGGCGGCCCGGCTCATCGGGATGCAGCGGTCGAGTTTCAGATACCGTATCGAGCGTTACAGTCTAGATGAACAGGTCCGGGAGATCGTGGAGCGATGAGCAGCCGCCCGATACTCATCTCGACATTGCTCGTCTCCGCCATGACCACCTTGGTCCTTGGCTCGGGGAGTGACGGTGTCCACGCGGACAAAGTCGGCGATGCTGTTATCCGCCGTACGGACGCGGGAAACAACGCGCCGCTCCCAGAGAACTTCGAGCCGATCGATCTGCTGCAGCTTCGTGTTGAGGGATGGGAAACAAGCACGCCCGAGACAAACCCGTACACCGGCGATTCAACTGGTGGAGACGCGAACCTGGTTCGGATTCAGATCAAGCTGGACGGATTGGTGACGCCTCCCGGCCCGATCGGTCTCGACGCATCGCCTTACGATCCGTACATGTTCGGCGATCGCCCGCTCTTCGGGTACATTGAGCTTGATCTCGATGGTCAGAGGAACAGCGGAGGCGAGTTGATGCCGCTTGCGCAGAATCGCTACCTTGCAAATGTTGGACGCTTCGGCCTGAATCCGTACGGATCGATCTCTGATCGTATCGTGCGTGAGCCGGGTGATGTGGACAGCGACTATTCGACAGCGCCCCAGTTTGAGCGATCGGGAAGTGAGTTCGTGCTCGCGCTCTGTGGCTGCTTTACGCCGGGCATTGTTTCACAGGACGGTGATCTGGATTCCGTCTTCGACGAGGGAGAGACATGGATCGTATCGGGGCGTTTCTTTGAACGGTTTATCGCGTTCGCTCCGGAGAGTGGGCTATTCGGTGGGAGTGATTTCGGTCACTTTGATCCAATCGTGGATCTGCAGTTCAAGCACGATCAAGCCAGTGATACGACCACCGTCACGCTGATTTTTCCGGTCACAAACGAGGGTGCCGCCGCGCTGCTGGGAGAGTGGCAGCAGTCCATCGATCTCGATATCTCCAATCAGACATCGATCGCTGAAGCGCTCGATGATCTGATCTACGGATCACAGTATGCAACGGGAAATCTCCTTCAGCTGGTTGAGCAGTGGGAGAATCGTGATCTTGAGGATTACTACCGTCCCAGGGACTGGGATGTCACGGCGATCATCGGCACCGCGCCCATCGTCAAAGACCCGCAGGCACTCTTTGTCTGGACTGATACCGGATTTGATGAGGTCCGTGGCGATTTCGATGACGACGAGGTCTACTCGCCTCAAGACTGCGCACAGCTCTCCTCGCTGATCAGCTCACTCGACGGCACGATCGATGACGCGGATGGGATGATGAACGGCGAGGTGCAACTCCCAAACTTTGCGCTCGGCTTCAGTCTTTATGATCTCAACTATGACGGGTTGATCAGTGACGAGGATATCGCGGATATCCCCGCGTACACCGTCGAACCGATCGCGTACTTCACGGCCACAACAAGCGTTCGCGGGGCGAGCGATTCTGGGCATGTCGTCGGCGATCAGGTGAACCTGGGGCTGAGCCAGCCCTTTATCGCAACGGCCGAGAACGGGCTCATCCTGCTCCCGCTGCCGAGCGGGTACACATCCGGCGCCGCGCTTGATGTCAACAATGCCGGTGTGATCGTGGGCACGGTTTCGGACACGAACTTTCCGTTCGATCTCGGTGAACCCGCGATCTGGACGCCTGACGGTAACGGCGGGTACAGCGTCGCGATCCCCGAGCAGTTCGCCACGCTCCCTGGGCCATTCGGGACGATGTCAATCGACGGCGGAATGGCTGTCGCGATCAATGACAACGGCACAATCGTCGGCTGGTCTCGCTTCTTCGGATTTCAGGGCGGGCCATCCACTCAGTTCTTCCAAACCGGTGCTCCGATTGACCTCAATGCGCTCGGTTTTGAGGCGACCGTGACGGACCTCAACGAGAATGATGTCGTTGTAGGCGACGGACTCCGGTTTGATATCCAATCCGGTGTGGTGACCAATCTGGGTGTCCCCGCTCCGGGTGAGGATGATGTGTCTTTCACTTTCGTCGAATCGTACTCGATCAATGACAACAATCAGGTCATCGCTGCGGCACATCGCGCAACGGCGGGCTCTGATCGCTGGCTGACCTTCATCCATGATGATCTGAACGGCTGGCAGCGGTACAGCCTCAACCAACTCCCCGCGCCATTTGTCGGGTTCTACGACAACAACAACGCCGGCGATGTCTCCGCGACCGGCGGGGTGCTCTTCTCGCCCGATGGCGTCCTGGCGAGCGGATTCGATGAGCTGCTCGCGGTTGGATACACGCAGTGGGATACATCGCTTGGATTCATCGCCGACGATCGCAGGATCTACACCACCGCGTTCGATACGAGCTCCGGTGATAACGCGATCGTGGCGCTCGTTCCCGAGGGGATGATCCCGGATTGCCCCGCTGATGTGAACAGCGACGGGATGCTCAACTTTTTCGATGTCAGCGCATTCCTTGTTGCCTACAACACGACAGATCCGTTGGCTGATTTCAACAATGACGGGCTCTTCAACTTCTTTGATGTCAGCGCATTCCTGAGCGGATTCAATGCGGGTTGCCCGTAAGCTCCGTTGAGATGAATGAACTTTCATCTCCCAATCGATCAAAAGTAAGATCGGTACGGAGGCGCGAGATTGATCGGCCTTCGCTCTTATCGCATTGATTGGCGAGATCTGGCCAACCAATGCGTTCGTGGCCAGCATTCGCCTACATCGCATCGATCGATCATCCCTCAGGATGTTCTGCGAGATATAGAGGTTGGCATGAAACTTGCACGAGTCTCATCAACACACACCACACCTTCGGGTCATCAGGGTATCAACATGAACGTACAATACACTTCGATCGCGTGCCTGATTCTTTCTTCAATCAATCCGGTTCTCGCCGCACCTGGCGATGTCTCCTGGAATCTCCTTCGCCCCAGCAACACAGGTATTCCGGGTGACTACACCCAGACGATTTTCATCGACGACGACGATACGCCGTGGATCGGGGGGTATGTCACCTTCTGGGAAGAGGGCGGCATCGCGCATTTCGACGGCACGCGGTGGCGATCGCTGAACAATGTCGATTGCCCGCAGATCGGCAGTCAGCTTGGCTCTCCTCGGTTTAACGATGTCGTCAAAACCAGCGATGGCATGATGTGGATCGGTAGCGACCAGGGTCTTCTCCGCTTCGACCCCAGCGTCGAGCCCTGGTGCGTGACACGCTACCACACGGGCAACTCAGGGATCGCGGGTAACTCAATCAATAGTATCGAGATTGCGCCGGATGGCACGCTCTGGCTCGCGTGCGACACCTTCGGCAGTTCGAGTCAGGGCGGGCTTACGCAGTACGACCCAGTGAGCAACACATGGAACTCGTGGGACACCAGCAACGGACTGCCTTGGTGGTCCGGCTGGGACTGGGTGGACTATCTGGCCGTCCAGCCCGACGCGAGCGGCGGGTACACCGTCTGGTTCGGCTCGTCCGAAATGGGCATGACCAGCTACAAGGACGGGCTCTTCATCTGGTATGGCAGCCCAACACCGCCGCCCGGCAGCCCACGCCCAACAGGTGTGCCCGGGAAGCATGCGACACTCCCGAACGGGGATATGCTCGTCAACACCACGCAGGGCATCGCGTTTCGTCATACCGACGGGACCTACACCATCGTTGGTTCTGCCCCGGCGGGGCTCTCGAGTGAGGTCTCCATCATCGAGCCCATCTCGAACAACCGAGTGTTGTTGGGCACCTATCACGCGGATGTGTTCCTCTGGGATAGCGGGACTTGGACCCATCTGGGTAACTGGGGTTCTGGTAACCATACTTACACGCTGGCTGAAGACTCCAAGGGCGCGATCTGGGCCGGCGGTATCGGTGGATCATCGAAGTATGAGAACGGGCATTGGCAGCGTTACCGCCTGAGCAATACCGGCATGCTCGATTTCTTTGCACGCGATGTGACTCTTGCGCCCAATGGTGATGTCGCGATGACCGCCAATGCGGCCCCCGGTGTTGGTGGCTTTGACATCTTGCATCCCGATGGGACATGGACGAACGCCAATGTTGCGACCTATGGACTCGGGCTCGACTGGCCCTTCCCTACGGATAACACGAGCGCGGTCGAGTTCCGTGAAAACGGCAATCTGCTTTTCGCGCCGACCAACAACGGGCTCTACGAGTATGACGGGGATGGCTTTGTCACAATGATCCCCCAGACTTTCGACTTCGAGCATATCGCGGCGACCACGAGTGGTCGCGCTTGGGCGACGACGGGTCGTGCCGTCGCGTTTATGGAGGGTGCTGATGGGAACTGGCAGCAGTTTGGGTACGCCGACGGGCTTCCGGTGGGTGATATCTGCGCCGTCGTTCGCGACCCGATCGACCCGGATTCGGTCTGGATCGCGGCTCAGTTCGGTGCGGTCAAGACCGACGGTGTGAACTGGGAGCAGGTGCCTCGCGAGGCCATCGGTCTCGATCGTGATTCGACGGGGTACCACTTCTGGTCCTTCGATGTCGCTGCCGACGGCACGCTCTGGATCGGCAGCGGCATGGGCCTGTACCACTACGACCCGTCAACCGGGCTTTATGACCAGTACAACATGGCGAACTCATCAATCCCCAGCGACGACATCCACAATGTGGAGATTGCGCCCGACGGGTCGGTCTGGATATCGATGTTTGATCAGGGGTTCCCATACCCCGGCGGCGTCTCGCAGCTCAAGGACGGCGTCTGGCGCCACTGGACACAGGGCTCGAGCCCGCTGCCGCATAACCAGATCTGGGACCTCGCATCGCGTGTCACACCTGAGGGTTACGAGATGTGGGTTGTCTGCGCGAGTGAAGCGATCGCGATCATCAGCGTCGAGGGCGAGGGCGCGCAGCCCTGCGTCGCGGACCTCACAGGAGACGGCAACCTCGACTTCTTTGATGTGAGCGAGTTCCTCAACGGGTTCAACGCATCCGATCCGATCGCGGACCTGACCGGCGATGGTCTGTTTGACTTCTTCGATGTCAGCGCATTCCTCAACGCATACAACGCGGGTTGCCCGTGATCTCGAAACAGTTTTCACATCCCCATGCAATCAGGAACCATGAAGAGATTGACCATGAAACGAGCAACGACCATCGCGATCGCACTCACCGCAAGCTCAGCATTGGCTCAAGATTGTTCGTGGGATCTTGAAACGACGCCGAACCCGCAGGGGAGCCTGATTCTCTACGGTATCGATGGCATTGCGGGCGACAACATTTGGGCGGCCGGCAAGCGGTACATCTTCCAGCTTGGCGATTCTCAGACGCTCAACTACATCGCCCGCTGGGATGGAACAGCGTGGACAGAGATGACGGTTCCTCAGCCCAGCCAACTCCGCGACTTTCAGTCGCTTAGTGACGTTCTGGCAATTGATACAGATCATGCAGTTGCCGTTGGCACATATAACCCGTCTTCTGGCTCATCTCTCGCGCAATCAATGCTGTGGGACGGGACTGACTGGGAGCTGCTGCTCTCTCCTGCGTATAGCGGCGGAAGCGGTTTTTATGGGCTTGGAAAGGCTGGAGAACAGGTATGGGGTGTAGGGTACAGGTATTCGGAGCTCCCTCCGCCGGCCGCACTGAGCTACCCGATGGCTGCTCGTTTCGATGGCAGTAACTGGGATGTCGTATTTGTGCCGCCGCTCGCCGAGACCGGCGGGCGTAGCACCAACTACTTGCATGACATTGAAGGCGCGAGCGAGAATGATGCGTGGGCCGTCGGGAGCGCGCAGGAGACAGGGACCGGTGGGTTTGGCCCGGCGGCGATGATGGTTCGGTGGGACGGATCGGAGTGGTCGCAGTACGATCTGTTCCCGATCCTGCAATCAACCTCCTTTTCGAGTCTGCAGGCGATCGAAGTCATCAGCAGCAATGACGCGTGGGCGGCAGGATATGACTACGACATCTCTCTGCAGCAGACGATCCCGCTGATCGTGCACTGGGACGGCAGCTCGTGGAGCAATGTGCCAGTCCCAACATTCGACGAAACCGCGGAGCTCCGTTCGATCACGGCGCGTAGCGCGGACGATATCTACGCAGCGGGAACACAGATTGATGCCAATGGCTTCCCGCACGCATTGATACTGCATTACAACGGCAGCGACTGGTCGGTGATCCCGGAATCTGAGCTGGCCGACTTCGGCACATGGTTCCGAGCCATGACCTCGGTCGATGGCGAGGTCTGGGCTGCCGGTCAGTCGAACGATCTCAGCACGGGAATCACGCAACGGAAAGTTGATTGCACTTCGTGCCCGTCGGATCTCAATAACGATGGGACGCTGGATTTCTTTGATGTCTCCATCTTCGTGAATACACAACCCGACTTCGATGGGAGCGGGACCTTCGACTTCTTCGATGTGAGTGCGTATCTCAACGCGTACAGCGCTGGATGTCCCTGATAGATCAGAAAGTAGATATGGTGAAACGGCGTACAAACTACAGAATGCAAATCGTCGGCGTCAGCACCGGGATTCTCTGCGTGAGTACCTCGGTACACGCAGGCATCGCACCCGACTGGGAAACCATCATCCCATCAACCGATACGCTGAATCTCTCCTTCGCGAGCTGTGTGACCGCTTCGGATGGGACGAGCTTTGTTCTCACGGGGATCAGCTTTATTGACGATCTCGGTGTGCATCGGGTCAACTCCAACGGCTCGATCGGCTGGTTCTCGCGATATGCTGGGCCGCTCGAGCAGGATGTTCCCGCGGGCATCACGCTGTCCTGGGATGAGCAGTTCGTCTATGTGCTCGGTCGAAGCTCGGTGCCTGGCTTCGGCGACGCTGATTATGCGATCATCAAGTACGATGCGGCAACCGGCGAGGAAATCTGGCGACGCTTGGTCGACGGCGGGAATACCGGCATCGACAGCCCACAAGACATCGCAGGCACACCCGATGGCGGTGTTGTCGCGACCGGCGGGTTCGCGACGCCGGACGAACAACGAGACTTCGGAACGGTCAAGCTCAGTGCCAACGGCGATGAAGTTTGGCGGCGCTACTACACTGGTCAAGGGCCGTTCCTCTTTGAGAACGACGACGGCAACGAGATCGTGGTCACACCCGAGGGCGATGTCATCGTGAGCGGCGGGGCCAAGGCAGGTAGCAGCAGCAACGATATCTTCACCATCAAGTACGATGGCAATGACGGCACAACGATCTGGGAGAATCAGTACGGGACCTCGGCGAATGAATCGGTCCGAGACCTGATCCTCGCAGAAGATGGTGATGCCATCGCTTTCATCTCTGGGCCGTTCGGGCTCGATCGTCAATGGGTCGTGCTGCGAATCGATGGCGATACCGGTGTGCAGCGATGGGTCACGCTTGTCGATCCCGGGCAGGACGAATCGTACGGCCGGATCACGGAGGGCCCCGACGGCAGCATCTATGCCACAGGAGCAACCGATCCCGATGGCGACGATGGGAACAACAACGAGAACCTGATCACGATCGCCTACGACGGCCAGACCGGTAGCGTTCGCTGGGTGAGCGAGTTCGGCGACCTCGGCGCGGGCGATTCAGAATACGGCTCTGACCTGTGTGTCGGTAGAGACGGACGCCTGTATGTGTTCGGCTCGACTGGTTCGGACTCACTCGTGGGACAGATGTTCGACCGTGATGCGCTCATGCTGTGCTACAACACAGCGGACGGCAGCATCGAGCAGGTCAGCGTGCTTGAGTTCTCTGACCCGGCCAGCGAAGACGGGGACTGGCTCTACAGAACCGGCTCCGATGAGCTTGGGCACATTTTAGCGTTCGGCGTCGCGAACAGCTCTGACATCATCGCGACACGGTATACGTTCGAGGCTGCTTGTCCAGCTGATCTCAATGACGATGGTTTGCTGGACTTCTTCGATGTCTCGTTCTTCGTCAACTCACTGCCCGACTTTGACGGGAGTGGAGACTTTGATTTCTTTGATGTCAGCGCGTTCCTTAGCGCCTTCAACGCGGGTTGCCCCTAATCGAATCTCATCTCAGTCACGATCTTAGATTGGTCATACACATGAACACCACCACACATACCATGCTCACACTGCTCGCGGCGATCTCTGCCTCGACTGCCAACGCACAGTTCTGCAACTTCGATGACGCGGTTTCGTACCAGCTCAGCGAAGACCCCAACTACATCGTCTCGGGTGATATCGACAATGACGGCGATATCGATCTGATCGTGGATTCCAACGGCCCCGGCGGCGACCCGACCACCATCCTATGGAACGATGGCAGCGGTGTGTTCAGCATCGGGCCCTCGCTTACCAGCGGCTGGGGCTTCGGCGAGGTCGCGCTGGGCGATATGGACGGCGACGGCGACCTCGATGTGCTGCGTTGCAACTACTTCTCCAACGGTGTCTACTTCTTTCGGAATACCGGTGGTGGCACATTTGATCCGGGCATTTTCTATGCCGGCGGTGGTGGGTGCGTCAGTGTCCTGTTCACCGATATCGACGGCGACAAGGATCTCGACTTCGTCACAGTGGATCACTTCGGAAGCCAGATCAGGCCCTACCGCAACATCAACGGGCTCGGGTTCACCTCCGTCGGGTTGTTCGCGGCCAATGTCAGCCCGTACGGCATGGACGCGGGTGACATCGACAACGATGGTGATCAGGACATCATCGTCGGCAACGAAGACTCGAACACCGTGACGGTACTCTACAACGCGGGCAACGGGACCTACCCGACACGGCAGGCATTTATCGTGGGTGAACGACCCGTCGAGGTGATCTTCGACGATTTGAACAACGATGGCAACCTCGATGTGGTCGCGACCGATTGGGACGGGCTCATGAGCCTTGGCAATACGGTGTCGGTCCTCATGGGCGACGGCTCCGGAAGTCTCGCCCCGCGTCAGACCTATACCACGGGTGTCGCACCGAAGAGTGTACAGGCCGCGGATCTCAACAGCGACGGGTTTACCGACCTTGTTGTCGCGTGTCAGGTGGGCGATGTGATCTCGCTGCTGGCGGGCAACGGGGATGGGACCTTCGAACCTGCCCAGACCCTCGACAACGGCACCAACCCGATCAGTGTCGCGCTGGATGACTTCGATGGCGATGGTGCGATCGACATCGCGTATGTCGACAATACATTCAGTCGTGTCTACACCATGAGCAACCAGTGTGATGTGCCGGTCGATCCACCGGTGCTAAGCGTCAACTGGCAGGTGGGCTATGACAACTCCTTCAATATCGATCGAGGAAGCCATGTCGTTGTGAACGATCAGGGAGAGGTCATCATCGCCGGCACGACATCGGTCAACAGCAACGAAGAAAACTTCCTCGTCGCCAAGTTCGATGCGCAAGGCAACCTGGTGTGGAGCGCGTCATACAACGGGGATGGCGACCACTACGATCAGCCGGGGTTTCTCGGCCTCGACCCCGACGGGAATATCTATGTCGCGGGACAGTCGTGGGGGAGCGGCTCGAGCGTGCAGTGGGCAGTGGTCAAGTACGACACGGACGGTAATCAGCTCTGGGTTCGCCGGTACGACGGCGGCAATCCGCAGGCGCAGCAGTACCCGCGCGGCTACGCGATCGGCCCCAACGGCGAGTTCGCCATGACAGGATGGGCCCGTGATGCGACTTTCCTGAATGTGTTCTTCGCCGTTGTTTGCTACGACGCTATGGGTAACCAACTGTTCGATACCACCTTCCCAACCACGCACGCAGGCAGCGCCAGCGCCCAGGGCGAAGCGGTCACCTTTGACCCATCGGGCAATATCATCGCGACTGGCTACGGCTCCGATGACGATGAGTTCGGCAAGGAGATGATCACCGCGAAGATCAACCAGAGCGGGGTGGTGCTCTGGGAAGATGTGCTCGATCTCACGAGCGATACCTCACGCAACGAGACGCTCGCCCGAGCGATCACCACGGACAGCGCGGGCAATGTGTTTGTCGCCGCAACAGTCTCGGTCAACGGATTCAGCGACAGCGATGCCGCGGTCATCATGTACGGCGCGGACGGCACGCTGATTGATTCCGTGTTCGATAGTCGTCCAGGCAGCGTGACACCCCACGCGTTCACATGGATCGACTCGGATCAGGTTCTTCTCTCCGGCTTCGGTCCGCTGGGCGTATTCGCGGCGAGCTTTGATCCCGCCGGCAGTTTCGATTGGTCCGTTGATATCCAGAGCGTCTCGAACTCTGATAACAAGGCAGGGCATATCGCGCACAGCGATGACGGGTTCATCTACTTCATCGATGCGGATGGCGGAGATATCGTCGTCGAGCAATGGGGCACCGACGGCGTGTTCCAATCCCGTACACGGTTCGACTCTGGTCAGCCCTCGGAGTCGCCCGCCGGGATCGCGTCGGGCACCGGCGGACACCTGTATGTAGTAGGCCAGTACATGCCCGACATCGTGAACCGGCAGGATGTGCTTCTCTACGACATTGTGGGTGATGCTGGCACGGGCTGTCTTCCCGATCTCAACAACGACGGCAACCTCGATTTCTTTGATGTCAGTGCATTCCTCAATGCCTTCAACAGCGATAACCCAATCGCGGATCTGACGGGTGATGGGAATCTCGATTTCTTCGATGTGAGCGCATTCCTGAACGCGTTCAACGCCGGCTGTCCTTAAACTGATCTATCAACTCGAAAGGCGGTAGGCCGTGCGTATCAATAACTCAATCAATCATCGATCGCTGCAAGGTTTTGGTCGACTCTCCGCGGTTCTCGGCCTTGCCGCGCTTCATGCGACAGCGGGTCAGCCGGAGATCACGCTGACCCGCATCGCTTCACCTGATTCACATGTTCGCCCTCTGGGCAACCGACCCTCGATGCACAACGGACTCGTCGCTTTCTACGGCTACCGTGGTGAGCTCTACGGCGAGGATGAGGTCATCGCTGTGGTCTCGCTCGATGCCCCGGGAGTGTTCAGCATCCTCGCTCAGGACGGCGACCCTCGCCCCGATGTGCCAGGTTCGGTCTTCAGCTACTTCGCAAATCCCGCGATTCATAATGGGCGAGTTGTCTTTCTTGGTGGCGAGTTTGGGACCCTCTCCAGCACATATACGGCACGGATCGATGATCCGTATACGCTCTATAACGATTCAGGCATCAACAACCCGGTGTATTCACACCTGGGTGTTTCTACACCGGCCTCCCAATCTGGCGTGGCTTTTATCGATTCGACGAACACCACCCATTTTCTCGGGCTGCGGAATACACCCCTGCCCTGCGGAACAGGGACATTCGGATTCGAGAATATCAACGGATTTCAGCATGTACCCCAGGGCGGTGATTACCTGATTTGGCCAGCCCGTGTCAACACGCTTGAGTACGACAGCAACGCCGTTGTTGCGTTCCACGCGCCAGCGGGTCAATTGAACTGCGTCGCAACCGGGCTTGATACGATCCCGATTTTCGGCGGACCGTTCGGATACTTCAGCTACGCAGATACCGATGGGCAAGATGCCGTTTTCATCGGTTATGAGCCAACGGTGAGCTTTGATCGGTTTCAGGGGGTGTATCTGCGCGATCTCTCTGGCACCGGTGAGATCACACGCGTCATTGACACCGATATGGACGCGCCGGATGTCGTGGGAAGTTTCGGACCCATCAATCATGTCACCTTCGACGATCACCTCATCATCATCGAGGCCTGCGCGGGCGGTAGCGGCGGCTGCGCTGAGTACGGCTTCTTTGGTTGCTTCCTTGAAAATGGGCAGCCCGGGGAAGTATTCAAGATCTTGACCACTGCCGATAGAATCGATGGGCGCGTGATAGGTGACCTCACCATGAGCCCAGCGGGTCGTGACGGGAATCAGTTCGTTTTCGATGTGCGTCACAATGTACAGGACGCCTCAGTTTATGTCGCCACGATCACGCGGGCTTCAGCAGGGTGCATCCCGGACCTGACCGGTGACGGCGTGCTGGACTTCTTCGATGTGAGCGCGTTTCTCAGCGCGTACAACTCAATGAGTGCTCCAGCGGACTATACCGGCGACGGTGTCTTCAACTTCTTTGATGTGAGCGCGTTCCTCAATGCGTTCAACGCCGGCTGCCCCTGATCGACTTCTGCTCCCATGCCCCATCCCCCATGACCCGGTTGTTTCTGCTGCCGGGTTTTTGTCTATCTCTGGCCATGGTGGTGAAATCTGGCCACCACAGTTGGCTGCAATGGACCAGACAAAGAGTATAAATCGGATCTGAAGATCCGCAAATGACGATATTGATCTTGGCATTTGGCTTGCAGTGATCTGTCAGGGTGCTCTGCACCCAGAAGGGGGTTGAGATGAGTCAGCAGTATGAAAGCAAGACGACATCACGGCGGAGACAGGTTGTGTCACTCGCTGTCTGCGGGATCGCGGCCGCCAGCACACTTATGCTGGGCTTGGGCGACCCGCCCGAGCCTGAAGGGCCCGGCGGGGGGCAGTATGTGATCCTGGCCAACAACGATCTTGGCATGCACTGCATGATGCGGGATTTCTCGCATTTCATGATCCTACCGCCGTTCAACACAGTCCAGGCCGTGGTGATCAAGCGTGGCAATGATCCCGATGTCATCGACATCTCTGAAGGCAGCGATTTCACAGTCGATTTCAGTGTTCCCGGCAATACCCACTCGTCCACGAAGTCGAACTTCTGGGAGTACGATGAGGCGTTGCTCGGCGTCGACCTACCGCCTGACATCGGTCTGACCGGCAATGGCCTGAGCGGCCAACTTGAGGCGATGCAGCATAAGTGGGAAATCACCGGCGTGCCCATCACGCCGGAGGACGATGCCGGCCGAGTGAATCCATACCAGCTCGCCAAGCTCAGTGTCTATAAGGAAGGCACCGGGCTCGTCGCGCAGACGCAGACGGTGGTCCCGGTATCGTGGGAACTCTCGTGCAATGTCTGCCATGGCGACCCCTCTCCGGGCATGAATGTCGAGGTCGATGTGCTCCGTGACCATGACCGGTTGCACAACACGAACCTTGAGGCCAACCAGCCGGTATTCTGTGCCGCATGCCACGCCGACCCGGCCTTGGGAGCGCCCGGTCAGGCTGGGGTCTCGACTTTCTCCTCAGCAATGCATGGCGCACACGCCGACCGACTGGGTGATCTGCCCGCCAGCTTCGACAATCAGTGCTACGCATGTCACCCGGGGCGTCGAGCCCAGTGTCAGCGCGATGTGCATTCGTCTCGTGGGCTGGATTGTGTTTCCTGCCACGGCGAGATGAGCGATGTCGGGGCACCGACACGCACTCCATGGGTCGATGAGCCCCGTTGTGCCGACTGCCACTCCCGCCCGGGATTCGAGTTCGAGCAGCCCGGCAAGCTATTCCGTGAGTCCGTCGGGCACGGCGGAGTCTCTTGCTTTGCGTGCCACGGCAGCCCTCACGCGATCACACCGGCCACAACCGAGACCGACAACTTGCAGGCGATCCTGCACCAGGGATTCGCGGGGGTGATCTCCGATTGCACGGTCTGCCACACCCGCACACCCGACGAACCGTTCTTCCACAGCCGTGACGACTAAGAAAGGAGCATGAGATGACGAACAAAGTACATGCAGTTTCGATCGCCCTGCTCCTTTGTGCCTCATCGCAGGCAATAGGGGCCGATGGGTACAGCGTCAGCGATTTGGGAACCCTCGGCGATGCCGTCGCCGCGGCTGGTATCAACGAGGACGGCGTGAGTGTCGGGTACGCACTCGACCTGCTCTACCGCTACCACGGGTGGGTGAACACCAACGGGGTATTCGATCAGGTCACGGGCATGGGTATGAACGGGCAGGGGCAGATGCTCGGCATCAACGACTTCAACCGTTCGATCTTCGCGTCCTATATGCTGGGCATGCTCAGCACCAACGCCGCGATTTACGACGGCAGCATGCCCATGATGATCGGCATGATGATGCCGTGCGCCATCAACAACAGCGACTTCATCGTGGGGTCTCGCTTCGTGACGGGCCCAACCGGGCTTCGTGAAGAGCAGGCCTGCTCCTGGCACATGATGAATGGAATCCAGGATCTGCCGGTGCTCAGCGGCGCGAGCAGTTCGATCGCCAAGGGGCTCAACGATGCCGGCTGGATCGTGGGTAGCTCGATCCTCCCGGGATCGCTCACGCCGACCGCGACCCTCTGGCACAATGGTGCGGCCAGTGATCTGGGTACGCTTGGCGGCAATATGTCGCAGGCCATCGCGATCAACGCGGCAAATCAGGCGGTTGGCATCAGTGAACTCGCCAACGGTGAGACCCACGCGTTCCGATTCGACCTCGATGCGAACGGCTCGGTGCTGGCCCGCGTCGATCTGGGATCACTCTCAGGTGGATATTCCATCGCGCTTGCGATCAGCGACGCGGGACAGATCGTTGGAACCTCCGGGAATCGGGCCGTGCTCTGGGAGAACGGTAAGCCGATCGATCTCAACTCACTCATCCCGACGAACAGCGGGTGGGTGCTCAATAAGGCGACGGGTATCAATGAGTCCGGCCAGATCGTGGGCGTCGGCTCACTCGGCGGCGACCCCTTCCGTGCGTTTGTACTGACCCCCACGGAAGGGTGCGTCGCCGACCTCAACGGGGACGGCGCGCTGGACTTCTTCGATGTCAGCACCCTGCTCACCGCCTACAACAGCCAGGATCCGCTGGCGGATCTCAACAACGACGGACAGTTCAACTTCTTCGATATCTCGATCTTCCTACAGGCATTCCAGGCCGGCTGTCCCTGATCAAGTTCTTCATACACTGAAAGCAACCCATGCATACGCACAACGCAACGACGCTCGTACTCTCTCTTCTCTCGACGATCGCAATGGCACAGGACGGTGTCTGGCAGGCGGAAGCCACGCTGCCGACCAATGGCGAAGCCAAGACGCATGCTGTCGGTGTTGAGCGTGACGGACGCCTCTATGTCCTGGGTGGCCCGCCGTGGCTCAACGCCGCGAGTATGGAGGATGGCACCGTCTATTCGATGCCGGTCGGGGGCAGCGTATGGCAAGAGGAATCCAGCTTCGATGGCTACGGCGGGCTCGTCGGCTTCGGTGGCGGCATCGATGATCTTGGGCGTATCGTGATCTTTGGTGGTTACGACATCAACGACAGCCAGAACACGCCGACCCCCTTCGAGTGGGACCCCGACGAGGGGCCCTGGCACGATCTGGCTGAACGAGGGGCGAACGCGCCGGTCAGCGGATTCGCCTATTGCACCGATGATCAGCATCGAATCTACTCACTTGGAGGGGCTTCGGCTTCCACCTATTGCGAGCGGTACATCGGCTCGCTTGACGCATGGGAACCGATCGCCCCAATGCCCATCGGACTGAGCAACGCAGCCGCATGCCTCGATGGACTCGGGCACATCCTCGTTTTCGGTGGCATCGGGACGGACACCTCGGTACGGTCCACAGAAGTGCTACGCTACGACATCGCCAGCAACTCATGGTCGAGCACGGCCAACACGGACATGCCCGTTGGTGTATCGCACCACCAAGCGAGCCTAGGTGCCGACGGGCGAATCTATGTGCTCGGCGGGATCGAGGGCCCCAGCAGTGCGCTCCAGGTGGTCAACACCGTCCAAGTCTACGACCCCACGCTCGACAGCTGGTCCTCCGGTGTTTCCATGAGCGAAGCGCGGAGTACATTCACGACAATCCTCGGCTCGGATGATCGCCTGTATGTCATCGGGGGTGCCAATACTACTGGTGGAACCGCAAATGTAGAGTCCATGTACGCGACGCCATGCCCCGTAGTTTACGAGCAGCCAAGCGACAAGGCGGTCTGGGAATACGCCGTCCTCACCTTGCAGACTCGGGTTGCCGGTGCGGGCGTACTGGACTACCAGTGGATGCGAGATGGCATCCTGCTTTCTGACGGGCTTCAGGCCGACGGGAGCACCATCTCCGGGGCCAACGAGGAAGTACTTCGTATTGAAGAGTTCCCCGCCAGCGCCGTGGGGAGCTACACCCTCGTTGCGAGCAACAGCTGCGGCAGCGACACAAGCTCACCTGCGACCGTCACCGTCCGCATCCCTCCCTCTGTCGATCAGGGTTGGACTTGGACAAGCCTGCATCCATCCTTCGCAACGGCATCCTACGCCAACGGGATTGATCATGGCGTGCAGGTTGGCAACGCGGTATACGACACCCCCGATTACAACAACATCGATCACCCCGTGAAATGGACCGGCTCGGCGAGCAGCGTCGTCAATCTCACGCAGAGCGGGTCGCAGGGAGGCAATATCCTGGACTTTGCTGGCGATAAGCTCGTTGGTTGGTGGTGGGAGCCGCTGCAGTGCTATGTCAGCGGGCACTGGGTGACCTGCTACTTCCAACGAGGTGCGTGGTGGAACCTTGATGGAACCTTCCATGACACCAGCTATTCCGGCTTTGAGTACACTTCGATGTCGGCGACCGACGGGGTCTCGGTTGTCGGATCGGGTACCACCGACGACGCTTCGGGTAACTATTACACGCGGGCCGTAATCTGGGGATCTCCAACACATTATTCGGCCCAATCGATCCATCCAACTGGCTATCGAAACAGCAGCGCGGTTGCGGTCGACGGTGAGTACCAGTTCGGAACGGCATCGCTCCCGTTCGCGGTGGTGCACGCAGCGATGTGGCACGGCAGCGCGGCCAGCTTTGTCGATATGCACCCCGACTGGGCTGGCAACAGCGCAATCATGGATGCGAGCGATGGCCAGCAAATAGGTGTGGTCAATCAGTGGTCCACACCACGGGGTGTGATCTGGGAGGGATCGCCGGAGTCAGCTTTCGACATCACGCCCGAAGGGGCGACATCTTCCACGCTTATCGCGTGCGACAGCGGTCTTCAGATCGGCAGTGCGGTCTTCCCGGATGAGCCGACCTCACGAATCGGAATCTGGGGCAGCTCAGCGCGATCGTTTACAAGTCTGGCTGATGTCGTCCCTGCAGGGTATACCGGGTTCAATATGCGTGACATCGAGGTTGCAGATGACGGCACGATCTCAATCGTCGGCTCCGCGTACAACAGCACGCTCGGGCGGACTGAGGCAATCCTGCTGACATCGGGGGCTGCTGCGACTTGCGCTGCGGACCTTAACGCGGACGGCGTTCTGAACTTCTTTGATGTGAGTATCTTCCTCAACGCGTACAACGCGGGGAACCCGATCGCCGATATCACGGGTAACGGCGTTCTGGATTTCTTCGATGTCAGCGCGTTCATCAATGCTTACGGCGCTGGTTGCCCCTGAGTTCTTGCTCATACGTGGGACAGGATCTCGCAGCGGTACGAGAGATGTGTCTGATTGTGGAACCGGTTGGGCGGCCGGTTTTTCCTCCGCGCATCGCCAAGCCCGTTCGGGTAAGCAGCTCGGCCGAGCGACCGTGGTGGTGTCTCGGTTTGCTTCGTTGTGTCCGTTGGGCATGGGGCGCTAAGATTTGGTCATTGCTGGTGATATGTCAATGCGAATGCCCATTTTGACGGCATTTCACCGACGCGAGCCTTTCTGACTTTTGATCCATGTATATACAGAACGCTCCCATGAGCGGGCTGGTGCTTCTGGAAACGAGGTCGCAGGCGTGAGGTTCCGGCAGCAAAATTGATACCAAAACCCTGATTGGGCAGGAATACGATCACAGTGATTGGCAGACTCGTTTAGAATTGACCGCTGATGCCCACCAACCCTGCCATCCAGTCCCGAGCGACCAAGATGCTCACCCGTGTCACTCTGGGAGATCAGGGAGATGCGGGCGAGTTTACGGAGCTTCTCTACGGGGAACTCAAGCTGCTCGCAAGGGACATGATGAGATCGGAGCGAGCGAATCACACGCTTCAGCCCACCGCGTTGGTCCATGAGGTTTTCCTTCGCCTGATCAACAGCGATGAGGTCGAAGTCAACTCAAGGGATCACTTCATGATGCTGGCCGCCCAGGTGATGCGGCGTGTCCTGATCGACCACGCTCGCGGGGTAAAGCGCAAGAAGCGGGGGGGCGAGCTGCAGCGAGTACCGCTCTCCGTTGCTGATCCCGCATTTGATGAACCAATCAACGCCGAGCAGCTCATCATCATCGACGAATCAATCGAGCGACTCAGGAGCCTGGATGAGCGGAAAGCACGACTTGTCGAGCTCCGATTTTTCGGTGGGCTCGATGAAGAGGCGGCCGCTCGAATACTCGGGGTATCACGCTCGACGGCATCGAGCGATTGGAGATTCGCTCGCGCATGGCTGCTCAAGCAGATCGGAGACACCGATCACGGGTCAGAGTCATGACGAGTAACGATCTATCCCGCGACCAGTTCCGCATCGTTGAGTCAATATTTGCTGAGCTCTGCGATGTCCCGCGTGATCATCGTGATCAGATAGAAACACGGCTCAATGAGCTCTGCGCCGGAGACGAGGCGATCGCCCGCGAGGTACGTTCGTTGCTGGCGCTTGACCATGTTGAGACTTCGCTGATCGATACCCCGGCAATCGATCTCGGTGACTCGATCGTTGACGATGCGCTTCCCGATCAGATCGGTCAGTACATGATCCTGCGTGTACTGGGCGAGGGGGGGATGGGCATCGTGTACGAGGCCCAGCAGCAGGTTCCCAGGCGTCGTGTAGCGTTGAAGGTCATCCGGTCGCAGTCGCTCAATCCAAAGCTGCGTCAGCGATTCCAGCGTGAAGCCGATATTTTGGCCAAGCTCAACCATCCGGGGATCGCCACGATTTACGAATCGGGTGTGACCGATGATGGACGGACGCCCTACGTCGCGATGGAGTTCATCGACGGGGTCAGCATCACGGAGTTCGCCAAAGAACACCAGCTCAGCACTGAGGCACGCGTGTCCATCCTGCGCGATGTGTGCGTGGCGGTTGGCCACGCACATTCCGTAGGGATCGTCCATAGGGACCTCAAGCCTAGCAACATCATCCTCGATCGCGACGGGCGGGTGAAGGTCCTCGATTTCGGGATCGCTACAGATACCCGAATAGATCAGCGCACCATGATCACCCAAACGGGGCAGATGCTCGGGACGCTGCAATACATGGCCCCTGAGCAGGTCGATCAATCTGCACACGAGTCGAGCACGCGGACGGATGTATATGCGATCGGGATCGTCGCCTACGAGCTGCTGAGCGGTACGCATCCTCACAAAGAGCACGAATCGAGCATGTACGACCTTGTGCGATCGATCAGGGACGATGATCCGGGTCTGCTGGGGACGCTCGATCGGACATTCCGAGGCGACCTCGAGACCATCATCGCCAAGGCGCTTGCCCGCGAGCAGGACCGACGATACTCCGACGCGAACGCATTGGCCGACGATCTCGAACGCTATCTCACTCACAAACCGATCGAGGCACGCAAGCCGAGCTCGTGGTATCAGCTTCGCAAGTTCTCACAGCGCAATCCTGTACTCGTGGGTTCCGTCGCGGCCATCATGCTCGTTATGGCCATCGCGATTGTCCTCATCTCCAACGCCCTGCGGGTCGCCAACAGTGAGCGGAAGATCGCCCAGCAACAGCAGCACGCACAGGAACTCACGGCCCTCTTCGTCACCGAGGACTTGTTTAGTGCCGGCAACCCGGATTACGGCGGCGATGCCGATATCACGCTTCTCGACGCGATGCGATCGGCGTCCAGCAAGATACCGGATCGATTTGCGGGGGCACCCGAGGCAGAAGCGTCGATCAGCTTCACTATGGGCGATCAGTTTCGGCTCATGAACGATTATGATAAGGCCGAAGCCTTGCTCACCCGGAGCCTCGAGCTGAGCGAGGCAAGCCCGTCCATCACGCCAGAGCAGCTCGTGCTGCGTTATACCGGGCTGAGCGATTTCTACGCAGATATCGATGATCTCGATCGGGCGTTCGCGATGGCGGATCAGGCCGAGGTACTGCTGAATGAGCACCCCGAGATCTCAGTTGAGACCCGGGTCGATTCGCTGGTTCAATACGCGAGTCTCTACTATTACAAGCGTGACCTCGAGCAATCCGCAGAGATATTTCAACGGGCGGTCGACCTTGGAGATGCGCAGGCACCAGAGTATGACGGTACGGTGAGTGCGATCGGTGCATTGGCGATGGTCTACACCAACATGGGGCGGTACGAAGAAGCCCAGCCGTTGCATGAGCGTTGTATTGAAATCAGCGTCAGGACGCTCGGTGAGGAGCATCCCGCGACGCTGCAGACGATGGACAACTTCTCGATCCATTGGATGCGATGCAAGGAATACCAGAAAGGGCTTGATATCCTCCTCCGTGTACTGCCGATCCGTGAGCGAGTACTCGGCGAGCATCACCATAAGACGCACATGACGCATGTGCTCATCGGGCGAGCGTACCTTGAGATGGGCCAGTTCGAGATCGCCGAATCGCAGTTCCTCAGCAGTTACAACGCGCTTGTCGAGGTGCTCGGCCCTGATCACCGGTACACCCTTGTCGCACAGGCTCTGCTCCGCCGTTTGTACACCGAATGGGGCAAGCCGGAACTCGCAGCCAAGTACGAACAACGCACCGAATCCAGCGAAGAGCTGTAAGCGCATGACAGGTTTGGCTCCCTGGATTCCACCCCCAGAATCAATCCGGTTTCCGTCAGGATCCCGATAAGCGCAGCGTTAGTCGCGCGTTCATGGTCAGTATGCGCAGGGTGATCCGATAACCACCCGCCCGCAAAATCAGAACGATCCGGATCTATGCATGATGGCCCGCCTCAAAGATGTGGATCAGTACGGTGACTTGTGCGAGACGGGCAGGTGAATCGGTGTGCTTTGCTCGACACATCGAAGTGACTCCGAGTGCCAGTCGATATTCGGAGGTGCAAGTCTGCGAAAGGGGCACCGCATGCGAACCAGATCTTTTACTCCATCGGGACTGATCAGAGGCTGGTACTCAGTTCTTCTGATCCTCTGTTGCGCGCCCGCATATGTGGTCGCGCAACCACCGGAAGCAGATGATGCACCCATGCCTATCCGCCTTGGCATGTCCACCGCGTTGAGCGGGCCCGCCCAGTTCCTGGGGTATCACATGAAGCTCGGGGTTGAGGCCGCGATTCACGAGGCGAATCAGGCAGGGGGTGTCCATGGTCGATCGATCGAACTCGTCGCGTTCGATGACGGGTACGAACCGGGGCGTACCGCACCCAACATGAGACGCCTGATCAACGAAGAAGGGGTTGTCGCGGTGGTCGGGAATGTCGGCACGCCCACGGCCGTCGCCGCGATACCTATCAGCAACGAACTGAGAACACCGTTCTACGGCGCATTCACCGGTGCCGGTGTTCTCCGAAAAACACCACCCGACCGGTATGTGGTGAACTACCGCGCGAGCTACGCGCAGGAGACCGCAGCGATGGTCGATGCGCTCATCGAGATCGCGGGACTAAGACCGGAAGAAGTAGCTTTCTTCACCCAGCGCGACGCCTACGGTGACGATGGCTTTCAAGGTGGAGTCCAGGCGTTAGTCAGGCACGGCCTGACCGACCTCAGCCAGATCGCACACGGGCGATACTCCCGAAACACAATCGCCATCGAGAACGCGCTCGCGGACATCATGCAAGCCCCGACGCCATGTCGAGCGGTTATTATGGTCGGTGCCTACACCCCGTGTGCGAAGTTCATCAAGCTCGCTCGCGAAGTGGGCCTGAACCCGATCTTCCTCAATGTCTCCTTCGTCGGTGCCATGCCGCTCGCCAACGAGCTCGGGGATGATGCCGAGGGCGTGATCGTTACGCAGGTCGTGCCGTCACCCGAAGGGAAGAGCCCGATCATCGTCGAGTACCGTGAAGCACTCATGGCCATCGATCCGAAGGCGGAGCTGACGTATGGATCGCTCGAGGGCTATCTCTCAACGCGAGTTCTACTCCGCGCAATGAGCGGTATCCCCGGCGAAATCGATCGTGAATCGATTATCGCGGCATTGGAATCACTCGGGCAGTTTGAGCTTGGAGAGGGTTTCCTGATGAGCCTGGACGGGCTCGATCACCAAGCGAGTGACCGAGTCTGGGCCAGCGTGATCACGGGAGGGACCGTGGTACCCTTCCAATGGGACCAGCTCCGATCATCCGGGAACTTCATGGCGGAGACAGAAACCGATGCCGAATGATGGTCACACGACTGCCGATCGGAAACGAACTCGCGGGACCACCCCGAGAGTGGTCCTTTACCTCTGGTGCCTGATCCCGCTCGGCCTTATCGGGGGGGTACTCACGCTCGGGCTCCTGATCAGGACTCACTATCTGGTCAATGATACGAGCAAGAAGGCGACGGAGATCGATCAGGCCGTGCTCGGGCGCATGTCGGATATATCAGAGACGGTAGAACAAATCAAATCCAACTTCCGGCACATCTTCAATGATCATAGTGAGAGCATCGCGAGCGCAGAGAAACTCATTGAGACCGGTGACATCTTCATGCGACTAGAGGTCGTTCTTTCAGATACGCTTGAAGCCGAAGATGATTGCCTTGTTGCAGATACAGAACGAATTCGCGAGTTGTACAAACGTGCTGTCCGTTGGCGAAGAGACGATGAGTCGCTCATAAAGCATCGCGATCAGGCGTGGGAGCGGGTGAGAAATGAGCTCACTCAACTACGGGCCAGCCTCGATTCACACGAGGGCCTTGAGCGGATCCGGATGATCGTGGCGACCAAGGAACTCGCAAGCGATTCCGCTGGAGATCAGGCACATGCTGTTCAGAATGTGCTCGATAACCTGAGGGATGGTCCCAAGCTCAGCCAGATGAAAACAGAGCTCTCTGACCTGCTCTTCAAGTCCAGCCAGCTGATGCGCGAGCCCCGGGCTGAAATCCTCGAAAGCATCCAGCAGAATGAAATTGCTCCCAGCATCGAACGCGTCAAAGACCTGGCCAACAGAATCGGGACTCAAGGCAATGAATACCGATCTGCGATTGAGCGGATCGAGGCATGGATAGACACCGCTCCGGGAAGCTCATACTCCAGTGAAGACATATCCGCCAGCGGTGGCGGTCTCTACCAGCTCTCTATCGCATGCCTTCGGAGTGAGCAGGAAGGGCAGTGGCTTGAAGATGAGGTGATCGTCGTGGTCGATCTACTCGAGCAATCCATCTCCGAGCACTCCCGTGTCGCGATGGCGATGAGGAGTGACGCCACGCAGAATGCAACGGATGTGCTGCGATCAGGTGTGATTGGCGTCATCGTGTTTGGTGGTATCATCGGCTTTGTCTATGTGATGCTCACTTTCAAGGTTGCCGGTGGTGTGCAGAACTTCGTGCGCGAGCTGCGTGAGTCGCACCGAGAGCTCGAGCAAGCGCACGAAGTTGGCATGGTCGCGAATCATGAACTCCAGGCTTCGATGGAAGTCAGGGAGGCCCTGCAGACGCAACTCCATGAAGCTCAACGCCTTGAGTCCATCGGGCAGCTGGCAGCGGGAATCGCGCACGAAATTAACACACCCGCGCAGTATGTCAGCGACAACACTCGGTTCCTGCAGAACGAGTTTGCCGGTCTGATCCGTGTTCTTGATCGCTACGCGGACATGCTCAATCAGGGGCAGGAAGGCATGAGCTGGGAGGACCGGGCCGCTGGGATCGAAGCCACATTGCAGGAAGTTGATTACGAGTTCCTTCGAGAAGAGATCCCGCTTGCGATCGAACAGTCGCTCGAAGGCGTTGGGCGGATCACCAACATCGTGAAGGCCATGAAGGACTTCTCCCACCCCGGATCTGATAAGAAAGAGCCCGCAGACATCAACAACGCGATCCAATCGACAGTGATGGTGTGTTCGAACCGATGGAAGTACGCGGCAAATGTCGAGTTCGATCTTGATCCCAACCTCGGGCCTGTCCCGTGCTTTGTCGCGGAGTTCAACCAGGTGATCCTCAATCTGATCGTCAACGCCGCGGATGCCATCGAACTCAAGAATCACGGCTCAGACAGAAAGGGAACGATCAAGATCAGCACGGCAAAGCGGGAGGGATGTGTCCACATCGAGGTGAGAGATAACGGCAGCGGTATCCCTGACTCCGTGCGGACACGAATCTTCGAACCGTTCTTTACCACCAAAGATGTTGGCAAGGGCACCGGGCAAGGGCTATCCATCAGCCGCGATGTCATCGTCGGCAAGCACGGCGGCTCGATGCTCTGTGAGTCTGTTCAGGGGATTGGCACAGCATTCACGATCGTGCTCCCGCTCGAAGTGGACGCTTCGTGTGGGCATGATACAGAGAGAGAGGCCGCGTGATGTCAGGAACTCATCCGCAAACTCAAGTACTCTTTGTCGATGACGAGCAACTGGTCCTTGACGGCCTGCGTCGGCAGTTCAGATCGATGCGTTCAGCGTGGTCCATGAGGTTCGCGAGCAGCGGTCAGCAGGCACTCGACCTGCTCCAAGACCAGCCCGCGGACATCGTCGTCACCGATATGCGAATGCCCAGTATGAGCGGGGCGAGACTGTGCGAGCTGATCCGTCAGCAGTGGCCGCAGACAGTACGCTATCTCCTCTCAGGGCAGACCGATCAGTTTGACCTGCTGGCCGATATCGGAAGCATCCATCAGTTTCTCCAGAAACCATGCAGCCCGGATCTGCTCAAGGCCGCGATCCTCAGGGCGAGTCCTGCAGCTTACCCGGGTGTTTGCAATCGTGATCGAGCGGCCATCGCCGGGCTCACGGTGCTCACGCCGGTTGAGGCTCATCTCGCCGAGCTCTGTGAAGCGATCAGATCGCCAGAGCCCGATCTTGCTGAGATCGGTGCCATCATCTCCCATGATGTCGCGTTGTCATCGAAAATCCTTCAACTGGTCAACTCGGCTTTCTTCGGTATCCCGACTCGGAATCTGACAATCGTGGAAGCGGTCATGCAAATGGGTGTACAACAACTCCGTGACCTTGTTCTAGAAATACGATTCTTCGATCACCAACTCGATGCGATCACCAACTCGATGCGATCACCAGCCGTCAACAGATCGGGGAGCTGTCCCGCGTAAGCCATAGAGTCGCCGCCGATGCATACCGGATGGCGATCTCCGCCGGGCTTTCTCCCGATCAGGCAGGACTCGTCAAACATGCGGGGATGTTCTCCCTCATTGGGCAGGTGGCGAAGATAAGCTCACTCCCGGAATCACCCGAACCGACATCGACGGCCCCGTGTCTTGCAGGAAGTCTGGCAGAAACAGATCGCCAAGAGCACCAATCCCTCGCGCACGCCCATTCAGAGATCGGCGGGTTCCTGCTCGGCATATGGGGTTTCGCGGACGAGATTGTGGACAGTGTTCGCTTTCAAGAAACTCCGGCATCGAGTGGGGTGACGGACAGAGCCCACCCGCTCCTGTGGCTCCATATCGCGAGATCGCTCCAGCCGAGCTCGGCGCTGATCGAGACCGTGGAGTTCGATGCGCAATGGGCCGAGTCGATCGGTTTCATGCAAACGGAGCTTGCAGAGATCAGGAGCGCAGCATGAGCGAGCAGAAAACGCGTGTGCTGATGGTCGACGATGAGCCGAATGTACTCGCGGGGTATCGAAGAAGCATCGGCCGCAGGTACGATCTTGTGACGGCGATCGGAGCTCAGGAGGCACTCGAGATCCTGGTCAAGTGGCCACCATTTTCTGTGATCATCACGGACATGCGTATGCCGGAAATCAACGGCCTGGAGTTTATTAAGCGAGCCAGACGCATCCACTCAAAGACAGTGTACATGATGCTCACCGGGAATGCGGACCAGGATACCGCGATCGGCGCGATCAACGAAGGGCAGATCTTCCGATTCCTCAACAAGCCCTGCGAGTCAGAAACTATCGTGGCTGCGATCAGTGCGGCCAAGGCACAGTACGACCTGATCCATGCCGAGGCCGAGCTGTTGAATAAGACCCTCTCTGGGAGCGTGAAGCTCCTGGTCGAGGCCATGATGATCTCCGACCCAGTTGCGGCAGAAGCAATACGCTCAGTCCGTGAAAACGCGGCCAAGATTTGTGAAGCGGTTGGGTTCTCTGCCGAGTGGCGCTATCCGATCGCCGCGTCGCTGTTCCTGATCGGGAGCATCACAGTTCCACGCAGGTCTGGTGAAGAACTCTTCCAAGAGCAGTACCTCGACAAGTGTGCAACTGCCGGCTCAAAGCTCCTACGCCACATCCCGCGTCTCGAGGAGGTCGCCCAGATCATCCTCGCTCAGCGACACCACCAGCCACTCCCTGAGCAACTCACAAATCCCGACGCGGCACAACGGGTCGTGATCGGGTCTCAGATCGTTCGGCTCGCCTTCGACTGGTACGCGGCAAGCCGAATGGGCGCCTCGTTCTCGCAATCGATCATCGAGTCTCTCAGCATCGGCAAGCAGCACGACGATCGGCTGCTCGCGGCCGTGCAGGACGCATGCGAGGCGGACAAGACAGCCAACTCCAAGTCAGTGCAACACAAACGACTTGTGCTTCAGGCGAGTCAGCTTCGCCCAGGCGTGATCGCTGATGCTGATATCGAGGTTTCAGATCAGCGGGTCATCGCGACAAGAGGTCAGGTGCTGACACAGATGCTGATCGATCGCCTGAGCGGATTCGTCGAAGCCGGACTGCTGGCAGACACCTTTGCGGTCATTGTCGATGAGACATCGCCTGAGTGTGATCGAGAAAAGGCCGCCTGAGGTCTGGTGTCCTCCCAGATTCGGGTCGCGTCCCGTCTGCCATTCAAACAGGCGGTTCATGGATGCATGGCACTCAGAGTATGTCATAATCGTAGTTACTGCAGGTCGAGTGAACGCGTTCGGGGGGTGTACTCGAGGAAGGTCCCGGTCGCCCGCCACAATGCTTCCAGCTGATCGATGTGCTCTCGCGCTTTGTCGCCAAGCTCGTGCGCGACCTGCGCCACGATGAGTTCCGCTGCCATCACGGACGGAACCGAGCTATCAAATGGGCCGACCGCAGGGATCCGGAGTTCGCACCAGTTCTTGGTGAGTGATGCCAAGGGCGAAAGCGGTCCGTCTGTGATCGCCACGATCTTCACGCCCATGCCCGCGAGGGTGCGGGCCGCCGTAACCGAGTTGCGCCGGTATCGAGCGAAATCGAACACTACCGCCACATCCCTGATGCTGGCGCTGCTGAGCTCGCTGCCAGTGGAATGCTCGCCGACGAGCCGGACATTTCCTCGGAGCATTGACAACCCACTCTGGAGCACCGCCGCGCCAGCCTTGGAGGTCTCGCCCGTCAGGATCCAGATATGATCCGCCTTTACGATCGGCTTGGCGAGCTGGGAGAGTCGTTGAGGTTCCAGGGTCTGGTAAACCTGCTCGATCGATTCGAGCACCCGGGCACGAATCGGGCCCAGCGAGTTGTCGCGGTGACGGATGCGATGGCTGGGACTGTTGAGCTGATTCGATAACCCCTCGCGGATCAGTCTTTGCAGATCGGTGTAGCCCTCAAACCCCAGACGGGTCGCGAAACGCACGATAGAAGGCCTGCTGGTCCCAACCCGATCGGCGAGGTCCGATACCGTCCCAAACGCCAGCAGCGTCGGGTCTTCCAGCACAACCTGGGCAATCCGCCGATCGGTAGGTGTCAGCCGATCATTGACCCGGGCGATGATTTCTTGGATGGGCATGCTGGCACTCCACTGGTCAATGCGTTACAATCATACCCGCCAAGTGTCCACTTGATTACAAAGCGCCCCCAACCCTTGTCGTCAGAATACGGAGCTCACTCCAATGCCCCAGACTGAAGAATACGTCCAGACCGCCAAAGAGCAGGCTTTCCTCGAGAAGGTCGAGAGCCCCCAGTATCAGCGTGAGATCATCAACGGTCTCGCCCCGTTCATCGACGGCAAGGCACCCGAGGACCTCAAGGAGTTCTACAGCTCGCAGGAGCTCGTCCAGCTCGGCGGCCTCAAGGGTGGCGAGCGGGATGTTGAGAAACGCATGCCGGTCAAGGTGACCCGCCACTACGCCGAACTCGCCCGTAAGAGCAAGCCCATGCAGCGACTCGTCAAGGCCAGCCCCGACGAGACCCAGGACCTCGCAGGCTCAGAGGACCCGGGCAACCAGATGGACTACTCGCCCGTTGAAGGGCTCCTGCACAAGTACGAGATGGGCCTGATGTATGTCGTCTCGACCTGCTCGGCCCACTGTCGCTTCTGCTACCGCGAAGAGCTGATCGCCCGCAAAGAGATCGCCCGCAAGGACGGCACCGTCGCCAAGAAGGGCCTCGCCAAGATCCCCGAGATCACCGCCTACATCAAGGACTTCAACGCCAAGGTCGCGGCCAACGGCGGCCGTCACCCCGATTCGGGGCGTGAGAAGCTCCGCGAGATCCTCCTCTCGGGCGGCGACCCGATGGTCCTCAACAACAACAAGATCGCCGCGTGGCTCGCGGCCCTGGCCGAGGTCGGCATCGAATCGATCCGCATCGGCACCAAGGAGATGGCGTTCTACCCGAAGCGGTTCGACGAAACCTTCTTCGCGATGCTCGACGCCTTCCACGAGAGCTACCCAGATGTGGGTGTCCACTTTATGGTGCATTTCGAGCACCCCGACGAGTTCCTCCAGAAGGACGACGACGGCAACTACATCCGCGACCGCCACGGCATCCCCCAGTGGGTCGAGGATACCGCCGCCGCAATGAACGGGCTGCTCGCCCGCGGCTGGATCACCGTCGAGAACCAGACCCCGATCATCAAGGACATCAACGACGACCCCGATGCCCTCCGCCTGATGCAGCGTGAAATGAAGCGCGTTGGTGCTGAGAATCACTACTTCTTCTGCGGGCGTGACATTGTCGCCTATCGAGCCTTCAACATCCCCATCGAAAAAGCATGGCAGATCCTCAACGAGTCCCAGAAGGGCCTCTCGGGTGTGGAAGCCCACGCACGCCTCTCGATCACGCACTACAAGGGCAAAACCGAGGTCGTGGCTGTCACTGACAAGCCCATCCCCGGGCTGCCCGGTGCCGAGAACGGCGTCGTGATCTTCAAGATTCTGCGAAACGCGGGCAGTGCGCCTGATCGCTGCAAGGTCTGCATCGTTGGGCGTAACCCCAAGGCAGTGTGGTTCGATGATTACGAGGATCGCGTACTCTTCGATGAAGCCGGGTTGTATGCCTACACCCGTGTCAAGGACGCCACGACGCTGACCTCGAACTGATTCCGACGAAGGCCGACATGATCAACAAGCAAGTCTCAACCCCAGCCGAGGCGGTCGCGGATGTCTTTGACGGCGCGACGGTCATGGTGGGGGGGTTCGGTGAAGCGGGCAGCCCGATCGAGCTCATTCACGCCCTGATTGATCAGGGGGCGAGGAGGCTCACTGTCGTCAGCAACAACTGCGGCAGCGGCGAGGTTGGGCTCGCAGCTCTGCTCAAGGCAGAGCGCGTCGCGAAGGTTATCTGCTCCTTTCCGCGTACCGCCAACTCAACGGTCTTCCCCGATCTGTACCGCAGTGGGAAGATCGAGCTCGAACTGACACCTCAAGGCACATTGGCCGAGCGAATTCGCGCGGGCGGCGCGGGTATCCCCGCGTTCTTTACACCCGCCGCGGTTGGCACTCCGCTCGCCGAAGGGAAGGAAACCCGCGAGTTCGACGGCAAGACCTATGTCATGGAGCGTGGCCTCAAGGCTGATTTCGCGCTCATCAAGGGCCGAACCGCCGATCTACATGGCAATGTCGTCTACAACAAGACCGCCCGTAACTTCGGCCCCATCATGGCCATGGCCGCCAAGGTCGCCGTCGTGCAGGCCGAATCTGTGGTCGAACCGGGGGAGATCGACCCCGAGGTTGTAGTCTCGCCGGGCATCTTCGTGAATCGCGTCGTCGAGGTCGCTCATCCTGCCCACGAGTCAGAACTGGTCGCCGCAGGAGTGTGCTACCCATGAGCCCGCAGACCCAAGAAATCGGCCGCACCCGCGAGCAGATGGCCCAGCGACTTGCGCAGGACATCCCCAACGGCTCTTATGTTAACCTCGGCATCGGCATCCCCGAGTTGGTGGCCAGGTTCGTCCCAGAGGGGCGAACCCTTATCTACCACACCGAGAACGGGCTGCTGGGTATGGGCCCGTCCCCTGAAGAGGGCAAGGGCGATCCGGAGCTCATCAACGCCGGCAAGCGGTATGTCACCGCCAACCCAGGCGCCGCGTACTTCCACCACGCCGATAGCTTCTCGATGATCCGAGGCGGTCACATTGATCTGTGCGTGCTCGGCGCGATGCAGGTCGCTCAGAACGGCGATCTCGCCAACTGGTCCACCGGCGAACCCGGCGCGATCCCCGCCGTCGGGGGCGCGATGGACCTCGTCGCGGGGGTGAAGTCTGTTTATGTCATCACCCAGCACTGCACCAAGGAAGGCGAGCCCAAGCTCGTCGAATCGTGCACCTACCCGCTGACGGGACTGGGCGTCATCAACCGTGTCTATACCGACCTGGCCGTGATCGACATCACCCGCGAAGGGTTCAAGCTCGTGGAGCTGAGCCCGGGTATTGACTTTGACTATGTGCAGCAGCGCACCGGTGCGCCGCTGCTCCCGTCCTCCTGACATCGGAATATCGCCATGAGCACCAGCACCGATCTGTCGCGCAGCGCCGCGCTCTACGAGCGTGCGATGAAGGTCCTCCCCGGCGGCGTCAGCCGCAACGCTGTGATCCGCGACCCGCACCCGCTCTACGCGGCCTACGGCGAGGGCTGCCGGATCACCGACATCGAGGGTGTGACCCGAATCGACTTCGCCAACAACATGGCCTCACTCATCCACGGTCACGCTGATCCGGACATGGTCCACGTCGTGGGTGAGCAGATCACCAAGGGCACCGCCTTCAACATCGGTACCGAGATCGAGATCGAGTACGCCGAATACCTGAGCAAGCGCAACCCGAGCTTCGAGAAGCTCCGCTTTGTGAACTCGGGCACCGAGGCCCTCATGGTCGCGATCAAGGCCTCGCGTGCCTACACCGATCGTCCGATGATCGCCAAGGCCGAGGGCGCCTACCACGGTGGATATGACTATGTTGAAGTCAGCCAGACCCCTTCCCCCAAGAACTGGGGTGAGATCGACGAGCCGCGCCGCGTGCCGCTCGTGCACGGCACGCCCGAATCGGCGATGAACAGCGTCGTCGTCATTCCCTACAACGACATCGATCGTTCCATCGCCCTGCTGGATCGGAGCAAGGACCAGCTGGCGTGCGTCGTGTTGGACCTGATGCCGCACCGCGTCGGGCTGAACCCCGCCAATGCCGATTATGTGCAGGCGATCCGCGACTGGACTACCCGCAACGGGGTCATGCTCGTGCTCGACGAGGTCATCACCTTCCGCTCACATTACAGCGGGCTGCAGGAGCAGTACGGGATTACCCCTGATATCACCGCAATGGGCAAGATGATCGGCGGCGGGTTCCCCATCGGGGCCGTCGGTGGCAGCGATGAGATCATGCAGGTTCTCAATCCCCGCTCTCCCAAGTACCTCTTCCCGCACTCGGGAACCTACTCGGCCAACCCGGTGAGCATGTGCGCCGGGCTGGCGGCCATGAAGAAGTTTGATCAGGCGGAGGTCAACCGACTCAACGCCCTTGCCGAGCGTGCCAAGGCGGGCATCGAGCAGGCGATCAGGGATACCGGTGTCACCGCCAGCGTCACCGGCGCGGGCTCGATGTTCCGAGTGCATATGAAGGCAACGGCACCGACATCGTACCGCGAGGCGTACCTCACCCCAGAGGAGAACAAGCGACTGACGAAGCTGCTGGATCACCTCTTCGAGAACGGGATCGTCATGATCAACTCGTGCTCGGCCGCCCTCTCAACCCCGATGGGCGATGCAGAAATCGATCTGCTCCTTGAGTCGCTCAGGAGCGGCTTCGAGATGCTGGTCCGCGAGGCCTGATCAGGCACGCTCAAAGACCGTCGCGAGCCCCTGCCCGACACCAACACACAGAGACGCGATGCCCTTTCGTGCGTCGCGTCTTTTCATCTCGTGGAGGAGGGTGGTGACGATGCGAGCCCCCGAGCACCCGAGCGGATGCCCGATGGCGATCGCGCCGCCGTTAACATTGAGCTTCGACTCATCGAGCCCAAGCTCACGAGCACACGCGACCGATTGGGCCGCGAACGCCTCGTTGAGTTCGATCAGGTCGATGTCACTCAGCGTCATTTTCGCACGATCGAGCGCCTTACGAATCGCGGGTACCGGCCCGACGCCCATGACCGATGGGTCAACACCCGCCGAGGCGCTCGGACCAACGAACGCGAGCGGGGTGAGCCCGAGTGATTTCGCCTTCTCGGCCTCGATAATCAACAGCGCCGCCGCCCCGTCGTTGACACCCGACGAGTTGCCTGCGGTCACGGTGCCCGATTGGTCTTTGGAAAATGCCGGACGGAGCTTGGCGAGCTGCTCCATAGTGGTGTCGGGGCGCGGATGCTCATCGGTATCCATCACGATCGGATCGCCCTTCCGCTGCGGGATCTCCACAGGGACGATCTCATCATTGAAGAGCCCCTTCGCATGCGCAGCCGCCCATTTCTGCTGGCTGCTCAATGCGAACGCGTCCTGGTCAGCGCGGGAGATGTTGTGCTGGCGGGCAACATTTTCGGCCGTCTCACCCATCGCATAGGGGTGGTGCAGTTCTGAGAGCTTGGGATTGATAAACCGCCACCCGATCGAGGTGTCGTAGATCTGCTGCCCGCGGTCGAAGGCACTCTCAGCCTTGCTCACGACCATCGGCGCCCGGCTCATGGATTCCACGCCTCCGGCAACGAACACATCGCCGTGGCCTGCCTCGATCATGCGGGCTGCGATGTTGATCGCCTCAAGACCTGAGGCACAAAGCCGGTTCACGGTCGAGCCGGGCACACTCGTTGGCAGCCCGGCAAGCAGTGCCGACATTCGGGCTACATTGCGGTTGTCCTCGCCCGCTTGGTTCGCGGCCCCCATGTAAACATCGTCAATCAGAGCCGGATCGATGCTGGTGCGATCAACAACGGCACGGATCACAAGTGCGGCCAGATCGTCCGGGCGAACGAAACTCAGGGCCCCCGCATATCGACCGATCGGGGTTCGCAGGGCACAGACGACAGCGGCTCTTCTTTGCATCCCGAATTATACGCGGCAAGTAAGCCGGCTCCAAATCTGGTGGGTTGTGGCACAGTCCAAGGGATTGGCCCGGCGGGTATACTCGGACCATGGAGCTCAGCGTGCTCATCCCGTCCTATCAGCGACCCGAGAAGCTCCTCCGATGCCTTCATCAACTGCTGCCGCAGCTGGATTCTTCCCGGCATGAGATCTTTGTCGGAATCGACGGCGGCGAGAACCCCGGGCTCCCGGATTCGATACAGGATCAGATCCGGATCAATCTGTTCGAGAAGATCGGCTACATCGCCGTGCGTCAGGCACTCATGGAGCAAGCCCGCGGACGCGTCGTGCTCTGGCTTAACGACGATTCGTACGCCAGCTCTGGTTTCTTGGGTGCCCATCTCAGAGCACATGTCGGCCCCAAAGCACGCATCGTGATCGGCCGAACGAGTTGGAAGCCTGTTCAGCAGCCGACGCTCTTCGATCGGGTCGTGCATGAAACGGATCTCGTCTTCTTCGGGCAACCGCAGGCCGCGCAATCAACCGGGCTGGGCTTTCGCGATTGCTATGGGCTCAATATGTCCTTCCCAAGATCACTCGCAGAGCAGGTCGGAGGGGTGCCTGACATGCCCGATGTGTACGGCTACGACGACATCGAACTGGCATACCGGATGATCCACAACGGCGCTGATGTGATCTTTGAACCCGGTGCCGAGATCGTGCACGATCATCGCTACGACCCGGTCTCGGTCCACCGTCGAGAGTATCTGCTCGGCCGGGCGGCATTCGCCTACGCGCAGGTCAATCCGCAGTTCACACAGGACCTCCTCGGCATCGATCTGTGCTCAACTGATACTGCAAGCCGGTTTGAGATGGCCATCGAGTTGTCCTGGCGCGACGCGTTGCGGATCGAGAAGCGATTCCTCGCACTCGATCTGCTCCCGCCCGACTCGGTTAGTGCCGATCTGATCCAGATGATCCCCGAGCACTGGGTATTGCTCAAGCGGTTGCTGTGGCGATGGGGCGTGCTGGATGCAGCCCGCGGGATCGGTCCGCGATGGTCGCTGCTTCGTGAAACTTCACCCGAGTCTGTGCTGAAACCGATCGCGAATCCGGTATAGTGGTCGCATGAAAACCAACTTGACCCGCCGCGAATCGCTCAAGGCGATCGGGGCATTCAGCCTGCTCTCCGCTATATCCCCGAACCTGCGAGCCGCGATGCGAGCCGATACACCCCTCTTCCGGATTTCGCTCGCCCAGTGGTCGCTCCACAAGCTGCTCTATGCCAATGAGATCACGAACCTCGATTTTGCTGGTGAGGCCCGAGCGATGGGCTTCGACGCGATCGAGTATGTCAACTCGTTCTTCAAGGACAAGGCTGAGGACGCGGGATATCTCCGAGAGATGAACGCTCGGGCGGCGGACAATGGCGTCACCCAGCTCCTGATCATGTGTGACGGTGAGGGCGCACTTGGTGATGCGGATGCCGATCAGCGTACAAAGGCGGTCGAAAACCACCATAAGTGGGTCCGGGCCGCCAAGACGCTGGGTTGTCATTCCATCCGGGTCAACGCAGCCAGTGGCGGGAGTTACGAGGAGCAGCAGAAGCTGGCCGCCGATGGGCTCCGTCGGCTGACCGAGTATGCCCAGCCGTACGGTATCAATGTCATCGTCGAGAACCACGGCGGATACTCATCCAACGGCGAGTGGCTCTCAGGGGTCATGCGCCGCGTCGATCACCCGATGTGCGGCACGCTCCCGGACTTTGGCAACTTCTGCATGGACTGGTCACGCTCGGCGGAGCCCGATGCCTGGTACGACCGCTACAAGGGCACAGGCGAGCTCATGCCCTTTGCCAAGGCGGTCAGTGCCAAATCGCACGAGTTTGATGAGCAGGGCAATGAGACGGGCACGGACTACCGACGCATGATGAAGGTTGTGCTCGACAGTGGGTATTGTGGCTGGGTCGGTGTCGAGTATGAAGGAAGCAAGCACGCACCGCGTGACGGGAGCGTGCTGACCCGGAAGCTGCTTGAGACCATCCGAGAAGAAATGTCCGCCTGATTATTCGGCTGTGGCCTTGCCGCCAGGCAGTAGACAGTCGACGATGACAATGAGCCCGAGCAGGGTTGTGCCGGCCGCGTAGATTGCGCCGCCGGCGACCACCGCGTAGGCGAAGGGCGCGTAATCACGAGTGATCCACCACCCGGCCATATCGACCAGGAGCCCGAGCCCGGCAACGAAAGTGATCAGCCCGGTCAGACCCATCCAGAACCGCGTGCAAACCGCGAGCCATGCGATCACGATCAGGATGATCGCCATGCTGGGGGCGTGCGCGTGCTGGCTCATCGCGACGATGTTGGTCCCCGCTGGCTGGATGTCCTTCGAATAGGCGATGCCCTGGATGTCATCCCAGTATTCGAGTGGCACACTGGGTAGTGTGTTTTCACCCGATGCTGCACGGCTGTGGCAGTCGAGGCAGTTGAACGCAATGATCTCGGACGGCGCGTTCTCGCCGAGGTCGAGGTTGTCGTAATCCTGCGACAATCGATCTCCGCGTAGCCACTCAAGCAGCGCATCACGCTCGGGGTCGGAGAGGTTCTCCGGGTGGCCTTCTTCGAGGGCTTGGATCAGCGGAGAGGGGGACTGCACGCCGTGGTACGCGCCGATGATGTCGTTCATCGTGAGCCCGGGTTCCTCATCGCGGTTGTCGTAATGCCAGCTCAAGTGCAGACCCGAGACGATGTAGCCCCCAAGCAATGTGATCACCAGCAGGGCGATCCCGACCCGGAAGGAGTAGGGGAGCGTCCGGAGCAGAAAGGGATGTCGTTGTTTCATATCGCGTCCTGTGCGAGTGATGCGTGCCTTAGAGCCCGGAGAAGTTGATGTCCACGATGCCACGCTTCATCACGGCCTCGTTCGCGGCGATGCCGACGGCGGTCGCGCGGGCGGCCTCGCTGATTGAGCACGCAGGCGAGCCGCTGGTGGCGATCGCGTTGACCCAGTCCTCAAGCGCGTAATACACGCCCGGGTGCGGGAGCCCGATGCCCTCTTTGAGCTTGCCTTGCTCCGCGAGCTTGGTGGCTCCAGCGATCAGGGTGATGCCCTCGTCGTTGTGGAACTGTTGGCGGTTCGCGTAGACCTCCCAGCCCTGGGTGGGTGCGTCGGCCTCCTTGAACATCCAGCCGTGCGACCAGCCGAGCTTGATGGCTGCGTTGGAGCCGTAGAGAACTTCGTAGGTGCCGCCGTACGAGTTTGCCAGCGACGCATCGTAGTGGATGGTCTGCTCGTCATCGAACATCAGCGTGCATGCGATGGTGTCAGGGACTTTGCGATCGTCACGCCAGTGGCGAACGCTGCCTGTGCCGAAGACCTTGACGGGGTACTTGTCGCTGTACCAGTGGAACACATCGAACTGCTGGGTGCCCCATTCCCCGGCCAGTCCATTTGACCGATTGGGATCCAGCTTCCAGTTGAGGTCCTGATAGCGGGCCGAGTCATTACTCGGTGTGATCCAGTTGGTCTTGCGGTGTTGCTGTGCACGCATCGACACAGGGTCACGGACCGAGTCGGTCTTGTAGAACCCGCGGGCGAGCTGGTAGACTGGGTTCGCACGACCCTGTAGGCCAGCCGCGATGACACCCTTGGCCCCTCGGGCGGCTTCGCTGATCGCGATGCAGTCTTCAAGCGTGTGGGCGAGCGGGCATTCGAGGTAGACATGCACGCCGGCATTGAAGCACTTGAGCGCCACTTCGCGGTGGGTATGCGTCGATGTGGCGACGACTGCCGCATCGACCTTGCCCGAGCTGAGCATCTCATCGACCGTGTTGTACCCCTCCGCGCCCGAGGCACGCCGAAGTCCTGCCGAGAGTCGACGCTCGTCGGTGTCACACATCGCGGTTACTTCAACATCGGTCAGCTTGGTCAGCTCGCCCAGGATCTCGCGTCCCTGGCGACCGACACCGATCACGCCGACGCGGAGCGTGGCGTTGAGCGAGTAGCTGCCGAATGCGCTGAGGTTCGGGACGAGTGCCATCGCGGCGACACCGCCCGCGGCATGGGTGAGGAATGTACGGCGATCGACATCGGTCATGCGAAGGTCCTTCGAAAGTCATGGACTCGGTTAGTTGGAAATGGGATTGGTGAACACGCCGAGCCGATCCCGAAGGTATGCGGAATCCGGTTCGGAGCTGCTGGTAAACATGGCGATTGAGCACCCGTGCTCGTGGAGCCGATCGATGAGTTCGGGGCGGACACTTAAGGCCGTGGAATAGGCGTCGGCGATCGCGGCGCTGGGGTGGGTGCAGGCAACGCGAACAATCGAGTTGCGGGCGGGCTGCAATGTGCTCGGGTCCATGATGTGCCCGTCATGTTGTGCATTAAGTCGCCCAGAATGCTCCGAAACGCCAAGGGAAGTAGAGCGGAGCCGGACATTGAGGCAGGGCTGATCCGAAACACGCACGCGCCAAGGATTGGTTTCATCCTGCAGGCCAAAGCCGAGGACCGAAGATGATCCGCCGTGCACAAAGGCATGGCGGATCTCGTAGGATCGGAGTTCCTCCGCGATGAGGTCAAGGACAAAGCCCTTCGCGATCGCTCCGAAATCGAGCGATACCAGATCGTTGTTCCGGGTGATGCTCAGGGTGTCGTTGTCCAACGTGAACGCGTGACGCAGATCGATGTCGCTCGAGAGCACACCTTGGTCTTGGGTTCCACGGAAACCATGCAGATGCATGAGCGTCCCCGCAGAGATGTTGAACGCGCCGTCGGTCTCCTCGCAGATAAGCTCACACAACCGGAGCAGTTCGAACAGGTCTCGGTCAACACGCACCGGCACACCTGCCGGCGCGGTGTTGATCCTCGACGCGATCGATGCTGGCGAGAAGATGCTGAGGCGATCGTGCCAATCCTGGATCAGCTCGACCAGCTCATCCGCGACCGCTTCGATGCTGAAACGGTCATGCGGAGAGTCGGCCGAATCCAGAATCAGCTCAAATCGACAGCCCATCGCCTGGAGCGACCGGTGCACGAGCCCGTCTGTGCCAGCGACCTGAAAATCAGGCCTTGCTTGCACGCATCTTGTCGGGATCGAAGGTGAATGCATGGCCTTCCCACATGGAACGGGTCGCGAGATCGACGGCGACCATGACCTTGGATGCCAGATCGATGTTGCTCTTGGCGGCCTCACGCGAACGGATCGAGTCCAGCCAGTTCAGACGAAGCTGATCCTGGTCGTTCCCGATGTCCTCGCACTCGATCCGCTCGGAATCGATGTCGTCCACGAAGATCCGCTCGGGGCGGATCTCGCAGTGGCGTGAGTTGAGGTAGATGTTGGCCTTGTGACCACGGACCATCGTCTCCAGACCCACTTCGTTGGCGGTGGAGCCGGCAATGACCATGGTGTGGCCGTCTTCGAACTGCACGGTGAGGTTGACCTGATCGTGGTTCTCCATGTCCTTGTCGATGACATGCGAACCGGTCGCGACTACGCGCACCGGCCAGCCGGCATCGAGCGAGAAGATCAGCGGTGTCATGACATGCACGAGCAGGTCGCCGATGATGCCGGTCGAGAAGTCCTTGTAGCGGCGCCAGCGGGCGTAAACCTTCGGATCCCACTCACGAGGGCCGAGGTGTCCGAGCCATGCATTCCAGTCGAGGTTGACACCTGGCTGCCAGCGATCGTCGATGCCGTAATAGTTCCACTCGCCGCTGGTCGAGTTTCGGCAGTAGCTGGTCTGCGACCAGACCGCCGGTCCGATGAGCCCGGACTTGATGATGTCGCGGGCTTTGTTGTACTTGGGCAGCATGATCGCTTGCGTACCAACCTGGAAGATCCGATCCGGGTTTGCCAGCACGACCTTGCGGACCGCGAGGGCCTGATCCAGGCGGAGCGTCATGGGCTTCTCGGTGTACACATCCTTGCCGGCGGTCAGCGCATCAATGATGTGCTGGGCGTGCCAGTGCTCAGGTGAGGCGATCAGCACCGCGTGGATGTCGTCACGCTTGAGCAGGTCGTGGTAGTTGCGGTACGCCGTGACTTCGATATTCTGCTTCTCCGCAGCGGCTTTCCTCGCGTCCTCTGCTTTGAGGTCGCATACATCGCAGACCGCGACGATCTGCGTGTTGGTCTTGCCCTGCTGAGCAAGCGAGATGATCGAATGGAGGTGACCGCCGCCCATGCCACCGGTGCCGATGATGCCCATGCGGATCGGTTCGTCGGCCTTTGGGACTGACCCCTTGCGGCTGCTCAGGCTCGGAAGAATGTTCGCGGCCTCAATACTGCCGCTGGCGTGTGACCCAACAACCGCGGCCCCGGCGAGCGCAGCGGACTTGGCGAGAAACGAACGGCGGGAACCGCCCCGTGGTGGAGTGTTGTTCGTGGTCATGAGATGGTCCTTGGTCAGTGACGTCGGGAAAAGACTTTCCCGGGACGCCCAGAGTACCATGTTGCTACACGATTGCAATACCCTCCAGCGGAGTTGTGGATGATCAAAAGCATCGGAGTCTGTTCATGGTCCCTGCAGCCGCGTGATCAAGCGGATCTCATCGAGAAGCTCACGCAATGTGGCATCCGACGAGCGCAGATCGCGCTCGAACCACTGATCGAAGATTCGTCGCAGCATGAGTTTGTGTTGTCCGCCATCGCTCAGGGTCGCATTGCGCTTTGCTCAGGGATGATGCAGACCGTAGGGGAAGACTACAGCACTCTCGAGTCCATCCGGGCAACCGGGGGGCTCCGGCCGGATCAGCATTGGGAGGCAAATCGCGCCATTGCAACACGATGCGCTGATCTCGCACAGCAACTTGGGCTCAAGCTCGTCACACTCCATGCCGGCTTCATCCCTGAGGGAAATGCCCTAGACGAACAAGTGATGATCGGCCGGCTCTGCACAACCGCCGAGATCTTCAACGCCAAAGGGATCACACTCGGGCTGGAAACCGGGCAGGAAACTTCCGACACCCTGATCGGGGTGTTATCCACAATTGTGGATAGAGTTGATGTTGCGGTCAACTTTGACCCGGCAAACATGATCCTGTACGGCATGGGTGATCCAATCCAAGCACTCCGAGCACTGAGCCCCTACACCGCCCAGATTCACATGAAAGATGCGATCGCCACGCAAGTACCCGGGACATGGGGCAGCGAGGTTGCGGCGGGTCAGGGGCAGGTCGATTGGGATGCGTTGTTTGACATCGTTCATGCCATGGATCGTGAGATCGATGTGGTAATCGAGCGAGAAGCGGGCGAGCAGCGCGTCGAAGACATCCGGACCGCGGCGGCGCTTGCGCAAAGTCAGATCGAGCGGGTGCGGTCATGAGCGATCCGGTCCGCGTTGCGATCATCGGTTTCGGTTTCATGGGACGCACGCACGCCCGCGCCTATCAGCTCGCGAGCAGGGACGGCTACCCGTGCAAGCTCGTCGCGATCGCGGACAGTTCGCTGTGTTCGCTCGCGGATGCCGATCAGCAATCGGGCAACCTCGAAACCGGCGGACATACGCTCGATCTTGAATCAGTCGAGCTACATAACGAGGCGAGCACGATCTTCGCCGACCCTTCGATCGAACTCGTCTCGGTCTGCACCCACACCGATACGCATGTCGAGCTTGCGATTGCGGCACTCCAAGCGGGCAAGCATGTGCTCGTCGAAAAACCAATCGCGATTAGCCCGGCTGAAGTTGAGCGACTCGCGCAGGCCGCGGATCGGAGTGATCGGGTCTGTATGCCCGCGATGTGCATGCGGTACTGGCCCGCGTGGGTGAAAATGAACGAGATGATTCGCACGCAGGCGTTCGGCCCGGTCCGCAGCGCCGAGTTCCACCGCCTCGGCTCTCGCCCGACATGGGCGGCCGACTTCTATGCCGACGAGGCACGATCGGGCGGTGCACTCTACGACCTGCATATCCACGACACGGACTTCATAGTGCACTGCTTCGGCGTCCCATCTGCCGTGACCACTTCGGGCGATGGGCTTCACCTGAGCTCGATCTATCACTATGAAGACGGCCCGGTCCATGTGCTTGCCCACGGTGCATGGGACCACCAGCCGAGCGTGGGGTTCCGGATGCGATGCACGATCGTGTTCGAGCAGGCGACACTGGACTTCGATATCAGCCGATCAGATCAACTCGTGCTCCACCGTGGGGATCAGTCTGAACCGATCGAGGTCGGTCCGCTGACCGGTTACGATGGTGAGATTCGCGCGATCATCGATCAGATCGCTGGACGAGCCAATACCGCGACTCCGATGCGAGACGCGGCCATCGTGGCCGGCGTGCTTGAATCCGAGCGTCAGAGCATACTAAAGGGGCAAACGGTCACAATCCCGAGCTAGAGAAATCAGATTGGGTCTGGAATCTCGGCTTGCTCCGAAATCTCCGCTTCAGATGCCATTGACTTCTTGTGCTTGAAAAGCAGCACGAAGATGATCAGGACGACGAGTGCGAAGATCGTGGGGAATATCCAGAGAGATTTCCAATCGACGACACCCAGGTCGTTCTTGGACCGCTCAAAGATCACGCCCATCAGCTGTGCCCCGATCAGCATGCCCAAACCCTGTGTAAGCAGCACAAAGAACCCCTGCGCCTGGCCTCGGATCTTGGGACCAGACTCATTGTCGACATAGATCTGCCCAGTGACAAAGAAGAAGTCGTAGCAGATTCCGTGCAATGCGATGCCGATGAGGATCATCCAGTAGACCTGATCCGGCGCGGCCATTGCAAACAAGGCGTATCGAATGACCCACGCCAGCATGCCCACGGCGAGCATCCATTTCACGCCCAGTCGAACGAAGAAGAAGGGCATGACGAGCATGAAGAAGATCTCGGACATCTGACCGAATGACATTGTCTGTGCGATCTTCTCGATGCCCATCTCACCGACATAGGTGCCCGCGAAAGCGTAATAGGCTGATAGCGGGATACAGACAAGGAACGAGCAGAGGCAGAACACGGCGAAAGAACGACGCTTAAGGAGCACAAGAGAATCGAGCCCGAGCGCATCTCGGAAGGAGAACGGCTTGCCCTTGCTCGGTGCAGGTGTGTGCGGCAGGAAGAAACTGAACACGCCCAGGAGTACCCCGGCACCGCCTGCGAGGTAGAACATGTTGGCGGAGGTATCGAACTTGAGCTGAGAGATCACGAGGTTGGCGATGATCCAGCCGATCGTGCCGAACACCCGAATCATCGGGAACTGCTTCTCCGAGTTGGTCATGTTGTGCATTGCCAACGAACTTGTGAGCCCGAGCGTCGGCATGTAGCACAGCATGTGCAGCAAAATGGCCGCGATAAAGAGGATACTTGAGGATTGGGCGGCGGTCGGCGCAAAGCAGAGGATCGCGCCACCGATGATGTGAAGTGCCGCCAGGACGCGTTCGGAGGCAAAGAACCGGTCCGCAATCATCCCAAGGAAGAACGGCGAGACGATGGCCGCGATCGGGCCCACGGTGTACGCCGTGGCGATCGCCTCGCTCATCCCGTTGCTGTTCATGTACGGACCCATGGTCACATACCAGGCCCCCCAGACAAAGAACTGGAGGAACATCATGACGGAGAGTTGGGTGAAGACCACGCCGCCGAACTTGTGGTGGGGTTGCTGATCTGACATCGTTGTGTATCCTGCTTGTGCGTACACTGAATCGTGCGTCCGCAGAGCGTACCAGAAAGTTCTTGCTCCCGCTACCGCCCGGAGACCCGATCATGCCTAGACCCGTCACGATGTTCACCGGCCAGTGGGCCGACATGCCGCTCAGAGAACTCGCCCGAAAGGCCAGCGAATGGGGGTTTGATGGGCTCGAGCTTGCGTGCTGGGGCGATCATTTCGAGGTCGAACGCGCCCTGAGTGAGGACGGCTATTGCCAGGGACAGCTGGACCTGCTCGCGGAGTACGATCTGGCCTGTTTCGCGATCTCCAACCACCTCGTGGGTCAGGCGGTCAGCGACCCAATTGATCCACGCCACAAGGCGATTGTCCCCGAGCGGATCTGGGGCGACGGCTCGCCCGAGGGCGTCCAGCAAAGGGCGGCCCAGGAGATGATCGACACCGCCCACGCCGCCCAGAGGCTCGGCGTTGGCGTCGTCAACGGCTTCACGGGTTCACCGGTCTGGCATAAGCTCTACTTCTTCCCGCCCACCAGCGAGTCGGACATCGACGCGGGCTACGAGCTGTTCGCCCGACAATGGACGCCGATCCTCGACGCGTACCGCGAAGCTGGCGTTGGGTTCGCTCTCGAGGTGCACCCGACCGAGATCGCCTACGACATCGTGACCTTCGAGCGGGCGCTCGACGCGCTCGATCATCATCCCGCGTTCGGCATCAACTTCGATCCGTCGCACCTGATCTGGCAGGGCATCGACCCGGTCAAGCTCATCAACGCCTTCCCTGAGCGCATTTTCCATGTCCATGTCAAGGACGCCGCGACGACGCTCGACGGCACCAACTCCATCCTCGGCGGGCACCTCGGCTTCGGCGATCACCGGCGAGGCTGGGACTTCCGCTCGCCAGGGCACGGTGATGTCGACTTCGGCGGGATCATCCGGGCCCTCAACCGGATCGGGTACGAGGGCCCGCTGAGCGTGGAATGGGAGGACAGCGCGATGGACCGGGAGCACGGAGCAGAGGAGTCGTGCGCGTTCGTGCGTTCCATCGACTTCCCTGCCTCAGGTCGTGCATTTGACAGTGCTTTCGATAAGGAAGAGCAGTGATGGTAGATCGGCTCAGCTACGCGATGATCGGAGGCGGGATCGGTGCATTCATCGGCGAGGTCCACCGCAGGGCCATCTCGCTCGATGACCGCGCAACGCTGGTCGCGGGAGCGTTGTCCTCGACACCCGAGAAATCCAAGCAGAGCGCGGCGCAGCTCGGGCTGGACCCGGATCGCAGCTACGGCAGCTACGAGGAACTCTTCGAGCGTGAATCCGCCCGCGATGATCGTGTCGACTTTGTATCGATTGTGACACCCAACGACACACACTACCCCATCGCGAAGATGGCCCTCAAGCACGGATTCCATGTGGTGCTCGATAAGCCCGCGACCCATACAAGTGAGCAGGCAAATGAGCTGGCCTCGATCGCGGAGTCCAATGGGCTCGTGTGCTGCGTGACCTACAACTACACCGGCTACCCGATGGTGCGCCAGGCCCGCGCGATGATCGCGGCGGGGGAGTTGGGGACTATCCGCAAGGTCTACGCCGAATACCACCAGGGCTGGCTCGCGAGTGATCTGGAAGTATCAGGCCAGAAGCAGGCCGCGTGGCGGGTCGATCCCAAGCGGGCCGGCCTGGGTGGCGCTCTGGGGGATATCGGCACGCACGCCGAGAACCTGCTCGCGTTCGTCACCGGGCTGGAGATCCAGACGCTGCACGCAAACCTCAACTCGTTCGTGCCCGGGCGGGCACTCGACGACGATGCCAGCGTCATGATGCAATTCACCAATGGGGCCCACGGCGTGCTCACGGCGTCGCAGATCTGCATCGGCGAGGGCAACGGACTGACCCTTCGCGTGCACGGCGATAGGGGCTCGCTCTGGTGGCGGCAGGAATCTCCCGACGAGCTTCGCGTCGCGTTGCTGGATCAGAACCCGGTGATCTATTCTCGCGGGGGGGCGGGGCTCCATGATGACGCGGCCATCTCCGCCCGCATCCCGCAGGGCCACCCGGAGGGGTACCTCGAGGCGTTCGGAAACATCTATAAGGGTGCCATCGACGCGATCTTCGCCAAGCGGGATGGTCATGAACCCTCACGACTCGCCCAGCTGATCCCGAGTATTGTGGACGGCGAGCGGGGCGTTCGCTTCGTCGAGCGATGCGTGCAGAGCGCGAAGAAAAACGCCCAGTTGGACTGGGCGTAATCTGAAGATCATGGCAATGTTCGATCAGTCGAGCGGAAGCACTCGGTAGTCACGGAACTCGATGACATTGCCGGGATGATGCCCCTGCACGGCCAGATGACCATCGTTGAACTGATCAAGGTGCGTATCGACGAACACAATGCCGTTGATCCAGGTGCGGATGTGATCACCTTCAACGCGGATACGGTAGTCGAACCATGCGTTGTCCTTGGTGATCGGGCCACCCATGCCCGGCCCTGACTCGGGCCATGCGGCGTTGTAGATACAGCCCGTGTAGTTCTTCGGATCGTGCTGATCAACCTGGGCCTCATAGCCGTTGGGCCACGGGTTGTTGGGATCGGGGTTCGGGGTTACGCGGAAATACATGCCCGAGTTGCCCTTGGTGTTGACCCGAACCAGCGATCGCAGTTCGAAGTTAGTGAAGGTTGCCTTGGAGAACAGGTGCCCCGGGCCGTCGCGGCCGACGAGCGTGCCGCCCTCGTTAGCCCACTTCGTGTTGTCATGAGCGAACCAGTTGTTCAGGTTCTCATCGATCATGCGCACCATGCCCTCGGGCTCGGGGTCGGGCGAGAGGTCTTTGATTTTGATATTCCGGTAGCGGAACGGGTGCCCATGGTCCTGGATCGAGATATAGCCGGTGGTTGCACGAGCGTTGAGCGGCATCTTCTGATCGGGCTGACGGAAGTACCCGCGGTCGTCGAGCTTCTGATCCGAGTGGATCTTGATGCCGTTGAGCCAGACATTGAGCGTGTCGCCTACGAGCGAGATGCGGTAGCTGTTCCAGTTGCCCGCCTCATGCACGGCCATCGCGTCGGGGACGATCGCCTCGTACACCGCGCCGCAGTTGTGCTCGTTTGGTTCTTCGCCTGCAGTATCAAGGATCTGCACTTCAAAGCCGGTGAACGCGGGGTCACCGTTGGATGAGCCACGCAGGCCAACGCCCGAGTTGCCGCCCTCTGGCATCCAGAAGTCGAGAGTAAGCTCGAAATCGCGGTACATTTTATCTGTACGCAGCCACCAGCCGCTGCCGGGTTTGACGGTGACAATCTCGCCATCCTCCACACCCCACGCGCTGACGTCGCCCTCGCAGGTCCAGCCTGTGAGGTCTTTGCCATTGAAAAGATCAACCCAGCCATCTTTGTGTTTGGAGGTTTGGGTGGTGGCGCAGGCGCAGAGCGAAATCATCGCGGCGCTGAACAATGCGGTCATCGTTTTGATCACAAGTCACTCCTGTGTGTGATGTGGTGGTCGGTCGAACAGATACATTGCGGTTATGCTTCGTCGGGCTCGACCGCACGATAGGCCTCAATAAGTGCAATCTCGCCCTCTTTCCCGCCCTGCGAGAGACCGTGCTCCATACCCAGGATGCCGGTGAATCCCTTGTCGCGGATGTGGGTAAAGACCTTTTTGTAGTTGATCTCCCCCGTGGTCGGCTCGCGACGCCCTGGGTTGTCGCCGATCTGAAAGTAAGCGATCTCGTCCCAGGCACGATCGATATTGGGGATCAGGTTCCCCTCGGTGACCTGCTGGTGGTAGAGGTCGTCAAGGATCTTGCAGGCCGGGGAGTCCACGGCTCGGCAGATCTCGTACGCGTGCCCCATCTCCGCAAGCAGCATGTTGGGGTGGTCTCTTGGGTTGAGCGGCTCAAGCACCATGGTCAACTCGGCTGGAGCGAGTATGTCACTCGCCCGGCGCAGCATCTCCACGGCGTAGGCCGTCTGGTAGGACAACTCGATCCGGGGATGGCGCGTGCCGAGCACCACCGTGGCCCACTTCGCGTTGACACGCTTGGCGATCTCGACCGCGCTGCGTGCCTCATCGAGGAACTTCTCCATATCGCCCTGGTCGTTGCGGGAGAAGGTCGGCGACCAGGCAGTCGAAGGATTGAGCACGAACACGCCCATCTCGATGTCGAGGCGAGTCATCGCATCTGCGATCTTTTTCTGCTCTTCTTCGGAACGCCCCCCCATGCCGTTATCTTCCCAGGCGCGGAAACCGACATCTGCGGCGAACTCGAGCTGCGAGATCGGGTCGTCGCCAGCATGGTTCCGGAACATGCCGAAGTGCGGGGCGAACTTCACTGTAAACGGGCGATCGCCCATGCGGGTGTTCTCTTTTCCAACACCGATGGTGGCCGCGGCACCGAGGGCACCCGTGCTGGCGATAAAGTCTCTGCGATTCATGGGCACCTTTCTCAGATGAGTGGGGTCTTGCCGGGCACGGCCACCGGGCGGACGGGGAGGTCGCTGAACGAGTACGCGTTCGGCGAGAGATCGAGCTGCGAGCTAAGCGCCTGCTCCCAGGTGATGCTTTTGCCCGTGTAAGCGCTCATCCGACCCATGATGGCCGTGAGCGTCGATTCGGCGACTCGCTTGGCTTCGTTGAGGTAGCGGCCCTCGCCAAGGATCGAGGCGATCAGGTCGACATGTTCCTGCTCGTACGGGTTTCGATTGTCCGCGGCGAAACGCCACTCGCTGCCGCCTGTGATCACGGCGTATCCGGGGCGAGAGACCGAGCGTGCCTTGCTGCCCACGATGACCTCCTCGACGCGTCCGGCACAGCCGTCGATCTGACGGCACATCGACTGCATGGTCATCCCGTCGGTGTACTCGTACTCGATCGAGAAGTGGTCAAAGATATTGCCATACTTCGCATTGGTGCGGACTTCTCGCCCACCCATACCCGTGGCCTTCACCGGAGGCCCGTCCTTGGCCCAGTTGATCACATCGATATTGTGAATGTGCTGCTCGCAGATGTGATCGCCGGAGAGCCAGGTGAAGTAGAGCCAGTTTCGGCACTGCCACTCCATATCGCTGTACTCAGGCTTGCGGTCGTGTACCCAGAGCCCGCCCTGATTCCAGTAGCAGCTGGCGCTGACAATCTCACCGAGTTCGCCGTCGTTGACCCGCTTCATGAGTGAGAGGTATGAGTTCTCGTGTCGACGCTGCGTGCCCGCGACCACCGAGAGTGCCTTCTGCTTCGCGCGTGCCCCGGCATCAAGGACCTTGCGGATTCCTGCGGGGTCAACCGCGACGGGCTTCTCCATGAACACATGCTTGCCTGCGTGGATAGCGGCATCGAAATGGATCGGGCGGAAGTGGGGCGGTGTCGCGAGGATGACATAATCAATATTGTCGATCGCGAGCAGCTGCTTGTAGGCATCAAACCCAACGAACTTATGCGCAGGGTCGACCTTCACGCGATCACCAAAGTCATCGTTCTCAGACAGCCAGCCGTACGAGCCGTTGAGGCGATCCTCGAAGAGATCCGCCATCGCCACGATATTGACATTCGGGTGGGCGGCCAGTGCATTCACGGCAGCGCCCGTGCCTCGACCACCGCAGCCGATGACACCGACGCGGATCGTGTCATCAGTGCGATAAGTGAGCCCGGACGCCAGCGCGGAAGGGACGAGCGAGGCCGCCCCGAGGATCGCGGATGATCTCACAAAGTCCCGTCGTGTCCAATCGTTCATGTCTTTGATCTCCCTATCCGTCAGGGGCGTCGTTTGAGTGTTGAGAATACACGATCCATGCGGTTGGCGATCTCGGCGAGGCGTTCGCGCCCACCGCCGCCCACCTCGGCCGAGGCCCAGCCGGTGTAGCGAATGTCGTCGAGGGCGGCGCAGACGCGTTCCCATCCCGCATCGCCTTCGCCGATTTTGACCCCGAATCCCTTCCAGAGCCCTTCGTCGTTCCGCTTCTGGCGCGAGAAGTCTTTCACATCCAGTTTCTTGATCCGCTCGCCAAGCGTCTCGATCCACTGATCCGGGTAGCCGTAGTTCACCACATTACCGATGTCGAAGTACCAGCCGACACGCTGCGACTTGAACTCGTCGACATAGCGGGCGGCCTCGATGGGCGAGAGCAGGAAGTTATTCCAGACATTTTCAAATGCGATGTCGATTCCGAGTTGCTCGGCCAGCGGGACAAGCTCGCCGATCTCATGCTTCGAGCGTGCGTAGGCCTCCTCGTACGGCATCGATTCGTTGACGACCGCAGGCACCACGAGCACACTCGACCCGCCGAGTGACTTGCAATCGTTGAGCGCCTGCTCCAACGCCGCCTTGGCATCTTCGCGGACCTGCTTGTCCGGGTGATTGAAGGGCTTGGACCAGTGCGTCGAGAGCACGACGCCCGGTACCACCAGCCCGGTCGCGAGCATCGCATCCCGAACCTCGCTCGCATCCCAGTTGCCGGGCGAGTCCATTTCAATGCCGTCGAAGGCGCACGCATTGACGACCTCAAACTTTTCGAGGATCGTCTCGCCCTCGCCGATCATACCGAACTTGAGTGATTTGCGGATCCGCTTATCCTCACTGCGAACGGGAGGGACGGCAATACCAGTAGCCATCGCCACGCCGGCAATTCCCAATGCCGTTCCCGATGCGATGAACCGCCTGCGATCAATCTCGTGCATTGTGTACCCCTCAGATCAGTGCCGTCTTGCCCGGCATCGGGCGTTGTGGTGTGCTGCGAGCGTCGAGCTCCCAGGGTTGCTCGTTAAGGTTCTCACTCGAGTTCAATGCCTGATCCCAGGTCACAACCTGCCCTGTATACGCGGCCATGCGACCCATGATCGCCAGCAATGATGAGTGACTCATAAACACGCCGTCATTGACCGGGCTGGCATCACGGATGGCCTTGAACAGCACATCGTGCTCGCGCTGGTACATGTCATTACCGCCTGCGCTGCCCTTCCAGGGCGACTCGCCCTCGATAACATGGGTGCCGTTCCACGGTTGCATGGTGCAGTTGCCGGCGCTACCGAGGAAGTACGCCGAGTTGTCCGAGGGTGTGTTCGGCCAGTGGCGGCACATGTGGTACGCTCGAACCCCGTTGCCGTACTCATAGATAATCGAGAAGTGGTCCCAGACATTCCCTGTCTCGGGACGCTCCTCGCGGGTCTGTCGCCCACCGACGGCGAAGCACCTCAACGGAGGCTGATCCTTCATCGCCCACGCGATCCAGTCGATCGCATGCACGGCCTGCTCGGCGACATGGTCCGCGCTCAGCGGCGTGAAGTATTGCCAGTTCCGCAGTTGGAACTCTGCGTCACTCCATTCGGGCTTACGGACTTTGGGCGCGACCCAGCCTGTGGTGTTGTAGGTGGTTTGAATCGTGTGCAGATCCCCGATGCCGCCCGCGTGAAGCTTCTCAAAGGTCTCCCGAACCTGATCCTGATAGCGCCAGCAGAAACCCGACATCAGTGAAAGGCTCTTCTGACTGGCCATGCGAGCAGACTCGAGCACGCTCCGTACACCTGTCGCGTCAACCGCCACCGGCTTCTCGCAAAAGACATGCTTGCCCGCTTCGACCGAGGCACGCAAATGCTCGGGGCGGAACCCGGGCGGGGTCGTGAGGATCATGACATCAACGCCCGACGCGAGCACTTTGTGGATCGCATCCAGTCCGGAGAACTGACGACTCTCAACCTGTACTTTCTTCGCCCATTTGTCCGTGCCCTGCTCATCATCAAGATCGAGCATCGCGTTGCGGACATAGCCAAGGCAGGGCTCGATCTTGTCCGCAAACACATCGCCCATCGCCCAGAGCACCGTGCCCGGGTCCGCCTGCAAGGCCTGAATCACGGCCCCTGTCCCTCGCCCGCCGCAGCCAACCACGCCAACTTTCAATATCTGATCAACACGCGTATTGACAAACCCGAAACTCGGGCGGGCGAAGATCGCGGCCGCGCCGATCGCAGCACTGGCGGCCGTGAATGATCGCCGGGACATCAGTCGGTTTGGATCCGTTGCGTGTGGTTCATTCATCTCGCAGTTCCTCGAGCTTCCTGGTTTGTTCGTCTGTGGCATCGACTACAAAGCGGAACCCAACCCATGAGCAGTCCGCCAGCCACCACCGGCTCTTGGGGATCTGCGGGTCCGACTGGTTCCAGTTGCTCATCTGCCGTTGGGCGGATGTCGTGGTGCTCGCGTCCGCGGCATCCCGGTAGCCACCACCCATCGCGATGGGGCGACGGGTATCGGTCATCACCCACTCGGCGGCGTTTCCATGGATATCGAACAGGCCAAAGCCGTTCGGTTTCTTGAGCCCGACCGGGTGCGTTGTGTGCTCGCTGTTCTCCAAAAACCACGCGACCTCGCCGAGTGTGTCAGCGGTCACGCCGCAGCAATACGGGGTGAGATCGCCCGCCCGGGCGAGGTACACCCACTCGGGTTGCGTCGGCAGGCGTACCGACAGCCCGGTCTTGAGCGAGAGCCACTCGCAGAAGCCCTCGGCCGCACCTCTCGTCATCCCGATCGCGGGGTACCCGTCATGGCCGAAGCCACGATCCGGCGGGACATAGGGTTTGCTGGGTCGGGATACCGCGTCGGCTGGCGATGAGCCATCGGGCTCATCCAGTTCATAGACATAGATGTCGTAGAGATCCCAGGTCAGTTCGGTACGGAGCACAAACAACGAGCCGATCTGATGTTCAGCATCCTCAAACTCGACAGCGCCCACGGGTGTCCTCACCAGCTCAAACGGCACCGCTGTGCCCGGAACACGGACTTTGATCACGCTCGAAGCGACATCGGGCTCCACAGGGGAATACCCTGACTGATCTAAGAGCGGAGAGCCACAGAACCAAGCCATGAGTAGCGAGAGCACACATCCTGCACTGAACATCCTGATCTCCGCGACATGCTTGGCCGTGATAGTTGGGGCATTGGCATCGGGGGGGTGTCAACTAACCACACCCAGACCCGATCTCGGCGATCTGCCGAGAGAGCAGCGTACCAGCAACCTGCACCATTATGCAAGGATCAGCATGGGCTCTCGCTGCTCGATTGTCATCGAGGCCCAAAGCGAGCCCGAGGCAGCTCACGCTGCCTCGGCTGCGTTCGACGAGATCTCCCGCATCGAGCAGGTCCTTAGCGACTACCGAGCAGACTCCGAGTCCATGCTTCTCACCGGGCAGGAACCGGGAAACTGGCATCCGATCTCGCCGATCCTGATGGATGTACTCGTCAGGTCTCGGGATATCCACAATCGAACCCGAGGAGTCTTCGACCCAACGGTGGGGGCCTACACCCACCTCTGGCGTTTGCCCGAGCACCCCTCGCGGGAATCACTCCGAGATGCATCCGATCGTGTCGGGTTCGAGCTACTGCAACTGGATGTGCGCGGCTCCCGAGTCCGTTTCGATCAGGCAGGGATTATCCTCGACTTTGGTGGCATCGGCAAGGGATACGCGGCCCAGCGTGCGATGGGAATCCTGCGAGCGAGAGGGCTGACCATCGCCAGCATCGACATGGGCGGCGATCTCGTACTCGGCGATCCCCCGAGCGAACAGCCCGAGGGCTGGCGGGTCGAGATGATCACCGGTATCACCCAGACGCGTACCGAGTTTCTCTCGAACTGCGCTGTCGCGACCTCGGGCGACCTGGAGCGATTCTACGAGTACAACGGCGTGCGTTATTCACACATCGTGGATCCACGCACCGGATTGGGTATCACACAACGCCGGGCCGCCAGCGTGATCGCGACAGACGGAGCACTCGCCGATGCCCTCGCCAGTGCTGTCTCTGTGCTCGGGCAAGAGCACCTCAATGATCTCCAAGAGCAGTTTCCCGGTGTACAGATCATGCTCGTGAGCCGATCAATGGAGAGCGAGTGACCCGGACCGAGCATCTTCGAGCCGATCGAGGATCTGCAATGCGTTCAGGGCCGCTCCCTTGCGTATCTGATCGCAGCACACCCAGAGGATGGCTCGCCGAGCATCGTCCGGATCCACCCGGATTCGCCCGACTACAACATCATCCGTGCCAGCGATCTGCGCCGGCGTGAGCGGGCGGTCACCGGCGTGCAGTCGAACACCGGGAGCTCCACGCAACGCTTCCTGCAGATCTTCAACGCTCGTTTCGCGTGAGAGCTCAAGCATGATTGCTTGCGCGTGAGCACGCTCGACCGGGACGCGCACGCAGGTCGGAAGCACACGCAAGCCCGGCTCATCCCAGATCTTGCGTGACTCAGCGATCATCTTGCATTCCTCACCGTTGAATCCCGTTGCCGGGTCGATCGCGGATTCATGCTCAAAGACATCAAACGCGCACGACACCGGGAAGATGCGCGGCTCTTGCGATTGGTCGTCGATCCGGGCTCGGGTCTGTGCATGCAACTCCTCCAGACCACTTGCACCAGCTCCAGAGACGGCCTGATACGTTGTGACGCTGATGGATCGCACACCAAAGACTTCGTGGATCGGGCTGATCGCAGTCAACAGCATGATGGTTGAGCAGTTCGGGTTTGCCACGAACCGTGGGCGGCACTCGAGCAGCGAGCCGTTCACCTCCGGGATCACCAGCGGGATCGATTCATCGAGGCGATAGGCCGATGAGTTGTCGATCAGGATCGTGCTCGTTCCGCTGAGTATCGATCTGCAACACTTGGCCGTATCGGCATCGGCGCACAGCAGTGCATACTCAGGTGGCTGTTCGGTGATGCGATTCAGTTGGCGTATTTCGATGGTGATCCCGCAGTACTCGACACGCTGCCCGGCCGATCGCTCTGAACCGTACAGCGTGAGCCTTGTGGCCGGGAAGCCACGACTGGCCAGGATTGACAACGCTTCCTGCCCAACCAGACCGCTAGCACCAACGATCGCGATGGTGGGATCAGTTGCTGACACAGACATGGGATTCCTCCTCCTGAGATTGAACATCGGATTCAATGAAGCGTCTCAGCTCCAGCGCATCACCAAGTACTGATTCGCTGGTTGGCCACCGCCCCGCCCCGCGACCACGCAGCGTCAAGTTCTCACCGTCTGGCGTGGTCAACTCCACTGCGTTCCATTCGTTCTCCAGATCAGCGAAGACCGAGCCCGAGAGTGTTTCCTGAATCGCTACTCGTGCCTTGCCATGGGTCAGCAGACCGACCTGCTTTGTACACCGTGTCACTATCGTCGTCCTGAGCGCGTCGAGAATGCCCTCATGCTGCTGATCGAGATCGCGATCGCATCCCAGAGTCTGAGCAATCACAATGAGCTTGTCGAGCGCGTCGCGCCCGTCCAGGTCCCTTGATGGGTCGGCTTCTGCGAAACCCAACTCCTTAGCACGCGAAATCGAGTAGGCAACATCCTGCCCATCTGCGAGCTGACCCAGCACGAAGTTGCTGGTCCCATTCAGTACGCCACGCACGACAGCCGGGCGAATATGCTGTGCCCACTCAAGAATGGGCACGCCGCCACCCACGCTCGCGCTGAAAAGCAGCCGGACACCGTGCTCGTCGGCGAGCGATCGAAGTTCCTCGCCCTGCTCGGCAATCAGCGCCTTATTCGCGGTGATCACATGTTTCCCGCTGCAAATCGCGGACCTGACGATACGGGCCGCGGTTTCCACGCCGCCGATGAGCTCGATGACAAGATCCGAGTCGATTTCTTCGACCGCAGACGGAGAATCAAACAGCTCGATATCAAGTTCCGCATACTTCGCCGGATGACGGCAGATGCCGCCGACAATCTCGAACTCGTCGGGGAGCTGGCGGAGCAGCTCGATCACGCCAGCGCCAACACTCCCAAGCCCGCACACCAGCACACGAGCAGGAGTGATCGATGCGATCGGTTGGCTGATCACGCTGCGACCGGCACCGACAGTCGTAGGGGCGGTGCAGTTGAAGCTCCCGAGCTGAAACTCGATGCCGTGCCGCTTCGCGTACTCAATCGCCTTGAACTGCACGATCGAGCCGTCCGTCGCGTGAGCATCCTTGTAGTTCGCGTAGCGGTACCGAGCAGGTGGGGGATCGCACTTTGCCGGATCAGCTACATAAAGCCCATCGACATCTTTGATCATGCGGCAGACCTCTGCCCCGATCTGGTGCGCAATAAACACGGCCGTCAGATCCGATCCGCCTCGTCCCAGCGTATTCGTTTGGCCAGTTGAATCGATGCCAACAAAGCCCGGAATCACAACCACCCCATCCCGGTCCAGTGCCGAGTTGATGGCATCACGGTTTAGCCCGATCGGGTTGGCATCGAGCGGGTGGCCATGCACACGGAGCCCGATCGAAGCGGCACCGAGCACACTGCAGGGGATCCCCGCCCGGTCAAGCAGGACACCCAGAAGGGCCGCGGATTCTTGCTCGCCCTGAGCGATGAGGCCGGCCTTTATCGAGGGTGTCGCATTGAGGCAGTGTGTATCGGTGAGCTTGATGAGTTCCTCTGTCCGCCCCGTCAACGCGGAAACCACGGCGACAACCCGGTACCCATCCCGGCGCCAGCGGTAGATCTCGTGCACCGCCACCCGGAGACGATCCAGGGAGAGCAGCACCGATCCGCCGAACTTGAGCACGATCGTCGGATGGTCAGTTCGCACAGCACACCTCCTCCGCTACAGAAGAAGCACGCTTGTTGAGGCAGGCAGCGACAAGACCTTGCTCGAGATCCGAGATCAGTTCCTCGACTAGCTCGATCCCAACCGAGAGGCGCAGCAGCCCATCGCTGATCCCGACCGCTTCGCGTTGCTCGCGCGGCACATCTGCATGCGTCATCGAGGCCGGGTGCGTGATCAGTGTTTCGACCGAACCAACATGCTCCACCAGCGTGCACCGCTTGAGTGACTGCACGAAACGCTTCCCGGCCTCGATCCCACCCTTGATCGAGAACGAGACCACGGCACCGTGCCCACCGAGGTGCTGGCGTTCTGCGATTGCCTTGGCTTCACCCTTGAGCAGCGAGGGGTAGTAAACGCCTTCAATCTCATGGCGATCGCTGAGCCACTCCGCAATGCGCCGCGCCGACGCCGATTGAGCACGGATTCGGAGCGGGAGTGTTTTGATCCCGTTGGTCGTGAGCCAGGCGTTGAACGGTGCCTGAATCCCGCCGGTGCACTTGCGGATGAACCGAATCCGCTCAAGCACCTGCTCGTTTCGTGACACGATCGAGCCGCCGAGGGCCACGGAGTGCCCGTCGATGAACTTGGTTGTTGAATAGACGCTGATGTCCGCGCCGAGATCGAGCGGTTGCTGCAGCACCGGGGTCAGGAATGTGTTGTCGACGGCCAGCAGCACCCCTGCGAGACGGGCGATCTTGGCAATCGCGCTGATGTCAGTGATTCCCAGCGTCGGGTTCGCGGGCGTTTCAACGAAGATCAGACGCGTGTTGGGACGCACCGCGATCTGCACGGCGTCCGCGCTGCTCGAGTCAACGAAAGTCGTCTCAACCCCGAGTTCGCTGAAGAGTTGCTGGAAAAGACGGGTCGTGCCGCCGTAGACGCTTCGCCCGCAGATGACATGGTCACCTGCTCGGAGCAGCGAGAGGAAGAGTGCGGTCTCAGCCGCGAGCCCCGTCGCGAAGCATACGGCCGGCGGGGCATCCTCCAGAGAGCCGAGTGTGTACTCCAGTCCGGAGACTGTCGGGTTCGAAACCCGCGAGTACTGGTGCTCCGGGTTGGTCCCGACAGCGCAACGGGCGAATGTGGTGGATTGAACAATACCATCGACAAGCGCCTGCCCGTCCTTGTATGGATGAGCACGCTGAAGGCACCGAGACTCGAATGAGTCGCTGTAACTGAACGATGACGACTGGGTAGAAGTGGATCCCATGCTGTGAACTCCTTCACAGCATCGAGAGCTTCCAGTGTTGGCGTGGAATGCGGCATACTCAGCCGCGACTGCTTGATTGTGATGACAAGGACTTGCCTGTCATCCGCATCGTTCCCCACGCCGGGGCTGGTCTCGGCACCGTGGCTGCAGCAGCTCGGTTGCCGCCCGGGACCTTGTGAGACATCCCGGGACTCTTGATGCAATACGTCCAGAAGATAGCGGGTGAACATTGTGCGTCAAGCATGAGTCACAGGATTCATTCACTTTTTCGGATGAGCGGATGAAAAAACCCCGTCGCAGAGCGACGGGGTCGAAGAATCAGTGATTGGGTTGTGGTTTACCAGTCGCTTCCGCCACCGCCGTAACCACCACCGCCGCCGCCACCGCCGTAGCCGCCACGGCCACCGCCGCCGCCGCCACTGCGACCACCGCCGCCGAAGCCGCCACGACCACCGCCGCCGCCGCCACCACCGCCGCCGAATCCGCCACCGGTGCGGGGACGGTTCTCACGAGGGCGAGCTTCATTCACGACCAGCGCACGACCGCCAAAGTCAGCGCCGTTGAGCTTCTCGATGGCTTCACGGCCATCGTCTTCATTCTTCATTTCCACGAAACCAAATCCACGCGAACGACCGGTTTCACGATCGTTCATTACACGCGCGGACTGCACCTCGCCGACTTCTGAGAACAGGTCATTCAGTTCCTGATCAGTCATGGTGTAGGGGAGGTTGCCGACATACAGGTTCAGCATTGCTGTCTTTCCAAAGCGCCCGTGGGTCAGTGAGAATCGAGGGAGAGTCGGGCATCTTCTACTTCGACAGCTGCGCCTCATCGCGCGGCGCAATAGTCTATCACGCATTAGGTTCCGGTGATCGTCAAATCTGGAGAAATGTGATCACCCTGCGTCGACGCTCATGCCCAGGTGCTTGGTAATTTCGTCCATCAGCGAACGGTGAAGATCCGGGTTGGACGCCAGCATCTGGGTGATCTCCAGAGACGCATTTCCCTCCAGATCGCTCCAGATCCCCCCGGATTCGCGCACAATCGGGATCGCAGCGGCGAAATCCCAGAGCTTGAGTTCCGGCTCGATGACCGCATCCACCCGACCCGTTGCCAATAGCACCCAGGCGTAGGCATCACTCCAGCCCCGCGAGTATTTGCATACCCGATCGAGCCGTTCGTACAGCGATCGAAGCTCTGGGGTGCGGAAATAGCTCAGAGAGGTCGTATTCAGGATCGCCCGGCTGGGCTCATCAACCCCGCTGACCCTCGTCTCAACAGGAGCCGAGCCGCCCTTGGTATACCAGCATCCAAGTCCGTCAGCCGCATAGACAGTCTCGTTCAGGGCAGGCATATGCACGACGCCCAGCTCAGGATGTCCCTGATGAAGGCACGCGAGCATCGTCCCGTAGAGCGGCACGCCCTGCACAAAGGAGATCGTCCCGTCGATTGGATCGATGACCCACTCGTAGCCGCTGGTGCCGGGTTTGTCATCAAACTCCTCGCCAAGGATTGCGTCGTTGGGGTACTTCTCGGCGATCCGCTCTCGCAGATGCGATTCGCTCGCACGATCAGCGACGGTCACGGGTGTGCCATCAGATTTATCATCACGCTGATCGATTCCGAGCTTGCCGAAGTATCTCAGTGTGATCTCGCCCGCTTCTCTGGCGATCAGGACTGAATACTCAAGGCGTTCGTGGAGACTGGTCATGCCGATACCGGTTCTTTCTTGCTTATCATCGCGAGCACTTCGCGAAAGATTTGACCGAAGTGTGCGATCTGTTCGCTGGAATGCGAAGCGTTGATCGCCAGGCGGAAGTACTTCGGGGCCGGCCCGTTGGGATAGTCCATCAGCGGCAGCAGCACGCCTCGTTGTTCGAGCGCCGCCTCTATCCGCTCCATACGCTCAATATCGCCGAGCACAAATGCAAAGATCGCTGAATCGTGATCGTGAGCTTCGATCTCCAGTGTCCGGAGAAGCTCCCGTGTCTGCCGGATATTCCGTGTCAACTTCTGATGAATCTCGGTGTCTTGCTGCAGGATACGCAATGACTCAAGCCCGCCAGCGACGAGCGCCGGAGAAGCGGGGGTGGTGCAGCGGTAGGCGATCGAATGGGATCGGGCACTCTCGATCGGTTCGGATGCCCCCATGACGATTCCCCCCGCACAGCCGAGCCCTTTGGCCAGCGTGGTCGTCACGATCAGCCGATCGGACCGTAGACCGATCGCGTCGGGCATCCCGCGACCCTGCTCCCCGAGCACCGCAAACCCGTGGCAATCATCGAGCAGGAGCCAGTCTTGCTCTCGGAGGATACCGAGAAGCTGATGTGCCGGTGCCAGATCGCCATCGGTCGTAAATACCGAATCCGTCATGATCACGCACGGGGCATCGAGATCCTGGATGAGGTGGGCCCCGTGCCCCGCATCAAGGTGATCGAAAAACTGGATCCTGAGCCCGCCAAGCCGAGCGGCATCCTTGAGGCTCGCGTGGGCGCGGGTATCGATCAGGGCGTGGCGGATGCCGAGGTGCTCAAGCCCCTGCAGCGCGGCCAGGTTGGCGGTATAGCCATCAGGCACTAAGAGTCCTCGTTCGTGCCGACAGAATCGTGTTAGCTCGTCTTCGAGCTGGGCATGAGGGCGTGCGTTGCCCGTCGTCTCCCGGCTGGCGGAGCTTGAGAGCCCGTAGACCTCGGCCGCCTGCTGTACGGCACGGATCACGCGGGGATGGTGGGCGAGTCCTAAGTAGTTGCAGCCACCGAAGCTCAGGAGGGTTCTATCACCCCGCGTGATCCTGGTGGCATCGCACGAATCTGTGGGAATATTGGGCATCTGTCGGAATTATCGTCAGTCCATCGCTCCGGCGCGCTGTATTCGGTGTGAAAAGTTCCCTCAGAACGGGGTTTCGTCGTATCTCAACCGGTTTGAGCCGCGTGCGTTGTTCCCCTACCATATCCCCACACATCACCGATGAGGCGTGATCAACTTTGGAGGACCTGATGACCACAACCGTTCGACCCCGACGACGATTCGCGATCGCAGCCGTTTGTGCCGCGCTGCTGAGCACCACCGCCGGAGCCGCCGAATCCGCTAACGCGACCGAGAGCGTACGAGCGGAAGCAAAGGTCATGCAGCTCCCGATTCGCACCGATGGTCCCAAGAGCCTGGACCCGGTTGAGGGGTCGACGACCTACGACAACATGGCCTGCGTCCAGTTCTATGAGACGCTGCTCACCAATAAGTACTCCAACCCCATGGAGATGGAGCCGCTACTGCTGGCGGAGATGCCGACGAGTCCCGATGGTGGGACCACATGGCACTTCAAGCTCAAGCCCGATGTCTACTTCCACGACAACGAGTGCTTCCCGGGCGGCAAGGGGCGGACCGTCACCTCCGACGATGTCTTCTACTCGATCAAGCGACTGGCGGACAAAAAATACAAGCTGGAGAACTGGTGGTTGCTCGACGGCACCATCCTGGGGTTCAATGAGTACAAGGACGCCCAGAATGAGGCCGATGTCTTCAACTACGATGCCCCGGTGGAGGGCTTCCGGAAGATCAATGATCTTGAGTTTGAGATCGTCCTGACCAAGCCCGTGTACCGTTTCCTGTACATCATGGGTATGTTCCAGACATCGGTAGTGCCCCGCGAGGCGGTCGAGTTCTACGGTGCAGACTTCCCCCGCAATCCGGTAGGGACCGGGCCGTTCGTGCTGGACAGCTGGGTGCCCAAGCAGTCGCTGACGGCCGACAGGAACCCAAACTACCACCCGATGTACTACCCCGACCGCGAAGAGTGGTCGAGCGAGGACAAGCGGAATCGCCTCCACCGTGCTGCGGGCAAGCAGGTTCCCTTCGTGGACCGCATCGAGTTCACCATGTTTGTCGAGGACCAGCCGATGTGGCTTGAGTTCTCTAAGGGCAAGCTCGGTTATACGCAGGTCCCTGAGGACTACTTCACTGACGCTTTCGACCTGGCCTCCAAGCAGCTTAAGGAGGACTGGCTTCGCAAGAACATCCGGGCTCATTCCAACCTGCTGCTCGACTTCACCTTCCGCGGCTTCAATATGGAGGACGAACTGCTCGGCGGGTACACACCGGAGAAGCGAGCTCTTCGCCGAGCAATCAGCTATGCGATTGATCTCGAAGAGATCAACAAGACCTTCTATAACGGGCAGCGGATCGTGTACGACGGCCCGATCCCCCCGGGCCTTGAGGGTCACCCTGAGAACCACCGCGCCGCGGCCGCGGCCCGTGGTCAGAACCTGACCCGCGCCAAGCAGCTGCTGGCCGAGGCAGGCTACCCCAACGGCGAGGGGCTTCCCCCGATCCGCTTCTATACATCGCAGAACACGCTCAACAACGCGGTCTCCGAGATGGTCAAGCGACAGCTCGCCCAGGCGAATATCAAGTTCGAGCCGGTCTTCCTCGATTTCTCGACGCTGATCGAGAACATCAATAAGAAGAAGGCCCCGATGTTCGGCTTCGCGTGGGCAAGCGACTACCCCGATGCGGAGAACAACCTCGCGCTGTTCTACGGCCCCAACGAGGCCCCCGGATCGAACCACTACAACTACAAGCGTCCGGAGTTCGACGCCATGTACGAGCAGATCCTGACCATGGAGCCCAGCGAGGAGCGTACGGCGATCTATGTCAAGATGCGCGACTTGATCCTCGATGACTGCCCCTATGTGGGCGGCATGGCCCGCGAGCGTTTCTACCTCATCAACCCCTGGCTGCTCAACTGCAAGCCCACCGAACGCTACTATTCCTGGTTCAAGTATCTCGATGTCGATGACAGCGCGAGAAACTGATCGGTTCTGATCCCGTTTCCAAGCGATCGCATCCCGCTGATCCGACCCGGAGCTGCCACCCGTGTGGACCTATATCGTTCGAAGAACGCTCTATAACATCCCTGTGTTCCTGAGCATCATCTTCGTGGTGATGCTTGCGCTCCGGGTCAACGACCCGGTCTCGGCGCAGCTGGGGAAGAACGCGACGCAGGATCAGATCGACCTGCTGACCGAGGAATACGGGCTCGATGAGCCGTTCGTCATCCAGTACGGCAAGTTCATCGGGAAGCTGTTCACGCTTCGGTTCGACGAGCGGTCGTGGGATCAGGGCTTCCCGGTGGGCGAGATGATTATCAACGCGATCCCACCGAGCATGGCCGTCACGATCCCAACGCTCGTGGTCACCGCATCGATCGCCATCTGCGTCGGGCTCGTATCGGCATTCTTCCGGGGTAGGGCGATTGACCGATCATTGATGTTCATCGCGGTTATCGGGATGAGCATCTCGGTGCTCGTCTACATCATCATCGGTCAATACTGGGGGGCGTACCTGCCGAGCACGCAGGTCGATGGCTGGCCCTTCGAGATCTCGGTCGACGCATCCGCGGGTTCGTCCCGCTGGTTCTTCTTCCACCCTGCCAACTGGGTGAGTTTCTGCATGCTCCCCGTGCTGATTAATGTCACGGTTGCCCTCGGCTACGACACCCGCTTCTATCGCGCGGTCATGGTCGAGGAGTCCCAGCGGGACTACATCCGCACCGCCCGTGCCAAGGGCGCGAGCACGCAGCGGGTCATGTTCGTGCACATGCTCAAAAACGCGATGATCCCCATCATCACCCGCATCATGATCTCGCTGCCGTTTGTGATCACGGGATCGATCCTGATCGAGTTCTACTTCGGCATCCCCGGCATGGGACGCACGCTGATTAACGCGATCAACTCAAAGGATTTCCCGGTGATCCAGACCTTCACCGCCCTCTTCGCGGCGTTATTCATCGCATCGAACATCCTCACAGATGTGCTCTACGCACTCGCTGACCCCCGGGTGCGCCTCTCATGAGTATCAAATCACGCATCAACGAGTCACCTTCGCTCCGCAAGCTCTTTGGTAACAAGGGTGCTGTGGTCGCGATGAGCATCATCTCCCTCTACCTGCTGCTGTTCGTCTGGATCATCGCGATGCAGCTCGTATCGTGGGTGGGGAAGACGACCGACGCATACGACCTGCGTGAGCGACCCATCATGGGAGCCCTCCTCCCTGAACGCACGCTCGAGCGTGTCGGCGCGAGCAACCAGCCCGGCTTCGGGATGATCGCCAAGCCCGGCGTACGAACCGAGCATGTGAAGTTCTACTTCCAGCAGATTGGCAGGATATTCACAGAGCTGGAACAGCGGGACGCCGGCGGTGCCGACTCCGAGGGCGCACGCTCGATGGAACAGATCCTCGACGCCGCGAGCCTGGCCGAGCGCCGTGTGGCGGACATACCCGTCGAGCAGCTCCGAGAGCAGTACGACCGGGCGATGGCTGTCTTCGCCGAGCAGGACAACCTGCGTTCTTTGCGGGCGACGCTGACCAAGATTGAGTTGGCAATCGATAAGCTCCACGAGTTCAGGGCCAAGTACGACAACCGAGCCTCGCTCAGTGAGGATGACCGCGATGTCCTTTATG
>JAGQON010000160.1 GCA_020427395.1 Phycisphaerales bacterium
ATCGACTTCGCCTCGAGGTCGGCGATGACCGGCCGGTCATCGATTCCGTGGGCCAACGCCGAGAGGTGTCGCCCGGCGGATTCTCCCAACGCACTACGCAACGCCGCCTGCGGCATCCCGGCGAGCTGTCGCACCGTCGTGATGCCCAGCCCTCGCAGCTTTTCTCGGGTCTTCGGTCCGACCCCCCACAACGCGCCGACCTCGAGGGAGTCGAGAAAGGCGCGCACCTCCCCGGGCCTCACCACCGCCACACCGCTGCCGAACACCGGCCCCGTCGGCGTCGGCGTCGGCTTGGCGGTCTCGGTTGCGAGCTTGGCGAGGAACTTGTTGGGCGCGACCCCGATCGAACAGGTCAGTCCGATCTCGTCGAGAACGCGCCGACGAATCGTCGCGGCGATCCCCGGACCGTCGCCGAGGGAACGCCGCCGGCCGGTGACGTCGAGAAACGCCTCGTCGAGCGACAGCGGTTCAACCAACGGGGTCACCTCGGCGAAGATGGCCATGACCGCGGCGCTGACCTCTCGGTATCGACCGTGGCGGCCGGCCAGGAACACCGCTTGGGGGCATCGACG
>JAGQON010000161.1 GCA_020427395.1 Phycisphaerales bacterium
TACCCCAGCGATACCGGAGAAGAACATCCAAGGAATCGTTTGGACGGCCGTGTTGAGCTTGGTGACCGCGTCGTTGTAGTACTGGCGGGCAAAGGCGATCTGATCTTCGGTCTCAGCCAGTTGTCGCTGAAGATCGAGGAAGTTCTGGTTGGCCTTCAGATCTGGGTATGCCTCTGCGACTGCGTTGACTTGCACAAGCGCCTTGTCTAGCGCGGCATCGGCATTGGCCTTCTCCTGCACATCTGTGCCCTTGGCGGCTTCGACCACCCGGGCCCGGGCTCGGGTGACTTCCTCGAAGACGCCCTTCTCATGCGCGGCGTAGCCCTTCACCGTCTCCACGAGATTGGGGATCAGGTCAGCACGCCGGGTCAGTTGTACGTCGATCCCGCCCAAGGCCTCCTGGGCCCCGATGTCGAGCGTGCGTAGCTTGTTGAAGCCCGCGATCACGAAGCCAATCAGTCCAATGACGATGACTGCGATCACGATGAGTGCGATCAGCATTGTTGTTCCCCTTCGTTGGGTATTTGGTCCATTGTGAAGTCAGATCCGCGGATTACCAAGATCCGCCACC
>JAGQON010000162.1 GCA_020427395.1 Phycisphaerales bacterium
CGGTACTGCCAGCTCTGGAAGCCCGAGCTCGTCGCCAGGAAGGGCCGGATCTCGGCATACTCACTGGGCGTCAGCGTGGCCAGGACGTCCCACTGCTCGACCAGTTGCTTGAGCACGTGCTTGACCCGCGCCAGCCGCTTGAGCGCCGGCGACAGGTCATCGGTGGCCAGCAGGTCCCGCGCCGAATGCAACTCGTGCAGGAGGAGTTTGAGCCAGAGCTCGGCCACCTGGTGCTGGATGATGAAGAGCATCTCGTCGTGGAGCAGCGGGACGCTGCGCGGATGCTGCGCCGAGAGCAGCCTCGGCAGGTCCAGGTAGGCACCGTAGGACAACTGCTCGGTGAAGTCGGACTCGATGCCTGCCTCAAGCTCGCGGATGTTGTCGTTCATGTCACCTCTTCCCCTCTCGCTGGGGAGTATGCCGTGTCCGACAATCGGCGGGTGACCTCCACCGCCTCGACCCGCTTCACGTCCGTCGATGAGGTATGCCGCGCGCTCGCCGATGTCGGCTACCTCGCCTCCGATGCCATCGCCACGACCGCCTTTCTCGCCGACCGGCTCGGCAAGCCCCT
>JAGQON010000163.1 GCA_020427395.1 Phycisphaerales bacterium
CGATGAAGCACATCCATGCGATGTGCAAGGTGCTCGTGTTCACGGGCAGCATCGTCGGTGCGGCCTACCTGACGGAGATCTTCACCGCGTGGTACTCGGGCAACCCGTACGAGAAGTTCGTCTTCATGAACCGGGCGGGTGGGCCGTTCGCGTGGGCTTTCTGGATCATGGTCAGCTGCAACGTCATCTCCCCGCAGCTGCTGTGGTTCAAGCGGGTGCGCAACTCCGTGCTCGCCATCTTCTTGCTGTCCCTGCTGGTCAACGTGGGTATGTGGTTCGAGCGCTTCGTGATCATCGTCACCTCGCTGCATCGTGACTTCCTCCCGTCGAGCTGGGCAGGCTACGTTCCGACGAAGATCGAGATGGGGTCGCTGATCTTCGGCTTCGGGCTCTTCTTCACGCTCTTCCTGCTGTTCTGTCGCTCCCTCCCGATGATCGCAATGTTCGAGGTCAAGACGGTCCTGGAGCGGCCGGCGCAAGCGCAGCCCGTTGGATCGCTCGAAGCGGGCGAGGAGGCGGCGGCATGACGCGGCACCTGCACATCGGCTACTTCGACGACGAGCGGCGCCT
>JAGQON010000164.1 GCA_020427395.1 Phycisphaerales bacterium
CGGTACAACCGGCTGGTCGGGTCGATCGATTCGAGGATGATGCCGACGCTCAAGAAGTTTGAGGACGCGGGGGCCAAGAGCGGGAAAACGATGGAGGGGCCCAAACGGGTGGACGGAACGCCGCGGGAGTTGACGAGCGGGACGGCGTTGTTTGAGGAATGATTGGGCGCGGCTGGATTGCGGCTTTGAACGCAGAGGACGCGGAGAAGAGAGGTAAGAGACCTGCTTTGCCCTTCGGGTCAAAGCAGGGCACCCGGCTCGGAAGTGTGCTTGGGAATCGATCAGATCTTCATATGGATTGGTGTGATTTCTTGCTTTTGCATCTGGGCAAGTTGGGTTATGCTCGGCGAGTTGTATGTTACTGATGATCTATGGAGGAGAAGAGATGATGAAGTGTGCGGTGATGGTGTGTGGCTTGGGTGCGTTGGCCGGGCTGGCGGGCGCGGAGGTTGCCTCGCAAGGGGCGGTCTCGCATGATGATCGCTGGCTGGCGGGGACGACGATCGATATCTCGGGCCTCAGCGCGTATGACGGACTGGGGCAGAGTGTCAATCAGATCTTGGA
>JAGQON010000165.1 GCA_020427395.1 Phycisphaerales bacterium
CGATCGACCGCTGCAAGCGCTGGGCGGAGATGGGCAAGAACGTCATCATCGTGCTCGACTCGCTGACACGCCTGGGCCGTGCGTTCAACACCGCGCCGAACATGCAGGGCACCGGCCGGACGCTCTCCGGCGGTCTGGACGCCGGCGCACTGGCGATCCCCAAGCAGCTCTTCGGCGCAGCCCGCCGTTTCGAGGAAGGCGGCTCCCTGACTATCATCGCCACCGCGCTGGTCGATACCGGCAGCCGCGGCGACCAGGTGATCTTCGAGGAGTTCAAGGGCACAGGCAACATGGAGCTGATCCTCGACCGTAAGATCGCCGAGCAGCGCCTCTTCCCCGCCATCGACCTCGCCGCAAGCGGCACCCGCAAGGAAGACAAGCTCATCGGCGAGCACGAGCTGGCGACCATGACCGCGCTGCGCCGTCGGCTATTAAACATGCCCCCGCCGCAGCAGGTCGAACAACTGCTCAAAGCACTCGAACGCTTCAAGACCAACGCCGACCTCGTCGGCAACCCCCAGTCCCCCGGCGCCGCGCCTACCGCCGAGCAAGAACAACGTGGCC
>JAGQON010000166.1 GCA_020427395.1 Phycisphaerales bacterium
GATGGCGTCGTCAACGGCAAGGTGCGCAACCTCACCAACTACGGTGCGTTTGTCGAGCTCGAGGAAGGCATCGACGGCCTGTTGCACGTCTCGGACATGTCCTGGACTCGCAAGATCAGCCACCCGAGCGAAATGCTCGAAAAGGGCCAGCAGATCGAGTGCCGCGTCTTGGCGGTCGACCGCGAACGCCGACGTATCGCTCTCGGTCTCAAGCAACTCGGCAGCGATCCTTGGTCGCACGACATCCCGAGCAAGTACCAACCGGGCCAGATCGTCAAAGGCAAGGTCACGAAGATCACCAACTTCGGCGTCTTCGTCGGACTCGAGGATGGCCTCGAGGGACTCCTCCACATCTCCGAGCTCTCGGAGCAAAAGGTCGAGGACCCCGAGCAAGTCGTCAAGGTTGGCGACGAGCTCGAAGTGAAGATCCTGCGTGTCGATGCCGACGAGCGAAAGATCGGTCTCTCCCGCAAGCGCGTCGACTGGACCGAAGCGGACGAGCAGGCTCACGAAGCTACTCAGCCCAAGCGTCCCGCGGCCCCGGCCGACCTCAAGGGAGGTCT
>JAGQON010000167.1 GCA_020427395.1 Phycisphaerales bacterium
CGCCATGCGCTGGAGCCCCGACTACCCCGACTATCCCACCAGCGACCGCCTCGTCCTGAGCGAGGGCCACGCCGTCCCCGCCGTCTACGCCGCCGCCGCCAAACTCGGCGTCATGGTCGGCCCCGAGGACGCACGCCGACGCCTCACGCTCGACGACCTCGCCTCCCTCCGCGAGCTCTCGTCCCCGCTCGACGGCCACCCCAACCCCATGGCCGGCTTCCCCTTCTTCGACGCCGCCACCGGCTCGCTCGGCCAGGGCCTCTCCATCGCCGCCGGCCTGGGCATCGCCGCCCGCCAGGACGCCTCCGACCGGCGCGTCTACTGCATCATCGGCGACGGCGAGGCCCGCGAGGGCCAGGTCGCCGAGGCTCTCGACTTCATCATCGACAACAAACTCACCAACGTCCTGCCCATCATCTCCTGCAACGAGTACGGCCAGGCCGACCGCGTCTCCCCGCAGCAGGCCCCCGACAAGCTCCAGGCCAAGCTCGAGGCCTGCGGCTTCCAGGTCCGCGTCATCGACGGGCACGCCCCGCGCGAGATCAAGGAGGCCTTCGACGCC
>JAGQON010000168.1 GCA_020427395.1 Phycisphaerales bacterium
GTCGCCGGGGGTGTTGGTCGCGTTGACCATGATCCGCGGCTCGACCTCTTGCAGGGTCTTGAGCGTGGAGGCGATGGGCCCTGCGGGGGGCGACAGCGGGCCGGCCAGCAGGCTGCTGGACACGGCGATGGTGAGCAAGGCAGTGATGGCGAATGATCGACGCTTCATGGTTCGGCTCTCCACGGGCTTTTCCTGGTGTGTGTGGTCGTGAGACTGTGGCTCTGATCGGTGTGGTTCAATAGGTGTAGTTCGCGTTGGGGTTGGTCGAGCCGGGGGATGTGCCGCCTGAGTTCCCTGAGATGGCACCGGAGTTCAAACCGAGAACGACTAGACACTTATTGTTGGCAACAACGCTCCAGTTGAGTGTGTTGTTGGAGCAAGTGTTGCGAGTGATGAAGTTGTTTGCGCCTGTGACCAGTACGCCCCAATCGCACTCGGTGAAGTTGTTCTCTTCGATAAGGTTATTCGCGCCTGTCACCTTAATGCCGGCGCCCAGACTGCTTGCACCAGAGCTGAGGATCCCCGCACTGCTCGAGACGTTGCCGCGAACGATGCAGT
>JAGQON010000169.1 GCA_020427395.1 Phycisphaerales bacterium
CGGGACGCAGGACATCCACCGCGAGCTCGAAGAGCGCCTGACGAACTTCCTCGGCACGGAAGACACGATCCTCTTCGCGAGCTGCCTCGACGCCAACGCCGGCGTATTCGAAGCGATCCTCGGCCCCGAAGACGTGATGATCTCGGACCGTCTCGTCCACGCGAGCATCGTCGACGGCATCCGCCTCTCCAAGGCGATGCACGACACCTACAAGCACGCGAACATGGCGCACCTCGAACAGAAGCTGGAGGAGCACCAGGACAAGCGCACCCGCGTCATCATCACCGACGGCGTCTTCTCCATGGACGGCGACATGGCCCCGATGGACGAGATCGTCGCACTCGGCGAGAAGTACGACGCGATGGTCTTCACCGACGAATGCCACTCCACCGGCTTCATCGGCAAGACCGGCCGCGGCGTGCCCGAGCACTTCGGAGTCCACGGCAAGATCGACATCATCACCACAACGCTCGGCAAAGCCCTGGGTGGCGCAAGCGGCGGCTGTGTCTCCGGACGCAAGGAGATCGTCGAGCTCTGTCGTCAGAAGGCACGGCCG
>JAGQON010000016.1 GCA_020427395.1 Phycisphaerales bacterium
GGTTTCCGGGAGTACATGACGCTGAGATCGTGGAGCGGGTTCGAGCGCTCCCAGACGATGACGCATGTATCGAATCGCTTGTCCGTGCGCTTCGGATCGTGCACGCAATCTATGTGCCCGATATGATCGTGCTGGCCGGCGGATTCGGGATGCTGCTGAACGATCGGGGTGAGCGTATCCAAGGACTTATCAGCGACGGCCTGACCCGACTGGCGAACCCGAACTGGGAACTGAGGTTCGGAGACTCGCTGCATCACGCGGCGTTGGGCGCTGCGCGGCTGGCCTCGGGTTGACGCGAGCCAAACGAGCAGACTGAGAAAGCGAGCAGTACACCGATCGTGAGTTTCCAGGTGAAGTGGATCTGGTAGTAGGGCTCAACACCGAGTCGTTCGAGGAAAGCGAAGTTGTTATAGACGAACGGCTGTGAGAGGAGCATCCATAGGAAACCGATGATCAGCGCCGCGATCACCGATGCCGATGAGCCGCGCCGCGTGAAGAGGGCGCAGAAGAACACGCCGACGAGCCCGGCATAGGCGAGGCTCATGACGCTCAGCGCGAAGTCGATGAGTGATTGTTCGTCCGAGTTTTTCCAATAGATGCAAACGCAGGCGAACGAGCCGAGGACGAGCCCCCAGGCAATGACACCGAGACGACCCACGCGGACGAGATGACGCTCGCTGAGCGGTTCAACGCGGCGTGCGTTCATGATCGGTTGGTAGATATCAGAGATGAACGCGGCGCTCATGGCGTTGATGGCGCTGTTGAGGCTGGATAAGCCTGCAGCGAAGAGCCCCGCCATCAGCAGCCCGCGCACCCCCGGTGGGATCTGGGTGAGGATGTAGTGCAGGAACACCGTCATGGATTCATTCGGGGAGATGGAGTGCTGAGTGCTCGTGAGCTCGGGTCGCTGATAGAACACCCAGAGCAGCAGCCCGAGGGTCAGAAACACCGCCACGCTGGGAATACCCAGAAGGATGCCCGCGATGACTGATCTCGCGCCCTGCTTGGCGTCCTTGCAGGTGAGCATGCGCTGGGCGAGGTCCTGGTCGGTGCCGTACGAGCCGATGCCCAGCAGCGTGAACCCGATGATGCACGCCGGCAGTGAGAAGCTGGCTTTGAGGTCGAAGCTGGGGTCGAAGAGCGTGAGCTTTGAGCCGCCGTCGGCAGTCCCGCTGCGGAGTTGATTCAAGACGATATCAAGCGGTGCGTTAATGCTTGAGGCGATGATGATGATCGCGGTAAGTGCGGCCCCTATCAGGATCGCGAACTGGATGACATCGGACCAGATGACCGAGCGGATGCCGCCGGCGAGGGTGTAGACGATGCCGACGAGCGTGAGCACAGCGATCGCTGGGATGAGGTACTGCGGATTGGTTTCCTTGTCGACACCGAACAGTACGATCGCAGCTGGGATGGCCCCGGCGTAGACGCGAGCGCCCGAGGCGAGCACGCGCCCGATGAGGAAAGTCACGCTGGCGCTCTTGCGGGCAGCGGGGCCGTATCGTGTTTCGAGCAGCTCGTAGATGGAGGCGGAGCGAGCCCGGTAGAACGCGGGGATAAAGATCAGCGCGATGACGATCGCGGCCAGGATCATCCCGATGTTGGTCGAGAGGTAGGTGAGGTCGCCCTTGTAGGCGCTCTCGGGGGCACCGATGAAGGTCACGGCCGAGAGCGAGGTCGCCACGATGGAGACCGCGACGGCCCAGCTTGGCATCGAACGCGAGCCAAGGAAGTAGTCTTCGCTGCTGCTGGCTTTGCGGCGGGCGAAGAGCACGCCGGTGATTGCCAGGATCGCGAAATAGCCCGCGAGCACCATCCAGTCGATCAGCGCGAATCCGCTCTCTGATGGGGTTGTCGAGATCTGCGCCAGCATGCCCGATTCATCGGGCTTTTCAGCGGAATCTAGTGAGAATCATCTATTGCTGAGGATTTCGGCCATCACGCGGTAGACCAGCTTGGCGGCGATGAAATCGGATGCGTGATGGTTGGAGTTGGGGCAGAGCTCAACGACATCGAATCCAACGATTTCTCGCTCGTGAGCGACTCGTCGGACGAGTTCGTTGACCGTGAACCAATCCATCCCTCCGGGCTCGGGCGTGCCGGTTGAGGGGAGGATGGCAGGGTCGAACGCGTCGAGATCGATGGTGAGGTAGACCCGTTCCTCGAGTTGATCGATAACCCGGTCCATCCAGCTCAGGTCGTGGGTGCGTGTCCACAGGTCGACCTGATGCCCGAAGTAAACGCGATCGCGGTCCATCCCGGCGAGTTCCTGAGCGTCGATCGCGCGGATGCCGACCTGCACGAACGTGGCATGCTCACGCGCCCGGGCCATCACGCAGGCGTGGTTATGGGTTGAGCCGTGGTATGAATCGCGTGTGTCGCCGTGGGCATCGATCTGCAGGACCGAGAAGGGCTTGCCCTGATCCGCCATCGCTTCGATTGCGCCGATGGTGACCGAATGCTCGCCACCGAGCACGACTGGGAGCTGCCCGTTCTGCAGCGCCTTGGCGACGCGTTCTTTGACCAGTGGCGCGAGGTGGATGGGATCTTCTGCGTCGCACTCGATGGGTGCCTGCGTGTGGATGCCCTGCTCAAGGTATTCGCGGTCGGTCTGGATGTCATACCACTCGACCTGAGCCGATGCATCGATAATCGCCTGTGGCCCCTTGTCGGCCCCCTTGCGGTAGGTCGATGTCGCGTCGTAGGGCACGGGGATGATCTGCACCTTTGCGCTGGGCTGCGTGAACTCGTCAGGGATATCGAGGAATCCGGGCATTGCTTGCTCGCTCCAGTTGTGGATCGGATGGGGATGGCTTTGGATCAGGTGAGCTGGTCGTCGACATTGAGGTAGGTGTATCCCGCGAGACCGGTCTCGTAGAACTGCGTGAGAATCCGTGACTCACGCACGCTCATGTCCTTGCGTTTCACGGCTCGCTCGCACTCCTTTTCGAGGGCTCGGGCGAGCTTGTCGGGTTCGAACTGAACATACGAGAGCACTTCGGAGATCGAGTCGCCCTTGACGATTTCGGTGATCGCCCAGTCACCATCCTCGATCTCGATGTGGACCGCGTGCGGGTCGCCGAAGAGGTTGTGAAGGTCGCCCAGCGTTTCCTGATACGCGCCAACGAGGAACACCCCAAAGTAGTAGGGCTCGTCGGGCTGGATGTCGTGTACGGGGAGCGTGTGCTCCGACTCACCGGTGTCGGAGATGAACATATCGATCTTGCCATCCGAATCGCAGGTGATATCCGCGAAGACGGCCCGCTGTTCGGGCTCTTCTTTCAGGCGGTGGATCGGCATGATCGGGAAGAGCTGATCGATTGCCCATGTGTCCGGGAGCGATTGAAAGAGCGAAAAGTTTGCAAAGTATGTCTCGCTCATCAGATCGTCGAGCCCCTGGAGCGGTTCCGGCACTTCTTCGAGGTTCCAGGCCGCACGCTGCATTAGTGAGCAGTTGGTCCAGAACAGCCGCTCGATCTCGGCCCGGTGCTCCAGCGAGAGGTACCCCAGCGAGAAGAGTGACATCGCGTCCTCGCGTGCACGGGCGGTGTCGTGATAGACCTCGACAAGACGGGGGTTCTTATCACGAAGCGAGTTGAGCGCATGTCGCAGATCGCGCAGCGGCTGAGGCGCATCGACATCGTCGCTGGGCACAATGAAATCGTTATCAACGAGGTCTCTGGGACCGGTGGAGCCTAGCACATTGAAAATCAGTACTGACGAGTACGCAACCATGGCCCGCCCGCACTCGGTCACGATGGTGGGGTGCTCGATCCCCTTGGCATCGCAGACCGAGCCGATGCGGTAAACAACGTCAGAGGCGTATTCCTCCAGCGAGTAGTTCATCGAGGACGGGCGGTCCGAGACCGAGCCCTGATAATCCACGCCGAGACCGCCGCCGATGTCGATGTACTTCAGCTTGGCACCGACATCGTGCATGTGCGTGTAGACATGCGCCAGCTCCGTGATCGCCATTTTGATCGTGGCGATATCCTGGTGCTGGCTCCCCGAATGGCAGTGCAGGAGCTGAAGGCAGTCCAGCAGGTCGTGCCGCTTGAGGGTCCCGATCGCGCGGAGAAGCTCAGCGATGGTAAGCCCGAACTTGCTTTTGATGCCGCCGGATGTTCCCCAGCGACCGGACCCCATGGCCGCGAGCTTGACCCGGACCCCGATCCGTGGGCGAACGCCATGCTTTTCAGCGAAGCTGATGATGAGCATCAGCTCACGCAGGTTCTCAACGACCGGGATGATCTTTCGCCCGAGCTTGTGGGCGAGAATCACCGCTTCGATGTACTGGGAGTCCTTGAACCCGTTGCAGATGATCAGCTGGTCGGGTGTATCGATGGTCATCGCCATGACCGCCAAGAGCTCCGGCTTGGAGCCGACCTCAAGCCCGTAACCGAGCTTGTGTCCATACCGGGCGATCTCTTCGACGACCTGATGCTGCTGATTGACCTTGATCGGGTAGGCGGCGAGGTAATCGCCCTTGTAGTTGTTCTCTTCGATGGCCCGTGCAAACGCATCCCGCAGCGTCCTGAGGCGGTGGTCCACAATATCGGTAAACCGCAGCAGCACGGGGGTGTCGACCCCTCGCTCGCTCAGACCCTCGACGATCTCATGGAGATTGGCACCAATCCCTGCCGCCCCCTGGGGGTGGGCATAGAGATAGCCATCCTCGTGGATGCGGAAGTATCCCTGCCCCCAGCGGTTGGCGCGGTAAAGGTCTTCAGATGCCTCCACGGACCACTCGGGCGAGGCCGCGGGTGCGGGGGTTTTCTGCTTGCGGGGCGAATCGGCGGTTGGGGTTGAGGTCATGGTGAATTGTATGACCAAACAGGAATCACTCGATCCCTGCCGAGTATGATTTTCTTTCCACCCGATCGGGGATACCGAGCGGGATTGACTCCAAGACAAGATCCGATCGGAGACGCACATGACCATCCGTGCCTTCATGGACGAGCATTTTCGTCACTTCAACGCCGCTGCGGCCCTCGACGCTGCCAAGGGTTACGAGACCCACCTCGATTCCGGCGGGAAAATGCTGCTCGCGATGGCTGGTGCGATGAGCACCGCAGAACTCGGGCGATCGCTCGCCGAGATGATCCGCCAGGGCAAAGTCCACGCGATATCGTGTACCGGCGCAAATCTGGAGGAAGATGTCTACAACCTGATCGCCCATGATCACTATGAGCGGATCCCCAACTACCGCGATCTGACGCGCCAGGACGAGCAGGACCTGCTCGATCGACATCTCAACCGCGTCACCGACACCTGCATCCCTGAGGAAGAGGCCTTCCGAAAGCTGGGGCACCTGCTGATCGGCAAGTGGAAGCAGGCGGGCGAGAGCGGCGATCGCAAGTTCCCCCACGAATATCTCTACGAGATCCTCAACGAGGGGCTGCTCAAGGATGAATATCAGGCCGACCCGAAGAACTCCTGGCTGCTCGCCGCGGCCGAGCGGAATCTGCCCATGGTCGTTCCCGGCTGGGAAGACTCGACCAGCGGGAACATCTTCGCGGCCGAGGTCCTCAGCGGTAATGTGAAGACTGCCTCGGCCGTCAAATCAGGCATCGAGTACATGATGCAGTTCGCCGGCTGGTACAGTGAAACATCGAAGGACGCGAGCATCGGTTTCTTCCAGATCGGCGGCGGGATCGCGGGCGACTTCCCGATCTGTGCCGTGCCCATGATGCGTCAGGACATGGAACTCGATGTGCCGCTCTGGGGCTATTTCTGCCAGATCAGCGACTCGACGACCAGTTATGGGTCCTATTCGGGGGCGATCCCCAATGAGAAGATCACCTGGGAGAAGATCGCAGTCGACACCCCGAGTTTCGTGGTCGAATCCGACGCGACGATCGTGGCGCCACTGATCTTCGGTTATGTGCTGGGATGGTGATCAGGGGTGTTGAATCTGGGGTGACTTTTGCCCGATGAGGGCTTATACTTCTCACCCACTGGAGCGGTGGCAGAGCGGTTGAATGCGCCGGATTCGAAATCCGGTTCGGCCTTCGGGTCGACGGGGGTTCGAATCCCCCCTGCTCCGTTTGATTCAAAGGTATACGAAACGGCGTCCTTGATATGACGCCGTTTCGGCCGTTTTGGGGCGTGCTACGGTGTAGTTGGCACAAAGTGATCGATGAGGAAGTGCGGGTTTTCCGCTTTGATTTCAGAGGAATCGATCTGCTTGAGGTGCAAAAATTCTATTCGCACTTTGATCGTGTGAGGCAGCCGATTTTGTTCGAGAAATCAGTCCCGAACGCTGACACGGTGAGTAGTCTGTGTGGCATGGTGTTTAAAGAGGCGCACGAAAACCACTCGCGATCACTACCGCGTCTCGCTATTTAGGTATGTCAATGAATCAGGCCGCCCGGTGATAATGCCGGAGCAGCCCGCCGAGCCGTGAATCATCCCCAATCAAAGGCGCGGATAGGGTTTTTGCACCCTAGGAACGCTGAATTGTCGAGAAAACAAGGCTCAGAACGAGAGACGGTTAGCCATATCTTTGAGCGCACTCCGGACTGAAGCCACATCACTCAGCAGCGGCATGAGAGTCTGTTTGACATATCAGGGATCGCCCCCCGTTCTTTCCAGATCTCCGAGTATGAGATAACGCCCGGTCTGAGTCGGGCGTTTGGGGTATTCTTTTGATCATGATGTTCACGGGCATCCGGACTGATACGCAACGAGGAACGCTGAGACATCGAAGAAGTCGAGCGTGCCATCCCCGTTGAAGTCCGCGGCCGGTCCGTTTGCGTTGAAGGCGTTGAGGAACACGCTGACGTCGAAGAAGTCCAGCGTGCCGAATGGTGGCGCGAGATCGGCGGGACAGTCGGTGTCGCAGACGCCGTCGCCGTTCATGTCGACGTCGACCTCGCCGCACCCGCAGATGCCCGGGTCGGCCTTGTTTGGGTCATCGGGGCAGCCATCGAGGTAGTTGGGGACCCCGTCAAGGTCCCGATCCCAGCTCGGCTGCGGGCCGATGGCGTACGAGAACTCGATGCTCGCCCAGGAGCCGAGCTCACGCGAGCCGCAGACGATCTCATCCACCCCTGCGGTTGGCTGGAACGTGACATTGATCGAGCCGTCGGCGATCATGCTCGTCCAGGCGGAGTGTGAGATCGTGATTGTATCGGTGTGAATGGACGCGCACTCGCTGCTCGGATCATACGAGTCGGACGCGTCCGCGAAGAACTCGTACTCGAGCCCGTCGAAGCTCACGGTGATGTATTCGCTCGTCGCGTTGAGATCACCCCGCGCGTGCATGGTCACATTGACGCTGCCGCTCGGAGCGGGCGCCGACGAGGGGACCGAGATGCTCCCGAAGCGGGGCAAGCCCGGGAGGCCGCCCAACGCGCCGAACTCGGCGGCATTGAAACGCTCAGGCAGCTCGTAGGCAGTCGACCCGTCCTCCGTGTCATCGAGGATGCCGTTGTTGTTCCGGTCCGTGGACGCGTTGAGCTCGCAGATGTCAGCTCTGTGATTGTGATCGAGGTCACGCAGCGCGGTCGGCGTAGAACCCCTGAGGTCCCAGATCAGCTGGTCCCAGCCGGAGCCCGCCACCCCAACCGCCGAGAAGTCTGCGAGCGGGCGTCTCGACCCGGTGATGCCGGCGCGCTCCCGGATCACACGCGCGTTGTTGTTGGTCACTGTGCCGCCCGGGATCGTGCGGTGTCCGAAAAAATCGTAGAAGAGGACGTCCGGGTTCGAGTAAGTCCAGGTGGGGGCGTTGCCGCCGTACGCCATGATTGTGCGCGAGGGCATGAGGCTCCCGGTGGGGGTGAAGGCCATGAAGATGTAGCCTCGCCCGTACGGGAGATAGGGGGAAGAGTCGTTGTCGGGGTCGTGCGAGCAGCCAAAGTTGTGCCCCAGCTCGTGGGCGAGGGTCTCGGAGTCACCCCGGTAGAAGTCCGTGACACTGAAAGACCCGGCTGTGTACCCGGTGCCGATGGTGTTGGGGGTGCCGTCGACATCGCTCAGGAAGGCGACGAGGTCGGCGTCGAGCGTGTTGCGCAGCGTGTGGATGTCGTCCCAGAGCCCGTCGTCGGCGCCCGAGAGCAGCGAGAGACAATCACCGGTGTACCAGCTGCTGTTCGCCCGCGGGAGCCGGGCCGTGCCCGCGAGTTCGAGTCGCACGGAGGAAGCCACGGCCGAGTCGTCGAAGGCATCATTGACGTCCACGATCCATGCCTGGATCAGCGTCGTCATCGCCGCAGCGTCCGGGATGACGAAGTTGCCGGCGATGTTACTGCTCCACCCCACGAGCAGGCGTACGGTCTGCACGCTCCGTGAGCCCGAGCCCTGCGGGTGGTTCGCGTCCTGCGCGTCGACACCGCTTGGGGTTCTGGTGTTGATCGCATCGCACCGCCAGTTATCTCTGGTGTCACGCACGCGCAGCGAGACGGTCGGGTCGCCGTTGACGTCCACACCCGCCGTCGGCTCGAGCATGATTGTCATGGTGTCGAGATGGATCGAACCGGCGACGTACCGCCCATCGGTCACGAGCTTGATCGGGTACCGCTCATCGAGCGTTCCCCTGGCAATCGTGAAACCGCTCTGCTGATCATGGCGATCAATCCGCAGCGTATGGTGCTCGCCATCGAGCATGACGGACTCTGTGCTCGTCGAAAAGACCGTCTGTGGGATGCTCGTGACTTGCCCCGTGAGATCGGTGGGGGTGGCACGCTCAAGCAAGGTGGGCGCTGGCTGTTGGGGGTCCTGAACCTGTGCCTCGGCCCCGAGGGCGAGCCCGACGATGATCGCGAGTGAGAGCGTGGATCGGATGCGTGTCATGGTGATTTCTCCGGTTTGGGCCCGAAATGGACCCTTCCGGAGGTCAGTCCGAAATCCGTAGGGCAGACCCGACACGTGTTCCGAGATTTTTCGCTCTGCGTGGACAGGGGCTCAAATCGCCTTACCCGCCGCCATACGGCGCGGCTTGCTCGACGTGCCCCTTGCCGGGGTCGGCCTTCTCCCAGGCCTGATAGAGATCGACTAGGTTGGCCCCGACCTGCTGCTGGGGCAGGCGGGTGCCCGGCGCGTTCTTCCAGGCGCGGAGGCCGAATCGCTCGGCTTCTTCAAACTTTCCGACCCGCGTGCCGAAGTAGAGCGCGTTGTTGCACCCGAGCAGCGATTCGAGCGATTCGGGCCCGAAGGCCTTGTCGGCGATACGCACGGCCTCGACGGTGTCCGCGTACGCCTCGTCCAATCGGCCCAGACTGTTGTATGCGTACGCTCGGTTCCCGAGGAACTCGATAAGCCCGCCATTGTCGGGGCCGACCTTCGCCAGTCGGATCGCGATCGCGTTGGTGAAATGCTCGGCGGCTTCTTTGCTCCGCCCTGCGGTCAGCGCGAGATTGCCCAACATCCCCTCGAGGCTAGCCTGCTGAAGTGAGCCCTCGCCGAACAACGCCGGCGCCTGCATCACGAGCTCGTTAGCGAGCGTCTCCGCTTCTTCGTTGCGTCCCATGTTGGAATACAGGCTCTGGAGTGTCTTTCGGGCGAGGTACAAATCGCTCGCGTACTCAGGGCCGAGCTTCGCAAGTCCATCGATCGCGCGAAGCAGTGATTTCTCAGCCATCGCATCCTGGGCGAGATCCATCTGGATACCGCCGATGCGCCGAACGGTCGTGAGCGTGCGCGCATCGTCAGGCCCGTAAAGCATCTCGTAGCCTTGCTCGGCCCGCTGGTAGGCGTCGAGCGCTTCGGCACGCATGCCCGCAACGCGATAGGATGCGCCAAGGTCGATCAGCGCCGCGAGCGTCTCAGGGTCGTTTTCGCCCAGAGTCTTGCGTCGGAACGCGTATGCCGGCTCGGTGATCTTAACCGCCGCTTCCCCCTCGCTCAGCTGCCCGAGCGTCTTCCCGATCGAGAGACGCACCGTCGCCTCGACCTCCGGCGCCTCCTCCAGGCCCTTGTACCCGTCGATCCGATCCGCAGCGAAACGGGCGGCGTCGCGCATCTTGACATCACGTCCCAGTTGGTCGGGGCGGGCCGCGGCGATGAGGCCCTCGGTCATGAACTCGCTCGTCACCTGCGCAATGCGATTCTCTCGGTCGGCCTGGGTCAGCGCGTCCTGCGCCACCCGGCGCTGCTGAGCCTCAGAGATGGCGAACGAGACGGACACCACACTGGCGACGACCAATGCCGCGCCTGAGACCGCGATCGAGCCCACAAACGCGCGATTACGGGCGATGAACTTACGCGCGAGGTAGATCCGGCTCGGTGGGCGTGCGAGCACCGGCTCGTTGTTGAGGTAGCGGCGCAGATCGGCAGCGAACTCACCCACCGAGGGGTAGCGACGCTCGGGATCATGCTGGATCGCACGCAGCACGATCCAGTCGAGCTCACCACGCAGAGAGCGCCCGATCTCCCCAGGGTGGCAGTCGCGCGCCTTCGCTGCGGTTTCTGTACGATCCCGGGCTGCGGTGAACCGTGAGCTGGGGCTGCTCGGGTTCTCCCGGCTCACACCCGCGTCAGCAAATGGTGACTCGCCCGTGAGCAGTTCGTACAGCAGCACGCCGAGCGCGTACACGTCGCTGCGCGTATCGGCAAACCCACCGGCGAGCTGCTCCGGGCTCATCGAGGTCGGCGTGCCGACGAACTGACCCGATCGCGTTATGCGTGTAGGGGCTTCGTCATGCTCGTCGAGCGCCCGCGCGATGCCGAAGTCGATCACCCGCACCGACGGGCCGGTTTCGGCGTCGACCACCAGCACGTTGCTCGCCTTTATGTCGCGGTGGATCACTCCGCGCTGGTGGGCGTGCTCGATCGCGGCGCACACCTGGTCGAAGAGGCGGATCCGACCCGCGATCGGCAGACGATGCTCATCGCAGTAGTCGGTGATGGGGACGCCGTCGATGAAGTCCATCAGGAAGTAGGGGTGCCCGCGCACCGTGGCGCCCGCCTCGAGAACGCGAGCAATTCCTGGGTGATCGAGGCGAGCCAGCGTCTGGCGTTCGTCGTCGAACCGGCGGAGCACCTGGCGGGAGTCCATGCCGGGTTTGATAAGCTTGATCGCAACGCGCCGGCGGATGGGCTCGGTCTGCTCCGCTTCCCAGACCACGCCGAAGCCTCCCTCGCCCGCGTGCCGGACGAGCCGGTACGGCCCGATCATCTCGCCCGGGCCCTCTGCGTTGAGCAGCTCGTCCATCCCGGGCGGGGGCGCGTCGATCATCGGCAGCGGGGTGTCGTCCGAGATCCGGCAGAGCTCGATTGCCTCGTGCCTCAGGGACTCGTCGTCGGGACAAAGCGACTGGGCTCGCGCTGCACGCTCGGCGGGGTCGAGGTCGATCAGGGCCTCGAAGAGGGTGTGCAGTTGCTGATGGCGCTTGTTGTCCAAGTCTCATTCCCCCGTGCTTGCTCCCGGTCCGAGCTCGCGTTGGAGCCACGCCTTTGCGAAACGCCAGTCACGCTCGACCGTCCGGGTCGAGACGCCCAGCAGTTCTGCGGCCTGCTGCTGGGTCAGTCCGCCATAGTAGAGTAGCACAACCGCTTGCCCCTGCCGTTCGTTCAATGCCGTGAGCCGGTCGAGCGCCTCGTCGAGGGCGAGCAGCGTCTCATCCTCGGCTTGCTTCGGCAGCCCGAGCATCCCGGTGTCGAGGGTGATCCGGTTGCGTCCCCCCCCATACCGAGCTGCCGCACGCCTCCTCGCCCGGTCAATCAGCACGTTCCGCATCGCTCGGGCCGCGGCCCCGAAGAAATGAGCCCGCCCCGACCAAGCGTCGTCATCGCCCGCGAGACGCATGTACGCCTCATGAACCAGCGCGGTAGGCTGGAGCGTCGATCCCGGCGGCAAGCGCCGCAATCGGGCGGCGGCGAGCTCGCGCAGCTCGTCGTAGAGCAGCTCAAGCAGGCGGTCGGATGACCAGCCCTCCTCGTCCACCACGCGCGAGATCTCAGTCGATCGTTCCAACTCTGGCCCCCGCTGATCGCCCCAGCACCAGGGATCTTAGAGGGCGACTCATGGGGCGGTATGCGCCTGAGGCGCAAACCACGCAGAACCCAGGTCAGAAGGGAAGTCGACAAGCCGAACGTGATGCTTTAGCGGTGAGCCAGCAGATTGTGACACCCTACCGTACGGCGAATATCACGCCTCAGAACGATGCCTTGGTTCAACCTTGATCACTGGATACATCAATCGCGGATCGTCACCGACATGATGTCGTTTGTTCGTGATCTGTGGCTCGAGTACACCTCCTTCTGTGTAGCGCATTGGTTCTGGCCGACGCGATCCGAACTCAGCTTCACTTGGTGTCAGCATACCAAGCGATGTGTGCGGGTGGTAGAGATTGTACCAAACAGCAAAGTCATTGAGGCGTTTCTGTATTGTGGTGAGATTGGGTGGGACGAGCGATACCCGCCACCAACGCTTCAAACTCCAGAAGAGTCGTTCGACTTTGGCGTTGAACTGCCAATCACGAGCCGGGCATCGGGCGTGTGTGATACTTCGCTGCATCATCGCGGCATAAAACATCCGCTCAAACTGCGACCCTCGATCCATGTCAACAAATCTGGGTGTGGAGTGTGTTCTGATCGAATCCTCAATCAGCTTAACCATGTCTTCAGTCGTTGGCCGTGTCGCAAATTCTCTGATCCCAATGATCTTCCTGTTGCAACCGTCGATAATCGCGGCGACTTCGAGCTTCAGCCAAAGCACACGAATCGAGGTGATATCCAGGTAACACACATGATGAGGATTACGAGGGCGAATCAGATGTGCGGGTGCAGTACTATTTGTCAGGTTTGGTGGTGCATCCCCATGCTGACGAGGCTGGGGTTCTTCCTGAAGGAACCTGTGCACGGGCATGCGACTGATCAGAATCCCCGAGCGCATGATGTGCCGGGCGATGATGCGTGTGCCGAAGTCACGCGCGGGGCACAGTTGTCGAATCTCGTGAACCAGCCACCGCACGCCTCCGTGGAACCTGTTCCATGGCGGTGCACCGACAACGTCCTCTGTTCTGAGTTTATCCCTCAACGCCCGATTACAGTTGCGGACCGTGTTGAGTTGGACAATGAAACGAGCAGCGGCTTCTTTGGATGACCGCCCTCGCAGTCTCATCAGTTGAAGGACCTCCGATCGTTCTTGTGGCGCGTAGTGGGGGCGTTGCTTGCCCAGCTTCCGCTGGCGTTGGGAGCCAGAGATCGTCAGCTCGCGTTCGAGCAGCACAGAATCTGACTGGGCGTGATTCCGCTGGGCGAGCAGCTGCACAATGGGCATGGGATGTTCAAATGCCCTCGCTCTGGCGGCGAGATACCCGCGCATATATAAGGATAGAAACTGATTCGACGAGATCCCACACGGACCGTTCACGCTGATTCATTCCAGATCTCCAGATGTCCGGGTATGTACATCCGGATTCTGGTAAGGCAAGTGCCAAGGGGCAGTTATGCGCGAGCATAAGGCGATATCGATGGACAAAATGGACACTCAATTTTGCCACAGAGGCCCACCACAATCATCTGGCTCACCGCGGTAGGGTATCAGGAAGCGTGATTCTGCCCGATCTCGGCCCAGTTTGACAGCAACGCCGATTAAGGGGGATGAGCCCGTATCAATCAGAAGCGGGACGAGAGACTGTTTGCCATATCTCGGATCGCCCCCCGTTTGATTCAAAGGTATACGAAACGGCGTCCCAGATATGACGCCGTTTCGGCCGTTTGGGGGCGTGGCAGGGGGTATCGCGCGTCTCCGAGATTTCGCTGATCCGACCAGTTTTCGATTTGTGGCCGAAATCGGCGCGAGTGTCTCTCGTGGCGATTTGTGTGGTGTCTCCATGCCGTCACTGCTTTCCCTGTTCCCGATTGATTTACAGGGAAGCAGCGGGGGGAGGCGATCGCTCTTTCTCGAGGATCCTGCGCACCAAAGCTCTGCGAATCTGGATCCCAGAACGCATGATGTGCCGGGCGATGGTGCGTGTCCCTGAGTCCCGCTCCGGTCACAGCTGTCTTATCTCATGGACCAACCACCGCACGCCACCATGGAGCTTGTTCCTGGGCTTGCGTTGGCGCTACGAGAGATAGATGGCCAGCTCGCGCTCGAGCAGTACTGCATCGGAATGGGCTTGTTCTCTCTGGGGGAGCAGGCGCACCATCGGCATCAGACGCCGCGATCAATCTGCGGCCTCGGCAGGGGCTCGCTGCCGGTGCGGGGATGGTGTGATCCGCGCTGACAGACTGCGGAGATCTGCTGCGAGTTCGACAACCGAAAGGTTTGGGCGAATGGTTCTGCGCCGCTATTGAGAAGCTATTGAAGAACCGCTGTTCGGGCTATCGCTCCGTCGGCTGTGCCGGTGATGCGAGCAACCGTTCGATCTCGGCGAGCCGTGCTTCGAGCGATTTGATCTGTGCCTGCTGGTCCTTGATGACCTCGTTGAGGAACAGCACCGATTTCTCGTAGTTCACGCCGTCGGGCAGGCCGTCGCCGTTGTACTCCACCAGGGGTGTCAGGCCGATCGCTTCCAGGTCCTCGGCCATGTAGCCGATTTCCCACTGGTTCGCGTCGCCGCCCTTGCGGGTGTAGATGTACGGCTCGGCGAGCAGGATGCGAGCGAAGTCCGTTCTGAGGGGCGTGATGTTCTCCTTGTAGCGCCGGCTGGAGGTGTCAAAGCCGATATTGCCGTTGGCTTCGTTGTACTGCATATTGCGCTGGTCGCCGATGTTCGCAAGGAGCGGTGCGAAGATCTGTCCGTTCTGTTGGACTTTGAACAACGTGGTGCCGTCCGCTCGCGAGACCCTCAGCGGCACGACATCGGTGGTGTTGATCTGCAGCCCGTTGTAGGGGAAAGTGATTTTGTTATTGTTGGCCGGCACGAGGATGCGGGTGACGTCTGCGTCTACGTCGTGAAGAAAGAAACTATCCTGTGTGCCTATTGTTCGATTCTGGCCGAGCTGCCAGCGTTGGAACCGGGTGCTGAACTCAATCGCTGTCATGGTGTCCGCGGTGTTGTCGATCTGCAGGATGGGTGTCAATGCCGGTGCATTGGCCGCGACGGAGATCGGCAGCTCGAGGGACGAGATCGGTGAGTCGATGGTCAGGCCGCCGGCGAACGCGACCGGTCCGTGGAAGTCAGCCTGTCCGCTGACGCCCATGTCTCCCGCAACATCGAGCGCCACGGTCGGGGTCAGAGTCCCGATGCCGACATTCCCACCGAAGAATGATTTGCCCTGCTCGAAGTATCCGGCAAAGCCGCCCTGCAGGTTGGTTCCGTAAACCGCGCCCTTGTCGGTCACAAGCGCGGCGGACTGCGAGAGATCCGTTGCGGCCGCGAGGATGCCGACGCCGCTTACGGGATCAACAAATGTTGCGATGCCGATCCCCGGCTCGGTGGCGACGACCGATACGACGCCGGCCAGGAAGCCCCCTGGAGGGCCCTCGATCACCGCGCCGGGTGCAAGCGTCTGTGCGGCCGGAGCGGCTGTGATTGCTTGGCGTGGGGTGAGGGTGTCGAACGGTGCGAGGTTCGTCGGGTCGTGCGGGCTTCGGACACGGATCTCGATCCACAGCGCCTGCCCCTCAAAGACGTCGGGTCCAAAGTCGAGCTGGGTGGTGAAGATGCCGTCGGCAACCTGGACATTGGTTGCGGCGACGATGGGCCCGAGTCTCGTGCCGCCGACCGGCGCATCAAAGACGCGGAACTCGAGGTCAGCTGAGCCGTTCAGCGGGATGCCTCCATCGCTGAGCTGGCCCTGATAGGTCAACGCAGTGCCCAACGGTGTCTGGGCGCTGACCGTGGGCTGGAACGCCAACAGGCCGAGTATCGCGAAACAGCGGAGGAACATACACATCACTCAGGCTCCAATCTGCCGGCGTTCTGCGACGCGGTCAAGGGCATCGACGGTGGAAGCCGATGCGGGTCGTGTCTCTCTGTTAGACACGGAATTGGGTTGGCAACGGGGCAGCGGAATCACGATTTCTTGGTAGACTGTCCCTTGGCCCCGGCTGGACCCAGCTTGGCAGGGCGTTTGTCTTTGTTCTGTTAGGAGGCGTGGTTGGTTCTTGAGGATTCCAGTGTGCCCCAAGACGGCGATTCGGATGATGCGCTCATCGCCGCGACCTACGAGCATCTTCGCCAGGTGGCCCTCGCGTATCTGACGCCACGCGGGCAGACGCTTCAGCCGACCGCATTGGTGCACGAGGCATACCTCAAGCTTGGAGATTTCGACGCCGGCCGGTTCAAGGACCGAGAGCACTTTGTGTGCGCGGCGGCTCAGGCGATGCGGCACATCCTGGTCGATCATGCCAGAGCGCGCCGCGCCGAGAAGCGCGGCGGTGGGTGGTCGCGGATCACCCTCTCGGGTCTTGCTGGAGAGGACGGGTCCGATTTCGATGCCGCCGCGGTCTCCGACGCGCTCGAGCTGCTCGAGTCGATCAATCCTCGACAAGGTCGGATCGTCGAGTTGCGGTTCTTCGGCGGGCTGACGATCCCGCAGATCGCCGAGGCGATCGGTGTGAGTGAGCGGACTGTCAAGGGCGACTGGAGATTTGCGCGTGCCTGGCTTCGCGCGGCGCTGGTTGACGGGCGGTTCGATGCCGACGCCGGCGAAGGCTCACTATGAACGACCCATTTCATGATCCCGAACGGTTGCGGCGGGCGCAAGACCTGTTCCACTTGCTCTGCGAGCTGGATACCGCCGAGCAGGAGCGGGCCTTGGCCGAGTCGTGCGGTTCGGATGCCGAGCTGCGCATGGCGGTCGAAGCGCTGCTTAGGGCGGACCGCGTCGAGGGCGATGCGCTGTCGGACGCGGTGATTGATGCTGGAGCGGGGCCCGAGGCGATTCCGGAGTTTGAGCGGTTCGAGATCGTTCGAGAGATCGGTCGCGGCGGCATGGGCATCGTGTACGAGGCCCGTCAGTTTGAACCGAAGCGATCGGTGGCGATCAAGATGCTCCGCGGCCGCGCGGGCGGGGCCGGGCAGCGTGCGAGGATCCGGCGCGAGGCGCAGGTGCTCGCGAGACTCCAGCATCCGTGCATCGCGGTTGTGCTGGAATCAGGCGAACACCGCGGCAGCCCGTACATCGTGATGGAACTGGTCGATGGAGTAGGCATCGCCGATGCCGTCGCCGAGCTTGCGCTCGAACAGAAGCTCGAAGTCATCGCACGGATCGCCGAGGCGATGCATCATGCGCACCAGAAGGGCATCATCCATCGCGACCTGAAGCCCGACAACATCTTGGCAGTGCAGGAGTCAGATGGCTCCTTGCCGACTCCGAAGGTGCTCGACTTCGGCATTGCGCACGCGATCGAGCCGCATGCCAACCTGACCGATCCGCTCGCCGCCGCTGATGGATCGGGCGAACTCCTTGGCACGCTTGCATACATGAGTCCGGAGCAGCTCGAAGGTCAGGAAGACATCGATGTTCGGGCGGATGTCTATGCATTGGGCATTATCGCGTACGAGCTGCTGACGGGGCAGGAAGTTCTGGATCTCTCGAGCACGCCGGTGGTCTCGGCAATCCGGCGTGCCGCGGATCATGTGCCGGCACGCGCCGGCACGCTTCGTCCAGAGCTGCGCGGCGATGTCGAGATCATCCTCGCGACTGCCATCGAGAAGAATCGGGATCGGCGGTATCAGTCGGCGTCAGACTTTGCTCAGGACATTCGGCGGTACCTGAAGCGGGAGCCGATCCTGGCTCGGCCGCCGACGCTGCGGTACCAGGCGTCGAGGTTCGCGGCGCGCAACCGCGGGCTGGTGGGCGGTCTCGCGGCCGCGGTTTTCGCAGTGGGTGTGGGCATCATCTTGACCGCACTATTCGCGTCGAGCGAGTATCGGCAGCGTCGGGCGACCGAGCGGTTGCTCTACGGAAGCATCGTGTCGAACGCCGCGAGCTCGCTGCGCGAGGGCGATGTGCACACGGCCCGATCGCTGCTCAAGGATGCAGATGCCCGGCTGCGTGGCTGGGAGTGGCACTTTCTCGATCGGGCCTCGGGCGTCAACCATGTCCGCGTTGAGACCGGGCTGACGAACGCGGAGGTCGTGCTGTCCGAAAGCGGCGAGGGGTTCCGCGTGGTGGGGGGACGCAACGGGGAGTGTTTCAGCATTGAAGTCGATCACGACGGGCGGCTGTCGGAGCCGGTGTCGTTCGGGATTCAGTTCGATGAAGAGACCGATCGCGCGTTCGTCGATCGGAACGGACAGGTTCGGATCGCTGACATCGTGGCTGGCGTGATCAGATCTACCGCAAGCTCTGAGGTGCTCGTCGGTCGGCAGGTTCCGTTTCAGTGCGCACCGGGCGCCGGCATCGGCTACCTCGAGGATGGCGATCTGGTCTTGACTTCCGTCTTCTATTTCTGGCGGCGCGCTCCGGTGAGCCAGCACCCAGCCCTTGGTCGTATCTTCGCGGCTTACTCGTCGGACGGCAGTGAGTGCGTTGCGATCGCTTCCGCCGAAACCGGGCGAGTGTTGCACACACTCTCGCCTGAGATTCAGTGTGGTGAGATGGCGTGGGGCGATGCCGGTTCACTGCTGTTCGGGGCAGATCTGTCGGGCCGTGTGCTGGCGTGCGATCCTTTGACCGGCGAGACCGTGTGGGGCCCGACGCGAGCCGGCGGAGCTCCGTGCACCGTGGTGCGGTATGTCTCAGAAACCAGCACGCTGTTGTGCGGCTTCCTGGACGGCTCCGTCGCCGTCATCGATGCTGATACCGGCATGGTCGTTCGTCGCGAAGCCGCTTCGGACGATCAGGTGGTCAGCATCGCGGTAGACGAGGACACGGGGGAGGTTGCCGTGCTCGACACCGGTGGCGTGATGTCAATCATCCACCTCGGTGCGAGTCGGACGGACATCCTCCTCGGTCACAAGTCCTGGGTGAATCCGCTCGCAATTTCGCGGGACGGCAGCACGCTCATCAGCGGTGCGTGGGATGGGAACGTCCGCGTGTGGGATGCACGAACCGGCGAGCCACGCGCGGTTATCGCGATGCCTCTAGATGGGGATGTGACGCCCGCGGTTCTCGAGCTTGCTATATCCCAGGACGGCGCGGAATGCGTCGCTGTTTCGGTCCCGAGATTCGGCCAGCAAGCGACTGTGCACAGGGTGGACCTGGCGACGGGCCAAGTCGTATCGTCCGTGATGGCTGACCGTGTCGGGCGGGTGTACCCAGCGTTCGACGAGGGAGGCGATCTGCATCTGTTTGGGCCGGCCTCTCGCGCAGAGGAGATCGGTGCTGCGCATCGCGAGATCGACATCGGCGGGTGGAGTTCCGCCTACCCGGTGCAGCAGAATCCGAACCGGTGTGTCTTCGCGGGATTGGATTCCATGCTGGTGGTGGCGAGCCTCAAAGATGGGGTGGTCAAGCCGTTGAACATCAAGGCCAATGCCGAGGCGAGGTTTGTGGCGATGGGACCTGACGGGCGAACCGTTGCGTTCGGAGCAGCGCCCGGTGCGGTAGATTTGCGAGATGCAGAGGGGCGTCGGCCCCCCGCGACGCTCCGCGGGCACACCGGCGAGGTGATGTCGATCGCATGGTCGCCCGACGGGGAGCGCGTCGCGACAGCGTCTCGTGACGGCACCGTGGGCATCTGGGATGCCCGCACCTACGAACTGCTTGTTCGGCTTTACGGTCATGAGGACTACGTGTTCGATGTGCTCTGGTCGCCCGACGGGTCGATGCTGTATTCGTCCTCGGGCGACGGCACAATCCGACTCTGGCGAGGCCAGGACTGAAGGCCAGTGGTGGGCCAAGGGAGGCTTGGTTTCGCCTTGTTTCGACCCGGTTTGACATATCATTGATCGCCCCCCGTTAGATTCAAATGGATACGAAACGACGTCCTTGATGTGACTCCGTTTCGATCGTTTGGCGCGTGTGATTCAGAGCAGCACCTTGGTATCGTTTAGACGGCTTAGAGAGAAGTACATGTGTTTGTGATTGGTCAGAGTATCCTTCTCGACAAAGGCCGATTTTTCGGACGTCGGGTATGAGGAGAGAACTGTGTGCCTGTGGTCCGGTCAATCGCTAGAGTGAAGTGAGGCAGTGATGCACCGTAAAGTTGATCTACCAATCCATATTCATCCACAGCCCAACGATGTCACCTGCGGGCCGACGAGCTTGCATTCGGTCTATCAGTACTGGGGCGACTCGATCAGCCTCAGCGAGGTGATCGAGTCATGCAAGTCATTGGAAACCGAAGGGGTTGGGCGGGGGACGCTGGCAGCGATGCTCGGCTCCCACGCACAGCAGCGGGGGTACTCGGCCACCCTGTACACTTTCAACCTGCATCACTTCGACCCGACATGGTTTGATGAGGACGGCCAATCGGATTCGTCTGTGCTGATCGAAAAGCTCAAGCAGCAGGCAGCGGCCAAGAGTGTTGATGATCCCAGATTTCCGGTTGGCACGGCGTCATACATCGAGTTCCTGAGCCTGGGAGGGCGGATCTGTCTTCAGGACCTGACCAGCCAGCTTCTGAGTGACTACCTGCTGGATGGGACCCCGGTTCTGGTGGGGCTGAGCTCGACCTATCTGTATCGCTGCCCACGGGAGTTCGGGCCCAACGATGATTACGACGATCTCCGCGGTGAGCCGTGCGGACACTTCGTGGTGCTGCACGGTTACGACTCGGAAACCCGTTGTGTTCGGGTCGCGGACCCATTGGCCGATAACCCGGGCTTTGATGGTCAGCACTACACCGTTTCGATGAACCGCCTGGTTCCATCGATTATGCTCGGTGTCATCACATATGACTCGAATGTGCTGGTGATCAAGCCTCGCGATCGGTGATCTGTCGGGGCATGACGCCTTGCTGAATCCTTGGGATGGCGGTTTGACTTCGATCAGCGATGGGGTACACTCGGCCATGCGGAATCTTCAGGCACACGCCATGCATCATCACCACCGCCATATCCATGGCCGGCGATGATCGTGCAGTAACGCGTGCCTGAGCACCACGACTGACACACCACAACGCCGGCCTCGGGTCGGCGTTGTTCGTTGTTGGGCGGTGTCCAACGCGATATCCCGCCCGGGGTCGGCTCCACGAATCACAGGAGCCCACGCAATGGCACCCCAGCAGATTGACAAGACCATCACCCTCGCGATCCCCAAGGGGCGGATGTATGACGGCGTCGCAAGGCTGATGAGTGACGCGGGGATCCGAATCCGGACATCATCCCGCGATTATCGCCCGACGCTCTCGCTCCCCGGGTTCGATGTGAAGATCCTCAAACCCCGGGCGGTCATCGAGATGCTCGACCTCGGTGCTCGCGACCTTGGGTTTGCCGGTGAGGATTGGGTCCGCGAGGACGATGCGGACCTCGTCGAGCTGCTCGATACGGGAATGGACAGGGTCCGTCTGGTTGCGGCGGTGCCAGCGTTCAGCGATGAGTACGAACTGCTTGGGCGCGATGGCGCGATCGTGGCGTCGGAGTATGTGAACATCAGTCGACGCTGGATCGAGACGAGGGGTTACGGGGCCAGACTCATCCGCAGCTACGGCGCGACAGAAGTGCTCCCGCCGGAGGACGCGGATTGCATAATCGACAACACCGCGACGGGCGCGACGCTGGAGGCCAATAACCTGCGGATCATCGACGAGCTGATGGTCTCCACAACACGCCTCTACGCCTCAAAGCGGGCGATGGAGAACCCGGGCAAGCGTGAGCAGATCGAGCGGTTCACGCTGCTGATCCGATCCGTGCTGGAGGCTCGCGTGCGGGTGATGCTGGAACTGAATGTTTCGAGCGAGAAGCTCGCGGATGTCATCGAGATCCTGCCGTGCATGCGTCAGCCGACGGTCGCCCCGATGCACAACTACGACGGGTTCGCGGTCAAGGTCGCGGTTCCGCGTGAGCAGCTGACGCAGGTGATCCCGCTTATCAAGCAGCGTGGTGGGACGGACATCATCGTTACCAACCCAGGGCAGATTGTTCCATGATCGCCAACGAGATCCAGCCCGCTCGCCGCCTTGGTGATCTACGCCCCTACGCACCGCCCGTGCGTGATGATCGCATCACGCTTGCCCTCGACAATAACGAGGGGGCACCGGTCGACGCGTCGCTGCTCTCCCTGCTACGAGATCTGAGCCCGGAACAGATCGCTCGGTACCCGGACCAATCGGCGCTGGAGACGCAGATCGCGAACGGCCTGGGAATCGGGCACAGGAGGGTGGTGATCACCAACGGCGGGGACGACGCGATCGACCGGGTCTGCCGGGCAATGCTGAGTCCGGGCGATGCCATGCTCACGCATGGGCCGGGGTTTGTGATGATCCCGCGATGGGCTCAGCTCGCTGGGGCATGTGTCCGCTCGGTTGATTGGCTCTCTGGGGATTTTCCGCTCAGTCCGTTCATGGACGCGATCGACGAATCAGTGCGACTTGTGGTGGTTGTTTCGCCGTGCAACCCGACGGGGTTGGTGGTCGGCACGGATCAGCTCATTCGGATTGCAGCACGAGCCAGGGAGGCCGGTGCGGTGCTGATGCTCGACCAGGCCTATGTTGAGTTCGCCGACGAGGACCCAATCGACGAGCTGATATGCATGGAGAATGTGGTCGTCGTGCGGACCTTCTCGAAGGCGATGGGCGGCGCGGGACTTCGTGTCGGTTATGCGATCGCCATGGAACGGATCGCGACATGGCTGCGAACGGTGGGGGGGCCTTACCCGGTTTCTACGCCCTCGCTGCTGCTCGCCGCGGCGTGCTATGAGCGTCGTACCGAGCGTGAAGAGATCATTGCGCAGACGCGGGCGAATCGAACGGTTATGGAGAATCAGCTGCGATCGCTGGGAGCTGGGGTGATCAGTTCGCAGAGCAACTTTGTGCTCGCCCGCTTTGACGATGCCGCCCAAACCCACGCACGCCTGCTTGAGCAGGGCATCAGTGTCCGCCGGTTCCTCAGTGGGGGTGGGATCGAAAACTACCTGCGTATCACCGTGCCGGCAGAGCAACCACAGCTCGCGCAGTTCCTCACCGCACTGGGCACGATCGGAGCATCATCATGAGTCCACGCATCGCAAGCACAACTCGCGTGACAAGAGAAACACGCATCGAAGCCACCGTCAATCTCGATGGCTCAGGTGAATCAACGGTTTCGACGGGAGTCGGATTCTTTGATCACATGATTGATGCGCTCGCCCGCCACAGCGGGTTCGACATCAGCATCGCGTGCAACGGTGACTTGGTGATCGATGATCACCACAGCATCGAGGATTGCGCACTGGTGCTCGGGCGGTGCATCGATGAGGCATTGGGTGATCGAGTGGGCATCGAGCGGTTCGCCAGTTCATACGCGCCGCTGGATGAATCGCTGGTTCGATGTGTTCTTGACCTCTCCGGGCGACCCTTCGCGAGCGTGGAGCTCGGGTTCGTCCGTGAGATGCTCGGGCAGGCCGCGACAGAGAATATCACTCACTTCTTCGAATCACTCGCGATCACCATGCGTGCCACGCTGCACATCGACATGATCCGAGGCCGCAACGACCACCACAAGGCGGAGGCCGCGTTCAAGGCAACAGCCCTGGCCTTGCGTGACGCGACGCGGATCACCCGCACCGGCATGATGCCTTCCACGAAGGGAACGCTGTGATGAGTGACATCACTATTATCGATACCGGCATCGCCAACACCGCTTCCGTGTTCGCGGCTTTCGAACGCCTTGGGTGTTCGGTTACCCTCACACGCGACCCGCAGCGTGTCAGCGAGGCATCGTTTGTGGTGCTGCCGGGCGTCGGTCAGTTCGGGGAGGGGATGCGATCGCTGCGTGCCAGCGGGCTGGACCGGGTCATCGTCGAGCACATCAAGCAGGACCGCCCGCTGCTGGGAATCTGCCTCGGACTCCAGTTGCTTTGTGTCGGATCGGCGGAGTCACCGGGTATCGAGGGGCTCGGAGTGATCGATGCGATGGTCACCCGCTTCCCGGCAACGATCCGCACGCCGCAGCACGGCTGGAACCGTGTTGGCAACGGGTACGCGTACTTTTCCAACAGCTACCGGGTCGGATCGATACCGGATGGCTGGGACGGCGAGCTGAGCGAACATGGAGGCGTATTTGTCGCATCGCTCCGGCGTGGGCGTACTTACGCCTGCCAGTTCCACCCCGAGCTCTCGGGTGCGTGGGGCGCGGGGGTGCTCCGGTCATGGATTGATAACGCCAAGGAGGCATCGCCATGCTGTGCAGTAGAGTGATTCCCTGCCTGGATATCGACAACGGGCGTGTGGTCAAGGGGGTGAAGTTCGCAAACATGCGCGATGCGGGCGACCCCGTCGAGCAGGCGACCCGTTACGAGCGTGAGGGTGCCGACGAGCTGGTGATGCTCGATGTGAGTGCCACGATCGGAGGTCGCGAAACAGCGCTTGATACCGTACGCGCTGTGCGGCGTGTGCTCTCGATCCCGATGTGCGTGGGTGGCGGTGTGCGCACACCCGAGCACGCGATCGCACTGCTCCGCGCCGGCGCGGATAAAGTCGGGGTCAACAGTGCAGCGCTCGAGAACCCCTCGATCCTCACCGAGCTGGCGTCACGGGTCGGGGCGCAGTGCGTAGTGCTCTCCATCGACGCCGCTCGCCTTGCGGAGGGCAACGGCTGGCAGGTCGTCAGCCGCGCAGGTACGCACCAGACAGGAGTTGATGCGATCGCATGGGTGGCGAGGGCGGAGTCGATGGGGGTGGGCGAGATCCTACTCACCAGCTTCGATCAGGACGGCACCCGCACGGGCTACGACACACAGCTGCTCCGAGAGGTCCGCCGAGTGACGACTTTGCCAATCATCGCCTCCGGGGGGGCGGACAACGCGCAACACATGATCGACGCGCTACGCGCCGGCGCGGACGCCGTGCTGGCAGCATCGATCTTCCACGACAATGAAACCACACCCGACGCGATCAAAGAAGAACTCGCGGCAAGCGGAATCGAGGTACGCGCATGATGATCCCATCGATCGATATTCAGGGCGGGCAGGCCGTGCAGCTAATCGGCGGAGAGCAGAAGGTGATCGACGCGGGCGATCCACGCCCGATCGCGGAGAAGTTTTCGCGGGTGGGAGAGATCGCCCTGATCGACCTCGATGCCGCCATGGGCACCGGCAGCAACGCCGAACTGCTCAAGGAGATCTGTGCTCAGTACCCATGTCGTGTGGGTGGTGGGATCCGCGATGCGAAGACCGCCATCGAGTGGCTCGATGCCGGCGCTCAGCGGGTCATACTCGGTACCGCGGCCAAACCCGAGGTGCTGCGGGAACTCCCCAGAGATCGTGTTATCGCAGCCCTCGATGCAAGGAACGGGCGAGTCGTCGTGGAGGGTTGGAAGACCCAAACCGGCGATTCGATCGAGGAGCGGATGATTGAGCTTCGCGATTTCGTCAGCGGTTTCCTTGTTACATTCGTTGAGCGCGAGGGACGAATGGGAGGCATGCCACTCGAGCGTGTTGAGCAGTTGGTCGAATGCGCTGGTGAAGCGAAGCTCACCGCGGCCGGTGGCGTGCGCGATGCGAGCGATATCTCCCGCATCGATGCCGTGGGAGCAGATGTGCAGGTTGGCATGGCCCTCTACTCAGAGGCGATCGATCTCGCGGACGGTTTCTGTGCCCCGCTCCGCTCCGATCGCTCCGATGGGCTTTGGCCGACCATTGTATGTGATGAGCGTGGCGCGACGCTCGGGCTGGTGTACTCAAGCATCGAGAGCATCCGCGAATCCATCGAGACGGGCACGGGTGTGTACTACTCTCGCTCGCGCCGATCGCTCTGGCACAAGGGTGAGTCATCGGGCAACTCGCAGCGCCTGATCCGTATCGATACCGACTGCGATCGAGACGCGTTGCGATTTACCGTGCGTCAGTATGGCGGCGGCTTCTGCCACCTCGGGACAGTGAACTGCTTTGGTGCGTCGTATGGTCTCGATCGCCTCATGCGAACTCTCGCCGATCGTATAGAGACCGCGCCAGAGGGTTCGTACACCCGGAGAGTGCTCAACGACCCCGCGTTCCTGGGCGCGAAGCTGCGGGAAGAGGTGGATGAGCTTATGGAAGCGGAGACAAAGCCACAAGTCACGCACGAGGCCGCGGATGTACTGTACTTCGCGTTGATACGGGCCGCACAGCTTGGTGTTTCCCTTTTCGACATTGAACGCGAGTTCGATCGCAGGTCGCTCAAGGTTTCCCGTCGTCCTGGGAATGCAAAGCCCGCGTATGTTGGAGATGACCGATGAGATTACTCAGAATCATGCAGGCGGCAGATGTGGCACGCTCGATCAAGCCGGCAGTGTGCCCAGAGGTCATGGAACAAGCCAGAGTCATCGTCGAGCGTGTCCGGCTCGGGGGCGAAGATGCGGTTCGGGCATACGCGAGTGACTTTGATGACCGCTCTCCCTCTGCCCCCCTTGTGCTCGCCCCGGACGCGATGCAAGAAGCGTTCGATTCGATCGATGAAGAAGCTCGCCAGCTCCTGCGACGGGTGTCCGATCGGATCGCACGATTCGCGATGGCGCAACGGGAGTCGATCCAACCCATGACGATCGATGTCCCCGGTGGAAAGGCCGGGCACACGATAGAGCCGGTCCGCTCGGCTGGGTGTTACGCACCGTGCGGGCGCTACCCGCTGCCGAGCTCGGTGCTGATGACGGCCGTCACGGCACGCGTCTCGGGCTGTAAACGAGTTGTCGTCGCCTCTCCTGGGGCCAATCCGCTGATGCTCGCGGCCGCGCATGTTGCCGCTGCGGATGAGTTTCTGTGTGTCGGTGGTGCGCATGCGATCGCTGCGATGGCGTATGGTTTCTCCGGATTTCAACGCTGCGATGTCATCGTTGGGCCGGGCAACGCGTGGGTCACGGCAGCCAAGCAGATTGTCAGTGGCGTTGTCGGTATCGATATGCTCGCGGGCCCCTCTGAACTGTTGATCATCGCGGACGAGACGGCAGACCCGAAGCTTATCGCGGCGGACCTGCTTGCCCAGGCCGAGCATGATGTGGACGCGGTGCCCATGCTGCTAACGACCAGCAATGAGTTGGTCACAGCTGTTGAACGAGAACTGGCTGATCAGCTTGAGTCACTGCCGACTGCTGCCACGGCCCGCAGTGCACTCGCAAACGGGTTCGTTGTGCGTTGTGATTCGCTCTCACAGGCGATCGCCCTGACAGATCAGATCGGTCCTGAGCACCTCGAGATCATGACCAGGGATGCATCGAGCATCCCGGAACAGGTGGGAAATGCCGGCGGTGTGTTCATCGGATCTCAGACAGCCGAGGTATATGGCGATTACGGAATCGGCCCGAATCACACACTGCCGACGGGAGGCACATCGAGGTTCAGCGCTGGCCTGAGCGTTGCCAGCTTCCTCAGACTCCGCACATGGATCGAGATCGTATCTGCGGAGGAGAACCGCTGTTTCGCCAGTGACGCGGCACAGATGGCCGGACTCGAAGGTCTCAGCGGGCATGCGGTGTCGGTCCACGCAAGAACCAGAGTATAAAAAGTTCGTATATCGTCCCGATCACTCGTGACGCAGAGCCACGATCGGATCGAGGTTGGCCGCTCGCATGGCGGGATACATACCGAAGACCACGCCGATACCAACCGAGATCACGACCGAGAGAAGCACGCTCCACATGGTGACGGCGGTGGGCATATCCGCGAAGATCGTGATCATCCACGGGATCAGCATGCCGATGCCGATGCCGATGAACCCGCCGCTGACGGAGAGCACGACGGTCTCGATGAGGAACTGCCCGACGATCTGCTTGCGTTTCGCGCCGATGGCGCGGCGGATGCCGATCTCTTTTGTCCTTTCGGTGACCGAGGCGAGCATGATGTTCATGATGCCGATACCACCGATGAGCAGCGAGATACCCGCGATCGAGCCGAGAACGATGTTGAAGGTCCGCTGTGTCGCCTCGGCCTGACGGAGCAACGCCAGCGGGACACTCATGCTGAAATCGCCCTTGGGGTGGTTGATTTCCAGCATCCGCTCGATCGCCGCGGCCGTGGACTCGACATGCTGGATCGAGTCCACCTGCACGATCAGCTGATGAAGCTCAACGAGCTCTCGCGATCGAGAACCACTTGAGCGAGAGACGGAAATGTCTCCGAATCGCTCGATCGCGACGTTGATCGGGATGTAGGCGTCGATATTCTGGTCCGGCGTCTGCATCGTGCTCGACTGGGTCTCTTCGGACTTGATCACACCAACAACGATGTAGTAGCCGGAGTTGATGAGCACCTTGGCACCAAGCGCCTGGCGTCCCGCCAGAAGTCGGCGTGCTCCGTGCTCGGTCAGCACGACCACATTGGCGTTTTCATCAAGGTCACGCTGGGTTACCGTCCGTCCGGCAATCAGGTCTCGCTGCACGAGTTGGAACCAGTCGGGCGTGGTGCCCACCAGACGCAACTCGAGCACACGCCCCTCGACGCGCCCCTGCCCACGGAGCAGCTTGGCGGGAACGACGCGGCTGACCGTCTCGTAACTCTGCTCGATGCGTTCGAGATCGTCGTAGAGCAGCCCGTAGATGTTCATCCGGATGTTCATCGCGCCCGACGCGGCCTGCTCGACGGGCTTCTGCGAGTTGATGATGATATTCTGGCTGCCCAGACGCTTGATCTGATCAAGCGCCTCGCGGCTTGCGCCCTCGCCCACGGCCAGCATCGCGATCACCGCGCCCACCCCGAACACCATGCCGAGCATCGTCAACATCGAGCGCATCTTGTGGAGCATCAGTGTCTTGATACCCAGGCGCACATTGCGATAGAAACGCGTGCCGATCATGCGTGCTTGCCTCCGCGCGATGGGTGCGGCGGGTTCTCGCTGATCGATTCGACCTTGCCGTCCCGCATGACCATCGCGTACTGGGCGTATGCGGAGATGTCCGGTTCATGCGTCACCATCATGATTGTTTTTCCCTGATTGTGCAGCTCACAGAGCAGGGCCATGATCGAATCGCCGGTCGCGGTGTCGAGGTTGCCCGTCGGCTCATCCGCGAGCAGCACGGATGGATCGTTCGAGAGTGCCCGAGCGATCGCGACGCGCTGCTGCTGACCACCTGAGAGTTCGGTGGGGCGATGCCCGAGGCGTTCACCCAGCCCGACACGCTCGGCCAGCTCGCGAGCTTTGTTTGAAGCGTCCGCGCCCTCGATGCCCTGATAGAACAGCGGCAGCGCGATGTTCTCCTCAACCGTGAGCTGCGGGATCAGGTGGAAGTTCTGGAATACGAAGCCGAGGTACTTCAGGCGGATGTCGGAGAGCTCATCGTCGCTCGTCTGGGCGATATCGCGTCCCTCGAGCAGGTACGTTCCCTTCGACGGGCGATCGAGGCATCCGAGCAGGTTGAGCATCGTGCTTTTGCCCGAGCCGCTGGAGCCTGAGATCGCCCAGAAGCTGCCACGCTCAATGGACAGGTCGACGCCCGCGAGGGCGTTGACATCCTGATCGCCCATGCGATAGGTCTTCCAGACCTGTGAAAGCCGGATCACCTCGTTCTGCGGGAGGGCTGCTCCAGCTGATTGTGAGGTGGTGGGGGATGGGTTCGAGTGCGTCATCGTGGTCATCAGGGCTGCGTCCCACCACCCTGTCGACGCTGAGAGCCGGTGCCGCGTGGCATCTGCGTCTGAGGTGCACTCGCTCCGTCGGGGCGTTTCGGTGCTGAGCCCGTTTCGCTGTTCGTATCACCCGCAGGGGTCCCCGAGAATGGGGTTGCTTCACGGGCGTCGGCGAGCGTGACATCTTTGCTCAGCGGTGGGGTCAGCAGGACTTTCTCGCCCGGCTTAATCCCATCTACGATGTGAATGAGTGCGTTGTTATCGAGCCCAGTGGTCACGGGGCGAGCGACGGCCTCGTTGCCGCTGACGACATAAACCAGCGACTGGTTGCCTCGCCCAACCACGGCCTGCATGGGCACCGCGATCGCGTCGAGGTGCTTCTCGACGAGGATCGTCGCCTGGCAGCTCATGCCGGTGCGGAGCTGCGGGTGCACGCCGTCGATCATGACATCGGTGTCGTACACCTTGAGGTCCGGGTTCATGAATACCGATTGGGCATCAGGCAGCGGGGCGATTTTGGTGACGCGCCCGGTGAAGCTGGATTCCGGGAGGGCGTCGATGCGGATCTGCACGGGCTGCCCGATCTTCACCTTGCCAAGGGCGGATTCATGGATCTGCATACGGACCATCATCGAGTCGGCGGTGGGGAGGTGGATGAGCTCCTGACGCTCACGGACTTCCTGCCCTTCGTCGAGAGGCTGCGTGTCTCCCCGCCAGCTGAACTCCGAGCTTGTTGCGTACACGACCATGCCCTGGGCGGGGGCGTAGATCTTGGTTTTGGAGATCTGGTCCTCGAGCTTGGTGAGCCGGTCCTGCTGACGCTTGAGCTCCGCTTCGCGTGCACGAAGCCGAGCCTGGGCCTGGGCAAGGTCGCTCGATGACTCACGCTGGACACGCTCCAGGTTGAGCTTCTTCTGATCGATCTGCGAATCGAGCTCGGCGATGCGGCGTTTGTGAGTGTACTCCTTGAGGAGCTTGAGGTTCTCCTGAGAGAGCGCGAGCTGTAGCTGGGCACGCTTCATCGCCAGCTCGTCGGCACGATACTCGGTCTCAGAGAGGTACTTTTCCTCAAAGAGTCTTGCGCTCCAGTTGAACTCGTCAGTAGTCCGCTTGAGCTCCTCCTCCTTGAGCGTTACATCGGTCTCGGACTCCATCAGCTGGGCGGGCCACTCACCGTCGATGTATTTTTCCTTGTCCTCGACCGCGAACTGACTGTCGAGCTGGGCCTGCGCCATGTTGCTCTGTGTCTGAATTTTCACAACCTCCAGGTTCTCGCTCGCAGAGACGTAGTCTGCTTCGCTGTTCTCAACCTGAATCTGCTGATCCACGAGCCGGTCTTCGAGTTCGCTCGCGTCGAGCTCGATCAGCAGGTCACCTTCCTGAACGATGGTGCCCTCGTCGATGACAAAGATGATTGAAGTGCGACCCTCAACCTCGTTTTTCACCACGAACTGATCTCGCGATTTCACCGTCCCCGACTCGGTCAGCGTGATCGAGAGCGGCGCCCGCTTGACGGTGTAAGTCGCAACATTCGATGCAACCTTCGTTGCCTGCTGCTCCGCGGCGGCCATGGCAATGAGCACGCCCCCAGTCAGGCAAAGCACGGTGCCGGCAATCAATGTGTTTCGGATAGATCTTCTCATTGTCATACCTCGCTTTGGCGTCACGCGTCGCCTTCTGGGACGCCGGGGCGGCTTTGAATCATTTGGTCACGTAGTATCTGCAGATCGATCTCATCTGGGTCGAACTCGCTCCAGAGCCCGTCGCTCCGAACGGTCAGCACCCCAAGGTCGCGCTGCAGTTCCAGTTCGCCGATGCGGTAGTTGACCACCGCGTTGGTCAACGCGTCCTGCGCCGAGTTCAGGGCGTTCTGGGCCTCGAGTAGGTCTCGGATCTCGGCACGTCCCGCTTGGAGGAACAGGTTCGTGGAATCGACTCGGCGCTGCGCCACACGCACCGCCTCGGCCTGAATCTTGATCGACTCGCGTGCCTCGAGCAGGTTGCGGAGCACGCCACGCACATCCAGCTTCACCGAATCCTCGGCGTCCTGCAGCGATCGCACGGTCTGCTCGTATGCGATCAGCGCGTTGCGGTAGCTGTTTCGCTCGCTAGTTCGCTCGATCGGAAGATCGATGCCCAGGAGCAGCGAGTAGAAGCCGCGGTCCGTTCGCAGCTGCGCATCACGCTGATTGGCGCTGCTCAGCGATCGACTCTCGCCCAGAGAGGCACGCCCGAGCAGCGTCACATCCGCACGCAGATTGTCCGCCGCGATCGCTACACCACGCTGGGCATCGACGATCTCGCCAACCGCCACACGCAGATCGAGCCGATTCAACAGCGCGATCATGATCGCCGCTTCCTCGTTCAGCTCATACGGACCGGCATCCTCGTCGCTCGGCGGGGCCAGGACGACTGGGGCATCGGCGGGGGGAGTCTCAGGCTTATCCGCGTTGCTCAAGGGCTCGAGGTACTGCTGAAAACGCGGGGTGGCGAGGAGCTCGTCGAACTCGCTGTCATCGAGTTCCACGATTGCATCGGTCGGAAGACCCAGCGTGATTTTGAAGCTATCGAGGGAGCGTTCATAGCTCTGCTGGGCGCTGATCCACGAGTTGCGGGCTCGCAGCTCGTCCTGCACAGACTGGTCAACCTGAATGCCGGGCAGACGCCCCGCATCAGCCAGGCGTCGGGCACGACGTGTCGAGGCGACAACGCGTTCATAGTTCTCTACCGCGTTCTGTACCCGGTCCTTCTGCTGAAGCACCGAGAGATAGTTGCTCGCGATCTGCACCGCGAAGGTTCGCTTAAAGCGTTCGAACCCGTAGATCGCGTAAACGACATCTCGCTCGGCTTGGGTCAGGGGCTCGGTGACTACGAACCGGCTCGAACCTCGAAGCAGCGGGATCTCCAGGCTGGTGTCCAGCGTGAGCCCGGTGCTGCTCTCCTTGGATCCGTTGAGCAGGTTCACCAGATCGACCGCGAGCAGACTCGTAAACCGCATGCCGTTCTCGAACTGCTTGCTGACCTGCAGCGAGGGTGAGGTCACGACGCCGTGCGTTTCGCTGTTGGCATTGAAGCTCGAACTAACGACCGAATCGACGACCCCGGACCAAGTCGCTCGGAACGCGTCACGCTCTAGATCGAGCCGGAGCGCGGACTGGTAGACGGATTCCTTCTGCGACTGGTAACCCCGATTGTTATACGCCGCGACCTGGAGCGATTCGAGCAGGCTCAAACGCAGCGGTTCGGTGTCGAGGTGAGCATACTGAAGAACAGACAAGCCCTCAGAACGGGACTCGTTGTACGAGCCATCCGGCCACTGCTCGATGCGTCGATCGTAAGTGGAGCCTGCTGAGGCAGGGCTGATCACCGGGAGACGCTGATCCAGCAACAGCCGTTCCCGGAGAGTGTGCTCGGCCGGGAGGATCGTAAAGCCATCTTCCGAGTGCCCGGTTGCCTCAGGCCAGGCCCGATCCAGAATCCCTTGTGCGACATCGTCCGCCTGATTGCGGTAGTCAGCAGGGGATTTGCACCCAGAAATGGATAGGGCGCCGGCCGTCACGATGATTCCGCTCAGAGAAAGGATCCGCGGGGAGCGAATCGAGCGATTGCGCGCCGGCATGCTTGATGATTGTTCTGAATGATTCTGCTGCATCTCGATGCATCGCGTCCCGGCATCATATCCGGTCCGTTTCGTCCTTGATCGTGAGGCCCACACCGCAGGCACGCGAGCGCGTACCATTCAACAGTTGTTCTAACGAGTAGATACCGATCGCGTTGCGTTCGAGCATCTGAAAATCCGCTTTCTTCGTATTATTACCGCCCCGAGTGGCAAAGCATGCGCCCCAGACTCCTGGTCAACGCGAAATGGCGAACGCAGCCCCGGATCAGCGGGGTGCAGCGTTATGCGAGCGGGCTCGCCGAGGCGATCGCATTGAGGGATCTCGATATCGACTTTGCCCAGCCCGAGCATGCCGGGAGGCTCCGGGGAATGCTCTGGGAGCAGCGTACGCTCCCCAGGATCGCCGCGGGATACGACTCGCTCCTGTGCCCGGCGAACATGGCTCCGACGCGTCTGGATGAGCGCACACGACTGCTCGTGGTGCTGCACTGCCTGCGATTCCATGTTCACCCATCGAGCTACTCGGCGAGCTTTGTGCGCTGGTATGAACGCATGGTTCCCAGGATCATCGAGCGAGCAAACACCGTATTCACCGTGAGTCTCGCCCAGCAGGCAGAGATAGAGCATGTCTATAGCCACGCCATCGGCAAGGTGCAGGTTCTGCCACCCGGATTGGATCCGGCATTCAGCCCATTCCACCCCCGGCATTCGCAGGTTCCCGCGGGAAGATACCTGGCGTGCCTGAGCACGCCTGCGCCAGCCAAAAACCTCGCGATGCTGCTCAGGGCCTACGCATCGTGCATCAACCCGCTGCCACTGGTGCTCGTCGGTGTCGATGATCGCCAAGCGGATATCCTCTGCCCCGCGTCTGCAAGGGGCAGCATCCATCCGCTGGGGTATATCTCGGATCCTGTTCAGGTTGCCTCGATCCTGTCGCATGCCGATGCCCTGCTTGCCCCGAGCAAGTATGAGAGCTTCGGGCTCCCGTGCCTCGAGTCCATGGGGTGCGCAACGCCGGTCGTCGCGTCTGATCTACCCGCCCACCGCGAGGTGTGCGCAGATGCAGCGATCTTCGTTGATCCGGACCATCCCGATGCATGGGCGTCGGCGATCGAGCAGGTAACCAGCGATTCAGGTCTCCGCCGATCGCTCTCGCTCGCGGGTCGGGAGCGTGCCCGGGCATACAGATGGTCCAGTTCGGCCAAGATCCTCGAAGACGCTGTTCTTGCCCCCCAGCAGGCGATCGGGCGATGAGTTTTCGGGTCTCGGTTGTTATTGTCACACGAGATCGGGCTGATGTGCTCGCTCGATGTCTGGATTCGATTCTCAGGCAGACACCCCAGCCCGACGAGATCATTGTCGTGGCCGGGAACGAGGAGTCGTTCCCGGAAGATCTCCGGCTTCGGTACGCGGCCCAGCACCTGATTCTGGCGTGCTGCAACGAACCCAACATCAGCAAAGCCCGCAACATCGGGCTCGAGCACGCCAGCGGTGACATCGTCATTTTCATCGATGATGACGCGATCGCCCATGAACGCTGGGTCGCGGCATACACCGATGCGTTTGAACAAGACCCCGGTGCGTGGGCCGCGGGCGGAAGTGTACTTGACGCCCGCACGGATCCGCCGAGCCCGGAGTTCGCCCACGGGCTGATCCATCCGAGTGGGCGTCAGGTCGAGACGCGGGACCCGAACCAGTATGCGGCGCGTCACGGATATCGTCCGAGCGTGAAGGGCTGTAACTTCGCGTTGCGCTTGGATCGCATCCCGGGCACGATGCGGTTCGATCCCTTCTTCGCGTTTGCGTTTGACGAGGCGGACCTGATCATGGCGATCCATGAGGAGGGTGGGGGGGTCATCGCGGTCCCCGGCGCGGTCGTTGATCACCTGCATGCGCCCGGGGCATACCGCAGCGATGGGCCGCTCGACCGGGACTGGTATCGGGAGTTCGCGAGCCACACACGGTTCATGCGGAAGCACAGCAACGGAATTTGGGCATGCGTGGGTTGGTTTGTGGTGCTTTGCAGACTCGGCATGCACGCGGCCCGGGTGCTAGCCGCGGCCGTTCAGAGGAAGATCACCATCAAGAGGGCGAAAGCCTGTATTGCCGATGCGATCTCTGGCGTCAGGCGAGGATCGTCGTCTCACGGTACCGCTTGATGGTCTCCTCGACGCCCTGCTCGGGGAGTGAATGCCCGCTCTCGATCTGGATCACACGGGTACAGGTCTTCTCGACGATCTGCATCGAGTGCGTCACGATCACCACTGTCTGATCCGAGTTGATCTTGCCCTTGATGAGCCCGGTTGCACGCTCTCGGAAAGCCTCGTCACCTGTCGCCAGCGCCTCGTCGATCAGCAGGATGTCCGACTCGATGAAGTAGGCGATGGAGAAGCCCAGGCGTGCCCGCATGCCCGTCGAGTAGGTCCTGACCGGCTGATCGATGAAGTCCCCGATGCTTGCCAGCTCAACGATCTGCTCCTCTCGCTGGCGGATCCTCGAACGCGACATGCCCAACTGGAGCCCGCTCAGCATGATGTTCTGCCGACCCGTCAGGCGTGGCTCGAATCCAGCACCGAACGACAACATCGCGCAGCGAATCCCATCACGGCGTTCGATGGTGCCCGCATCAGGGAGCATGATGCCGGCGATGAGGCGAAGGAGACTGCTCTTGCCCGCTCCGTTTCGCCCGATTACGCCCAGCGTGTCGCCGCGACAGATATCAAAGCTGACATCCTTAAGCGCCCAGAAACGGGCGCGTTTCCATGGCAGCCCGCCCTGACGGGCATAGCTGAGCCCGACGCCGCTGAGTCTCGTGATGATCCGGTCGTCTCGGTCCATTCAGCCGATCTTTGGGTAGAGCTTGTCAAAGCGGTGGATGAGGAGGAGCGAGACCGCGAGCATCACAGAGCCGATGAGGATCGGGATCAGTAGCTTTGAGAAATCGGGCATCGCGTTGTGCATGAATACGGCGCGCGACTGCTCGATAATCACGGCCATCGGGTTAAACCGGAGCACACGCTGATAATGCTCGGGCAGGATGGAGAGGTCGTACAGGATCCCGGAGACAAAGAAAGCCAGATGGAGGATCGTGGCGAGGATGTGCTTGAAGTCTGGAATAAACGGCGAGAGCATGGCCGCGAAGCATCCGAAGCCCGCGATCACGAGCAGCTCGATGAGTAGCAGGACCGGGATCACCAGCCAGGTCACGCCTGGTCTGTGCCCCGCGATCGCCAGTACCACGAATAGGATCATGAGCGTGACCAGAAACTTCACGCTATTGACCACCATGATCGAGAGCGGGAACACCGACTTGTGCAGGCTCACCTGCTGCATGAGCGCTCTTGATGCGATCAGTGAGCCCGAGCAGCGGAGCACGGTCACGCTGAACCACTGCCAGAGTACGATGCCCGAGAAGAGGAACACCGCAAACCCCTCGCGACGCCCCTTGAGCACATAGTTGAAGGCGACATAGTACACGAGGAACATCAGCAGCGGCTGGAGGATCCACCACAGGTAGCCGGCGTAGGTCCGAGTCGCCTCGGCGCGGAGCTCTGCGACTGCGCGGTACCAAACCACATGGGCGGCGTGGGCCAGCGACGACACTCTGGAAACGCTCGTGGCGTTGGCACTCATGATCAAATCCGGCGCTTAATGGCCTTCTTCGCGCTGCGGTACACAGGGCGGAGCACGGTGCGTGCGATCGGTGTTCTGCGTGCGATCGACTTGGAGCGATCGAGCGCCCAGCGGAACCGTCGCTGGCGGATGATCTGGACGCAACGGGCAGGATCGTTGATCTGTTGCAGGTAGCAGTCGCAGGCAAAGAGCAGCTCGTTGACCTGCGATCGGAGGTCCGCGTTTTCCTGCGACAGCCGATCCGCCCAGGCACGGGTTTCACGCTCGCCCTGCTGGGCCAGATCCCTCGCGTGTTCCGCCTCGCGCACGGCGCAAGCCTGATCCTGTTCACGCTGGAGATTGCAATCGCTCTGGAAGAGCAGCTGCGTGACCTGAGTTTGCAGTTGCTGCTTCTGTTCCTGAAGCGTGATCGCCAGATCACGGTGCTTATCCCGCTCATTGACCAGCTCGAACGCCTGTGCCTCGAGTTGGGCGATCAGCTCGGTTTGATCAGTATCGCCAAGCCGCTCGCTCGGCTTCACCTCGATGAGTGAGTCCGCGATTGGCAGTTCGATATCATCCCTGACGCTCGCCAAAGCGGCGAGTCGTTCTTCGAGCAGGGGCAGCAGGCGGGGATAAATATTCTTGTAATACCCATCCGGGCTGTAGAGGACATCGGGATAGCGCAGCGGCACTCCCTCGCGTTGCTTCGTGGCGTGGGCGATCATCGTCTCACCCATCGATCGCGGCTCAAAGCCAAGCCCTGCGGCGAGATCCAGCACCCGATGCTCGCTCTCTATTGAGCTGTAGGCGTAAATAGTTCGGAACGCGTTCGTCCGCATCCCAGTCGCAACAAGAACGGACTGGAACACGATCGGGGTGTATTCGAAGCAGTGACGCGGCTCATGCGAGAGGTCCGGCTCGTAGAACCAGTAGGTCCACGGCGGCATCCCGACGAGATACTCGCGCAGCGTCTTGTAAGAGACAGCGTTGGGGACCGACATCACGAGGGTGCCGCCCATGGTGAGTGACGCGTTGATCCGCTCCATCACACCCATGGGATCTTCGTTGATGTGCTCAAGGACTTCGAAGAAAAGAACCGTATCGAACTGCTCAGAGATCGGCCAATCGGGCGTGCTGATGTCAAAGTTATAGGAATCGAACTCAATGCCGTCATCACCAACCCGAAGCTGCCGATGAATGATCGGATCGGACTGTTCTGGGTGCCACTCGATGCCGATCACCCGCCGGTAGCCGAGGTGCTTGGCAGCCCAGAAAGCCATGTACCCATAGCAGCCGATATCGAGCAGGCTCGATCGGTCGCTCTCGGCCTTGGGGATCATGCTCAGGGCGTGGGTCAGGCGCGTGCGGTGCCCACGCATATAGGTGTACTCGGTCTCATCGCCGTGCGCGCCGAGGAAATCGAGCGTGGCATCGACGATCTCGCCCGCCTCTTCCATGCTCAGGTAGGTGCGAGAATCGCCGGGTGATTCGGGCAGCGTAGGACCCTCGCTGAGCACATGATCGATGAGCCATTGCTGGTTCATGCCGTCACCGCCTCTGCCCCGATGATGCGTTCTACCTCTGCGGGGATGTCGAAGTAGGGAAACAGCTCGCGGGCTTCATTGTACACGGCGTGGGCGCGATCCAACTCGCCCATATTGGCCAGATAGATGCCCAGCACCTGCAGCAGCACCCATCGGTTCTCGTCAAAGCAGAGTGTGTCGATCAAACCACGCAGAAGAGCGGCATTCCGTTCTGTTTGGTTGTACCAGTCGCCCGCGGTATGCCCGAATCGTTGTTCGATGAGTTCGGGCGTGATGGGTCGTTTGAGCCGGTAGGACAGCGACCCTCCCCAGCGGAGCTCATGATCGAGCTCAAAGCAGTCCTCAAGCAGCAGCATCGAGAGGTGGATGTGGGGGTGGTACTGGTGAATAAAGTCCTGCTGGATCACCAACGCCCGATCGATCAGGCGAGGGAAGAAGGTGCGGACGACATAATCGGTTACGGGCAACGCCTTGCAGAGATCCACGCCCAGGATCTCGATGCCCTGCTCGTCGCTATAGCCCGCCAGCATGACATCGCCGGGGCGGACATCGAGCAGCTCGCTGTAGTCGCTCAGGTTGTCCTCGAATACGCCGAGGAAGCTCGTCTGCCCCACAAAGTCCCGCTGCGGGTAGTTCTTCTGCAGGTGGCCAAGGATGTAATCGTCGTCGATCTCGAACAGGTCGTAGACGCGGATGAGTCCGTCGAGCTTGTCGCGGTGGGCATCGAGCAGCGGGTTCTGCATCAACCCCTGCACCAGACTCATGGTCGTGCCTCCGACAAAGCAACCGGCGTCGACGATCGAGCCACGGAACTCGAAGCTCCGCCCAGCCTCGAAGTAGATGGCGAAATCTCCCTCGGTGAGCATTGATGGGAATGATTCGAGTGAAGCGGGTGCGAGCGCACGGAAGCGCTTGAGCAACTCCTCGACACGTTGCTCGTTCCTCAGGCGTCCGGCCTGTTTGGTATGCACCTCGATCAGCTGTGCCGGCTTGGGCGATTGAGCAGCCCTGGGATCAAAGTCTGGCTCTTCACTGATCGGGATTGGTCCCATGACAGGAGCCGACTCGGCCATCCGAAGCTTGTAGTACTCGACCATGTACCGGGTCGGGATGGAGCCGGTGACCTTGCTGTAGAGGTCGTAGTCGTACTTCTGGAAGTCCAGCACGCCCCGCAGCGAATCGAGCGTGTAAAACAGCAGCCCTCGGTCGAGCTCGCCCTGCGCATCCTTGAGGATGTGCCCCAGTGTTTCGATGACCGCGGTCTCCGCGCCCCGGCGGATACCGTTCTGGCGAAGCTTCATGACGAGATGCTCTGCGGTCTTGACGGCCGTGTTCCCCGTGTGCTGTTGGAGCCCGAACCGCTCGATGTTTGCCTTGATGCAGTCCCAGATGAACCCCTGGCGACGGATCTTGCCGGAGTTCCAACCGGTGTTGGAGATGCTGTCGCTGCGGTCGCGGTAGGTGATAACGATGTCCGGGATATAGAGAACCTTCCCTGCGGAGTAGTAGAGGAAGGGCGTATGGGGCAGGTCCTCGTGCTCGGCTGGCGGATACTCAAGCCCGGAGTCGAGATAAGTGAAGCGTTCGATCAGCGTGCCCCAAGCCCGCATCGGGACATACTGCCCGCCCGGGATGAATGACGCGCCGAGGTACGCGGCCTCACCGGACACGATCGAGCCCGGGGTTCCGTTCTGCGAGCGATCAAAGTCACGGTCGAAGCCCAGACGCTGCCCATCGCTCATGATCCGATCGCAGCTGCCAATGACAACATCGCAGCCGCTCGCTTGCGCTTCACGCACCAGCGTTGAGACCGCCTTCGACGATGCGAAGTAGTCGTCTGAATCAAGGAAGAGCAGATAGTCGCCGGTGGCGTGCTTGACGCCGGTGTTCCGGGCGGGGCCGAGGCCCTGGTTCGCATCGTGGGTGACCAGCACGATACGGTTGTCTCTTTGGGCGTAGCGTTCGACGATCGAGCGTGCGTGGTCGGGCGACTGATCATCAACGAAGATGATTTCCATGTGGTCGTAGTCCTGCGCAAGGACGCTCTTGATGCAATCCTCGATGAAGGCCTCGACACCGTAGAACGGGATAATGACCGATACCTTGGGCTCACGCGAAACACACAGCTGCGGCTTGAGTTCCACGCCGATATGCGTCATCCATACGCGCAGACCGAGCGTGCGGAGGTCCTCTTCGCTGTAGCGTTCGAGGGCTTTGGTGAAGTATTCATTGGGCTTCCGCTCGACCCAGATTCGATCAGCCTCGACCTCGAAGTACTTCTTCATGACTCCCAGCACCTCGCTGGCGCTGAAGAAGTTTGAGCACGACCCGATCATGGTGCCGTCGAGGTTGTGGACATACTTCACGATCCCCTCGGCATCGGGCTCGGGAATACCCTTCTCATCTACCAGCAGGCGGACGAGTTGCTCGGGAGTGAGCGCCAAGTGCGACCAGTCGGGGATGGGGTTGTTGTCGGTGAAGCTGTACTGGACTGGATTGGTCTTCTTGCCGCCACCGGTCGCGAAGGTTGCCTCGAAGTCGTCGCCTCGCTCAGGCGAGTACCAGACATGATGTCCCAGCGAGCCCGCCCACATCGGGCAGCCCTGAAAGTAGATCACGCCGTCGGGTTTGAGCAGCCGCTTGATCGCCAGGCACAGTCGCTCGAAGTCGGGGACATGCTCGATGATCGCGATGCCGTAGATGATGTCGAAGGTCGCGTCGGGCAGGTCCAGATCGCTGGCGTCACAGACCTTGAACTCAACACGGTCCGGCAGAGGTTCATCGCTCTTCCAATCGCCGATGTTGGTCGCGACCACCGAGTCGGCGCCATTGGCCATGAACAGTCGGGCCGAGGCGAGGTGGAAATCGCTGCCGATTTCCAGCACGCGTTTACCCCGGACATCGACCCGCTCGCGGAGACGCTCGAACTCTTCGTAGTGGTAGTCGGCCGCGTTCTGGCGGACATAGGCGGGGACACGCAGCGGGCGGTTCTGATGCGCTACCACATCTGCGAGCGTTTCGTCTGGGATCGAATCGTCGATGGTGTCTTCCGGCTCATCCAGCTCGATGGGAGCACCGAGCAGCGCATTCATCCGTGCTCGCTGCGTTTCGACATAGTGGTCGTAGAGCTTGGAGCACAGCTGGCGATGCTCGCTGAGCTTCTCAGGGTTGTCGATGAAATCGCGGGACTGCTCGGCAAGCCGCCGAAAATCCGCGGCCTGATGGTACGGGCTGGATGAATCGAGTCCGACACTCCCACCGGCTGTCGTGATGATCGCCGAGCCGTGCGACATGGCTTCGAGTGTCTTAATCTTGATCCCGGTGCCACCACGCTCCGGGTTGATGATCAGGTCGCACCGAGAAAAGAACTCATCCGGCGTATCGACCCGCCCGACCATGGTCGGGCTGACCCGCTGGAGCAGCGATCCGGGCACGAAGTCCTTGAGCGTCTCGCAGACGCCGCCGCCGATGAGGATCTCGCTGCGGCTACGCAGATCGTCATCCGCGGCCCAGTGACGCAGATACTCGCCAAGGTTCTGCTCGTTGACCCAGTTGCTCGAGCCGAAGTAACCGATTCGCAGCTTGTCGGTCGGGTCTGGGAATGTCGTTGCGACGCGATCGAAGATCGGTCCGATGACCTGCACACGATCGGGATCAACGAGCTTCCTGAATCCCTCGGCCTCGTGCTCCTGCATCGCGACGACCACATCGCTGCGCTCGCACGCCAGCTGTTCGCCCGCCTGATCAATACTGACCCAGCCGGACTCGGGGTAGCCCTGTTCGAGCATGCGTCGGTTGCGATCGACAAAGCTGTCGTGCGTGAGCAGGACCTTGCGTGTGTAGGAATGCACACGATCAAAGACCGCGCTCATCCAAGGATAGTTGGTGATCGCGATGTCGTACTCGTGGCGATCGCATAGCTCGCCCACAGCCCGCATCGCCTCCATGCCGCACCAGTCGTCGACATGGATGTTCAGTCCGTTGTAGTTTGCGCCGGTCAGCCGAGATTCGACGGCGACTTCCTTATAGAGGTCATACTCGCGGAGGGCCGTGCGACGCATGTCCGCGCTGACCGCGCTGATATCGTACATGTAGTACACGACATGAACGCGATAGCCGGCGTCCTTGAGGTGCCCGAGCCATCGGCGCATCAGCGTCGAGTTGCCCTCCTGCTTGCCGGGGTGGAAGCTGGTGAAGAAAAGCGCATACTTCGGTCGATCGGTGTCCCCCGAATCAAGCCGCCGCTCAAGGTACTCGGCATCGATGGCCTTTGCGGGAGTGTGCCGTGAAACCCAGACCGAGCAGTCGGGCTTCTTGATGGGGAATCGCTCGCATCGCTCGTAGTAGGGGACGAACCGTGCGCGTTCGGTGAGCCCGTGGCGATCGAGCTCGTTGAAGACGCTATAGATCTCACTCGGGCACCGACGACCAGCCAGTACCAGCCGAACATCATCGCGTCGGGCAGCGAGCTTCCGAAAGGCGGTGAGCAGTGGCTCGATCGGCGACTGGGTGGTGTCGAGCGGCATGTCCGCCCCGATCACCCGCACGCCATCAATGTCCCATGCGTGCTCCATGCGGCTGCTCATACCCCTGCTCCCCCGGTTGAACGATAAATAACGCAAACCCATGGGGTTGCGGGTGCCTCCAGCACAGGGCTGATTATTCGCGGAGCACGCGGGAGGGTCAACAGCGGGGAGGGATGTGGATCACTCCAAATCAGCCCGCCCCATGCCCGGCTCAAGGTACATCTGCACCCCGGGCTCATCGATACGCTCATCGAAGAGGCGTATGGTGTCCTCGATCCTCTTGATGATCGCCGAGTAATACAGCTCGGTGTGGAAGAAGTAGCGGGCGACATCAGCATCGACGACCGTGACGCTGTCACCCTCAAGCTCTGGGGTGTGCAGGATCTTCCCGATCGAGAAGTTCTTGAGTGTCAGCGATCCCTCGCCCCCGTTGAGCAGCACGATTTTCTTGAGCATGATCGCTCGCTGCAAGCGGACGATATCCCGCGAATCCTGAATCAGAATCGTGAACCGATCGATCCCGTCCGAGTTCGGCTGGTTCATATCCCAGAGCAGCTGCTGCCAGGTGTCACGGTTCGGGCAGTCCACAAGCGCGACCTCGGGGATGGGCTCCGAAGCCAGATCGCGCTGATCGAGCGAATCACGCGAGTAGGTGTAGGTGATCGCGATCGCCTTGCCCGGGTTGAGCTTGAAGAAGCTCTCCGGGTTCTGGCCGTCGCCCAGTTTCGCAAGCATCGAGTCGAGGAAGCGGACATTGTACCCTTCGTAGTCCTTCTCCTCGAAGTAGATGATGCGGTGGGGGTTCACACGCTCGTCTACCTTTGTCCGCTTGATCAGCTCGTAGATCATGCGGTGCACCAGGATCTCCTCGCCAGGGATCGTGTCGTCCGTGAACTCGCTGAACGGCTCAATGTTGGCGAAGTTCTCATTGTTCTCGATAAGGAGCTTCGCCAGATCACGGTAGATCCGCAAACGCTTGTTCTCTGCCAGGAACCGCAGATCGAAAACATCGTCAGCGCGGATGCGATACGCATCGCGGAACAGCTGATTGCCGGTGCTGTCAAAGAGGTCATCATCCTTGGGTAGGTTGCGGCTGATGATCTCGTTCTCCTCGAGCACATACGGCGTCAGAACGATGATCACCTCGGTCTTCTCGTTTGAGCGGCGTTCCGATCGGAACGCGTGCCCGATGATCGGCAGATCGCCCAGAAGCGGGACCTTGTCCTGCGTGATCGACATATCGCGCGATACCAGCCCGCCGATGATGAGCGGCGTCTTGTTATCGATCCGAGCGTAGGTCTGCACCCGTCGTGTTGAGACGGTCGGCGCCGAAGCGAGCAGATCACCATCGGTCGAGCGGATCTCAAGATCTCGACCCGGTACCTGCGCCGACACCACGGTGTCGATCAGCATCGAGACGACATCACCCTCTTCACCGATCCGGGGGCGGATATTCAGAAGGATGCCAGTCGCGAGGTACTTAAAGTTAAACGCGACCTTATTCGAGTTCCCCACGAAGCCTTCCTGGCTCGTCGCGATCGGGATGTCTTCACCCACGCGGATCGTGGCCTGGCGGTTATCCAGCGTGAGCACGCTCGGGCGCGAGAGCACCTCGGCCTTACCTTCCTGCACGAGCGCTCGAAGCTCAACCGCCCAGTTCTTGACCAGCGTCCGATCTTCGATATTTGTAAGCCCGAGCGTGTCGGTCAGGCCGGTCGGGCTCAGCGAACCGAGCACAAAGTCGACGCTCCCTTGCTGATACGACCATTCAACGCCGAGTTCGTCCAGACCTTCCTCGCTGATCTCAAGAACCATGCCCTCGACGAACACCTGCTGGGCGGCCCGGTCAACATACGAATCCAGAAGCTGCTTGACAAGGCTCAGCTGCTCAGGGTGCGCGGGGTGATAGACGATCATGAGCTCGGAAGTGGGGCCCATGAGCACATTCGGGTTGAGGTTGCTCGCCTTGGTCGGCGTCGAGGTCTGCCCGAACGCGCCCGTTGCTGCGGCCTCATCGCCGACCAGCGCCATCTCGCCGGGGCCGGGCTCAGGGAGCAGCGTGACCATCGGGAGCTGATCAAAGTTCAGCGTCGCAGGGAGCTGATCCACGGCCCCGACGGTATTGATACCCAGACCCTTGAGTGACTTGAGTGCGTTCTGCGTGTCGACATAGCTGAGCTTGATGATCTCGCGGGAGAGGTCGCGCTGCGAGAGGCCCGTCCGCATCTGCTGGAGCTGCGCGATCGCGCCCGTCACCATCTCCTGCACACCATCAACGAGCGGGCTGGGGGTGACGGTCCCGTTCGCGTCCACATGAATTCCCTGCACCCAGAGCTGCGGGAGCTGTGAGATGTAGCTGACGAAGCCGAATCGAATCAGCGTCGTGGCGTTATCAGGTGCGCGGCTGATGAGCATCGGTCCGGCACTCACCGTCTCAGGGCGAGGACCCATCCGGGCTTCGACAACCGGCAATGCCGAAAGGAAACCCTTCTCGGTCTGCAGGCGGAGCGTAATCACAGAGATGAGTTCATTGATCTCGGCAAGGCTCATACGATCGAGCGTGATCAGCTTGCCAGCATTCTCCGGGATCTGGTAGACCTCTCCATCAAAGGCCGCCTCGGATTCGATAGCGGGCTTGCGTCGACTGGTCTCGCGGTTGAGTTCGTTGTGCTCGACCTGATCCCTGAGCGATGAGAGCATGCCCGGCGTGATGGCGGGCTCGCTCAACCGATCAAGCGCAGTGGCGATCCGTCGGAACGCCTCATCCTGATCGAAGTCCTCTGGGTCGATCATCGCGCCGTACGAGACGCGCGGCTCATCGAGCTCGATGATGTTCTTGCTCGAGACCTGCGATGCACACCCGACGGCCCACGCCGACCCAAGAACCACCGCAGCACCAATACACGAACGCCAAACCGTCTGCGAAGTGTCTGGTTGAATCATTTGCCGGGTCTCTTTTCTGACGAGGTTGGGGATGGCTCAGCTTCGTGGATCGCATCGAATCGGCCGGTGCCGCCGCGTTGATCCTTCGATTCGCTCGGCTCAATATACCCGGCCGGCTGCAAGCTTGCAGGAGGGGCAGGTTCGATCACGGAATCTTCATCGACGAACATGGGCCCACGATGCCCGAACTCGCGTCGGATATAGGCCTCGGGCATGCCGTCGAAATCGACATGACCCTCGCGGATACTGACGACATGATCGACCAGATCGAGCAGCGTCGCCTCGTGCGTCACCATGATGATGGTCCGGTTCTGGACCTCCTCGAAGATTGTCTTGACGAGGTTGCGGGAGGACTCGCGATCAATCGAGGCCGTGGCCTCATCCAAGATCAGGATGGGCGCGTTCTTGAGCAACGCACGAGCCAGCGTGATCCGCTGCTTCTCGCCGCGGGAAAGCTCCACGCCGTAATCGCTCAGGCGCGTTTCATAGCCCTTTGGTAAACGATCGATGACTTCGTGAGCCCCGGTGATCTTGCACGCCCGCTCAACCTCGGCCCGGGTCGCGTCGGGGCGGGCATAACGGAGGTTTTCGTCGATCGTGGCATTGAAGAGGAAGACCTCCTGGAACGCGATGCTGATGCCCGAGCGGAGGGTGGGCAGCGGCATCTCTTGCGTATCCCGTCCGCCGATGGTGATCGTGCCTTTCGAAGCGGCAAGGAAGCGGGGGAGCAGATTGATCGCCGTGCTCTTGCCCGCCCCGCTGGGCCCGGTGATGGCGATGTGCTCGCCTGGGCGGATGGTAAAGCTGATGTCGTGGAGTACCTGTGTCGTTTCGTCGTAGGCGAAACTGACGGAGTTGAACTCGATCGCGCCACGGAGCAGTTCGCTCGATTCCATGTCGTTCGTTCGCTGCATCACGCCCGCATCGTGGATCGGCTCATCGAGCATGTCCATGACCCGGCTCACGCTCGCTGTAGCTTTCGATGAATGCCCGACCCCGCTGATGATCTCCAGCACCGAAGGATACAGCATCATGACATACCCGAAGAACATCATGAACTCGCCGCCCTTCATGTGGCCCTTGATCACCTCGAAGGCCCCGTAGGCGAGCAGCATGATCGTCCCAAGCCCAACGAGAAGGTCGGCGGTGACCTTCTGGGCGAAGTGATACCGCTGCGACTTGATCTGCGACTTGCGGCTCTCGTTGATCGCCTCGTTGAAGGTCTCGCTCTCACGCGCCTCGGCGTTGAAACCCTTGACGACCTCGATGCCAAGGAACTTCTCGACGACCGATCCGTACGCGAGCGACAGGTTTTCCTGCGCTTCGCTGTGGCTGAGCTTGATGGGCCCCTTGAAAAATCGGTAGGTGACGAACTGCAGCGGGAGGATGATGATCGACGCGAGCGCCAGGCGGATGTTCATCACGCAGATCACGCAGATCAGGATCTGGAACTTCAGCAGGTTCAGCATCAGCAGCGGAAGCTTCTCCTGGATGAAGGTCTGGATCTTGTAGGTATCATCCATCACCCTGGCGCTGACACGCCCGGGCTGATTCGAGCGGTAGAACTTCAGGCTCAGCTGCTGGAGATGGTCAAACAACCGCCGGCGCATCGTAAAACAGATGTCTTCGCTCATACGCAGCGACAGCATGCGGCTGGCGTAGAACAACGCATTCCGGGCAACATAGCTGAGGAAGAGCCCGAACAGGATGAGCCCGAGCAGCTTCCAGGCCCCCCCAAGCGACTCGGCCTCACCCGAGTTGGTAAAGACATCGTCGATGAGCAGCTTGATCGCGTAAGGCGGAGCGAGATCAGTCAACGCCAGCAGGATCAGCAGTCCGATAATGACAGAGAGCCGCCCGCCGTGCTCACGGAGCAGCCCAAGCATCGTGCCTGTGGGCGCTGAACCACCTTGCTGAGCGTGTTCGCTCATTCAATCAACTCCCCTGTAGCCAATCCCGAAACGCCGAACGGCGTGTGTACATCATCGGTTGGCATCGATGCTTCAGTCCAGAAGCAGTCAGATGGGATTGCAACACCCTCCCGAGCATGGGCCGAAAGGGGACTCTCAAGGCGATTCTACCGAATCGGGACGTGATGGCCGCAAAAAAACGCCCCATGCGGGGCGTTATTCGGAGTGAGATGGTGATGAGTATCAGATCGGGCGGGTCTGCGGGTCGTTATCGCCCAGATCAGTGGTGCCGGGGCGGGGGCGTCCACCGATGTAGCCGGTGTTACCGTTGCAGAAGCCGGGAACCCAGATCGAGCGATACGCCACGACATCAAGGTAGTCGATGTTACCGTCGCCGTTGAAGTCTGCTCGGGTATCGAAAGCGATATACCAGCTGATGAAGATCTGAAGGTCGATCAGGTCGATCACGCCATTGCCATCGAGGTCGCCCGGGCAGCCGGTGAGGAGCGGGGGGCATGCCTCGTAGACATCCGCGCCAATCTCATGGCCGAAGATTTTGAGTCGGTAGCTGACCAACTCCTTCTCATCGTGGTCCGGGTTGCCGGGCAGCCCGAAGGTGCCGAGGTAGGTCACCTGCTCGATGCCGAAGCTGCTCGGGTCCATGGGGTCGGGCATTTCATCTGGCGGCTCACCCTCGGGGCTCGCTTCATCAGGACGGAAGTCCTGAATCACGAGTGTCCATGTACCGCCCGAGAGTTCTCCCCAGTGCTTGTAGGTGGTGAAAGTGTGCTCGAAGTAGGCCGTGCCACTGAGACCGTTGGAATCACCACGGGGAATCGCGAGCGGTGAAACTGTACCACGCGGCCCGATCAGCGCGATCATCAGATCGCCAGCACCGTCACCCGAGATGGTCAACTCAAGCTCGACGCCTTCAACTTCGATGTTGTCGCGGACACATGCGAGTTGCAGCGTGAACAGGTCACCCGGAACAAGCACGTTGGTCTCGAGATTCTCAGAGATTACAGCTGCCTGCTGGAAGGTCGCGTCGACGATCATGCCATCGGTGAAGAAAGGATTGCCTTCGTCATCACCTGCGGTCTTGGTGCCCGAGTCGAGCAGAACGAGATGACGAACACCGGGCCAGGTTTCGGCCAACTGAACAGCAGCGTTCGCATCGATGATGCCGAAGCCGTACTCGTCGCTGTGGCGGATGCCCGCCGAGTTGGTGGTCCAGAAGGTTGGTGATGTTGGGCCTGTGTCGTCGGGGTCACGCGAGCCAAGGCCGAAGAACGGATTGGGCCAGTAGGTCTTGGTGGTGTCGTAAAAATCTGAACCTCCCGGGTCGGCTCCGGTCGTCTCGGGGACGATCGCGGTACGCTGCAGGATGGTCTGGATATCTCGCAGCGAGAGCGACGGGTTTGCTTCGAGCATCAGGGCGATGATGCCGGATGCCACCGGAGCCGCGGCGCTGGTGCCGTTGAACATGCAGGATTCGATGTCATCGTCGGTGAAAGCGAGCCCCGGAATGACAGCGTTACAGTCAACGCCGAAGCCGGCGAGGTCGCGGTCAACCGAGTCTTCCTGTTCGATAGTCACCAGGCCAAGGCCAAACGCAGCAGCAAACCAAGCGTTATCTGGAGGCGGTGAGAACTCAGGAGCAATCACGGAATCCTGGGAGTAGGCCGAGACGAAGACCGATGTGCCGGTCGTCGAGTAACCCGAGGCGGCTCGGCTTTGGCCGACGGAGCCGATGGCGATAGTCCTCGACAGTGAAGCGTAGGGGTTGTACTCGGTACGACCGCCCAGATGTCCGCTCCAGCGCCAGCCAAGATCGATCGCGCCGTCGATGTTGAATGTATCAGGGATTCCGTCGCCATCGTTGTCCGCTGGATCAAGGTCCGAGATGTCGAGGTAGCCGTACGGGTCCGCCATCGGATCCGGGCCGATACCAGGGAGGCTGATCGCGTTGCCGACAGCAAGGCGGTCGAAACCCTGGAAGTGGTTGCTGTTGCCGGCAGAGAAGACATAAATGCGACCCTCTCGAGCACGACCAAGGCGGATGCCCCGATCAAGACCGATCTCAACGGCACGCCCAAAGTTGCCGCTGGTCACCTGCGGCACATCAATCTCGTAGTCGTCGGGGAATGCAACGAGGTACTTGCCGGTGCTGTCGGCGGGGAACGACTCGTTGTCTGGGCCCCATGAGTTATTGATGATGTCGATCGCGTTGATTGCCCAGCCGAGTGATTCGCCCTGGTCGATCGTCGAACCGTTACGCAGAGAAACGAGTTCCGAGTTGTACGCGACGCCCGCACCATGAATGCCGTTGTTGCCTTCCGCACCAATCAGGCCCGCGACGCTCACACCATGCGAGTAGAAGTTGTGGAAAGGATCGGTCGGACGCGAGAGCGCGAAGTTGGTCTTCAACGCGAGATCGGGATGGATCTCAAGGTTGTTGTCGTTGTCGACACGGTAGAAGCTATTCTGGAACGCTTCGAGCACACCCACGGTCACGCCAGCGCCGCTGTAGCCACGGGCATACGCCTGATCGATAAAGTGATTGCCATCGAACGGTGCCGCAAAGAGCCCCGGGTCGTTGAACACATGCCACTGGAAAGGAGCGTTCGGGTCACTGGTGATCGTGGGAGCACCCATGTTGACGAGGGGCTCGCGGTAGCTGATCTCCGCCCAGTTGACACCTTCCATGTTCTCAAGCCGGTTGGCGAGATTGATCGCATCCTCAACACTCAGCGCCTCGACGACGAAGGTGTCTTGGAGATCGAGGTAGGGACGGTAGGTGTGGCTGCCCGGCACAGCGGTACCGAGTTCTCGCGTGGCGGACTGGAGGACTCGCGCGAGTGTCTGCTCATTGGCTGTGGAGACGAGCAGTTCCGCATAAACCTCACGCACGACATTGTGCTGAGGGGCCGCGGGGTTGACGACCCGGGTCGCTGTGCTCACCTTGGCCTTGGGGGTCGCGACGATGAACTCCGAGGAGGTCTTGCCCATCTTGACCCGCATGGGCTTGTTGATGCCCACATTCTGGACATCTGCAACGCTGCCCGAGTTGCTCACGCCGCTGGTCTGCCCAGAGGCCTTGGTCGGGGCGGCAGAAGCCGTTCCCACAACCCCGGAAACGAGCCCGGCAGCGGAGATCAGATAAGCTGCCAGATGCCGCTTCTGGATTGAACGCAAGGTAATGGGTGAACAGTCAGATCGACTCATGTTGTTCTCCGCAGTTGGTATCTGTGGGGTGCAATGGGGGTGTGGTGCCAGTATAGAGCATGCTCGTGGCATCTGCTCTATAAATCAGCTTGAAATGGGATGTCTCTGCACAAACGCGGGTTTCTGGGGTTGAGCCAGATATCGCGGCAGTACAGCTTACCCCCTTTCACAATCGATACGATCGCACGAAACGCTCGGTTGCAACGAAACTTCGATTCGACAGAGGGACTCATAGAAACACTCAACCGGGTTCGGTCATTGAGCGCGGGTCCAGAAGTTCGTTGAGACGGTCTGCGTCGAGCAGATTCTGCTCCAAAGCCAGCTCACGGACGGTTTTGCCCTCTGCATAGGCCTGATAGGCGAGCTTGGCTGATGCATCATAACCAATGACCGGAACAAGACTTGTGCACATCGCGAGGCTGCCCTCGATCAGTGCGGCGCAACGCTCGTTGTCCGGCTCAAGCCCCTGCACGAGCTTCTCATTGAAGGTATTGCAGGAACCCGTGAGTAACGTGATCGAATCGAGCACATTGGCGGCCATCATCGGCATCGCGACATTCAGGTCCAGAAGCGACCCGATTCCACCCAATCCGCCGGTGGTCACGGCCGCGTCGTTCCCGATGACCTGGCAGGACGCCATGACAACCGCTTCGCAGATCACCGGATTGACCTTGCCGGGCATGATGCTCGATCCGGGCTGCACGGCCGGGAGTCTCAGCTCACCAATGCCGCAGCGGGGGCCCGAGCCCAGCCAACGGATATCGTTGGCGATTTTCGATAGGCTCACTGCGATGGTCTTGAGCATCCCCGAGACCTCGACAAAGCCATCCTTGGCGTGCTGGGCCTCAAAGTGGTTGTCGGCCTCGCGGAACTTGATGCCGGTCGTCTCGCTCAGGTCGGCGCAGACGAGCTTGCTGAACTCAGGATGGGTGTTGATGCCGGTCCCGACGGCCGTGCCGCCGATCGGCAACTCGCCCAGCGTGCTCAACGCCCGCTCGAGGCGATCAACTGCGTGATGCATCTGGGAGGCGAACCCGGAGAACTCCTGCCCGAGCCGGATCGGCGTCGCGTCCTGCAGGTGGGTGCGCCCGATTTTGACGATGTTGTCCCAGGCACGGGCTTTCTCATCAAGCGCGGCAGCCAGCGAGCGTACGGCCGGGAGTAGTTGCTGCTTGATTGCCACCGCCGCGGCGATGTGCATCGCGGTGGGGAAGGTGTCGTTGCTCGACTGCCCCATATTCACATGGTCGTTTGGGTGAACCGCGTAATCCTGCCCCAGATACTCTGCATTTTTACTGGACCCCACCGGAGCGCCGTGCTTGAGGCAAACGAGGTTCGAGACAACCTCGTTGGTGTTCATATTGGTCGAGGTGCCCGATCCGGTCTGGAAGATATCGATCGGGAAGTGCCGAGCGATCCCGCCGCGATCCGTCATGCCACTCAGGATCTCGTCGCAGGCATCGACGATCGCATCCATCTTCGCCTCGGGCAGCTTGTCGAGCTTCTGGTTGGCCCGCGCGGCGGCCGCCTTGAGGCGGGCAAAGGCGAAGATCACCTGCTCGGGCACGGGTCGGCCCGAGATGGGGAAGTTGAGCACGGCCCGTTGGGTCGATGCCCCGTAGAGCACATCCGCGGGGACGGGCATCTCGCCCATCGAGTCTTTTTCGATACGGGTCGTTTCGGGCGTCAGAGCGGTGCTTGTCGACACGGAGTGCTCCTTATCTGTGAGCGGATGAAGAGGTCACTATGATGATAGATCCCACGCTCTGAGCACTCCGGGCAACCGGGCTGTTTTCTGAGCGTATGTCAACGCAAGGGGATCTATCAGCATGATCAATCGTACCAATCGCCAACCATCATTGACACGCCTGACGATGCTACTGCTCACCATCGGCGCATGGTGTGCCCCCGCGAGCGCCCAGAACGCGTCTCATCCCGACGCCAAGCCGGAACTGCCGGACAATCCCTACATAAGCTTCCGCGACCCCTGGCGCTGGGATATCAAGTCGCAGCTGTTCCTCAAGTCAGCGGTGGTGTCCAGGGATAACCTCGCCACCCCCGGGCGCAGCATCAACGAAGAGGTCGTGACGACGCTCTGGACACCGGGCCAGATAGAGCTGGTCTTCCCGGTTGTTCGGGAGGGCGGGTTCTACTGGTCACCGAATCAGGACATCGAAGCAGAAATCCGATTGGATGATGTCGGCACCGCGTCCTCACGAGGAAGCGGTCGAGCCGGCAGTTTCAACTTCCCGGACCAGTCCATTGATGATGACAACCTGATGATCCTTCCGAAGTTTGTCCAGGGCAACGACGCTGAGTATTCGACCTGGCAATCGTGGGATATCAACGGCGAATATCGTCAGTTGCACCTAGAGCACACCTCGCACATCGTGTGTGCGGATTCAGTATTCAACGATCAGCTAGCCCGTCAACTTCCGTGGCCGGAGCATTGGGAGCCCCGATTCGCGGCATACCTGACCCCGGTTGTCGATACGGTTGGGCAACCAATCCCGGACAGTGCTGCAGACACGATCGATCGCCTAGTTCGCGGATGGATTGGTGAAGATACGGATCCGAGAGATGGCGTGCAACTGGATGTCGTGAAGTACCTGACCGGGAAGGTAATCGAGCACTTTACTGTCCGCGGCCAAGCGACCGAGTTTCCGCGTCAGTCGACTGGTGGTGGCTCTCGTCCCTCGCTCGTGGTGAGCGCGAATACCTGGGGGGGCTTTATTGTACGTCCCGCAAATGTGATCGCAAACAATCCGCAGGGATCGCGATTCGATCTCGCGACACTCCTGACATCCGTGCTGCGCAGCGCCGGAGTGCCTGCCCGAACTGTCATCTGCATCAATGATCTGGAGCCGGACCAGTTGCTCAATACAGTCGCGCTTGTGGAGTTTGCGATGCACGATCCGGAACGGGACCTGACATTCTGGGTTCCGATCGATGTGGACAGGGTTCGGCTTACGGGTGGTCGCTCATCGCAGTTTCAACGCAAGTGGAACTACTTCGGGAGCCATGATGAGCTGAGCCACATGATCCCGATCTCGTACTACTTTCATCCGCCTGCGAGATATGACTCGTATGACCTACCGCTGCTCTACGGCATCCGTGCGACCGGCGATAGCAATAGGCTGCCGAACTACATGATCCAGTCTCTGCTCGTCGACCCCATCGTGACGCCCGCGACAGCGAACGATCGGCGTGGCAACGACTGAACGGGCGATCATTCAGCCAGCGGCGTGATGGGCCTGAATCGGCGCGACCACATTGAGGACACTGCAGAGCACGCTGGCCATGGTACCGATGGCGTCGATCTCATGGACCAGTGACGCGTCGTACACATTGAGCACCGGGCGAGTCTCACGCTCATAAATATCGAGGCGATTGCGGACGACCTCTTCCTTCGCGTCATCGGTGCGGTTCTGCTGCATCGCCCGATGACGCAGACGCTGCACCATCGCCTCCTTGTCCTTGGCGGACAGGTGCACGATCCCCAGCACCTCAATTAGCGGCTCGATCAGCTTGGCCTGGTTCACGGTGCGAGGCAGGCCGTCGAGGATTAGCAGCATCGACGACGGGTCGTAGCTACCCTCGGCGATGCGCTTGGACATGTAATCCTGCCAGAGCTCGATGGTCACCTCATCCGGGACCAGCTCGCCCTTCGATGAGAATGACTCGAACTTCTTCCCTGCTTCAGAGTCGCGATCGAGCGAGCGGAACATGTCACCAGTGGACATGTGGAAGAACCCGGGGATCTTCCCGAGCAGCTCGCCTTGGGTGCCTTTGCCTGCGCCAGGAGCGCCGAAAAGCAGCACGGTCTTGAAGCGGTCAGCCATCGCTGTTTCCTCGTCACGCTTGCTCAGGTCGCTGAGCCGATCGTTGCTTTCGATCCCCGAAATCAGTGGGGTGGTGATTCTAGGTCGGCAATCACAAACAAGACCTTCACAGAGGCAAGCGCGACCCAAGAAAGAAAACGGGCGTGACCCGATGGGTCACGCCCGAGAATGAACTTTCGTGTAGGTCTGTACGCTTCCTAGCGATTACGACTCGGCAGCAATAACTTCCTGCTGCAGGTTCATCGGCATCTCGCGGTACTCCTTGAACTCCATCGAGTTTGCGGCGCGACCCTGCGACAGACCACGAAGAACCGTGGTGTAACCGAACATTTCGCTCAGCGGCACATCGGCGATCACTTCCTTGATCATGCCCTTATCCTCGGTGTCGAGGATCATGCCACGACGCGAGGAGAGGTCACCGGTGACATTGCCCAGGTAATCCTCAGGCGTCGTGATGACCACCTTCATGATCGGCTCGAGCAGGATGCTGCCTGCCTTGCTGACGGCTTCACGCAGCGCCAGGCGACCCGCCTGCTCGAACGCAACCTGCGACGAGTCGACATCGTGGTACTTGCCGTCCACGAGGGTGACCTTGACATTGATCAGCGGGTACGGAGCGCTCACGCCGCTCTTGGCGGTCTGACGCACACCGGCCTCAACCGAGGGGATGAACTCCTTGGGGATCGAGCCGCCGACGATGCCGTTGACGAACGCGACATTGTCCTTGAAGTCCAGGCCGTCCGCCTCTGCCTGCTCCTTGGTGTAGGGTTCGATGTTGACGGTACAGTCGCCGAACTGACCACGACCACCCGACTGCTTCTTGAACAGGCCGCGGCAGCCATTGGCCGAACTGCGGATCGCCTCGCGGTACGACACGCGGGGACGACCAACCTCGACACCGATCTTCATATCACGCACGAGCTTGTTCTTGATGATCTCAAGGTGAAGCTCGCCCATGCCCGCGATGATGGTCTGCCCGGTCTCCTCGTTGTACTCGGAGCGGAACGACGGGTCCTCGCGGCGGATCGTCACCAGCGCCTCGGAAAGCTTGCGCTTGTCGTCAGCGGTCTTGGGTTCGATCGACATCGAGATCACGGGCTCGGGGAACTCCATACGCTCAAGGATGATCGCGTCATCGGTCGAGCAGAGCGTGTCGCCCGTCATCGAGTTCTTGATGCCAACCACGGCCACGATGTTGCCCGCACCGATCTCGTCCAGAGCCATGCGGTCCTTGGCATGCATCTCGAAGATACGCGATGCGATCTCACGCTTGCCGTTGCCCGGGTTGAGCACGCGGGTGCCCTTCTCGAGCTTGCCCGAGTAGACACGGACATAGGTCAGGTCGCCGTGGGTATCGCTCACGACCTTGAAGACCAGGCCCGAGAACGGGGCCGTGTCGTCGTGGGGGCGGGTGATCTTGATCGTCTTGTCCTTGGGGTCGGTGCCCTGAACCTCGGGGACTTCCTGCGGGTTGGGCAGGTAGTCGATGACCGCGTCGATGAGGCGCTGCACACCGATGTTCTTGAGCGCCGAGCCGCAGAAGACCGGGTTGCACTCAAGGGCGATGGTGCCCTTGCGGACTGCCTTCTTGATCATCGGGATCGTGATCGAGTCCTCGTCCTCGAGGTACTGCTCCATCAGATCGTCGTCGAGGGCGACGGCCGACTCGATCAGGTCGTGGCGCCACTGCTCGGCTTTATCTTGGAGATCCGCGGGGATTTCCTTCTCGGTCACGATTGCGCCCGAGGACTCGATATCAAACTCGTAGGCCTTCATGGTCAGAAGGTCGATGATGCCCTTGAGCTCATCGCCCTCGCCCCAGGGGAGCTGCATCGCGATCGGGTTGGCTCCAAGACGCTTCTTGATGGTATCGAACGAGTACTCGAAGTTAGCTCCGAGCTTGTCCATCTTGTTGATCATGCACATGCGGGGCACTTTGTAGCGATCCGCCTGGCGCCAGACTGTTTCGGACTGCGCCTCGACGCCTTCCTTACCGTCGAACACCGCCACCGCACCGTCGAGGACGCGGAGCGAACGCTCCACCTCGATGGTGAAGTCCACGTGTCCGGGGGTATCGATCAGGTTGATCTTGTAGTCCTTGCCATCCTTGGTCCAGGGGCAGGTGGTCGCCGCCGACTGGATGGTGATCCCGCGCTCCTGCTCTTCCTGAAGGAAGTCCATGGTCGCGGTTCCCTCATGCACTTCACCCAGCTTGTAGTTCTTGCCGGTGTAGTACAGGATGCGCTCGGTAACGGTGGTCTTGCCCGCGTCAATGTGGGCACAGATACCAATGTTTCTGATGTTCGAAAGGTCGGTGGCCATCGCGATCAATCCTTTTGTATTCTCTCGGTTCGCGTTCTTGATTCGACTTGAAGACCGCTGGTCAGGGGGAGGGATTCTCCCTCCCCGGTACAGTGCCCGAAGCGGTCAGCTTGATTGGTGATGAAGAAATGGAACTTTGCCGTACTGCGCGCAGTCACGAAAGAGAATCGGCCGGTTCCGGGTCCGATGAATCTTCCATGGCGTGCTCCTCACTGGTGGCCCCAACGGCCCATCCAAAGACTGGTATCTCAAAGTCTTGTCACTGCAAGACATCCGGCAAGTTCAAAGGAGTCTACGCGTGCCCGCTTCGGCGCACGCAAACCCTGAGCTTGAATCGTAGCCCTGCGGCTTGTCTAATCAAGAAACTCCCCAGATCCCAGATGATTCTCGGACCTTCTCAGCCCGAATCGTCCGCCACCCACACTGCACGGGCAAGCTCATCCTCGCTCAAACCACGCAGTGGGTCCAGGCGGGTCTGCTCGTGCAGTTCGATCGCCCGCCGGGCCCACCCCTGAGCCCCGGTTCTGTCCCCGAGGTCGATCGCCAGCTCCATCAGTCGCAGGGCGGTCTGCGGGTCGTGGGGGGCCAACTTGATCGCTTGCTCAAGGTTCAGCTGGGCGAAACGGAGCCATTGTTCACGATCCGGGCTCTGTGGGAATGCGGAGACACGCCCCTCCCAGACCCTGCCCGCCCAGCGGTGACCGCCGGCATCCATCGAGATGACTTCAAAGAGCGCAAGGGCCGCGTCCCACTGGGCACTCGCCCGATCGTCTTCACCGACGGCCTGGAGCACCGAAGCCATCCAGAGCATCTGCTGGGAGAGCGCCACTCGGGTCTGGGTGTGCCTAGGGCGAGCGTCCAGTGCCTGCCCAAGATGATTGATGGCAAACTGTCTCGCTTCGTACTCCACCTGATCCAGCGCAGGCAGGATTGAATCCAGCGTCGGGCGCAGCGGTGTCCGGGAGACCTTGCTGAGCAGCGACATGGCCTGCCCGAGCTGTACATCTCTGTCCGGGCTGAACTCCAGCGCATCGAGCAGGGCGTGCGCGTCCGCCACTCGGGTTGCGTCCGCAGCGGCCGCGTGGAGCTCGCGTTCCCAGGCGTTGATCGGACCCCAACGCATGAGCAAGATCCCCAGCGTGCCGAGCAGGGCGATGATCATCATGAGGGAACCAGATCGTTTGGCTGCAACAGGGTGCGGGCGACCCGACGCGATCCCGATCATGAACGCCCAGAGCGAAGCGGAGACGATGAGCGTCCCGGTCACTTCGATCATGGCGTGGACCATCAGCACCGCTGCGACTACGAGCAGCCCGAGGCGGATAACGCGTCCATCGAGCGCCGAGCGAAGCAGCGTCAGACTCAGACCAACCCAGACCGCCGCACCGATCAGGATCGGTACGATCTCTGAAGCCGTGAGTACCGAAGCCTGCATGTTGAGTGCGAGGAGAGTCGGGATGATGACCAGCAGCAACGCGAAACGCGTGAATAGACCGGGATCCAGGTTGGTCGCTGGATTGTCATCATCTTCCGCATGACGGATGCCGAGTAGCACGCGCACAAGGTATGCGACCAACGCCAGGCCGCCGATCCCCAGCGTAGCGATCCATGCGAACACGACATCGTGCGGGTTCGCAACATCCTCAGGGCTCAGTGCGGGCTTGAGCAGGGCATATCGATCCTGAAACAGGCCCGGTCCACACCCGAAGAGCGGGTCGTGCAACCAGATCCGAACCGAGCCTACGAGGTATTGCCAACGGAAGAGCAGGCTCCGCTCTCCCAGTTGTTCGCCGATCACCCCACGCAAGGCCAACGCCGCAAGGACGAGCACACAAAGTCCGACGATGACTCGACCATCGATCCGCTTTGATCTCAGGAACACGCACCCTGCGCCAAGCGTCAGCCCGATGAGCAGCACGCCATACCCACCCTTGGAGCCCGTGAGCATGAGACCGAAGACGCAGATCAGCCCGGCAATCCCGGCAGTTGCTGCGATGTGACGCTTTGGCTTCCACCACGCCACCGCGAGGCTCAGCAGCCCCGCAGCCGATGCCGCGGTGAAGGTCGCAAAGACATTGGTGAGCCCAAACCACGCCAGCGGCTCGGGGTTGCGCAGGCGGCGTTCGTAGGCCAAGGTCTCGAATGAACCGTCGCTCCAGCCGCGTGCGGCGAGGAACGACTCGCGACTCTGCTCATAAGTCTGCATCGTCTGGGCATGCGTGACAAAGACCTCGTACGCACCAACGAGCGTGAGCATCAGGGCGAAGCCGATCGCCACCGTGCCGAGCAAACGCTGGGCACCGGGAAGCCGGCCGGCCTGCGAAGCAGCAACCAAGGCCGCCACGGTTGCCGTTATTGTCGAGGCATCGAGCACGCGTTCGAGATCGCTGAGCATGTGATAACTCAGCACGCCCAAGCCGATCAGAACGAGCAGGCCGTTGATGGTTGAGCACCTTGAGCCTCGAAGGAGATTTCCCAGCAGTGTCAGGCATGAGCCGAGCACAATCCCCGCGTTGAGCAGCAGTGCCCAGCGTGGCGTCAGCCCCGTGATTGGAGGCGCAAAGCGGAACGGGTCACTCTGCCACCATGGGAACGGGTCGTGCTCGATCATCGCCCGGGACAGGCACAACATCGCGACCAGGAGGAGTCCGGCCCACGCGATCTTGTCGCCGAGCCTGAGTTCTTGCTGCGCATCATCCATCGCTCGGCTCCGGTCGCTTGATCGGCGAGCGATACTCGAACAACGCGATCGCCCCGATGAGCGCGAGCACCTGCACTCCAAGCACGACCGCCTGCCACGGCAGCGCCCGTGTCATGAGCAGGCCCGAAATGCCTGTTGCCAGCGTCAGCGCATAAATCACCAGGATCGTGCTCCGGGCCCCGAGTCCGCGGTCGCGCATGCGATGCGAGAAATGCTGCATATCACCAACGAACGGGCTCTTGCCCTGATAGAGGCGGATCAATGTCACCGACACGAAGTCGTACAGAGGCACCGCCAGGATCACCACCGGCATGAGCACCGCGTACCAGCCGCCCGTCGAGTCGTCGAGAGGCGTGTAGGTCGTCCGCACCGTCAGGAACGCGAGAAGCAGCCCGATGATCAGTGACCCTCCATCACCCATAAAGATCTTCGCGGGCGGGAAGTTGAACACCAGGAACCCGATGAGCGACCCCGAGAGCAGGGCGCAGATCGCCGCGACGAACCACTGCCCGTTGAGCAGCGTCGCGATGAGCAGCATGGAGGCAGCGATGGTCGCGATGCCCCCGCTGAGCCCGTCCATATTGTCGATAAAGTTCATGGCGTTGATGATGGCCGTGAACCAGAGCACCGTGACAATCACACTCAGCCAGGTCCCGCCCACATAGCCGTCCAGCAGGGTCATCAGGCGGGTATCAAAGAACACCGCGAAGACCAGACCCGGCACCAGCATGATCACCAGCTTGAGCCACGGCCCCATGGGTCGGCGGTCATCGATCAGCCCCAACACATGCAGCCCCAGCACGCACCCGATGAGCGTCCAACCCAATGGGAGCATCGATCTGAGCCCGGGCAGGTGCTCGCCCATGGGCTCAAGCACGCCCGGCAGGGATCCCGGATCGAGCAGCGAGAACCCGATGGCCGCGACGATCATTGGCAGCAGCATACCGATCGCGATCGCGATCCCACCCGTGTTGGGAATGCGCCGGTGTGCGGCCTTCACCTGCCCCTCGATCGGGGCGCTGTCGAACGCGCCCGCTCGTAGGCTCAGGCGCAGCACGATCCATGTCGCGGGCAGCGCGATCAAGAAACCAAGCCCCAGTAGCATGACGATCAGCAGAATCACGGGCTCAGTGTAGCGTCTGGGCGTTGGGTCGGGCCGACGAAACGCGGCGGGGGCTTGCCCAGCACCCGCGTGCGTACGAACAACGCCAGCTTGGAGACTCCGAAGATCAGGGCGAAGATGAACAGGGCGCCGAGCATCATCCAGATCGTCCGCTGCGGGAAGGGCCCCATCTTGTCCACGATCGAGGTGCCCTCGTGCGTCCCGGCTCCGAGGTACGAGTAGTTGGTGCCCAGCATGATGTTGAAACCGATCGTGATGATCGCGTAAATCACGCCCGCGATGCTCGCGAATCGCAGGTCACGCCAATCAGGGCGGTATCCGAGGACCACGATGTCGTAGATCGCACATCCGACGATCTGCACATGGTTGAGCCAGTAGATCCAGAACGAGAGGTGCCCGTATCCGACCTCGAGATACGGCGTAAAGAAGATCTGGGCACTGAGCCCGATCCCCCAGAACAGCGTGAGCGATCGAGCGCGACGATCGAGCGTAAAGAGCTGCCACGCCGCGATGAACACACCCAGCCGGCACATGTGCAGCGGCAGCGAGTCCTGCACATCAAAGAACACCATCCGGCGACCGAAGATCAACCCCTGTGTGATCAGGATCGACCAGCCAAGCAGCTTGCGGAACTGTGCCTCTCGATCCTCACCGCGGCGCAGGAGCATCTTCCCGACGACGCAGCACAGCACCATCGACCCGAAGCACACCGCGAGGACGACCCAGTGGAAGCTCGTAAACGCATGAAACTCATCCACCCAGCGATACGCGGGCGAGGCGGAATCGGGCATTGGGTTGATGCTCGGCGGTTTCTGCATCGGTCTTCAGCGTACCCGAATCAGGCCGGTGCGTGCTCGTGGCGTAGCTGCCCGCACGCGGCCGCGATATCCCGCCCGCGGCTGGCGCGGATGTGGCAGTTCACCCCGTGCTCACGCAGCACATGCTGGAAGTGGTGCACCGCGTCGCCGCCGGGGCGCTCAAAGGGCAGGCCCTTGACCTCGTTGTAGCGGATCAGGTTGACATTGGCCCGCAGCTTCTTGACCACCGCCGCCAACTCCTCGGCGTGCTCGGGCTGATCGTTCACCCCCGCCAGCAGAATGTACTCGAGCGTGATCTCCCGCCCGGTCTTCTTGAACCAGATCGAGCAGGCCTCGACGAGCTGATCGATCGTGGTGAACTGCGCCCAGGGGATGAGCTTGCGGCGAAGATCGTCGTTGGGCGCATGTAGCGAGAGTGCCAGCGTCACCGGCAGCTCGAGCTGCTCGGCAAGCTTCTCGATCGCTTTGTGCATTCCCACAGTCGAGATGGTGATCTTGCGGGCACTGATGCCCATACCCCACGGGGCCGCAATGGTCCGGGTCGCGTGCACGACCGCCTGGAAGTTCGCAAGCGGCTCGCCCATGCCCATGAAGACGATGTTCGAGATCCGCCCGACGCCTTGGAGCTGATTCAGACGCCAGACCTGCTCGACGATCCGCCCCGCCGAGAGGTTCCCATCAAGCCCCCCGATGCCCGTGGCGCAGAACTTGCACCCGACGGGGCACCCGATCTGCGAGCTGATGCACGCGGTTTTCCGGTCAGTGTCCATCGCCGGGATCATCACGCACTCGGTCTGACGCTCGGTATTGGAGTACGGCATCTGCTGATCAAGGATCGGCAGTCGCGTGCCCTGTTCGACCGACGCCTCACTCGCGTCAACCCGGTTGGTCTCGATGTCGTCGGGCCACTCGATCAACAGCTTCTGGGTCCCATCCGTCGCGAGCTGGTGGGCTACCGTTGGCCCGGAAAGGAAGGTCATCTGCTCCATGAGCAGCTCCCGGTCCCTGGCGGACAAGTTTGTCATCTGCTGCGGATCGACCACGCCCTTCTCATAGACCCACTCGAGGATCTGCTTGGCGCGGAACTTGGGCATACCCCGCTCGACGCACCACTGGGCCAAGGTCTCGGGCGTGAACTCAAAGATGTGATTCGTCGGGTGCTTCACGCGTTGCCGCCCGTGCTGATCGTCAAGGCCACGGCCACCGAACCATACTCACCCTGAGTAATCACCGGCGGCTCCACACGCACCCGCCGATCGCGGTGGTCGATGTCGTGCTCTTCCATCAGCTTCTTGAGTGTCAGCGGCAGCCCGAACTCCACCGTCTCCTCGTACACATCCGCCAGATGCAGCGTCGCACCGTGCCGTTCCACAAAGTGGCGGCAGATCGTGCTGACCAAATCCTCGGGAGCCGAGGCCCCGGCGGTCAGCAAAATGCGCTCGTTGCCAGTGGGGTACCAACTCGGGTCAAGCTCGGAGACATCGTCGATCCGCACGCCGCGCGTGCCGCTGTTCTCCGCGATCTCCGTCAGGCGGACCGAGTTGGACGAGTTGCGTGACCCAACCACGATGACCAGATCGCACAGAGGGGCGATCTGGCGCACGGCCGACTGGCGGTTGGTGGTCGCGTAGCAGATGTCCTCGCTCGGCGGCTCCTTGATGTTCGGGAACGCCGCTTTGAGCGCCGAGATGATCACATTCGCATCATCCACGGAAAGGGTCGTCTGGGTCAGGTACACCAGCTTGTCCGGGTCGTCGATTCGCAGGTGGGGGATGCAATCCACGCACTCGACCACCTGAGTCTGCTCCGGGGCTTCGCCGAAGGTCCCGATGATCTCCTGATGGTCCTTGTGGCCCACGAGCAGGATCTGGTAGCCCTGCTTGGCATAGCGAATCGCCCGCGAATGGACCTTGGTGACCAGTGGGCAGGTGGCATCGATCGACCTCAGGCCACGAGAATCGGCCTGGGCCCGGATCGCCGGCGACACCCCATGGGCGCTGAAGACCACGATCGAGCCGTGGGGGACCTCGTCGAGGTCGTCCACGAACACCACCCCCCGGTCCACAAAGCGGTCTACCACATGCTTGTTGTGGACGATCTCGTGGTACACATAGATAGTCTCACCGTCACCGACGATGTCCAGAACCTGATCCACGACATCGATGGCCATGCGGACCCCGGCACAGAATCCACGCGGGTTGGCGAGCACGATCTGCATCACCTCATCGTAGTCCCCAGCCCGCCCAGCGGTTCGCGCATCATTCGATTGATACGCGGCTCGCGCCTAGACTTAAAGCCGGGCTCGGAGCAGCCCAGACCCTGATGAGGATCATCGACATGCCGACGCATCATCACCGTCTCCTCGCCGCCGCCTGCGCATCACTCATGATGCTCCCGGCATTCGCGTTCTCGGGCACCAACGCCCAGCCCGCGACGGATGACACGCAGCTGATCGAGACCATCGAGAAGGCCGAGAACACCATGCGTCGCTTCGGCATCGCCGAGGCCCCCGAGAAGACGCCCGGCGCGTTTCGTCTCACCACCTACAACATCGAGAACCTCTTCGACGACATCGACGATCCGGCCCTCAGCGGCGACGACGAGGACATCGACGACACCAAGCCACACCACGAGCTGCTCGCGGCAGCCCGCGCCATCCGCGAGGTCAATGCCGATGTGCTCTGTCTCGAGGAGGTCGAGTCCCGCGAGGCCCTCGACTGGTTCGTGAGCAACTACATCCCCGACATGGGCTACAAGCACATCATCTCGCTGGACGCGGGCAACTCGCGTGGCATCGAGAACGCCGTGCTCTCACGCTTCCCCCTGAGCAACCCCGAGCTCTGGATCGGCAAGGAACTCGGCGGCGTCCACCCGGACAACTACGGCCCAAACGCCAAGAACTTCTACGCCGGCGAGCCGGTCGCCTTCCGTCGCTCGCCCCTCAAGGTCGATGTCGAGATCCCCGGCACCGACGCCGACGCGACGCCCTGGACCCTGACGCTCTTCGTGGTCCACCACAAATCGGGGCGGTACAGCGGCTACTGGCGCGAGGCCGAGGCCAAGACCATCCTTAAGCTCACCCAGCAGGTCGAGCAGGAGCACCCTGGTCGTCCGATCGTGATCCTGGGCGATTTCAACGCTCAGGCGAGCGACGAGAGCGTGAAAATCTACCTCCGAGACGGGTTTAACGATCTCTTTGCAAACGCCAAGCCCGGCGACGCAAGCACGATCACCCACGAATCGAACCGTCGCATCGACCTGATGCTGCTCAACGAGCCGGCCAAAGCCCGTCTTGTGGACGGTTCACGGTTCGTTTTTGGGACTGCCGCACGCCCGACTGGGGTTGAGTGGCGAGATCTTTCGACATTCGACGGGTATGCGTCGGATCACTATCCGGTCTCTGCGGAGTTGCGCATCGCAGACTGATCGAGGCAGCTCCCTCATTGAGTTTGCCATATGAGGCATACCCGGTACAATCTCCGAACTGACACGAAGCACACCAGCCGCAGGGACAAGCGAATATGGACAGTATCAAACCCTGGCAAATCGTCCTTTTTCTTGCGGCAATCGCAGTGCTGGGCTTTTCTATCTGGAAGTTTGGAGCTGGCAGCGGTGTTGAATCACAAATGGCTGACAGCATGATGCTTGTAGATGTCCAGACTGGTCAACTATTCGAGGCGGATATCCGTGGCCAGCGAGGGATCCTGATTCCCGCAAAGAACCCTGATAGCCAGAAGGTTTCACTACTGCCTGTCTTCGAGGAAGACGGGCAATGGTACCTCTATGAACGATACCGAGGCGTTCTCAATCAACTCGATGTAACGCATGATGCGATTACTCGGCCTGATGAGCCGGTGAGCATTAACGGCGAAGCACCCATCAAGTTTGAGAACTAAGTTGACCCTTTGATTCGCACCGCGATCAAAGCTTTGGGAATGGAGAGATGGACATGACTCAAGTTGGCAAGAGATCGCGTGCATTCACACTCATCGAGTTGCTTGTCGTCATCGCGATCATTGCACTTTTGATCGGAATTCTGCTGCCAGCATTGGGTCAGGCTCGGGGCGCGGCACGCAAGCTTGTTTGTGCGACGACGCTGCGTAGCGCGGGTCAGGGTGTCCTGACATATTCGCTGGACAACAAAGACTATTACCCTGGCCCGAATACAAGCGGTACTGGGTATCGGCGTTTCCGTGGCCCAGGTGAGTACTGGGGCATGCAGTTCAATACGAGCTCTGAGACACCGACGACTTGGTGGGATTGGATCAGCCCGACGCTCGGTGAGTCCCTTGGACTCTCAGACAATCGAGCTCAACGAACCGCGCAGATTTTTAACGACTTTGGATGTGCTGAGGCAACTGTTTTCAACGATACTTTGTTTAGCAACTCCCAAGATCGCGATGACTTCGTGGAGATTTTGCAACAGGGTCGTGGCTTCCGTCAAATCAGCTACTTGACGCCCGGCCCATTTCACTATTTCTCCAGTGAATGGGGGAACTCGGCTCCAGTAATCTCGGATTCAGGGAATCAACGCTACCTTGTAGGCTTTGAAGACCCCGCGACCTCACCTAAAGATTTCCGCCCGAAAACAACTGCGGTGGGAACATCGCTCGGTGGGAAAGTCTTCGCAGCTGATGGAACTCGCTATCTCGATAACTCCCAGGGTTTTGTACTCGATTTCGATATCAACCCAAGAGCTGCTACTTACTCATCCTTTGGCTCAAGTGGTCCCACCTTTGATGAGTCTCGTGCCTATGGCCGGAATGCCCCTGATCTGGAGGAGACAGACCTCAACCTCCAGCTCTCAATGCGGCACCAAGAGTCTGTGAACGCTGTGTACTTCGATGGTCATGTTGAGACGATCTCCCAGCGGGACATGTGGGAGAACCCGAATCCGTGGTTCCCAACCGGCTCAATTTTTACCTTTGAGCGAGCTACACCGGAATCAGTCAGCTTCATGACACGTCAACAGGGCAACCGCTCCGTCGCCAAGATCTACTGATCCTCGGTTTGGGCAAACCTTACAGTACCCGTTTCGACGCCCCCTCAGTTGGGGGCGTTTTTTCGACCTGTGCCGACCGCCAAACTGCCTATCTTCACACCTGGGTGGTATTCGAATCGCGCAAAAATCCTGAAGATCGGTGGTTTTTTGCGATTTGCCATTTCGGTCAATCGCCCTTCGGGTATACTCTGGGCAGAGATTCACGGGTCTGGGTGCCCCCAAAGCGCCCATATCCGGCAGAGATTGAGATGAGAGAGTTTGTGCCCATTTTATGGGGAGGGATTGAGAAATGAAGAACATCGCCGCACTTCTCGCTGTGTCTGGCCTTGCCTCGTTCGCTACCGCGGGCGGTCAGGTCATCGCATTCACCAGCTTCGAGAACGCATTCGTGGGTGGCCAGTACATCGATACTGGCGACGCCAGCATGGACCACGACCTCGTCAACAACGCTGGTCAGTCGGATGTCGACTTCCTCGCTGACGGCGTCGAGATCGGTTTCGACTCGTTCTACTTCAACACCCGCAACGATGTCGGCCTGACCGACGGCGACTTCGTCGGTGCAACCAACTTCACCGGCACCGTTGGTGCATTCACCGACGGCGTGCAGGGCTTTGAGATGCAGGATGCCGACGGCACCATGCGTACCTCGTTCGATACCGTCACCTCGCCCCTCGGCGCTCCCGGTGCTCGTGTCGACTTCGAGTGGTCGCTCTGCCTCGACTACTTCGTCCAGGAAACCGGCTGGGAGAGTGACGACCGCATCCGCATCTGGGTGAACGCCGACGGCACCGAGATCGATCTGCTCAACACCATGGGCAGCGACATCGACGACCTCGGCATTGAGGATGGCTGGCGCACCGCCGTGCTGAACCTCACCGGCTTTGTCAATGTCACCCTGCATGTCGAACTCGAGTCGAACGCAGCGACCGAGGCCCTCTACCTCGACAACATCGTCTTCAAGACCGGCGTCCCCGCACCGGGCGCACTGGCCCTGCTCGGGCTCGGTGGTCTGGCCGCGACCCGTCGCCGCCGCTGAAGCGAACTCGGCTGATCTCGCCTCCACAAGGGCGACCCCATCTCAACAATCGGCCCGCCGTCCGACTCGGACGGCGGGTTTTTTTATCCTATTGTCTTCGATCAACACCGCACCACGAGAGGAGATCACGCATGAGCACACAGGACGCCCTCAGCTGGCTCAAGGACCACGAAGACGAATCGATCGAGCGACTCATGCAGTGGCTGTCGATCCCCTCAATCGGGACCGACCCCAGCTACGACGAGCACACCCGCGCCGCTGGGCAGTGGGCTTGCGAGCATTTGCGTCAATCTGGCTTCAGCGTGGAACTTCGCGAAACTGGTACCCCCGAGGACCCAGGACACCCGATCGTCATGGCCCATTGCGATGGCAGCGATGACTACACCGGCCCGCATGTGCTCTTCTACGGCCATTACGATGTCCAGCCGGTCGATCCGATCGACCTCTGGGAGTCCGACCCGTTCCTGCCCGTCCGCAAACCCGCCGAGGGTGCGATGGGCGAGCGGATTGTGGCCCGCGGCGCCTGCGACGACAAGGGGCAGGTCATGATGTTCCTCGAGGCGATGCGTGCGGTCTTTGAGACCAGCGGCATGCCGGGCGGTGGCGTGAAGTTCACCATCATGCTCGAGGGTGAGGAAGAGTCGGGATCGGTCAATCTCGAGAACTTCGTACGCGATCACCGCGACGAACTCGCCAAGACCGATGTCTGCGTGATTTCTGACACCGGCATGCTCGGACGCGGGCGCCCAGCGATCACCTACGGCGTGCGTGGTCTGGCATACACCGAGTTGACCCTCATCGGCCCGGATCAGGACCTGCACTCCGGGCTCTGGGGCGGCAAGGTGCCAAACCCGATCAACGAGCTCACCAAGATCCTCGCCCAGCTCTGGGACGCTGACCGTCGTGTCACAATCCCCGGCTTCTATGAGGGCGTGCGTGAACTCAGCGCCGAGGAACGCAAGGCGTGGTCCGATCTCAATGTCGACGAGGCCGCGGCCCTGCGTGGCATCGGACTGCCCCCCGAGGCCGGCGTCGGCGAAGCGGGCTTCACCTTCACCGAACGCGAGTGGGCCCGCCCGACCGCGGACATCAACGGCATCGTCGGCGGCTACACCGGCCCCGGTGCCAAGACCGTGATCCCCTCCAAGGCCAGCGCCAAGGTCTCTTTCCGTCTTGTCGACGATCAGGACTCGGAGAAGATCGCCAAGTCGTTCTTCGCGTGGCTTGAGGAGCGGACACCGGCCGGCTGCAAGTGGAAGTTCGAAGACCACGGCGGTGGTGCCCCGGCGACCTGCGCGACCGACTCGGCCCCGCTGCGGGCCGCGGCCAAGGCGATCGAGGTCGGGTGCGGGATCGCGCCGGCGATGATCAAGTCGGGCGGCTCGATCCCCGTGGCGGGTCTGCTCAAGGAGACCCTCGGGCTCGAGACGGTGTTCATGGGCTTCGGGCTTGAGGACGATCGCGTCCACTCACCCAACGAGAAGTTCGAGCTCGATTGCTTCAGGATGGGCGCGAAATCGCATGTCGCCCTCGTTGAGCAGCTTCGTCATATCGAGTCATCGGTCAATGCATGACGCTCAGGCCGCGGCTGCAGGGACCGGCTGGTCCTCTGCGGCCTGACGGACACGCTGGGCGGCTTCGCTCGCCATTTCGATAGCCTCGATCGGCTCCGGGGTATCCTCTGGGGCGATCTGGCCTCGCATGCGGGCGTAGTAGAGCTGACGCTCGTACTGGAGCTGCTGGATCCGGTTGCGCAGATCGTGCAGGTCGGTCTCGTGCTCGATGACGGTGGCGAGCACGCGCATCATCGCCAGCACGGTGATCCCGCTGCAGAAGATCAGAACCAACAGCATGCCGGTGCTCAGGGGCGTCATGAAATGCTTCATCGTCGATCCGAAGAAGAATCTTTGCCCAGATGCACCAGATTGGGGATCTGATCGTACAATATCTGGTTCACCCCGACCCGAGCATCCGGCTTGGGAACTGCGCAGGAGGCATGGACGATCGTGCGATACTCGGCCGGAACGAACAAGCACCCATCTCATCTCACGGGTCTGATGCGGGTTGTCATGATGACGCTCGCAATGCTGCTCTGCGCCCCGCTGCACGCCCAAGACCAGCCCGACAACGGCTACGAGGTCCAGCTTAGCGTGACCACGTTTGGTGTGGGTGGGCTTGCCCGCGAGGGTGAGTGGACGGGGATCCAGGTGCAGATGCAGGACCTGGGTTCCAGCAGCCGCGACATCGTGCTGCGGATGGAGATCCCCGACGAGGACGGCGACCTGACCCAGTACGATCGAGTCGTCACCGCCAACCCGGGCGTCCTGCAGAGCTTCTGGCTCTACGCGTGGCTCCCGTACCGCAGTGCCGGCTCCGAGTTCGTGCTCAAGGCGTTCGAGGCGGTCGATGAGGGTGGCGCGGGCGATGGGGCGAACATCGGCTTCCGGGCCGGGCGATTGGTCGGGCAGTTCACGATCTACAACCCCCAGATGCAGGTCAGCACAATCGGGCTGGCGGGCATCGTGGGGTCGAACCAGGTCGGCCTCGATCAGTACGGCTACAGCGTCGGCAATCAGCCCTGGATGCCCTTCGGGCACGAGCTGCTGCGGACCTCGGCCGGGCTCGGGGTTGACAATCTCCCCGACCGCTGGCAGGGGCTCAGCGCGTTCGACACCCTCGTCTGGTCAACGGCCACCACGGCTTCGTACGACCCAGCCCGCCTGACACCGGAAAAGGCAAGGGCCATCCGAGAATGGGTACTCCGTGGCGGGCATCTGGTGATCGTGCTGCAGAGCTCCGGCGACCCGTGGTACCTTGGCTCGCACCCGCTGCGATCGATCCTGCCCAGCGTGCAGATCCCCAACCGCAACGAGAGCGTCTCGCTCGAGCCCTACCGGACGATGCTGACCGAAATGCCCAACGCGGAGCTACCCGGCAACGCAGTGGTGTATTCGTTCACGGCGCTCGATGATGCGAGCGAGGAAGAAGCGATGCCCGTGCTCCAAGGGCCCAACGGCGAGACGGTCGTGACGCGGCGATTGCTTGGATCGGGCATGGTGACCGTGGTGGGGCTGCCGCTCAATGACGGGACTCTGCGTCGCTTGGGGCTCCCAGAGCCCGAGGCCTTCTGGCACCGAGTCCTGGGTATGCGCGGCGATTTACTTCGCCCGGATCAGCTGACCGATCAGCAGAAGAGCGACGCGGGGACCCGTGATCAGCTCTCGTTCGATCAGGGCGTGGGAGATTCGATCTCCAAGACCGGAACCGCCATTCAGGGTGTGCTTTTCGGTATTGTCGTGTTCATCGTGTACTGGCTGCTTGCTGGGCCGCTCGGCTACATGGTGCTCAAGCAGCGCAAGCAGACCCGGCACGCATGGATGGGCTTCGTTGCCTGCATCGCGGCGTTCACGGCGATTGCGTGGCTCGGCGCGACGACGCTGCGTCCAAAGAAGGCGACCATATCGCATTTCACGCTGCTCCAGCAGGTGCACGGGCAGGACACCCAGCGAGCCCGCAGCTGGCTCAGCGCCATGCTCCCGAGCTACGGCGAGGCAACCATCGCTGTGGATGATCCTTCCAACGAGACCGCGTTCGGGTCTCAGGAGAGCAGCAACCTTCTGATCCCCTGGAAATCACCCGATGCAGGCCCGGTGATCGGCGGCGGGTTCCCGGACAACTCTGGCTACCGAGTGCAATCGCGTGCGCCCTCGGTGCTGACAGTCCCGACCCGAGCCACCGTGAAGTCGTTCTACAGCGACTGGAGCGGGCAGAGCTCGTGGCGCATGCCCTATGTCGTGGGGGATGTCGGCGCGATCGAGGAACCCAAGCTCACGCTCGAGGGTCAGGTCGTCAACGGACAGATTGCCCACGGGCTCCCGGGCACGCTCAAGGATATTCGGGTGTTTGTGATCTCACGCATGGCCCCGCTCAACCGACCCGGGCAGCTGCAGGGCAGGCGGGCGATCTCGCGGGCGATGGTGTACGCGCCGAGCATCGGTGAGGACGGCTGGCTGCCCGATACCGCGATCGAGCTGCGTGATGTCACCAGCATCGAGGGCGGCAACACCCGCGCGATGCTCGACAACTACTTCGAGTCCTCGGTTCGCTTTGGTGTGAGCAACTCCGGGCTGGGCACAAACCGCGGCACGCTCACGGATCGGATCGTCGCGGGGATGTTTATCTCGCAGTTCGAGCCGCCACGCTATGGCGCTTCGAACGCCGACCTCGTGGGCGAACGCCTCGCAACCCGTCGTCTTCTCCACGGCTGGGACATGGGGCGCTGGTTCACTCAGCCCACGCTCATCATCACTGGTGTGCTCGATATCGACAGCGACGATGCCTCGCCCGATGCCATGCCCAATCCGGTATGGATCGATGGGAGACAAGTGCCCAGCTCCGGCACGACGGTAGTGACCTGGGTCTATCCGTTTGAACCGGCACCGCCCGAGCACCTGGCGTTCCAGGGTGGCGCACCAGCCGGCGCTCAGGGTGAAAGCGATTCGAATGATGCACCTGATACAGAGAACTGATACGCTTGCGAAAGCGAGATACGCATGCCGATGATTGAAACCATCAACCTGACCAAGCGATACGGCGACCTGATCGCGCTCAACGCACTCAACCTTACGATCAACGAGGGTGACTGCTTCGGGTTCATCGGCCCCAACGGCGCTGGCAAGACGACGACCATCAAGGTGCTCGCGACGCTGCTCAAGCCCTCGTCGGGGCAGGCCCAGGTCGCGGGGCTCACCATCGGCTACCAGAATCGCCAGATCCGCCCGCTCATCGGGTATGTGCCGGACTTCATGGGCGCGTATCAGGACATGGTCGTCCACGAGTACCTCGAGTTCTTCGCGTCGGCGTACAACATCAACGGAGCACAGCGAAAGAAGGTCGTGGCGGATGTGCTGGAACTGACCGATCTGACCTACAAGCAGACCGCCGAGGTCAACTCACTCAGCCGCGGCATGCAGCAGCGCCTGAGCATCGCTCGCGTGCTGCTGCACGATCCGAAGGTGCTGCTGATGGACGAGCCCGCATCGGGCCTCGACCCGCGCGCCCGCATCGAGATCCGCGAGCTGCTCAAGGAGCTCAAGCGGATGGGCAAGACCATCCTGATCTCGTCGCACATCCTCCATGAGCTGGCCGAGTTGTGCAACACCGTGGGCATCATCGAAAAGGGTGAGCTGCTCTTCAATGGCTCGGTGGACGAGATCCTGCGTCGAGCCAAGGTCGGGCATGTCGTGCACATCGGCGTAGCCGAGCGGATCGAGGCCGCGGCCAAGATCCTCGAGACCATGCCCGGCGTCGAGAAGGTCGGCATCGTGCAGGGGGACGGTACAGCGCTCGGCGGCGGCTCGGGTCGTTTGATCCACGCCCACTACGACGACCGCTTGGGTGGCAACTTCACGGACATCCCCAATGTGCTCATCAACAACGGATTCCGTGTCACGCACTTCCAGGAAGAGCCGGTGAACCTCGAGACGGCGTTCATGCGCCTGACGAAGGGGCTGGTGCAGTAAAGCACCGTGATGATTTGGTTGGCTCAAATACAGCCTGCGTTGTAAGCCGACAAGAACGCGCTGACATCGAAGAAATCCAGCTGGCAATTCCCCGTGAACTCGGCTTCGGGATCGTTTGAGTTGTACGCACTCAGGAACCGTGATACATCGAAGAAGTTGAGTTGGCCATCGCGGTTGAGGTCCGCGGATGAGCATTGAGGTGGCTGGATACGCAACTCAAGGTTGTCGAAAAAACAATCGATCGAGGAGCCGGAGTTGCGTGTCCCAATCATTACGATCTCGATTGAGCGTGTTGAAGCCGGGATGATCTCTGAGAGTGAGAGATGCTCCCAATCGAAGATGCCATTGTTGATCGTGTTGTCCGCGAGTTCATACGAGGCCGTCTGATTGTTCGCGGCGTCGCGGAGTGTGATCACGATGGTGCCGATGTCTAAGCCGCCGCCGGCTCTGCGTGACTGGATCATGCCCGTAAAATGGAACTCCCGAACTCCGGCGTCGATGCCGAGTGCCTCATCGGAGACATCAATCACCTGTGACGCCGACTCAGTAGACGAACCGAACTCGCCTGTAAACGAGTACTGGCCGAGTGTCTCGCATTCGAGCAGGCCGAGCTCGCCGGTAATGGATGAATCGGAAGCAGTAAACTGGTCGATTGGGGTCCACCCGGTCATATCTCCGGTTTCTGCATCGCCATTGATCACGCGATTCACAGGCGTCCCCGCCCAGATCGATGGACTCAGTAAAACAGATGCTGCGAAATACGAAAGAATGAGTTCGCGATGACCAACCATGAGTCGTTTCCTTTACCAAATCGTGAATGAAGCACGGCAGTATACTGATTTTCGCCTTGATTCAAAGGAAAACTTAGGCAGTTGTGAACGGCTCAAAGATTGCTTGGTCACAGTTCGCCGTGATTGTCTCCGAAAATCCCTTTTGCAGACCCTGCACGCAACATATCGCCACCCCACTCAGTATTATAACCTGTGACTACATCCCCGAGCTTGATGCCCTAGACACGGAGAAAATTCGCATGAGAACCCTCAGTTCGGCCCTTCTGATTGCCGCAGCCTACACGCTGTGCCTCGGTGCTCAGCCTACAACCGAATCACGGCCGGTCACCGAGACCATCCACGGCGAGCAGGTGACCGATGAGTTCCGCTGGCTCGAAGGCGATAACGCCGACGGTGCCAACATGGGCAAGCTGACGAGCGAAGTCGCCGCTTGGACTGATGATCAGAATGCCTACACGCGTGGCATTCTCGACAACCTGCCCGGTCGCAAGGCGCTCGAGGAGCGCCTGCGTGAGCTGATGGAAGTGCCGAGCATCGGCTCGCCGAGTGTCTATGGAAATCGCTATTTCTACTCGAAGCGCGAAGGCGCCCAGCCGCAAGCGGTGCGTTATGTGCGTGACGGGATTGATGGCGACGATCGCGTGCTGCTGGACCCGCAGCAGATCGACGCGAGCGGGCTGACCACGGTGTCGTGGACGGCCCCCAATGACGACGGCTCGCTGATGGCGTTCGGTATGTACGCCTCAGGCGATGAGAACTCGACGCTCTACATCATGGATGTTGACAGCGGCGAGTGGCTCGCGGATGTCATCCCCGGCAAGGTCAACTTCGGCGGCTGGCTGCCCGACAACTCGGGCTTCTTCTACGAGCGCCTCGAGAACACGGACGACGCATACTCGAGTGTGATGAAGCTCCACAAGATTGGAACACACGAGCGTCAGGATCAGGTGCTGTTCCGCCAGAAGGATATCGAGTTCTTCTACGGCGATACGAACAAGACCGAGGCCGAGAAAAAGGCGCTGGCGACCACCTGGGGGCCATTCGGTGTTCCCTCAGAGGATGCCCGCTGGATGGTGATTGGCTACTGGACCGGCACGGCCGGCGTCGACTTGTGGGTCGCGAACCTCGATGAATGGTTCAGGACCGGCGAGCTGCACACCAAGCCGATGGTGATGGGCAAGCTGGGGCGCGTCGGTGGGATGCACTACGACGGCGATCGGTTCTATATGCAGCACTCGTTTGGTGCACCTAACGGCACCGTCTCGATGGTGGACCTCAACAATCCCGCATTCGAGAACTGGCAGACCATCGTCCCCGAGGACAAGCAGCTGGTGATCGAGGGCGCTTCTTACGCCCGTGGCATCATCGCCGTGAACTACCTCGACGCGGCCAAGACCCGCATCGCGCTTTTCGATATGTCGGGCAAGGCCAAGGGCGACCTGCAGCTGCCGGGCATCGGCACCGGCTCGCTGAGCGTATCGGACGATCGGACTGAGGCGTTCCTGAGCTTCTCAAGCTACAACATGCCCGGGAGCATCTTCTCGGTTGATCTGGCCTCGGGCGAGCGTGAACTCTGGGCCCGCCCGGATGTTCCTGTCGATCCGTCCACCATCGAGGTCAAGCAGGTCTGGTACGACTCCAAAGACGGCACGCCCGTCTCGATGTTCATTGTCCATAAAAAGGGGCTCGAACTCAACGGCAAGAACCCGACGATCCTCTATGGCTACGGCGGGTTCGATATCTCGATGACGCCCGGTTTCTCCTCGACCATGTTCCCCTGGTACGAGAACGGCGGTGTCTACGCGGTCGCCAACCTGCGTGGCGGCGGCGAGTACGGCAACGCCTGGCATGAGGCGGGCATGCTGGAGAATAAGCAGAATGTCTTCGATGATTTCATCGCCGCGGGTGAGTGGCTCGTGGCGAACGGCTACACCAACCCGGGGCAGCTGGGAATCGCGGGCGGGAGCAACGGCGGTCTGCTGACCGGTGCGACCGTGGTGCAGCGACCAGATCTCTTCAGCGCGGTGATCAGCGCCGTGCCACTGCTGGACATGGTCCGCTATCAGAACTTCCTGATGGCCCGTTACTGGGTCCCCGAGTACGGCAGCGCCGAGAACGCGGAGCAGTACGAGTTCATCAAGAAGTACTCGCCGTACCAGAATGTCAAGCCCGGCACCAAGTACCCGGCCGTGCTCTTTACCGCGGGCGAGAATGACACCCGTGTGCACCCGCTGCACGCGAGGAAGATGGCCGCGATCATGCAGAACGCTACGGGTTCGGACCAGAGCGTCGAGCCGATTATGCTCTGGGTCGATCGCGACGCGGGGCACGGCGGCGGCAAGCCGCTGAACTTGCGGATCCGCGATGTGGCCGACCAACGCATCTTCATGATGTGGCAGCTGGGTATGCTGGAAGAATGACCCGCGACTGATTGTCGAAACGAGGGCGTCCCGGTGGGACGCCCTTTTTCGTGCGCTATTCTTGGGCGTGCCAGATCATACTCCACAGGTCGGGATCATCGGAGCTGGAGCCGCGGGGCTCATGTGCGCGATCATGACGGCCCGGGAGTGCCGTCTGCTGGGGGTGGAAGCCCAGATCGTGCTGCTCGATGGCGCCAAGAAGATCGGTGCCAAGATCCTTGTCGCCGGCGGCGGTCGATGCAATGTCACGCATCACAGGGTGCTGCCGAACGATTACGCGGGTGCATCTCGGAATGCCATCAAGAAGGTGCTCAAGGCTTTTAATGAGCGGGCTACGATCGAGTTCTTTGAGAATCTGGGTGTCCGTCTCAAGCAGGAAGACACGGGAAAGATGTTCCCGGTCAGCGATTCGGCTCAGAGCGTGCTCTCGGCGCTGCTCGATGAGTGCGATCGGCTGGGGATCGCGATTCTTCATCCATGGCGCGTCGGGCGGATTCAGCGGGATCAGGATCGGTTCGTTGTGACCTCAACGGAGGATCGGCACGAGCCGAAGGCGTTCGATTGTGTTGTTCTAGCGACGGGTGGCATGGCCCTGCCCAAGACCGGTTCGGATGGAGCGGGATACCGTTTCGCCCAATCGCTTGGTCACAGCGTAACGCAGCGAGTCTTTCCGGCGCTGGTGCCGCTGGTGGTTGATCAGCGTGATTCGTGGCTCATGGCGCTCTCGGGAATCTCGACGCGGGCGACGCTGGAGGTGCACTCGGGGACCGGCAAACGGCTAGCCGCGTTTACCAACGAGGTGCTGTGCACGCACTTCGGGCTCTCTGGTCCGGGCGTGCTGGATATCAGCCGCTGGTATCTCGACGCGAGGCAGGACGATGCTGATGCATCGCTGGTCATCAACTGGCTCGGCGAGACGAGCTTTGAACAGCTTGATCAGCAACTCCAATCGCTTGGAAAAAAGACGGTTCTCGGCTTCCTTCGGGAGTCGATCCCGGATCGCCTTGCACGCGCCCTTTGTGAGCAATCCGATGTCGAACCATCAACGCCCGGGCACGCGTTGTCACGCGATCAGCGGCGATTGCTCGGCCGGATGCTGACCCAGTGCCCGATCGCAATCGAGCGGGATCGGGGCTTCACATTCGCCGAGGTGACGGCGGGGGGGATCCCGCTGACCGAGATATCGACCTCAAGCATGGGCAGCCGGGCCTGTGAGGGGCTGTGGATCATCGGGGAGATCCTGGATGTCGATGGGCGGATCGGGGGGTTCAACTTCCAGTGGGCGTGGGCGAGCGGGACGGTCGCCGGGCGTTCTATCGCTCGTTCAATCGCCGAATCAATCGCGACTTAGGCGTGCTGAACGGCCATCGCTCTGATGGCATCGAGGAAACAATCGATCTGCTCTGCGGTGGTACCCGATCCGGGGCTGACACGCACGCCGCCGTCGCTGCCGGTGCCGATCGCTTCGTGGAGGAGCGGAGCGCAGTGGACGCCGCCTCGGACAGCAATCCCGTGCTCGGCGTCGAGCTTGGCCATGACCTCGCGTGGGTGGGCCCCTTCGATGTTGAACAGCACAACAGGTGTTCGTCCCTTGATGCTGGGCAGCCCGTAGATCGTCACGCCCTCGATTTCGTGCAGGCCCTTGAGGACACGATCGGTCATTTCCATCTCGTGCTCATGGACCTCGTGCGTGAGCGCATCGATGGCCGCGATCAGCCCCGCGAAACCCACGGCATTCGAGGTCCCCGCCTCGAGGGCATCTGGGAGCTTGGTGGGCATCTCTAGGCCCGGCGCCATGGAGCCGGTCCCGCCGCGGCGCTCGCAGAAGACGCGCGACTTATCGCAATCGTCGGGGTATGCACGCGGGCTGACATAGAGCGCACCGGTGCCGGTGGGGCCACGCAGGCCTTTGTGCCCGGCGATCGGGAGCAGGTCGATATCCCAGTCCTGCACATCAATCTCAAAGTGACCGGCCGTCTGGGCGGCATCGACCATGATCAGCATGTCGGGATACTGCTCGCGGATCGTGCGGATTGTTTCCTTGATCGGCTGGATGGTTCCCAACACATTCGAAGCGTGCGAGAGGGTCAGCAGCACGGTGCATTCATTGCAGGCCTCGATCAGCGCATCGGCGTGCACGAATCCCTGCTCGTCGCAGGGGACGATCGTCATATCGATCAGCCCGCTGGTGGTGTAGCAGTGCAGCGTGCGTAGGACGGCGTTGTGCTCGATCGCGGTGGTCACGACATGGGGCTTTGTGCCATCGCAGCGCGTCCGGATGTCCGCCCTGAGGACGCCGTGGATGGCGAGGTTGAGCGCATCGGTGCAGCCGTGTGTCAGGATCATGCGCTGGGGGCAGGGAGCGTGAACGAGCTTGGTGAGGCGATCGCGAGCCTGTTCGAGCACGAGTGAGGCCTCGCGTGCGAGGCGGTGCCCGCCGCGTCCGGGGTTGCCGGCTCGGTGCGTGAGGAAGTCAACCATGGCCTCTCCGACGCAATCGGGTTTGGGCCAGCTGGTCGCCGCGTTGTCGAGGTAGATGATCGGATCCGGCATGAGATGGCCAGTATATCCGGTTCTATCCGGCTTGGGAATCATGCTCAGGGGCTTCGATCACGATCAACTCGCCGAGCTGCGGCTCAAGTACTTTCTCAGCGTACACATCACCCGCGATCTGTCGCAGTCGGCTCGTGGGCTCATCGACATGCTCGTCCGAGAGCTCAAAGGTCGAGTGATGGACGGGCAGCAGGTAGCGGGCCCCGAGCGAGGAGAACATCGACCATGCCTGCTCGGGCGTGGCGTGCATGTGCTCCCAGGGCTCGTAGGCACCGATGCCGAACACCGCGAGGTCGATCTCGCTGAGGTGCTCGAATGCTCGCGTCATCGCGGTGTCGCCTGCGAAAAAGACGGATCGTCCATCGGACTCGATGAGGTACGAGTTCACGCCCCGATGACGATCGATGACCTTGCGGGCACCCCAGTGCTCTGGCTCGATGGCCTGGATGGACAGCCCGTCGAGTTCAATCTTCTCGTCCGGGTAGAGCTCGATGATCCGACCGAAGCCCGGTGGTATCAGTCGTCGGCAGGAGCGGGGGACGATCACGCGTGTATGGGAGTCTGCGATCGCTCGAAGCGTGGGCAGATCGAGGTGGTCGAAGTGGGCGTGTGTGATCAGGATCAGATCGACGCCTTTGAGTGATTTGGGCTTGATTGGGCAGGGCTCTAGACGACGCAGCCCGATCGTTCTTTTGCCCAGACGCATGCCGATGCGTTCACTGAGCACAGGGTCGACAACGATGCTCAGGTCGTGGATCTGCGACACGACCGAGGCGTGCCCGAGCCACATCACGGCAAGTTCGTGCGGGCAGAGTTGCTGGAGGATATCTGGGATGTCCGGGGTTTCACAGGCGAGATCGGCGTTTCGCAGTGATTCGTAGATCGCCCGCGGGTATCGACGCAGCCCGGAGCGCACCGATTTCATGGTCCGGTTGAATCGGGGCATTCTTTGCTCCGAGTTGTTTCTCGCTCGACTCATCATCACAATCATATGGGCCTGGGCTGGTATGATGCCAGCGAGACCACCATGCCCACGCTCCTGATCTCGATCCTGACGACATCGACGCTGGTGTTCCACTGGGGCATCGTCATTGGGCTTGGGCTGCGCATTATCCTCAAACGCCGAGCGAGGGGTGTCGCGATCGCGTGGTTGTTCCTGATTACTTCGCTGCCCTTTGTTGGAGCGGTGATGTACCTGCTGGTGGGAGAGCTCTGGCTGCCGCGGCGTCGGATCCGAATCGCCAAGGAGGTACGGGCGGGGCTGCAGGGGATGGTGGGACGGATCGAAGACCAGTGGGAGCTGGCCGACGATCAGCTTCCCGAGCTGGCGCGTACGCTCAACGCCCAGACCCACGCACCGCTTGGGTTGACGGCCCTGGGTGGGAACGAGCTGGAACTCTTTGATAGCTGTGAGTCGTGCACCGATGCGCTGGTCGATGACATCCTGAATGCCCAGCACAGCGTGAGCATGCTGTTTTATATCTGGCAGTCGGCCGGGCAGATCCAGCGTGTGGAGCAGGCGCTTCTTGATGCGGTTGGGCGTGGTGTCAAGGTGCGTCTGCTGATCGACGGGGCAGGATCCAAGGAGTTCTTGCGCAGCCCGCGTGCAAATCAGTTGCGAAAGCGGGGCATTGAAATCGTGGAAGCGCTGCCTGTGGGGCTGCTCCGCATGCTCTTCGAGCGGATTGATATCCGCAACCATCGCAAGATTGTCGTCATCGATCACTCGATCGCGTATACGGGCTCGATGAACATGGTCGATCCGGCATACTTCAAGGTGGGGGCTGGCTTCGGTCAGTGGGTCGATGTGATGGCCCGCATACAGGGCCCGGTCGCACGCGTGCTGGGAATGCATATGGGGATGGACTGGGCGATCGAGGATCGGATTAGCAAGGCCGATCACGCGGGAGAGATGATCAAGGCCATCGAGCAGCAGGGCGAGATCGCGGCCGCGGGGACTATCGCCGCCCAGGTGGTGCCATCGGGGCCTGACCAGGACGAGCAGATCATCCATGAGATGCTCATCACGCTGATCTACAACGCCAAGACCCGCTTGGTCATTACAACGCCCTACTTCGTGCCCAGCGAGTCGATGCTCCAGGCGATGGTGAGCGCCGCCCACCGGGGTGTCCGGGTTTCGCTCGTGGTCCCTAAGAACATCGATTCGGTGCTGGTGCGGCACGCCAGCCGGTCCTATTTCGAAGACCTGCTGGAAGCGGGAATCGAGCTCTACGCTTACACGGGCGGGCTGCTGCACGCCAAGACTGTGACGGCCGATCACAATGTGGCCATGCTGGGCTCAGTGAATATGGACCTTCGGAGCTTCTCAATCAACTTCGAGCTGAGTCTGTTCGTGTACGACACCGAGTTCATGAAGAAGCTCCGCGACCTCCAGCAGTCCTACATCGAGCAATCCGAGCGGATTGAATCTGAGGCGTGGGCAGAGCGGTCCATGGTGACCAGAGCGATCGAGAACACGATGCAGCTGATGGCGCCGATTCTCTAAGTGTTCTCTTTCCAAAGGGTTGTGTTGCATTGGCGGAATGTGGATGATTTCTCTGATCCGGCAAGTGCTGTTGCGGGTCGGTATACTGTGCCTGTGCAGCCGCGCTATCGGGACAAACTGATCGGAGTTGCCGCGTTCGAGAAGCTGCGAGAGCAGCTTCGCTCATCCGGGCTAACCCTGGCGCACTGCCACGGGTGCTTTGATATCGTGCACCCCGGGCATGTCCGTCACCTGCACTTCGCCGCGGATCAGGGCGACCGGCTGGTTGTGTCGCTCACACCTGATCGGTTCGTGAACAAGGGCCCGAACCGCCCCATGTTTAACGAGCGACTGCGGGCGGAGAATCTGGCGGCTCTGGAGTTCGTTGACTGGGTGATCGTCAATGACGCACCGACTTCGGCGGAGCTTCTTGGTCGTATTCAGCCCGATCGGTACATCAAGGGGGCCGAGTACGAGCACAACCTTGATCCGCGCTTCGAGCAGGAGCGGGCGATTGTTGAGCAGCACGGCGGGCGGGTGGTTTTCTCGCCAAACGACATCGTGTACTCGTCGTCCGCGATTATCGAGTCGTTGCGCTCGATTGCGCAGGCGGCCGAGCCCGAGAGCACGCTGTTCTCGCTCGCGAGCGAGCATGATCTCAGCTCGTTTGCGATCGCGGATTGCTTCGAACAAGCACGGGGCAAACGGGTCCTCGTGCTCAGTGAGTGCATTGTTGATCAGTACGCGCACTGCCAGCACCCAGAGGTGGCGCAGGAGCATCCGATGCTCTCGCTGATCCCGGATCGCGAAGAACAGTTTGACGGTGGCGGGGCGGTCATCGCCAAGCATCTTGCGGCGATGGGGCTTGATGTGACGCTGTGCACGCCGCTGGGGCATGATCCGGACACGATGGCATTCGTTGAACGGATCGAGTCCAAAGGGATTCGGGTTGAGCGGATCGCGTGTGCCCAGCCTTTGCCTCGCAAGCTCCGGTATCTCGTGCGAGGCGAGAAAATGATGAAGATCGATTCGAGCACGCGATACGCGCTCCCTGAGTGCTTTGCGCAGGATCTTATCGATCGTATCGTCCAGGCGGGCGGATACGACGCGATGTTCATCGCGGACTTCGGGCTTGGGTTGTTCGCCAATCGCCTGGCTTCGAATGTGATCGATGGCGTTCGTCACCATGTCGGCATGATCCTGGGGGATGTCTCGGGGCGGAGGGCCCAGCTCAGCGAGATGCGTGGGGCGGATGTGCTCTGCCCGTGCGAGGTCGAGCTTCGGCAGACGATGCACGCGGAAGATGAGCCTCTGTCTCAGCTGGCGACGCGGGCGATGGAGATCACCGGGGCACGGACGATCTGTGTCACCCGGGCCGCGCAGGGGATGGTGATCTTTGATCGGGAGTCCGGCGTGCACGCGCTGCCTGCATTGTGCGCACACCCGGTCGATGTGCTTGGTTGCGGTGATGCGTTGCTGACGGCGATGGGGGCCGCGCTGCTGGGCGGGGCGGACCGGGTGCAGGCTGGCTATATCGGATCGCTCGCGGCTGCGATCGAAGGCGAGACGCTCGGTAACATTGAGGTTGGCTCGTCGCAGATCGTCAGCCGCTCGCGCCAGCTGGGCGCGTCGCTGCTTCCGGTGATCGAAGCGTTGCCGGATTCCGTGATTGAGCACACCCCAGCACGACCGGCCCCGACGCAGACGACGCTGTAATGCGGTGCAGCCTGATCATGCCGACGCACAACCGATCGGGTGTCCTGCGTGACACGATCGAGCGGATCGGCTCGCTCTGTGTGGGAACCCAGCAGGACGATCTCGAGATCGTTGTTATGGATAACGCATCAAGCGAGCCTGTGGCGTTGCCGCGGGTGCTTGACAACGGGATTCGGGTCCAGTTGATCCGGTTGGAAGAGAATCTCAACACCGCCGCGAGGAACATCGCAGCGGCGCATGCTCAGGGACGATGGCTGTTCATGCTCGATGACGATTCGAGCCCGCTGGATCTTGACTTTGTGTGCATGCTCGATGACGTACCGGCAGAGATCGCCGCCATCGGTGCTGAGATCTTCCTTCCGAGTGGTGAGCATGAAGCCGGCGGACTGCCGGAGGTCATCATCGGGTGCGGCTGCGCTATCAGGCGGGATATGTTTCTTGAGGTTGGGGGGTATGACGCCAGCTTCGGGTACTACGCGGAGGAGTATGACCTGTGCGCGAAGCTGATCGAGGGTGGGCGCCGGGTCGTGCATACACGCGAGATCAGGGTGCTGCACCGAAAGGTTCAGGCAGGGCGAAACTTTGGCGAGATCCTCTTCCGGCTCGTGCGGAATAACACGTGGGTGATGCAGCGGTATGCCCCGGCACAGTTCCGACAGAAAGCAATCGATGATGTGCTCGATCGGTATCGGTTGATCGCGAACAGGGAGGGAGTGGGTGAGTCGTATGAGCGGGCGATCCGGGTCGTGGAGTCCACATTGGGGTCGCAGGCACGGGTACCATTGGAAGAAACGGGCTGGGAGCGTTTCACCGGTCGCTCGGCCGTCCTTTCGCATCTTTCGTCGCGACTCTCGGGGGTGAGCGGTCCGGTTCAGATCTTGGCGGCCCGCCAGGCCAAGGGACGCGAGATCATTGAGCAGGTACTAGTTGATCTGGGGTTTGAAATCGTCGACGAGGCAGAGGACGCAACCGCCCGCGTTCTTGGCTCGCTTTCGCCGGGACCGATGCTTGATCTTGCCCAGCTTCATCCTGACGCGATCAGTCCATGGGAGCTCGGGGTTGGTTTGGATCCAGCGCATCATTCCCGTTGAGCCTGCATACGATCAGACAAGCACGGATTGAACCGAAAGGATGATCGACCCATGCCCGATCTGAGTGTGCAGGTCAACGGACTCAAGCTGCCCAACCCATTCATGATCGCCTCAGGCCCGCCCGGGACGAACGCGAATGTGATCGCCAAGGCCTTCGATGAGGGCTGGGGTGGTGTTGTATGCAAAACGGTGTGCCTCGAGGCGGACAAGATCATCAATGTTGCGCCGCGGTACGCCCGGATGCGGGCCCAGAACTCAAAGGAAGTCATCGGCTGGGAGAACATCGAACTGATCTCGGATCGCTCGATCGAGGTCTGGGAGGACGAGTTCAAACGCCTTAAGGACGCCTATCCGGACCGGGTGCTCATCGCGTCGGTGATGGAGGAGTACGGGAAGGACCGCTGGTTCGAGATCATCGAGCGCTGCGAGGCGAGTGGGGTCGATGGGTTTGAGCTCAACTTCTCCTGTCCGCACGGGCTGCCCGAGCGGGCGATGGGGGCGGCGATGGGGCAGAACCCGGACCTGCTTCGCGAGGTGTGCGCTTGGGTGCGTGAGGCGACGGATCTCCCGTTCTGGGCGAAGATGACGCCCAACATCACGCACATCACCGAGCCCGCGCGTGCCTCGCTCGAGTCCGGCGCGGACGGCATCAGCGCGATCAACACGATCCTGAGCGTCATGGGGGTCAATCTCGATACGCTCCGCCCCGAGCCGACGGTCGAGGGCTATTCGTTGCCCGGTGGGTACTCTGGCAAGGCAGTCCGCCCGATCGCACTGCGGATGGTGATGGAACTGGCGACGATGATGTTCGGTGAAGATGGGGACTACCCCGATCGCACGATTTCCGCCATCGGCGGGGTCGAGTCCGGCGAGGACGCGGCCCAGTTCATTCTCCTCGGCGCCTCCACGGTGCAGGTCTGCACGGGTGTGATGATCCACGGCTACGGGCTCGCCCGCACGATGTGCGACCAGCTCGAACGGTTCATGGACAAGCACGGCTTCGAGTCGATCGAAGATTTCAGGGGTCATGCCCTGCAGTACTTCAGCAGCCACGCACAGCTCGTTGAGCGTCAACGCGAGGCGAGGGAGCTCAAGAAGATTGAGCGGACGATCGGCAAGGACACCCAGTGGGAGGGTGATCGCTTCGTTGAGCAGTCGAGCATGCTTGTTTCGAACAAGTAACCTCGCTCAGAAGTGGTTGGGTTGCCGTTTGATGTGCATGCCTCGTCCGGGCTCTCCCACGAATCGCCCTGCCCGTGCCATGATCGAGCCGCGCACGGTCACGACCTCGGCGCGTCCCGTGAGATCCCAGCCCTCGAACGCGTTGTAATCGACCCGCGACTCCTGCGTGGTGACGCTGATACGGTGCTCGTGGTCGGGGTCGTAGATCACCAGGTCCGCGTCGGCACCGACGGCGATCGTGCCTTTATTGGTGAGCCCGAAGATCTGGGCCGCGTTGGTCGAGGCAACGCGGACGAAGGTGTTCAGGTCGATGCGCCCCGTTCGTACCCCGAGGTTGTAGAGCAGGTCGACCCGTTCCTGAATCGATGGGATGCCGTTGGGGATGAGCGTGAAGTTGTCTTTGCCCATGTCCTTCTGGCCCTTGAAGTCGAACGGGGCGTGGTCCGTGCCGATGGTTGAGATCACACCCGAATAGAGGGCCGCCCAGAGGGCATCGTGGTTTTCTCGATCGCGGAGCGGGGGTGACATGACATACTTCGCGCCCTCGAAGTTGTCCTGCTCAGCGTGGGTCTTGTCGAGCGCAAAGTGGGGGATGACCGACTCAACCCAGAGCTTCACGCCGCGGGCCTGGGCTGCGCGGGCCTCATTGATGGCCGCGGCGCACGAGGTGTGCACGGCGTAGACATGGGCCCCGGTCAGCTCTGCGAAGGTCGCGAGGTGATGGACGCCCTCGGCCTCAACCCGGACCGGTCGCGATGGTTCGTGCCACTCGGGTCCGGTCTTGCCTTCTTTCAGGAGCTTGTGCTGCATGGCCGCGATCGCGGTGGCGTTCTCGCAATGGGCGGTGGTGATGACACCCAACTCCTTCCCGATCGTCAGCAGGTCGAAGAGATTCTCGTCGCTGATGTTCAGCGCGCCCTTGTAGGCGAGGAAGACCTTGAACGAGGCGATACCGTAGTCACGGACAATGGTCCGAATCTGATCGCGGGCGATATCGTCGAAACGGACGACGCCCAGGTGGAACGAGTAATCGCAGCTGGACTGTCCCTGCGCTTTCCCTTGCCATTCGTTGAAGGCACTCATCGGCTCCTGGTCCGGTGCGGGGCAGATCATCTCGATGTAGGTGGTAGTGCCGCCGACGATCGCGGCCCGCGAGGCGCTCTCGTGGTCGTCCTTGGCGGAGGTGCCCATGAATGGCAGGTGCACATGCACATGCGGGTCGATGAATCCCGGGAAGACATACTTACCGCACGCGTCAATCACTTCTGTGTCGTCGGGGAGGGAACCCGCGTCGATCGTTTCTTCGATCCGCGTGATCTGCTCGCTTGCACAATAGATATCCGCGTGGTAGTCGGCGTCGGCGGTGATGATCCGCCCGTTCTTGATCAGCAGCGGCATGGGGCGCTCCAGTCTTAGATCTCGGTGGTTCGCGTGTAGGTCTCGGGTCGGCGGTCGCGGTAGAACTGCCACACATTGCGGACTTCCTGGATCATGTCGAGGTCAAGGTCCGCAACGATGACCTCGGTCTTGTCCCGCGAGCCCTGCGCGACGAACTGCCCGCGGGGGTCGCAGAAGTAGGAGTTGCCATAGAACTCGCCGATGTTCCAGGGCGACTCGGTGCCGACGCGGTTGATCGCGCCAACGAAGTATTGGTTGGCCACGGCGTGGGCCGGCTGCTCGATGGTCCAGAGGTATTCGCTGAGCCCGGCCACGGTCGCAGACGGGTTGAAGACGATCTCGGCCCCGTTGAGCCCGAGCTCGCGGGCTCCCTCGGGGAAGTGGCGGTCGTAGCAGATGTAGACGCCGATCTTGCCGTAGCGGGTGTTGAAGACGGGGTACCCGCCGTTGCCCGGCTTGAAGTAGAACTTCTCCCAGAACCCGGGGTAGAGGTGGGGGATGTGGTGCTTACGATACTTGCCGAGGTAGTTGCCCTCGTCGTCGATGACCGCGGCGGTGTTGTAGAGGACGCCGGGCATCTCCTGCTCGTAGATCGGGACGACGAGGACCATGCCGTGCTGCTTGGCGAGTTGCTGCATCAGCCGGATCGTCGGGCCGTCGGGGATGGGTTCGGTGAGGTCGTACCAGCGGGTCTGCTGCTCGGCGGGGAAGTAGGGGCCGTAGAAGAGCTCCTGGAGGCAACAGACTCGCGCACCCCGCTCGGCAGCCTCCCGGATCAGTTCGACATGCATGTCGATATTGGCTTGCTTGATTTTGGGGAGATCATCTGAATCCGGCAGCGCGTTGGTCGCCTGGATCAGTGCGGCACGGGTGACTCTGGGCATAGGGCGCTCCTGAGGGGTTCTCTTGTCATCAAACCCTAGTCGGGTTACCCGCAGATCTGCTCTGATCGAGGAAAAATCGGGGTATTCATCGCATCAGGTGGGAATTGCAGTATCATGGGCCCGCAACCCCGGGCAAAGATCCGGGTATGACAACCGGGCGGCTCCGCCCGGGTTTCATCCGCATACACACTCACCAAGGGCCTTGCATGTCGATCCGTACGATTCACCGTTGCTCGGCGGCGCTTTCGCTGCTGAGTGTCTCGAGCGTCCTCGCTCAGCCACAAGGGTACATGGATAACACCGCGCTGAGCGAGCGCCTGAAGTCGATCGCAACAAGCGAACACGCGAGCCTCAGCACCATCGGCGAGAGCCTGGGTGGGCAGGGCATTCACCTGCTCACGATCTCAGGGAGCGACAAGCCACATGAGCAGCCGGCGCTGCTGATCGTGGGTGGCCTTGACGCCCAGTACCTAGTGAGCACCGAGGTGGCAACCCGCATCGCCGAGGACATGCTCAGCGAGCATGCCGACATGCTCGATGCCATGACGATCTACATTGTTCCGCGTGCGAACCCGGACGGGGCGGCCCGGAACATGCGTCCGCTGACCATGGGGCACATCGGGAACGCACGCCTTGTCGATGAGGACAGGGATCGGTTGCTCGATGAGGACCAGCCGGATGATCTCAATGGGGATGGCGTCATCACGATGATGCGCCGACTTGAGCCCTCGCTCGACGATGCGCCAACCCACCTTGCTGACCCGGACGACCCGCGACTCAACATCAAGCCGGACGCTAAGGAGGGCCAGGTCGCGAGCTTTACCCTGTACCCCGAGGGCCTCGACAACGATAGTGATGGACGAATCAATGAGGACCCGTTTGGTTCGGTTGATCTCAACATGAACTTCATGCACATGTGGCCCGAGCACGACCCGCACGCCGGTCGTTATCCGCTCTCAGAACCGGAAACGATGGCCCTGGTCAAGTTCATGCTCGAGCACGACAACATCATCGCGGCGGTGACGCTCGGCAAGCACGACAACTTGATCAATCAGCCGGATGCCAAGAGCAAGGACATCACCGGTCGGGCTCCAAAGGGAATCGATGGCGACGATGCCGAGCTGTACAAGCAGGCCGGGGAGTGGTTCAAGGAAGCGACATCGATGAGCAGTGCCGAGAAGGCGGATGCCGCGGGGAGCTTCCAAAGCTGGGTCTACGCTCAGCGCGGGCTCCCGAGCTTCGCCATCAACCCGTGGTCGCTGCCTGAGGAAGCGAAGAGCGACGAGAAGAAGTCCGACAAGCCCGCCGAAAAACCTGAAGCCAGCGATGAGCCGACGCTGACACCCTCGCCCATCGGCGACATCAGCCAGGAAACGCTGGATGAGCTCGCCGAGGCCTATACCAACATGACCGGCGAGCAGGTCGATGAATCGATGATGACGCAGGTTACGCCGCAGATGATCGAGCAGTTCGCGGCCCAGTTGGGGATCGAGGTCCGCCGTGTCAAGCCCGATGCCGAACCCGAAGCAGAAGTACCCGATGGCAAGGGTAACGCGAACAAGAAGCCCAAGAAGAAGCTCAGCGAGGATGCGAAGTGGCTCGCGTTCTTTGATGAGCACGGGATCGAGGCGTTTGTTGACTGGGAGGCATTCGATCACCCGACGCTTGGCAAAGTTGAGATCGGCGGCTTCAAGCCCGGCATCAAGATCAACCCGCCCGCGGACCTGCTCGATGAGCTGGCCCAGAAGCACACCGCGTTCGTCACGCGGCTGCTGGAGGCGGCACCCAAGGTCGAGGTGCACGGCCCGGAGGTCAAGGACCTGGGCGGGGGGCTGTACGAGGTACGAGTCACCATCGTCAATAACGGCGAACTGCCGACCACGACCCGGTATTCGCGGTCCACGCGGTCGGTCAAGCCGACCATCGTTCGTTTGTCTGCGGATGTAGACCACATCATCACTGGGCAGCGTGTTGATCGAGTCTGGGGCGTGGATGAGCACGGTGGCCGATCGGAGCATCACTGGATCTTCCGAAGCGACGACCTGTCATCCGAAACGATCGAGATCATGGACCCACGGTTCGGCAACCAGACCATCGAGCTGCGCAACTGAGCGTTCAAAGGAGCAACACCATGAAGAAGTTCAATACCATGCGTCGTTCGATGCTCTCGCTCGCGATGATCGCCTGCTCGGGCTCCGTCGTGACCACTGCGCAGGCACAGCAGCAGATCCCATCCAAGGTCGATGTGTCTTGGAACCGCTTCTATGACTACAACGAGATGGAGCAGATCCTTCAGGATCTGGTGAAGGCGTACCCCGATCTGCTCACGCTTGAGTCGCTGGGCAAGAGCGAGCAGGGGCGCGATATGTGGATGGTTGTCCTCAACAACCCCAAGACGGGCAAGGACACCGAGAAGCCGGCGATGTACATCGACGGCAATGTGCACGGCAACGAGATCCAGGCGACGGAGACCGTGCTTTATTCGATCTGGTACCTGACCAAGAGCTATGGAGAGGTCGATCAGCTGACCGAGCTCATGGACCGTGTTGCCTTTTACTTTGTGCCTTCGATCAATCCCGATGGTCGTGCGCACTGGTTTGATGAGCCCAACACGCCGCACAGCTCGCGATCGGGCCAGCGCCCCACAGACAATGACTACGACGGGCAGCTCGACGAGGATGGGCCCGAGGACCTCGACGGCGACGGCAGCATCACCCAGATGTGGCGATTCGATCCCAACGGCGACTTCCGACGCAACGCCAAGGACCCGCGCATCATCGAGCGTGTCCCCGATGGTGAGCAGGGCGAGCTGAGCCGCCTTGGTTCCGAGGGCATCGACAACGACGGCGACGGGCGGATCAATGAGGACGGCCCTGGCGGATATGACATGAACCGGAACTGGGCGAGCGATTGGCAGCCAAACTCGATCCAGTTCGGTGCGGGCGAGTATCCGTTCGATCGTCCGGAGGTCAAAGCGGTCGCGGATTTCATTCTGACCCGACCGAACATCGCTGCTGGGCAGAGCTACCACAACACGGGCGGCATGATCCTGCGTGGACCGGGTGCTTCGTATCTGGAGAACCTCTACCCGCGTGAAGACCGACGGATGTACGACGAGATCGGACGGGCGGGCGAGGACCTGCTGCCGTATTACAACTACATGGTGATCCATGCCGACCTGTACACCGTGCACGGCGGGTTCGTGAACTGGCTTGCCGAAGGGCTGGGCATCGCGAGCTTCACGAATGAGTTGTGGACGGATCGGCGTATCATGCCCGATCCCAGCCGCGAGTTCAGTGGCGAGGAGGAGATGCACTGGCAGGACCGGATGCTCTTCGGGCAGACATTCACCGACTACAGCGAGTACGACCACCCCCAGTACGGCAAGGTCCTCATCGGCGGCGGCACAAAGTACTCCTCGCGTGTGACTCCCCCGTTCATGCTCGAAGAGGGTTGCCACCGCAACTTCGCGTTTACGATGTTCCATGCCCAGAACATGCCCGAACTGCGCTTCAAGTGGGCGGGAGTTGAGAAGCTCAGCGACGACCTCTGGCAGGTCACGGTCGAGATCGAGAATACCAAGCTCATCGGTTCACGGCTGGCGATCGCGGCCCGGAACAAAGTCGGTCTGCCCGACATGTTCACGCTCGACGGTGCGGATGTTGTGCTCTCCGGGCGAGTCAGCGATCGATTCGATCAATCGATGTACCCGACTCAGGACCGTCCCAATCGGTTGCTGATCGAAGACGGCATCAGCGGCGAATCGCAAAGCACCTTCCGTTTCCTTGTCCGTGGAGATGAGGGAAGCATGATCGAGCTCAACTATCAGGCGGAGAAGGCACGGGATATCCAGGCCCGGTTCCCTCTGCGTGAGCGTGAGATCGATCTCTCCGACAAATAGCACATTGCCAAGCGAAAGCATCTGAATCAGTTGAAAAAGCAGCCGGAAAATCCGGCTGCTTTTTACTTGGAAGTAGTTGTGGTCCGACGGGTTAGCGATGTCGACGCGAGGCAGCCAGGCCGCCGAGGCCGAGAATGGCGAGCGCGCCCGGTGCGGGGACGGCCGCGGCATTGACACGAGCATCGCCAACGTCGGCTCCCGTCAGGTCAGCGGTCGCGAACTGATTGTCCAGCAGGAACCCAGCGAACTCGCTCGAAACGAGCAGGTCGGCTTCGATGATGAGCCCGCCGGCGTCCGCGCTGAGGAAAGAGGGCGCCGCGACATCGAAGAGGATCGCGGAGATACCGGTCGTGCTCTGGACAAAGAATCCGCTCCGATCGCCACCGACGCGCATCGCATCGTATCCGATCGTGAAGTTGCCCACTTCAACCGAGTCGCTGTTGAAGAAAACCGAACCGGTGTGCTCGATCGAGCCCGCAAAGTTGCTCAGCCCTGCGTCGTATGAGAATGATGTTGGAAGCATCGAGGCATCGCGGGCATTGATGCCGAACGCAACACTCATGTCGCCAAGTTCGCCCGGCGCGATCACATCGGATGACACGCCAGAGAGCGTCAGACTGGCCGCTGACGCGAGCGTGTCCGTGTCGAGCAAGACACTGGTCTGCCCACCAACCACATCAAAGTCCTGAGCGTGTGCCATTGTGGAGGCAAACGCGAGAAGAACTGCCATTGAAATCTTGGTACTCATTTTTCCTCCTAATCACAGAGTCATCGCACCGAAAGCCCAGTGCTGCGGTACGAACGTGATGACCTGTGTGTGGAGGAGCGCGGGGTTTGTATATCCCGCGATCAGTGAAACGACTTGATGGGGTTGCCGAGCCCAATCAAGCGCATTGCCTGCTTTGTACGCAGTGCTTGTGTTGACGCGACTGCGTTCGCG
>JAGQON010000170.1 GCA_020427395.1 Phycisphaerales bacterium
TTGTCGATGGTGCCGGCGCGGACGAGCTCGTTCAGCGACTGCTCGAGCAGGCACATGCCGTGCGACGAGCCGGTCTGGATCGACGAGCGGATCTGCACCGTCTTCTCGTCGCGGATCAGATTCGCGATGGCCTTGTTGATGACGAGCAGCTCGAGCGCCGGCACGCGTAGCGAGCCGTCGACCGTCGGCACGAGGCGCTGCGAGATGACGGCGCGCAGCGACTCCGAGAGCATCGTGCGCACCTGGTCCTGCCGGTTCGACGGGAAGGCGCCGATCATGCGGTTGATGGTGCGGACGGCGTTCGCCGTGTGCAGCGTCGCGAGCACGAAGTGACCCGTCTCGGCGGCCGTCATCGCGAGCGAGATGGTCTCGAGGTCGCGCAGCTCGCCGATCACGATCACGTCGGGGTCCTAGCGCAACGCGGCGCGAAGGGCGCGCGCGAAGCTCCCCGTGTGGCGTCCCGCGTGGCGCTGGTTCACGAGGCAGCGCTTCGGCGCGTGCAGGTACTCGATCGGGTCCTCGACCGTGAGGATGTGCTCGTCGCGCTCCTCGTT
>JAGQON010000171.1 GCA_020427395.1 Phycisphaerales bacterium
GCCGGTGACGAAGACCGGCGCATCCTCCGCGCCCGTGGCCGTGAGCTGCAGGGACGCCGTGGCCATGACCACCGGCGCCGCGCGCCCCTGGGCCGCCCAGGCGTCGTGCAGCTGCTGGCCGTAGTCGTTGGTGGTGTTCCCGTCGCGCAGGAACTCCACGTACTCCTTGCTGATGGACTGGTAGTAGAGGGTGACGTCCACCGTCTCGGCGTCGTACGGCAGGGTGAAGTGGGTGTCGTCCCAGTACTGCCCGTCGGCGTAGACGTAATCCACCGGCGGCGACTGCACGGTGGTGAACGCGGCGTTGGTGAAGCCGCGGGGCGGGATGCGGTTGTCCAGGTACACGGTGTCGTTCAGCACGAAGTGGAACGACGGCCCCGCCGGGATCCCCAGCAGCGATCCCAGGCGCGTGCTCGTGCCCGGTTCGATGTGGTAGATCTTGGCGTCCTGGTCCAGGCTCAGCTCGCCCGTGGCCGCATCGTACGCGCCGGATTCGTAGACCAGCGCCCCGCCCAGGTCGTACGCCTTCACGTTGAGCCAGATGCGTCGG
>JAGQON010000172.1 GCA_020427395.1 Phycisphaerales bacterium
AAGCGCTGGCCCACCGATCGCTTCGCGCAACTGGCCGATCATCTCGCCCAGGCGCACGGCATGATCGTGCTCGTGAGCGGCTCGCCCGCCGAGCGGCCCATCGCCGACGAGATCTGCGCGCAGTGCGCCCCAACCACGCGCACCGTGAACCTGCCCGCGCTGGGAATCCGCCTCGGCACGCTCAAGGGAATCGTGCGCCGGTGCAAACTCATGGTGACCAACGACACCGGGCCCCGCCACATCGCCGCCGCCTTCGGCGTGCCGGTCGTCACGCTCTTCGGGCCCACCGACAAGCGCTGGACGACGATCCCCTTCAAAGACGAGATCGAGATCGACGCCGACCCGACGCTCCCGGAGGAGGAAGTCGCCAACGATCACCCGCAGCGCTGCCGCGTGTCGAACATCGCGCTCGACGATGTCATCAACGCCGCGAACACGCTCCTGAGCGGCGCGACTTTGCGGTGACCGCGATCTTCAGAGCCGCGAGCGGGAGCGAGCGGACGGAATTGCGGACTACTTCGAGTCGAACCGACTGATCGTCATGTCGTGA
>JAGQON010000173.1 GCA_020427395.1 Phycisphaerales bacterium
GCTCGCCGTGGCCGCGGCGAAGCTCGCCGCCGAGGACGGGGGCTTCAGCGTGCCGGGCGACGGGCGCCGGGTGGGATGCATCATGGCCACCGGCACCGGGGGCAACGGGGTACGCGAGGAGAACGACGACGTGCTGCACGAGCGCGGCCCGGACCGCCTGTCGCCGTTCACGATCCCGCACAGCATGCTGAACATGCCGTCCGCGATGATCGCGATGCAGCTGGGCATCAAGGGCCCCGTGTTCGCCACCGTCACCGCGTGCGCGGCCGGCGCCGACGCCATCGGCGTGGCCAGCGAGATCATCCGGCGCGGCGACGCCGACGCCGTGATGGCCGGGGGCGCGGACGCCATGATCACGCCGTTCTGGGTCGCCGCGTTCGACGCGATGCGGGTGCTGGCCCACGACCACGGCGACCCGGCGGCGGCCGCGCGGCCGTTCAACGCCGACCGCGAGGGCTTCCTCATCGGCGAGGGCGCGGCCGTCCTGCTGCTGGAGACGGCGGAGGCGGCCGAGGCCCGCGGGGCGCGCGTCATCTGCGAGCTGGCGG
>JAGQON010000174.1 GCA_020427395.1 Phycisphaerales bacterium
AATTTCTTCCAAAAGTTGATCTTTGAAAACTAGATATCTTCAAACAGAAGAAAAAAATAAAGAATTATTTTTTATAGGTTAAGTGAATAAGGGCGCACGGAGGATGCCTTGGCACTAGGAGTCGAAGAAGGACGCGACAAACGGCGAAACGCCTCGGGGAGCTGTAAGTGAGCATTGATCCGGGGGTATCCGAATGGGGAAACCCGCTAGTGGTTATACGCTAGCACCATATGGTGAATACATAGCCATATAGGAGACAGACCCAGGGAACTGAAACATCTAAGTACCTGGAGGAAAAGAAAGAAAAATCGATTCCCGTAGTAGCGGCGAGCGAAGTGGGAAGAGCCCAAACCGGATTTATCCGGGGTTGTAGGACCTTCATAATTGACAAATCATGATAGCCGAATGGTCTGGGAAGGCCAACCGTAGGGGGTGAGAGTCCCGTAGGTGAAATTGTGAGATGCATGGAAGGAATCCTGAGTACGGCGGGACACGTGGAATCCCGTCGGAATCAACGAGGACCATCTCGTAAGGCTAAATACTACC
>JAGQON010000175.1 GCA_020427395.1 Phycisphaerales bacterium
GAAGGGGCCCACGGCGCTCAAACCGCTGACCCTGCGCGAGGTTGCCGAGGCGACAGGGGTTCATGAAAGCACGGTAAGCAGGGTGACGGCGGGTCTGAGAATGGATACGCCGCGCGGGCCCACAGGCCTTCGCGACCTCCTCGGCAGCGGGCTTGCGACGAAGGGCGGCCCGGTCTCGGCCATCGCCGTCCAGTCGCTTATCCGCGAGATGATCGAGGCCGAAGACCCGGCGCATCCCTTGTCAGACGCACGGATCAAGGCCCGGCTGTCCGACCTCGGCATTGAGATCGCACGCAGGACGGTGGCGAAGTACCGCGAGAAACTTCGCATCCCGGGAACCGTCGAACGCAGGGCGCATGCGAAACTGCGCCGCGCCGAGCATCGCGGGGCACATGGCCCAAGGTGACGCGCGCAATGCACCCAAGCCGCGCGCGGCGCACGCATCGCCGATCCGGGCCGCCCGCTCTGCCCGGAAAGGGTTCCGGTAACCGGCTAATATGACTTGGATTTCACGCCCTCACGGCGCGAACCAGTTTATGGCACAG
>JAGQON010000176.1 GCA_020427395.1 Phycisphaerales bacterium
GGCGACAGAGCGCTTCCACAATTTCTCTTCCCTCGTCTATTTCACTCCCATCTTTGGTGCTCTCCTCGCTGACCTATTTTTCGGAAAATATCGTGTCATCATGTGGCTCTCGGTTGTGTATTGCCTTGGCCACGGCGCACTTGCCTTAATGGGATTCGTGGGAGAAGCAAGTATGTGGCTTCTTTTCGGGCTCTGGCTCATCACCATCGGGTCAGGCGGGATCAAGCCATGCGTCTCGGCGCATGTCGGCGACCAGTTTGGAAAGCTTAACCGCCATCTCCTTCCCCGCATCTTCAACTGGTTCTACTGGTCGATCAATTTGGGTGCCTTCGCTTCGACTCTGCTTACTCCCTGGCTCCTCGAATGGTATGGTCCGCATTGGGCCTTTGGAGTTCCAGGCCTGTTGATGGCACTTGCGACAATTGTCTTCTGGATAGGGCGGTGGAGATTCGTTCATGTCCCGCCCCGTGGATGGGAAGTGGTGCGAGAGGTATTTAGCAAAGACGGCTTGAAAGCATTTGGAAAGCTCAGTGCTATCTATGTC
>JAGQON010000177.1 GCA_020427395.1 Phycisphaerales bacterium
TAGATGCCACGGACTTGGATGTGTGGTTTGGGCAACAGTTTAGGTCGACCGGTGCCTGGACTTCTGCGGACTTCAATGCCGATGGAAATACCGACGTCAGCGACTTCAATTTGTGGTATGTCAATCGTACAGAAGCAGGTGAAGTTGCGTCGCCTCCGGCTGCATCCGTCCCGGAACCCGCGGCGTGCGCATTGGCAGCTGGCGTTCTCCTGGTTTTGGGCCACTTGCGACCGCGACGATCGCCATCGGAGCGTGGCGAGAGGCCTGTGCGGCGGGCGTTTACGCTGGTCGAGTTGCTGGTGGTCATCGCGATCATCGGAGTCTTGACTGCCGTGCTGCTTCCGGCCGTGACGGCTGCGCGCGAAGCGGCGCGGCGAAACAGTTGTGCCAATAACTTGCGTCAGCTCGGCTTGGCCGCTCAAAGCTACAACAGCGCCACTGGCCACCTGCCTCCACCCATTGCCGGCACGACGTTTGAGAACAAGGGAAGTACGTTGGTGCTGCTCATGCCTTATCTCGAACAGAACACACTTTTTGAACAG
>JAGQON010000178.1 GCA_020427395.1 Phycisphaerales bacterium
CAGATAGAGGTCTCCGACATCACCGAGGAAGACATCGAATTCGACATCCCCGCAACCCTCAAACGCATGATGCGCGCCCGCGGCGTCGACCCCGCCGATCGCCGAATCCACATCACCAGACCAGACATCACCGCAGACCTCTACGGCTCCGTCCCACTCACCATCTCCATCGGCGCATAGCGCACCGACCGCGCCGTGATCCACCCCGAAAACCACATCTTCGACCAGAACCCCGACTCCCTCGCCCAGTACTGCGAGCAACAGGGCTGGCCCGCCTTCCGCGCCAAGCAGATCCTCGAGTGGGTCTACACCAAGCTCGCCGACTCCCCCGAGCAGATGTCCAACCTCCCGAAGGACGCCCGCGCTCAGCTCGCCGCGGATTTCACCTTCTCATCCGCGCAGATCATCCAGCACCAGACCGCCACCGACGCCACCCAGAAACTCCTCATGCAGTGGCACGACGGTGATCACCTCGCCGTCCTCAACCCGGACCCCTCCCGCCAGACCGAGTGCGTCATGATCCCCTCGACCGACACCCGCGA
>JAGQON010000179.1 GCA_020427395.1 Phycisphaerales bacterium
CCTGCTGTCGCCGAGCAAGAGGCGCGCTTCTTCGCCGCCCTTGCCGCCACCCGCAAGTCGCAGTTGGATGCGACGGGCGACAAGTTGCTGCTGCTGGACGCTCAGGGCCAGCCGCTGATGCGGCTGACCCGCGACTGACCCGCGACTGACGGCGCAGGACGCCCTGCGCGCAGATAACCGGGCCGCCACCATCATCTGGCGCGGCCCGCCTTGCCCATGTCACAGGCGGGCTGACGCCCGTCCTGCTCAGCGCAGTTCCGAGCCCAGCCGATAGCGGATCTCGTCCTTGTCGTCCTGGATCATGCCGGGGATCAGGAACAGGTCGATGATCACCCACAGACAGACCAGACCCAGCATCGGCCAGCCGATCAGGATCGGCGTGGTCAGCCAGCCCAGCCCCCACAGCGCCGCCATCACGATGCCGCTGATCCAGCGGCCAAGATACATCCGGTGGACGCCAAGCCCCCACAGAAAGATCAGCAACAGGTAAGCGACCAGCGGCGATTTCGCGTCATTGGCGACCCGCTGCTCGATCAGGATT
>JAGQON010000017.1 GCA_020427395.1 Phycisphaerales bacterium
CGGGGTCTGTGCGTGCTCGACCTGTCATATTTATGTCGAACAGGGCATGGATTCGCTGAGCGAGGCCGAGGAAGAGGAGGAGGACCGCGTCGAGGAGGCGCCGGGTCTCCAGATCAACTCACGCCTGTCGTGCCAGTGCGATATCACCGGCGACGGGCCTATCGTCTTCCGCGTGCCCGCGTGGAACCGCAACGCGGTGAAGGAAGTGCCGCACTAGCACCCGGCGAACGATTCGCCGCGATATGCTTGGGTATGCGAAACTCCTTGAGCATTGTGGCGATGGTTCTTGTGCTGATTGGCTGCTCGCCGCTCCTCATGGGCGGCGAGCTTCGCGCGCGGACAGCACCGACCGACGGTGTCGTCGAATCGGTGTGGGTCTCATTCCGGGCAAGATTTCCGATACCTGATGAAACGGGCTATTCGGGCCAGAACCGCGGTCTGGGGCTCGTACTGATCGATCCGGACCGGGGGACGCTGGGTGAGGAGTTCCGCTGGGACGAGCCCAATACCGATCACTCGATCGCTGTGGCGCTGGATGTGCACAACCAGATCCCGGATAAAACAGCCGACGACGAGGGGCGGGTCATGGGCTGGTTCGATGCGGACGGCAACTGGTACGAGCGCCCGCAGCGCGAGGTTTCGGTGCACGCCAACGGGCGTGAGCGGATCAATGTTCGCAGCGACTACGAGTTCCGAAGCGGACACTGGGTCGATGTCGATGTCCATGTTCGTTATGTGCTGGGCGGCGCGAAGATCACGGTGATGCTCGATGGCGAGGTGATCATCGATGAGCACATCTGGGATGTGCGACCGATGCGGCTGCACGCGATGGTGGGGGTCGAGGGCGATGAGATCGGCGTCGAGGGGCTGACGATCACGCGGACGGTGGCGCTTGAAGAACCGATGCCCGAGCCGGTGCGGCTGACGGCGTTCGATGCCGAGCTGCTGCAGAACGCGGCCACGCTCCGTAGCGAGCTCGATTTCTCCTCGGTGCCCAGTTCCGTCGGGCGTGTCATCGCCACGCTGACGCTCGGTGAGCCGGTGATGGGCTACGACCATTGGGACAAGAAAGGCACGGTGGCGATCCGGGTGCCCACAGGCGAGACGGATGAGGACGGCAACGCGATCACGGAGCGGTTTGAGGTGTTCCGGTATATCACGCCATACCGGCGGGGGTGGACCTGGCACTCGGATGTGACGGACCTGCTGCCGCTGTTCAAGGACACGCGGGAACTGGAGACGCACATCGGGACCTATATGAAGGGCTGGCTGGTGACCTTCACGCTGGACTTCTACGAGGGCGTGCCGCAGCGCGAACCCATCGCGGTGATGAACCTATGGAACGGTGAGGCGGAGATCGGTAACCCTGAGAACCCGACATCGCGCTTCTATGTGCCCCGTGAGATTGAAGTGCCGGCGGGCGCGACCAGCGCCCGGGTGCGGGCGACGGTGACGGGGCACGGCATGTACCCCAACAGCAAAAATGCCGGCGAGTTCATGCCCATCTGGCGGACGCTGACGATCAGCCCGGTCCGCCCGGAGCTGACCGGCGATGAGGTGCTCGATGGCGATTACATGTCGATGTCTGCGCGAGATCACCTCTGGAAGACGGACTGCTACCTCAACCCGTGCCGCCCTCAGGGCGGTACCTGGAAGTTCGATCGTTCTGGGTGGGCACCCGGCGACAAGGTTGAGCCTTGGATCGTGGATACCCAGCGTGAGTTTGTGATGACGGAGCGGCTGCGGATTGAGTATGAGCTGGATGACTACATCAACGAGGGGCGCGGGGAGACCTGGGCACCACACCACTGGACCGATGCAGTCATCGTGTTCTACAAGCCGGCAGCGGGGACACCATGAGCGAAAAACGCAAGCTCCACGATAAGTACTTCAAGATGGCCAAACGCGAGGGGTATCTTGCTCGCTCGGCGTACAAGCTGCTGGAGATCAATAAGCGCCGCAAGCTGATCAAGAAAGGCGATCGGGTGCTCGATCTGGGCTGCGCTCCCGGTTCGTGGCTGCAGGTGGCCGAGAAGATCATCGGGCCCGAGGGCACGCTGGTGGGGATCGACCTGCAGCGGGTCTCGGGCGACTTCGGACCCAATGTCCGCACGATCGTGGGCGACTTCACCAAGACCAGCGCCGCGCAGCTGCTGGGCGGCGAGGACGAACTATTCGATGTTGTGATCAGCGACATGGCGCCCTCGACCACCGGGCACGGCGACCACTTCTTCTCGGAGCGGTTGTGTCAGGAGATCATCGACGCGTTGCCCGAGCTGCTCAAGCCGCGGGGGACCTGCACGATGAAGGTGCTCGAGGGTGAGACTTTTCCAGATCTGATGCGGCGCATGAAGCATGTGTTCCGCATCGCGGGCGCAATCAAGCCAGACGCGTGCCGTGAGGTCTCGCGTGAGACTTATGTCTACGGCATCGGCTTCCGACCCGGGCGCGTGCGCGTGCAGGACGATTCTGCTGATGGGGCCTTGCCCGAGCCCGCGCCGGGGTGGGGCGATTGACTTTCCTGGCACCCATCACGGGGCTGATCGCAGGCGCGATCGGCGCGGGGTTGGTGCTGCTGATGTACATGCTGCGTCTGCGCCGGCGTCCGGTGCAGGTGTCGAGCACGATACTGTGGCAGCGGGCGGTTCGCGACCTTGAGGGCAATATCCCCTGGCAGAAACTCTCGCCGAGTTTGCTGCTGCTTGTGCACCTGCTCATCGTGGCCCTGCTGGCAATGGCGCTCGCCCGCCCGGTGGCCGAGAGCGACCTGGCTGAGGGGCAGCGGGTAGTGCTCGTGATCGATTCTTCGGCATCGATGTCGATGCGACTCGATGACGGAACGGCACTGCAGCGGGCGAAGCGTGATGCGGCGGATCGGGTGCGGGCGCTGTTTGATTCAGGTCGCACGGCCCGGGTGAGCGTGATCGACGCCGGGCTTGAGCCGCGCATTGTGCTTCGAGATGCGCGTGAGCGGGGTCGGGTGCTCGGTGCGATCGACGGCATCGAGGGCGATGACCAGCCGGGGCGGATCGAGGATGCGCTCGGGCTGATCGAGGAACTGCAGCGTGTCGGTGGTTCGGACGAAGAGGGCGAGCGTGAACGATCGACGCTGGTGTGGGTCTACAGCGATGGGGGCTCGATCGAACGCGAGGTCATCCCGCTCACGGGCGCTTCGGGCGTGCTGGTGCCCATCTTGCGTGATGAGGACGCGGTGAGCAACGCGGGGATCGTGTCCATCAGCGTGCAGCGGGACCGGGTGGACACAGACCTGTGCCGCGTCTTCGTGCGTGTTCGCCGGAGCGAGGCGGGCCCGCGGGCCGCGGTGGTGCGCGTGTTCGATACCGAACGAGTGATCGATTCGGCGCCGGTGGCATTCGAGGGGGATCAGTCGACCGCGACGCACAGCTTTGAGCTGCGGATGATGCGTGGCGGGCTGCTTCGTGCGGAGCTGGCGGGCAGCGACGCGCTGGCGAGCGATGATCGGGCGTGGGTGCGTGTGCCCGATCCGGACCCGATCCGGGTGACAATCGTTTCACCAAACGGTGTGGCGGACCCGCTGCTGCTCGATAGCGTCGAAGTGGTCGCACGGGCACCGGCACGGGTCGTCGCGCCCGGAGAGGCGATGGGGGAGCCGGACCTGCTGATCTACGATCGTGTCGATGCGCCATCGCTGCCCAGCGTGCCGAGCCTTGGCTTTGGTTCGGTGACGCCGGGCATCTCATCGCGGCTGGAACAGGCGACAGGTATTCGACGCGTCCTGAGCTGGGATCGGGGCGACTCGGTGCTGCGTGATGCGGGCGTGGGCTCGATTTCGTTCAGAAGATCAATCGTGTTCGAAAACGAGGAACGCGTGCTGGCACGAGACCGCGACGGGGCGCTGATCGTTGAGCTGGCGCAGCAGGGCGTGCGGCATGTACGCGTGGGATTTGCGCTGCTGGATTCGGACTGGTCGGTGCAGGTCGGTTTCACGATCTTTATGGCGAAGCTGTGCGAGCAGCTGCTGCCGGGTGCGGGCGGCCAGGGCGAGGTGGTGCGGACCGACACGGTCGTGAGCTATCTCGATGCCGAGGGAATCGAGCGTTCATTTGGCCCTGTCCCACGCGTCGGGCTTGCAACGCTGCCCGACGGTCGTGAGGTTGGCGTCTCGCTGCTCAGCGACGCCGAGTCATCGCTTCGGACGCAACAGTCGGCGTCGATCGGATCGGGTGACGCGTCACGAGCCGGGGCGCTGGGGCGGGTGCGGATCGATCTCTGGCGGTGGTTTGTCGCCGGCGCGATCGTCCTGCTGCTGGTCGAGTGGGTGCTCTACCTGCTGAGGGTTCGTGTCTCGCTGTGATGCTCAGGGTGAGCCCCGTTTGAGGTCGTCAAAGTGATCTGGTGTGACGATCAGGCGGGCGGGGTCGGACTGCCCGGGGATCATGCGCCGGGGCCAGGCGCTGTGCACGCCGTCGGCGTCGGTGCGTTCGATGCCGAGCATGAGCTGTCCGCTCTCGTCGAAGACCGCAGCGGGCAGGTCGATCTGGGCGACCCAGCGATCCGAGAGGATGCGGGTTTCGACGCTTGGCTGAGGGACGATGCCGTAGGCGGTGCCGGCGACGGTTTCGACGAGGGCGTCGGGGGTGATACGCCATGCGGCGGTGGGAAACGTGCGCGGGCCGACCCATACGGTCAGCGCGTCGCCCGGTGCAGTCGGATCGGTTGCGGCGCATTCGAGGTAGAGCCGCCAGCCAGTGTTCGGGCTGTCGCGGTCCGGCGGCGCGGCCCGCCAGAGCATGCCCAGGCATGTGCGATCGGGCGAGAGTGCCGAGGCTTCGAGCGGGCGGTTGCTGATCAACGCGTTCATCGTCCAGTCGGCGAGCAGCGGGCCGATGCGGACGAAGGGCGGCCTGGCGGGCACGGGCGAGGCGAGCACATCCATCGCCTGCGACCAGTGCCCCATGCGCAGGTGGATCCGCTGCGTGGAGAGCTGCGGCGAGGCCGTGGTGATCGGCTGCTGCTCGATGGGAACGCTCACCTCGTGCTGGGTGTTGGGTGGGACGGTCTCGAGCTGCGGTGAGCGCAGCCCGACCTCGACACGCAGCAGCGAGCTGCCCGGCTCGCTGGGCATGGAGATCACGCCAAGCGTCGGCAGCAGGCGCTCGGTGTTTGCCTCGATGGAGCCCTGATCGTCGATTACCCACGCGATCGAGCGGGGCTGGGTCTCGAGCCAGGCCTTGGCACGCAGCACGCGGGTGTCGTCGTTGACGAAAGGTGAGAGCAGGTCGTGGGACAGCTGGGCCAGGTCGCTCTGGTTGTCACTCCAGAGCGGGAGGGTGCTGTCGTTGAATCGGACCGTCCGCATGAGTGTTTGTTTGAGGCGTTCTGCGGTTTCGGGGTCGATGAGCCAGATGCGTCCGAGGATGATCTGCCAGCGGGCCTCCTGCTGACGAGCGATGGCGTTGAGCAGGTCGATCCCTGGCGATTGCGTGCTCAGTTCGAGCTCGATCGAACGCAGAGCATCGGGCGTGTTGGCCAGGGTCTCGCGGGCGCGGGTGCGATCAGGGTCGAGCCCGTCGGTGAGCAAGCGGGCACGCCAGTGCTGGAATGGGTCACGGCGCAGCTGGGCGATGGCGTTGGTGACGCTCGGGTCGTCGCGGGTCTGCTCGTCGAGGTGCATGGACCAGAAGCTGGCGAAGTCGCGGGTGTGCTCAACGGTATCGGCCTCGAGGAGCGATCGTTCCGGGTCGGGCAGCCAGTTGAGCTCGTAGCGGGTCTGGTCGAACCAGAGCCCCTGCCCCACGGCGTCGATCGGCAGCGGCACCACGATGAACCATGAGCCCGACGGACGCTGTTCGGGCGGGGTGCGCCGGGCTTGCTCGTACGGCATGGCTTCCCATTGTCCGTAGCTGGTGATCCACGAGGGGAGGGAAAGGTAGGGAATGCGTCCGACCCAGTAGGGTGTGGAGGTGAATGTTCGCCCGTCGTCGATGCGTGTGGTGACACCGCGCCGCAGGGCGTTCTCGTCGGGGACACGCAGGGAGATGACGAGGGGATAGGCCACGATGGCGTCGAGTCGGTCGCTGATGGGCTGTGGTGTTTGGGCGTGGGCTGATCGCGATAAGAGGGTGAGTAGGGCGATCAGGGTGGTGAAAATGAGGTTTTTCATGCTGTTATGGATGATCTGACGCTGGGTGGCGGTTTGTGTGTCAGGAGGGGCGTCGCCCTCGCGGTAGCATGGTAGCGGGGCGCAGATGTTCGCGAAAATGCGCGATCCGGTTGCCCAATCAGAGCGTATCGACAAGTAAGGAGATACCAACATGAACTCGAAACGATCAACACGAGCGCTGACCATGGCCGCGGTGGGTGGGCTGACGCTTGCCTCGCTGGGCATGGGTGGGTGCGACAACGCGGGCGAGGGGCTCTTTACGGGCGCGGCGCTGGGCGCGGTCACCGGTCTGATCGTGGGCTCCACGACGGGCAACGCCGGTCAGGGCGCGGCGATCGGTGCGGCCATCGGCGGTGCCGGCGGCGCGATCATCGGCGACCAGAACGAGCGGAACCGTGAGAACGCGTACATCCGCGGGCGTGGCACCACCACGCATACCCATGTGTACACCACGACCCGCACGCGTCATCACGAGCATTACCACTACGACGAGTGGTGGTGCGACTGATTAGAGGCGGGTTGGCGCATATCATGCACGGATCAGAACTTCGCAAAGGGTTAGGTATCCGTGCATATTCGAAACTTCTCTATTATCGCCCACATCGACCATGGCAAGTCGACGCTTGCCGACCGGCTCCTGCAGGCCACCCACGCGGTTTCAGACCGCGAGGCCAAGGCGCAGCTGCTGGACTCGATGGACCTCGAGCGTGAGCGCGGCATCACCATCAAGGCCTCGGCCGTCACGGTGATGCACCGCCACAACGGCGAAGACTACATGCTCAACTTCATCGATACCCCGGGTCACGTGGACTTCGGGTACGAGGTTTCCCGCGCCCTCAAGGCGTGCGAGGGGGCCCTGCTGATCGTGGACGCCTCGCAGGGTGTCGAGGCCCAGACGGTGGTGAACTGCTATCTCGCGGTCGAGCAGGACCTGGAGATCGTACCCGTGCTGAACAAGATCGATCTTCCCGGTGCTCGCCCGGACGAGATCGCTGAGGAGATCGAGCAGGTGCTGGGCATCGACGCGCTCGATTGCATCCCGGTGAGCGCCAAGACGGGGCAGGGGATCCCATCGCTGCTGGACTCGATCTGCGATCGTTTCCCGGGCCCGCGGGCGCCGGTGATGAAGCAGACACGGGCGCTGATCTTCGACGCGGTGTACGACGATTACCGCGGCGTCATCGTGTACTGCCGCGTGTTTGATGGCAAGCTCAAGGTGGGCGACAAGATCCGCATGATGGGGATCGACCGGACCTTCAACATCACGGAACTTGGGAAGTACACGCCCAAGCCGGTCAAGTTCAACGAGATCGGTCCGGGCGAGACATGCTACCTGGTCGCGGCGATCAAGACGCTGGGCGATGTGCGTGTTGGCGATACCATCACGATCGATCACGACCCGGCCAGCGAGGCGCTCGAGGGCTACGCCCCGCCCATGCAGATGGTGTTCTGTGACTTTTATCCCAGCACCACCGAGGGCAAGGGCAACAGCTTCGAAGAACTCCGCGACGCCATGGAGCGCCTGATCCTCAACGACTCGTCGTTCACCTACCAGGCCGTGCACAGCGAGGCCCTGGGCTTCGGGTTCCGCTGCGGGTTCCTGGGGCTGCTGCACATGGACATTATCCAGGAGCGTCTGGAGCGCGAGGGCGGCGTCGAGATCGTGCAGACGGCCCCGACGGTGTCGTACAAGATCAAGATGCGGGGCAAGGGCGGCGAGCTGTTCGACAAGGAGGTCCACAACCCGGCGGACCTGCCCGACGCGGGGCTGATTGTCGAGTTCGCAGAGCCCATTTGCAAGGTCGAGATCATGACGCCCGGCGAGTACATCGGTGAGATCATGAAGCTCTGCATGGAACGGCGCGGCGTGTTCAAGAACCAGAGCTTCGTCTCGCACGGGCGCGACATGCTGACCTTCGAGATCCCGCTGGCCGAGATCATCTTCGACTTCTACGACAAGCTCAAGGGGATCAGTCAGGGCTACGCGACCATGGATTACCATGTCGAGCGCTATGACAAGAACGACCTGGTGAAGGTCTCGATCCTGATCAACGGCGAGCCGGTTGAGGCCTTGAGTCTGATCTGCCACCGCGACCGCGCGACGGCGCGCGGCAAGCTGCTGCTTCACAAGCTCAAGAAGCAGATCGACCGCCACCAGTTCGAGATCCCGCTGCAGGCCGCGATCGGCGGCAAGATCATCGCCCGCGAAACCATCAAGGGCTTCCGCAAGGATGTGACGGCCAAGTGCTACGGCGGCGATGTGAGCCGCAAGCGCAAGCTGCTCGAGGCCCAGAAGAAGGGCAAGAGCAAGATGAAGGCGGTGGGTTCGGTGAATATCCCGCAGAAGGCGTTTATGGCGGTGCTGGATACGAGTGAGTGATCGATGAGTTTTCCGCTGCTCGGATTTATCGCTCAGGTGACGCTCTTCGCGTTTCCGCTTTGCTGGCTGATGCGTTTTCTTGAGAAGCGGATCATCGGCGTCAAGTCCGATTTCTGGGATGCGTTTCTTGCGAGTTTTCTGTCGCTGATTGGTACCACAGTGATCGGTGCGCTGATGCAGATCACACTGTGGAGTCTGCCTTGGATTCTGTACGACCTGATTTATGTGCTGCTGGCGATCGTGCTCTGGGTGTTCCTTCTGAGGAAGCTGCTGCGATTCGAACTTGGCCAGAGCGTGAAGATCTCGATTGTCATGGTGATTGTGATATACACGATCGGAGTGCTCCTCAGCATGATCGGGATATGAAATAGCGAAAAGATAAATAGCATGGGTGCCCTGCTTTGACCCGAAGGGCAAAGCAGGAACCGGTTGATACCAAGTGCCAGTCAAACACTACGACATCCCGAACCAAGCCCGGTTCCTGACCTACTCATGCTTCGATCGACTTCCCCTGCTCAATACACCTGATATCCGAGACCTCTATCTCCACGAGATCGCGAAGCAATCCGTGCGATTGCGGTTCGATGTCATCGCGTATGTGATCATGCCCGATCATGTCCACCTGATCGTCGTGCCTCATGATGGGAAGATCAGCGGGGTCCTGCGTGGACTTAAGCAGGGGTTCGGGCGTGAGATGATCGAACGATTTCGACGCGAGGATGCGTCGATTCTTCAACGACTTGTTGGGCCGCATGGGCGAGCGTTGTTCTGGCAACGCGGAGGTGGGTATGACCGGAACCTGCGGAGTTCGAGTGACATCCGGGAGAAGATCGAGTACATCCATCAGAATCCGGTTCGGCGTGGTCTTGTTGAGAATCCTTCAGATTGGGTGTGGTCTTCCGTGCGGGACTTCGCGGGTGAGTCTGGAGTTGTCCCATTGTGGCGGGATTGGTAGGTCGGAACCTGCTTTGCCCTTCGGGTCAAAGCAGGGCACCCGTCTGGGAGACGTAGTTCATCCGTCTGGAAGAACTCGCGAACTGAGGTCGGAATCCTGACAGACCCACACCCCCAGCGCATCCACCCTCCCCAAAGGAGAGGCCTATGCCCGCGTTGTTGATGTCTTTGATTCTGAGTGTGTGCCTCGTGGGGAGTGAGGGCGAACCTACTCCGGCGGCGACGCGTGAACCCGTTACGATGGAGGTCGACATCTCCACAGGACACATCATCCTCCCCGTCTATATCGAGGAGCACGGCCCATACTGGTTCATCCTCGACACCGGGAATCAGAACACGGCCATCTACAGCCACATCGCAGAGTCAGCGGGCATCGAAACGAAGCCGTATGGCGAGGTTGGTGGCGCTGGATCTGGGTCGTTCTCCGTCCGTCAGGCCGCCGATATCGAGGTTCGCCTCGGCAGCGACAAGCACCCGCTCGTGTTCACGGACCCGCTGGTGACCGTGCTGCCCGACGACGCACGCCTCCCGGACCTGAACGGGAAGAGAATCGACGGGTTCCTCGGTGCTTCGCTGATCGAGCAGTACATGACAAGCATCGATTATGGATCGGGTGAGCTGCTCTTCACGGAGCGCGAGTCATACAAAATGCCCGATGAAGCGAGGGTGATGGAGATCAAGATCGCGATGGGCTTCCCTTACTTCGAGGGCGAGGTCATCCCCATGCTCATGGGTAAGAAGACGAAGCCAGTCGTCGGGAACTTCCTGCTCGATCTGGGCGCGACGTATGCGATCGACATCAAGTTTGAGAAGGCGGACGCGCTGGGTTTGATCGATGCGGACGATCCGGATCAGCAGCTCGCGGGTCAGGGCATGGGGATCGATGGCGTGATGTTCGATCTTCGCACGGCGCCCCTCGCACACGCGAAGCTCGGCGGGCTGCAACTCGACGAGCCGCGTGTGTTGTTCATGACCACACCCGGTGGCGGACCTGAGATCGAGAACCTTGTGGGGAACGTTGGTTCCGGGCTGTTCCAAAGTGATCGCGTGACGCTCGATTATCTGGGTGGGCGGTTGATCTGGGAAGATCGCTAATCACAGCTCAATCTTCGTCGCCATCGGCCCCAGGTTCATCACGCGGGTCGGGCCAATGTCGCTCCAGTTCTGCCATGACGCGTGGATATGCCCGCAGAGGACGAAGCGGGGCTGGTGCTTCTTGGTCCATTTGAGCACCGACTTGCTGCCGAGGTGCTTGCCGGCCGAGTCCTTGTCGCAGTGGCCCTTGGGGGGCGAGTGGGTAACGAGGATGTCGGCGTAGGGGCAGGGGCTCAGGAGGTCCCAGGCGTGTTTTTCGGAGTAGTCCACGCTCCAGTCGCCGAAGGGGGTTTCGGGGACGGCCCCGCCGAGCCCGAGGATGGTGATGTTGCTGATGGTGATGGTGGAGCCGTGCAGGGTGTGGAGATGGTCGTAGGGGGCGGCGGCCTCGTTGAGCTCGGTGTCGTTCTCGGCGTTGCCATGCACGAGCACGGCCGGGGTGCCGATGCTGGCGATGGCGTCGATGACGGGCTGCAAACCACGGCGCATATTGCAGTAATCGCCCGCGCCGATGAGCAGGTCGGCGGATTCGGCCTGCGATCTGAACTTCTCGATCGCGTGCAGGTCGGTGTGGATGTCGCTGAAGGCGATGATGTTCATAGTGGGTTGTACGAACGCGACGGCGAGCGGATTCGGGTTATGATGCGGGCATGGGATTTCGCTCCAAAGACTTCATCGCAGGGATCGCGGCTCGGTGCGGGTATCGGCTGGAGCCGATCCGGCGGGATGTGGGGGCGGCGGATGCGCTTCCTTCTGAGCCGTACGCGGCTATGCGGGAGCTGATGGGGCGATTGGGGCATGCATCGCCCGTGGTGTTCGATGTGGGGGCCAACAAGGGCGATACGGCGGCGTTGTTTCGGGGCATGTTCCCGGGCTCGACGGTGCACGCGTTTGAGCCGTTCCCCGAGACGATCGCGATGCTGCGGGAGCGTTTCGGCGGCGATGACGCGGTGCGGATCGTGGAGGCGGCCGTGTCAAGAGAAGCGGGTCGGGCGACCTTCCATGTGAACCACGCCCACGCGACCAACTCGCTGCTGGCACGCCCTGAGGAGTCGGAGCGGTTCTATCCCAAGAACGCCGGGCCAAAGGGTGAGATCGAGGTCGCGACGATCTCGCTGGATGACTATTGCGATGCGCAGGGGATCGAGCGGGTGGCGCTGCTCAAGCTGGATATTCAGGGCGGCGAGCTGATGGCCATCGGCGGTGCGCAGCGGTTGCTGGGCGAGGGTCGCGTGGATGTGGTGTACAGCGAGATCCAGTTCGTGGAGTTGTATGAGGGCGCGGCCCAGTTCGATCAGGTCTGGGGCGAGATGCGCCGGCTGGGCTACTGGCTCTTCGATGTGTACGACCTGCACCGCTCGGCGGGTGGGCAGCTCTTGTACGGCGATGCGATGTTCGTGTCCGCGGACTGTCGCGAGCGGGTGCTACGGAAGCTGCGGGTCGATCGCTGATCGTTGAGGGCGGGTGCTCAGTACGCGAGCCGGATAGTGCGCATGTGTTTGTTGTTGTGCAGCACTACGGCGTAGAGGCGCGTGTACTCGTCTTCCGGCAGGTCACCGACGGGCTCGGCACCGAGGGACTCGAGGATCGTTGAGATGGTGTTTGAGTGCGCCACGACCAGGGCGTTGGATCCTGCGGGCAGCGCGTCGATCATCGATCGCAGCTTGGCGGTATCGAGCGGCGGGTAGGTCGTATCCTCGATCTGATTCAGGGCGGCGATGGGTGCGCCGGTCTCTCGTGAGCGGTTGGTGTCGGTGACGAAGACGCCGGCGATCGGCTCGTGTGCGATGACCTGCGCGAGCTTCTCAGCGCGAGCGGCGCCGGCCTTGGAGAGGTGTGGGTCTGGGCCTGCGTCCTTCTCTGCGTGGCGCACGATGTAGATCACCCGGGTGTCGCTCGGCGCTTCTTGCGGTGCTGGTTTCTTCGTCGCAGCGATCGAGATCAGGGTCATGATCGCGAGCAAGGAGATGATGAATGTGCGATGCATACGGTTGATCCTCTGCGTTAGTCCAATGAAGCGCCCTTGGACTCGTAAAACGCGCCGAGCCCGGGGCGGTTGACATAACTGTACTTCTTGGCGATCGATTCGGACCATGTCGCGGGCGGGGCGCCGCGCTCGGCGAGGTACTGCTTGTAGAGCTCGTCGTACTGATCGATCTGCGCGAGGGTGGTCTCGTCGTCGGGGTAGCGGTCGTTGTAGAGCATCGCGTCCGGCGCGAGGCGGGGGCGGTGCGCGGGGTCCTGATCGGGGAGCCCGACGCAGAGCCCGAAGAGTGGGCACACGCCCTCGGGCAGCTCGAGCAGGTCGTTGACCTTGGGCAGGTCATTGCGGATCGCGCCGATGTAGCAAATGCCGTAGCCCATGGACTCGAAGGCGAGTGCGAAGTTCTGTGCGAACAGCGAGGCGTCGATCGAGCCAACGAGGAGGGCTTCGAGTGAGTTGGTGTACTCGTTGCCGGCCCGGCGGGTGATGAGCATGTGCTTGCGCAGGTCGGCGCAGATGATGAAGAACGCGGGGCAGTCGCGGATCTTCTGCTGCGGGCCGGCGAGGTCGGCGATCTGCTGGCGTGTGTCGTCATCCGTGACCCGGATGACGCAGTAGGGCTGTACGGCGCTGCTGGTTGAGGCGGCCTGCCCGGCGAGCATCGCCTCGTCGATGTGCTCCTGCGGGATGGGGGTATCCTTGAAGGCGCGGATCGAGCGGTGGGCACGCATGGTCTTGATTGTCTCGTTCATGGGCAAGGATAGGGGCCTCAAAACGGTCATTTTTTGATTGTTGTGTGAACTGCTGACGGTCGGCATGGGCTTGCGCGTCTGGCGTGTGGGCGAGACGCACAGCGCCCAGAGCAGGAGCTGATATGACACGCACACACGGCTGGGACGGCGGGATGAGCCGCCGGGGTTCGATCGACCTCAAAACGATTCTCGCGTTGGTCTTTGCGCTGGCGGGGCTGAGCTGGGCGGCGGTGGGGCTGCTGGGCAGCCGGGGCGAGCCCGAGCCCGATGGGCCGCGCGTGCTCTCGTCGGTGGTCGATGACCAAGGCAACGAGCTGGAGACGGATTACACCTCGACCTCCGGCACCAAGCGACTCGACGCGGCACGCGAGCAGATCCAGAACATCGTCAACGCGGAGTCGATGGGCGTGCTCACGGCCATTGAGGGGCCCAAGGGCGCACCCGAGGGCGTGAGCGATGCGGTGATCAACGCGTTTGTGCCGCTGCTCAGCGGCGATCACGACGCGTTCCTCGCCGCGATCGAGGCGATGGGCGGCAAGGTCCCCGGCGATCTCGACGGCGAGCATCCGATGTTTACGCACCTCAAGAAGGAGCTCGAGGGCGCGAAGATCGACCTGTCTCGGATCACGGTCCGCAAGTATGTCGCCCCCGAGCCCGGGCAGGGGCGCATGCGGATGACACGCGATGAGGAGAACGACGGCAGCGGCGGCCCGAGCATGCGAACCCAGCGCATGGAGATGCGCCCCGAGTCCGTGTTCCCCGACGCGCCCGAGCCCACCGACCCGTCGGCCATCGAGGTGCAGATCCCGGTCCAGCCCAAGGGCGAGGATCTGGAGACGATCTTCGGGCTGGTGCTGACCTGGAACAAGGACCTGAAGCTGTGGCAGCCGGCGACCTACGGCGTCATCAAGAACCGTCTGGTGGAAGAGGAGGGCTGAGATGCACGCACGCAAGGCATTCACACTGATCGAGCTGCTGGTGGTAATCGGGATTGTCGGGATTCTCATCGGGATCCTGCTGCCGGCGCTGGGCAAGGCACGCGGGTCGGCGCTGCAGACGGTGGCCCTGAGCAATGTGCGACAGGTGGGGACGCAGTTCGAAACCTTCGCGGGCGACACCAAGTCGTACCCGCAGCAGGACCTGGGAGAGATCCCCGCGAGTCTGCCCGATGAAGTGGGCAGCCAGGGTGATGATGTGGTGACGATCCCATGGTACCCGAGCGGGATTGTGATCGCGACGACGGACTACTTCGCGCACAGCTGGATGTGGCCGGCGATGGTGGCGCCGTTGGATGAGTGGCCGACCTACTGGGAGACCTGGATCTCGCCGCGCAAGGATCAGGCGCTACCGCGTCTGGAGGATATCGATTTCGGCGGTGAGCTGCGGGCCGAGGACATGATCTCGATCGTGTACGCCAACGGGTATGTGACGCGTCCGGCGTACTGGAACGGCGAGCAGGGCAAGGTGAACTTCGGACTGCTCAAGGAGGTCCGCCCGCACGATGTGCGGTACCCGTCGGGCAAGGTGATGCTGTGGGATGATGATCTGTCGTATATCCCCAGCCGGGACATGCCCGAGCGGGTCGATGGGCTGCTGAACGCCAAGACGCCGATGGCGTTCGGCGACGGGCACGCGGCCGCGCTGCTGCCCAGCGACGCGAGCGAGGCGGTCGAGAATGTCATGACCGGCGAGACGGTGAAGCTGCACAACACCAAAGACGGTGTGCACGGTCGCGATTACGACTGATTGATCTCAGAGAAGGATCATCGCTGATTGGGCGGGAAGGGCACGAAGCTGGTCTGACCCGTCTCGATCATGCGCAGGATGTAGGGCTGGCACATACCGCAGCCCGTACCGCACTTGGTGCGCTTCTGCAGGGCATCGAAGATCTGGCGTGTGGATTCGCGCTCGACATCATGCTCCTGCTCGACGAGGCGGTCGAGGAGCGTGAATGGCACCTTGTGGCAGACGCAGCGATCAACAAACATCAGCGCCACCGGTCCGCGTGCTGGACATAGTTTGGGTCGTTGGTCGGCGCGATCGAGCCGATGCCGAAGCGATCGATGTGGCGTGCGTCGGGGTTATGGGTGTTGGCCTGAACCGACGCATCGGCCCGGGCGGTGTAGGCCTTGCCGAATCCATTGTCTGGGCGGAAGTGGCGGAACGCGGTGGTGGGGGAGAAGTTCTCGCGCCAGCCACCGTTCGGGGAGTACAGGAGCGGCGGGTCGAGCAGGGCGGAGTTGCTCGGCTGCCCGGAGAAGAGCACGATCATGGTATCGGCGAAGACGAGCTGCGACGAGGGGCGCTCGATCTGGGCGAGCTTGAGCGTGCGCTGGTTGTAGAGCTCAAAGTAGCCGCTGGTGTTGGGGGCCAGCCCGTAAGCGTTGTAGCCGTAGGTCGAGGTGAAGGTGCCGGTCGAACCCTGGGTGGTGTAGGAATCCTGCGGCTGCTCGGGGCATTCGAAGACGCTGCGGTCGCCGGGCTCAGCGGAGAGGTAGGGCGTGAGGGTGCCACGGGTGTGGTCGAGTGTCTGGGTGGCGATGTTCTCCTGCCCGTACCAATAGGTCCGGGTGACACCGCTGGTGCGCAGGTGCGGCATGGAGGCGCCGTGGTGGTCGTCAGTGTAGAGGGTGAAGGCCGTAACGAGCTGGCGCTGGTTGGATGCGCAGACCACCGCTCGCCCGGATGCACGGGCGTGGCCGAGCGCGGGGAGCATGATCGAGAGCAGCAACGCGACGATCGCGATGACGACCAGCAGTTCGATGAGCGTGAAACCCCGGGATGTGCGGCTTGCGCGTGTCATCGTGGGAGTTGCTCCATGAACTGCTTGAGGGTGATGTCGCCGCGGGTGTAGCGGTCGATGAGCGTGCGGGCCGTGATAAGCGGCGTGACTGGCGCGTAAGCGCGGATGCCGGTTGGACCGCTGGTGAAGACCCAGCCTGATGCAAACGCCGGCGTGTTGCCGGTGGCGGAGGCGTGTTCGACGACGAAGCCGGGGTCGGTTGGAGAAACGGTGAGGTCGATCAGGCGAAGGTCGGTGTTGTGATCGATGTTGATGCCCGGCTGGGATTCGGGGAGTGTGCCGACGAGCAGGTGTGGTGTGCCGCTGATGGTGAGGGCGAGGGGCTGGTGGGTCCAGCCGCCGATGGAGAGGTAGGGCTCGCCGAAGTCCCAGATGCCGTTCGCGTTCAGATCGTCGTGGGTGGCCAGGGCCGAATCCCAGAGGAGCGACGGGGCCGGGCCCTGATCGTCGATGTACTGGATGCTGGGTAGCGAGCCGAAGAATGGGAGAAAGTCGAACGCGCCGGTGGCGACGCCGGACGAGACGACGACATCACCGGTGGGGAGGACGATGGGCGTGGCATCGGTGCGGTTGGTGGGGACGGACCAGACGAGGCTGCCGGTGTTCCTGTTGAGCCTGACGGTGTTGGCACTGGTCTGCAAGCCGGTGAAGCTGTAGGAGCTGGCGTAGATGTGGCCGCGTGCGATGGTGACGCCGCCGAAGAATCCGGCGTTGATCGTGTTGGTGAACGACCAGAGCGGTGAGGTGGGGGCGGTGTCGGCGGTGATGTCGTAGCAGCGGATGGTGCCGCGTTGCGAGGAACCGCTGGAGGCGGTGGCGTGGTAGACGCGTCCGTTCTGGTAGGCCGGGGTGTTGCCCGAGCTGTCGGCGCTGAGTATCTTCGACCAGACGATGTCGCCCGGCTGGTGGGGGTTGGTCACTGCGTCGAAGGGGTCGGTGTTGATACAGACCAGCTGCGCGGGCTCGCCAAAGCCGAAGGAGTAGGTGGTGATGAGCACGCGGTCGCGATCGCCCAGGTCATCGGTGACGACGGGCGAGGTGTTGACGATGGTGGAGGGGAGTGACTGTGACCAGACCGGGTCGCCGCTTGCGGTGTCGAGAGCGACGATGGAGGCGCCCGAGGCCACGATCAGCGTGCTGTGCTCGAGATCGATCGCCGGCGAAGACCACGAATCGAGGATCGGCGGGGCGACGGGCGCGGACCACACGGTGCTGCCCGTCGAACGATCGAGCGCGACGGCCATTGTTGCGCTGCCCGCATCGCGGGCGATGGCATAGACATGGGTGGCATCGACCACCAGCCCGCTCTGGGGGATGGGGATGAACTCGGCGCTCTCCCACGCGACGGTAGTCAGCGATGGCGGATCAGTGAGCGTGGGCACGGTGTGGCGCTTCGCATTGCCGGCGAAGTGCGTCCAAACACCCTGGCCGTCAATTGGCTCGGGGGATAGGGAACTCGATGCATCGAACGCACGCTGGGCTTGGGTGAGCGAGCAGGCGAGCGTGAGGCACAGGATGGCGGTGCGGTGTTTGGTCATAGTGAAACGCGTGCACCCGATATTTCGCGGGCACACACGGGAGGGGGTTAGGAAAGGTGGCGGGCGCGACGGCGCGGGGTGGCGAAGATGCCGCCGAGGCCGAGCATGAAGAGCACGCCCGGCGCAGGGACGACGGCGACGGCGTCGATCTCGAATGCCTCGCCCGAGTTGTTGAGGAAGCGGACATAGCTGGCCGAGTCGAGGCCGCTGGAGGCGATGTCGATGCCGATCCCGCCGCCCGAACCGTCGTAGAACGCGACAAGCTCGGCGAAGCTCAGGTTCGCCAGGTCATCGACCGTAAGGTTTGGATCCATTGCGAGTGAGAAGTCCGATTCGATCGAGCCATGATCGCCCGGGGTGGTCGAGGTGTAGTCGCTGTACCCGAGTGTGGGGAATAGATCGAGCGCGGTGATGGACGCGGTGAACCAGTCGGTGCCGTTCTGGGAGACCTGGATGGTTGCCTCGCCGCCGGCGCCGAAGACGAACGGGTTGCTGCCCACGACGCCGGAGCCGTCGTTGCTCGGATCGGCATCGGACCATGAGGTGTCGACGAAGCCGGAGTTCGAGAAGATGATCAGGTCGATGCCGTAGAGGTGGGAGGCGTCGTTGGTGATGGTCGCATCGAAGCCGAGCGTCAGGTGCCCGCCGCTGCCGATCGAGACAAGCTCATCATTGCCGAAGGCCGGGTTGAATGGGGTGACGCCGCCGGGGAAGACGCCCTCGCCCGTGAATCGCTCGGCGCTGCCAAGCGCGGTGTTCGCGTTGGTGTAGCCAGCGGTGGCGTTGGTGCCGGGATCGTAGCTGAGGACGCTGGTAGCGAAGATGTCAGCGGAGGCCGCGGTTGAAAAGGACGCGACGGCGATGCCGACGCACAGTGTGTGTGTGGAGCGCATGGGCTCACTTCTTTCTGGGCAAACACAAGCCCGTACCGGTTTACCCTGTGTGTCGCGCAGGGCACTCCCCGGGAACATGTCGTTCGACCGATGGGCTGTATGCAGAAAGACGGTGACAAGCGCGGGGAGGGGCGCTGATCGTGCCGTCCACCCTGAGCCGCGAGGGTCGAACACTCTGTTCAGGCAGGTCTTCCGGCTCTGGGCTCTTCCCGCTCCACCTTCCCGATCTCACATGGAGATCAGTGGCGTGCACCCGAATCGGGTGCTGTGAGCGGGACTCGTTGCCCATTACGGCGGCGCGTCCGCGGTGGCTTTTCACCACACTTCCCTTTTCACCCGGCTGTAAACACACGCCGGGCACCTTGAACAGCATGAGCGTATCGGTGTCTTGGAACGAAAGCAAACGCGGGAGGTCAGATGGCGGTTTGGCCGCAATAATCACGGTCCATGCCCAATGTTGATACACAGCGACTGCTCGAAACGACCCTCCGAGACCGGTTCGGGCTTGAAGCCCTGCGCCCGCTGCAGCGCGAGATCATCGATCGATTGATGGACGGCGGCGATGCGCTGGTCGTCATGCCCACCGGATCGGGCAAGTCGTTGTGCTTCCAGCTGCCGGCGCTGGCGATGCGGGAGGAGAGCGGGGGCGAAGGGATCGGGCTGGTGTTCTCGCCGCTGATCGCGTTGATGGAAGATCAGGTCGCGGCGCTGCGGGCCAAGGGCATCCGGGCGGAGTTCGTGAACTCGACGGTGAGCAAGCAGGAGAGGCTCAAGCGGTACAAGCGGCTGGCGGCCGGTGAGTACGAGTTGTTCTACGCCACGCCCGAGCGGATGGAGAAGCCCGACTTTCGCGCCGCGCTGGATCAAGTGCCCGGCGGGGTGAACCTGCTGGCCGTGGATGAGTGCCACTGCGTCACCAAGTGGGGGCATGACCTGCGCCCGGCGTACCAGAAGATCGGACAGTTTCGTCTGGAACTGGGCGAGCCCATCACGATCGCGCTGACGGCGACGGCAACGAGGCCCGTGCGAGAGGATATCCGGCGGGTGCTGGGGCTGAGCGAGGATGAGATGCCGCTCTACGCCGCTCCGGTCGATCGCCCGAACCTGACGCTGCGGGCGACCGAGGTGTGGGACGATAAGGACAAGATCGATCGGGTGAAGGCGATCAGCAGCGAGCTGGGCGGGACGGGGATTGTGTATTTCACGCTCATCAAGGACCTTGAGGAGATGGTCGGGCGGCTGAAGGCCGCGATGCCGCGGCGCGATGTTGAGGTGTACCACGGCAGACTGCCAGCGCGTGAGCGGCGGAGCGTCTACAACCGGTTCATCAACGCACGACCCGAGGACAACCTGCTGCTGTGCGCGACCAATGCGTTCGGGATGGGCGTGGACAAGCCCGACCTTCGTTTCATCGTGCATGCCCAGATCCCCGGCTCGATCGAGGCGTACCACCAGGAAGTCGGGCGGGCCGGGCGCGATGGGCTTCCGTCGGGGTGCGAGCTGCTGTATGCGCAGGAGGACCTGGCGATCCAGCAGGAGTTCATCCGCTGGCAGAATCCGGGCGCGGACCTGATGATGCAGGCGATGAGTGCGATCGAGGCGCGGTTCACGGAGGACGATTTCGACAGCGACGATCTGCGTGTGATGGTCATCGGCAAGGGCCACGCCCACGGCATGGGCGGGGGGATCATGGACTATGTCCTCATCCGCCTCGCCGAGCTGGGCGCGATCGAGCCCGTGAGCAACATAGGCGAGGATGGCGGACGTCGGTACCGATTCGTGCGGACGCTCGACGACGACGAGATCGACCCGGCCCAGATCGAGGAGAAGCACCAGCGGGACCTGTTGCGCCTGCTGGATGTCGTGAAGATGACCAAATCAGCATCGATTCCAGCGTATGTGAGCGAGTACTTTGGCTTGTAAACTGTGTGGATGATTCAGACGAAGAGGAAAATTCGGGGTTACCTGTCTCTGTGTATTGCAATCACGATCTTGTGGTGGTTCAAGCTTGATTCAAGTACTCTGTCTGTTTCGCCAGCGCTTGTACAGGGTATTTGGACTGATCCGAGTGGAAACGAAACATGGATCAGCGTGAACGCGGAAGGATGGAAACTCAGATTTGCAGGTATGGTCTTTCTCACAGTGACAACAGACATCACTTGGCAGGATTCTCACATCGGTTCTGATACGATCTACGACCGCGAACATGCGATTCGTTTGGTAGATAGCTGGAATGAACAGGGCCTTAGTGTTTCACCAAATACTCGGCTGCCTTATCGTGCGACTGACCGGTTCTGGTCTCGGTCAAAGCTCTTAGTTGTGTCTGCATCGGTCTTTATTGTGGCATGCGCGCTTCTGGGCTTTGCTGTGCATCAGCTGTATCTGGCATATATCGGTGATGGCAAGTCGTGTATACGCTGCGGGTATGATCTGACCGGCATGCGTGGAAGGCGTTGCCCGGAGTGCGGTGCGAAGCTTGAACGAGTCGCCTAGCATCAATGAGATATAGAAAGGACACCCCACATGAGCGAGCAGGTCAAAGACATCATCATCGAAGACATCGAGGTCGGCAGCGGCAACGAGTGCCCCAAGGGCGCGACGGTCAATGTCCACTACAAGGGCACGCTTATGGACGGCACGGTCTTTGATTCGTCCTACGACCGCGGCGAGTCGATCGAGTTCCCCCTCGGCAACCTGATTCAGGGCTGGCAGGAGGGTATCCCCGGCATGCAGGTCGGCGGAAAGCGCAAGCTCACCATCCCCTACACCAAGGCCTACGGCGAGCGCGGCGTCCCCGGCGCGATCCCGCCCCGAGCGGACCTCGTCTTCGAGATCGAACTGCTCGGCGTCAAGTAAGGCCCCGCATACGAACAACGCATGGCGCGAGCGACACTCTCGATCGTGATGCCCAGCTTCAACCAGGCCCGGTTCCTTGAGGAGGCGATCGGGTCTGTTTTGTCGCAGCGTGATCGCGTCAAGGAGTTCTTCGTGCTCGACGCCGGTTCGACCGACGGCTCACGCGAGATCATCGAGAAGTACAGCGACCAGATCGACTGGTGGCGGAGCGCCCCCGACGGCGGGCAGAGCAACGCGATCGCCGATGGGTTCGAACGGGCCACGGGCGATGTGCTCACCTGGCTCAACTCCGACGATGCGCTGCTGCCCGGGGCAATCGACGCGCTGCTCGACTGCTTCGATGCCGATCCGGAGCTGGGGCTCGTCGAGGGCGACACGGTCGTGGTCGATGGCGATTCGCGCGTGATGCGCTGCGATCGGCGCGCAGGGCCGTCACGCCAGTGGATGCGGTACGGGTACATGCGGATCCATCAGCCGAGCACCTTCTTCCGGCGCGATGTCTACGAGCGGGTGGGGGGTGTCGATCGCTCGCTGCACTGCGTCATGGATACCGAGCTGTGGTACCGGATCCTGTCAAACACCAACTCGAAGCGACTCAAGCGGTACTGCGGCGTGCACCGCATCCATGAAGAAGCGAAGGGTTCGGCGGACACATGGAGTGCCAAGTATCAGGCCGAGCGGGACTCGATCGAGAAGAAGTACCCCGACATCTGCGGGCACCCCGTCCGCTACCAGCTCGGACGCGTGGCGTACTACTGGGATCGGCTCTCCACCGGGCGTGGGCGCAAGGCAAACGCTGAGACACGCCGATTCAGAGGCAAGCCGCTGAGCGAGATCGCCGACGAGCTTGTCGCGTGCTGATCAGGGCTTCTTGAGTACGAAAAGCATGTGGTCCCTCGCGGGCAGCCATCCCGGTGCCGGCGTGTGTTTCGCGATGCCGCACTTGCGGATGAGCCCGTGGAGCGTGCCGCGGATGCCGTCGCGGATGATGCGTGAGGATTTCTGGCGTGCGTGGCTGGTGCGCTCATACGAGATCATGTTCATGCCGTTGATTCTGGCGAGGTGCTCGATGGTGTGCCGGCAGTAGAAGACCTGGTGCTCGGGGAGGGCCGCGTACCAGTAGGCGTTGCCCTGCAGCGACCAACCGAACGCTTCGTGATCGCCGGTGAGGGCAATGAAGATGCCTCCGGGGCTCAGGTGCTCAACAACCCGGCGGACGAACGCTGCAGGGTTGGTGAGATGCTCGAGCACATCGATCGCAAGGACGGCGTCGAAGCGGACCGCTGCGTCGAGATCGTCGAGCGTTGAGCCGAGCATGGCGATGCCGCGAGCTGAAGCGACGCCGGACGCCTCGGCGCTTGGTTCGAGACCAAAGCGATCAAATCCCTCGCCCAGGTGCTTGAGAAGGGCCCCATTGGAGCAGCCGATATCGAGCACACGCTTGCCGGGTGCGTTTGATTCGATCAGTTGCCTGAGTGTGTCGAAGCGGCGTTTGATGGGGTTGGGATCGTGCTCCCAGTTGTCTCCGCTCGATGACGCGTAGCAGGCGATGAGATCCGCATCGGGAACGAAGGGGTACTTGAAACGCAGGGCGCAGCTTGTGCACCGGCGCATCCGCAGGGCGTTTTCTCCGAGATCGAGAACGACCCCCGCGACCATCGCCGGCTTGGGGTGCACGCATCGGCCGGCGTCACGCGAGGGCGCGGCGCAGATCGGGCAGGTGGGCGAGTCGATTGTCATGGGCGATCACTTCTCGTACATCTTCTCGATCATGGCATCGAACTTGGCGATGTTCTGCTTCACCGTATCCTGCGGGCCCCACATGCGGATGAGGACCTTGGTAGTCGGCAGCTCGACAAGGGCCGCATGGATCGCGTAGAACGGACTCTCGTTGCGACCACCCTTGCCCGAGGGATCGATGTAGGTGCCCTCGAGGTCGAAGATGGTCACCTGATGACCCATCACTATTTTGGTCATCGTCTTGGGGCTGCTGGAGCCGAATGTATCGGTGATATAGCTCTTGAGCTCGCGATGGGTCTGCGAAGCGTTCATCTCGGTCTTCTCAAAGACAATGCTCGCGTTACCCAGCGGGCTCTGGATGAACATCTCCGCGAAGTGGTCGGCGCTGGGCACGGCCATCCGCCAATCTTCGGGCATGTCCCACGCGAAGCCAGCGGCCTGCGCGTACTCCTCGTCGTAGGTCGTGTTCGCGATCCCATTCTCGGGCTCGGTGCCGCCGAGGATCTTGTCCCGGGTGTCCTTAGTTTTGTCGCGGGACTTGCCGAAGATCGATTTGGCGCCGTCCTCCTTAACCCATTCGCGGTCCTCGTCGGCGTATTCAGGATCGGCTTCGTCCTCGCTCGTCAGGGCCGTCTGATCAATCTCGGCGGGTTCTGGCTCGCTCGTGTCGATGCCCTTTTCCTCGGCCAAGTCGTCAAGGTAGCTGGTATCCGCTTCGTACTCGGGCGCGACGGCGCTCTCACTTCCGGAATCGGAGCCGCCCCCGCACCCGCACAGGGCGAGTAGGGCCGAGATTGAGAGGAAAATCGTGGTGTTTCGTGGGGAGGTCATACCCATAGTGTACCCGATGGGATCGCTTCTCGATGCAGAAACTCACTTGCGCCAGATGTCGGCGGTGATCAGCTCGACCGAGTTGCCGGTTGGATCTCGCACGTAGATCGAGCGTCCGGGGTCAGTATGGGCGCTCCACTCGACTTCCTGCTCGATAGCGACACCGAACTCCGAAAATCGCCGAATCCACGCGTCGTAGTGCTCGGGATCGATCCGCAGCGCGATGTGCCCCGGCCCACGAGCGCCGTGGGAGGGAACGGCCCTCCCAGGCTGATCGGAGACGCTGGGATCAAACACAAGCAGTACCTGTTGGGCGTTGATCCGAAAGAGGGCGGCGAGATCGGTCACTTCACGAGGCATCTCAAGCCCGAGGACCTTGTGGTAGAACCATGCGGCCTGCTCAAGGTCATTGGCGTAGAGGACAGTTTCCAAGACGGCGTGGGGTTGCATGATCAACGATATGCCGCTCGGAAGGTGGGGCGCGGGGCTACGATCGAGCGAGGAAAAGGGTTGACAAGGAGTGAGCTCATATGGCCAAAGCCACCAACTGGCACCCACGCGACTACGCGTCGCTCGCGGATATCAACGCCGAGCTTGACAGGTTCGAGGCCGCTCACAACGCAGGCACAATCCGCACGACGGGAAACTGGAGCGCGGGGCAGATCCTTGAGCATTGCGCCAACCCGATACGGTTCGCGATCGACGGCTGGCGAGACGAGCATGGTGAGGCGATCACTTTCCCCCCGCACATGCGGATCGTGGGCTCCCTGCTGCTCAAGCCGACCATCGGGCGGATGAAGTTCAAGCCCGGTATCAAGGTCCCCGGCGGGGCACGTATTCTCCTGCCCCAGCCCGAGCAGGATTTTGAGACCGGATTGTCCAAGATTCGCACGCAGATGGCACGCCTGGACGCGGGTGAGCAGATGACGCAGCCCTCGCCGCTGTTTGGCAAGATGTCGCATGACAAGTGGACGAAACTGCACCTGGATCACTGCCGCTTGCACTTCGGGTTCATCCAGTGTGATACAGTCGCGGAATGAGCGAGTTTCGATACCAGCCGCTGGGTGATGATGAGGGTTTGCGGTCCGCCTGGGCCCGTTCGGGGAGTCTTGCGTTCCGCAACGACCCCGACACGATCATCGAGTACCTCAATAGGGTCGATCGGGATCGATGGTGCCGCGTGCTGCTCGATGAGCACGGCACGCTCGCCGCGACCATGATGCGGTCACGGATCGGCATGTTTATCTGCGGGCAGCGCGTGAGCGCTGTGTCCGCTGGTTTCGTGAGCGTCCCGCCTGAGCAGCGGGGGCGGCGCGTTTCCGTTGCGTTGATGCGCGAGCACTTGCGAGAGGCCCACGAAGAGGGCACGGCGCTCTCGGTGCTCTATTCCGCCCGTGCCCGGCTCTATCGCGGCGTGGGTTACGAGACGGCCGGTCGACGCAGCATGATCGAGGTCCCGATCCGCTCAGTCGGTCCCCGCTCGCTCGCCGGTGCAGAGCAGGTGCGTGTCCGCGAGATGCGCGAGAGCGATCTCGATGCGATCAAAGCGTTCTATACGAGTTGTGTACGCGGCTTCAACGGCGCGCTCGATCGCGACGAGTGGTTCTGGGGCTACATGCTCGGTGCCTACGCCAAGAGCCGTCGCCCGGGCTTTGTGTTCGAGCGAGACGGGCAGATGACCGGCTATGTCGTGCTCACCACGGGCGCACACATCGGCCCAAAGCGTGGCTCAGAGCTGCACATCTACGACCTGCAGTTCAGCGATGCACAGACGGGGCGGGCGATTGTCCGTTTCCTCACCGGTTTCACTTCCACGCGCGGCACGATGCTGATCCCGTGCGATACCTCGCACCCGTTCTTCGATCACCTCGACGAGCTTTGGCACCAGATCAAATGGACGGATCTGTGGATGCTCCGCGTCGTGGATTTCGAGCGAGCAATCCGCGAGCGTGGCTTCAGCGATTGCCTGCAAGGGCGGGTGGTTGTGGAAATCGAAGACACGCTCATCCCCCGGAACACGGGCACCTGGAAGATCGAGATCGAAGGCGGCCAGGGCACGACAACGCGATGCAATGAGCCCGCGCAGCTGCGCATGGGCATCGACGCTTTCGCCCCGATCTTCAGCGGATTCGCCACCGCGTCGCAGATGTGTCTCAACGGACGCGTGCAAGGTGATGCCGCGGCGATCCGGAAGCTCGATGGGTTGTTCGCGGCGCCGACGCCGTGGATGGCGGACGACTTCTGATCAGCACATCGTCATGCCGCCGTCGACGGCGATGGTCTGGCCCGTCAGATAACCCGCGTCGTCGCTGGTGACATAGGACACGCAGGCCGCGATGTCTTCGGGCTTGCCGAGGTCGCGCGTGCTGATCACGCCCTTGATGTGCTCGATGACGCCGGCGGGCAGGTCCTTGGTCATGTCGGTCTCGATGAAGCCCGGTGCGACGCAGTTGGCGGTGATGTTCTTCTTACCCAGCTCTCGCGCGACGGTCTTGGTGAAGCCGGTGAGGCCGGACTTGGCGGCCGCGTAGTTCGCCTGCCCGCTGTTGCCCACCAGGCCCGAGGTCGAGGCGATGTTGACGATGCGACCGAACTTGCCCTTCATCATCGGGCGGGCGGCGGATCGGCAGGCGACGAAGATCGACTTGAGGTTGGTGTCGATGACGGCGTCCCACTCCTCATTGCTCATGCGGAGGATGAGGTTGTCCTTGGTGATGCCCGCGTTGTTGACGAGGATGTCGAGGCGGCCGTGCTCCTCGGCCACGCCCTCGACAAGCGCTGCGACGGCGTCGAAGTCAGAGATGTCGCAAGTCTTGGCGGACGCGCTGCCGCCGTCGGCGGTGATCTCGCTCACGAGTTCGTCCAGCGGGCCCTGCGAGCGAGCGACGCAGACGACATGACGCCCGTCGGCAGCGAGACGCTTGGCGATGGCCCGCCCGATGCCTCGGGATGCTCCGGTGACGATGGCGACGCGTTGTTCAGTCATGATTCAGGTATTCCTGTAGCGGTGTGTGAGTCAGGAGACGGCCGCGGGCTCGTTGTGCCCGATGACCTTGGTGTCGCGATCGATGCGGCGCATCATGCCCGAGAGGGTCTTACCCGGCGCGAGCTCGTGGAACGAAGCACCGGGGAACGACTTGACGAGGTGCTCGCAGCAGCCGGCCCAGCGGACCGGCATGGTGAGCTGGTCGACCAAACGCTGGCGGATGTCGTCGGCGTTACTTGTGTGGGGTTGGGCGGTCACATTCGACATGACCGTGCACGAAGGCGAGTTGATCTGCGTCGCGGCCAACGCCTCGGCGAGGCGATCCGCCGCCGGGGCCATGATCGGCGAGTGGAACGCGCCGGCGACGGCCAAGCGTGTGGCACGAAGTCCCATCTCGGACGCGACGGCCTCGGCCCGATCGCAGGCGCTGGCAGAGCCAGAGATCACGACCTGCCCGGGCGCGTTGAAGTTCGCGGCTACGAGGACATCGCCCTCGCGTGCCTTGTCACACACGGCGTTTGCGGATTCTTCATCGGCACCGATCAGGGCAACCATCGACGACTCGACGGCCTCCGCGGCGTCCTGCATCGCGCGTCCACGGAGTGCGACCAGCCTGAGCCCGTCCTCGAAGCTGAAGGCGTCGGCTAGGTGCAATGCGGTGTACTCGCCGAGGGAGAGCCCGGCGGTCGCGGCGATGCCCAGCTCGCTCTTGGTGGTGTTCTCGGCATCGAGCCAGCCAGCAAAGCACGCGATCGAGGCGGTGTAGATCGCGGGCTGGGAGACATCGGTGCGGTTGAGTGTGTCCTCGGGCCCCTCGAAGCAGAGCTTGGAGAGCGGGCTGCCGAGCGAATCGCCCAGTGTCGCGTCGGCACGCTCAAAGATCGCGCGGGCGGCTTCAGAGGTCTCGCACCAGAGCTTGGACATCCCGATGGCTTGTGCGCCCTGACCCGGGCACAGGAGAATGGTCTTGGTCATAACCAATCATAGCGTGGCTTAGTCGCTCGGGAGCCGCCCGTACCAGTCCCAGAACCGCACCAGCGTCGCCGCGTTAAGCAGCGGGTAGACATTGAGCTTGAATCCCTCGCCGGTTTCATCACAGAGTGTTCGTTCGAGCGTCGGACGATCGATAAGCCCCCAGACGGGCGAGGATTTGTCGTGGTCGAGCATGCGATCACGCAGGATCGGGCGCAGCCAAGGTTCCCATCGCGCGTGACGCCCGGGGCCCTTCCGCTTCGCGTACACCGGCTTGAGGTGCGGGACGGCGCCGATGATGTTGCGAGCGAGCTCGTTCCGCAGACGCTGACGCGTGGTCAGGTACGAGTGGAACGGGACATCAAGCACCTCGGGGGCACACTGCGTGATCAGGGCGCGGTGGAAAGCGTCCGCAAAGCGGTGCTTGGGATGGATCCGCATCGCGACATCGAAGAAGGTGGGCGTGAGGAACGGCGCGATGATGTCGCGACGCTCGGCCGAGCGGGTGAGCTGCAAGGCCGCCCATCGCGGGGCCTTGAGCTGGTTCGCGACCACGGTTTGCAGGTTGCCATGCGTTACGCCTGCGCTGAGTGCCTGGTCGATCAGTGACTGAACATTGTTGATCGCGGTCGAGGACGCGCGGCTTGTGAACAGTCCGTCGCCTTTCTTGATCAGGCGTGTCCGCAGACGCACGCTCGATGTCTTGACGGTGGGGGTGCGGAGCATGCCGCTGAGCGACTCGAATGACCAGCGTGCGATCTCGCCTGCCTGCCCGGTAATGTGCACCTCGCGGTGCTCATTGGGATCGGGTGAGGTACCCGGCGGGGGACGCAGATATGTGAAATCGATCATGCCGCAGTAGCGATCAAAGATCGATTGCTCGCAATCGTCGTAGTTCTCAGCGTTGGGGTTGTTCGGGTCGGATTTGAGCTCGAAAGAGCCGCCCAGCTTGGTTGCGGCCTGCTCAGCAATGACGGATTCCGCGGCCCCCTGTGCACCGCCGAAGTGGAAACTGGGCTCGTTTGTTGAGGTGGCGTACAACGCGGCCAGCGCCCGCGAGTCCCGCCCTCCGGTCAGGGCGCATCGGAAGTCAAAGCCGGCCTCGTCGAGCCGGTGGAAGATCGGGCCAAAGACTGAGGCGAAAGACGATGCGGCCTGATCCGGAGTCATGTCGAAGAGCGACCGCCCCGCAGCGATGAGCGGGTCCTTGGCGTGTGATGACGGGGCACGATCGATGCCTGCGACTGAGCGTGATCCCTGAGGCAGCAGCCGAACCGTAGACACCAGCGTGTGCTGCCCGAGCGGTGCCGGTGCGCACAGCAGCCCGGACGCGCCGTACTCATCGAGATCACCCCGGTCCGCGAGCATGTGGGCGATCAGCGGGCTGTTGGTGAGCAACCAGCCTTCGCCCATGTCCGCGTGGTAACACTGGCAGCCGCCGATGGGGTCGATGACGACCTCAAGCTCGCCGCTGGACTTTGTGAATCGGATCACGGCGTAGCGCCCGATCAACTGATCCCAACGTTCGGTGCTCATCAGCGTGCGTGCATCGAAGGCATCGAACTCGGGATGGAGCGGGAAGCCATCGTACAGGACGAGGTGCGACTCGGTCTCGTGGAGCGGCACACGCGGCGGGACATGTTTCGAATCGGGCGACTCGTGGTAGACACGGATCACGCCGCCCGACTCGGCGGTGTGCTCGGCGAATCGCCACGGGCCACGGGCTTGCTGAGCGAATACGCGCTCCGCACGCGCGAGCTTCAACGATGATGTCGTCGCAACGATCAGGTATCTCAAAGTGTCCCCTCCCCGAGGCATCGCCCGGCGTGCGCAACGATATCGGCTCAACGGAGTGAGAGAGGCCAGCGGGGGACGAGCATGTGATTAAAATCTCAGAGCTGCCAGAGTGACGAGCCCCAGGTCAGCCCGGCGCCAAAAGCCAGGAACATGACCCGCTGCCCGGGCTGAATCCTGCCCGCTTCTCGCAGCTCGTCGAAGACCAGCGGGGCAGAGGCGGCGACGGTGTTGCCATACTTGTGAATGTTCACGAGGAGCTTCTCCTCGGGGATCCCGAACCGCTCACGAGCGGCTTCGAGGATGCGGGAGTTGGCCTGGTGGCAGATGAAGTGGTCCACATCGTCCGCGGTGAGCCCGGCGTCGTTGAGGGTGTTCTCGATCACTTCCTGGAACTTGGAGACGGCGAACTTGAACACCGCTTGCCCGTTCATCTGGACCTTCTTGAGCTTGCGCTCGTCGTAATCTTCCTGGTCGGGGAAGTCGATCTGCTGAGAGGGGATGAAGAGATGCTTCGAGCCCTCGCCTTCCGAGTGCATGCGCTGGGCGATCATGCCCAGCTCGATATCGTCGCTCGCCTGGAGGACGATCGCGGCGGCTGCGTCACCGAAGAGGATGGCCGCACCCCGCCCGTAGGTCGAATAATCGATGAACTGGGTGATGCAGTCGGCACCGATGACGCCGATGGTGTTGTACATGCCCGTGCGCGCCATCGCGTCGGCGAGATTCATGGTGTAGATGAACCCCGAGCAGGCGGCGTTGATATCAATCGCGGCGATGTTCCCGCACCCGAGCTCTCGCGAGACGATGCACGACACGCTCGGCGTCGGGGTGTCGGGGGTCATGGTGGCGACCAGCAGCAGGTCGAGCTGATCCGGCGCGATATTGGCGTTCTGCATCGCTGCGCGGAGTGCATTGGTCGCGAGGGTGCTGGTTTTTTCGCCCTCGTCCCACCTTGCACGCCGACGCTCGGTGATTCCCGTCCGCTTGAGGATCCACTCGTGCGAGGTTTCCATGCACGATTCGAGATCATGGTTGGTCAGGCGAGTCTCGGGGAGACACTTGCCAGAAGCGACGACCCTCACCCCCCGTCTGGGAGCGTGGTGGGTATTGACACTCATCATGATGCGGGTTCGCCTTGCTCGATCTCTGCGAGCTGCGCGAGGCGATCGACGATCTCGTCGTTGACATGCCCACGCACATACTCAAGCGTGTTGCGGATAGCGGCCTTGATGGTGCGTGCCTCGCTCGTGCCGTGGGCGATCATCATGACGCCGTTAACGCCGAGCAGCGGTGCGCCGCCGTACTCGTGATAGTCGTTCTTTTTATAGATCTGCTTGACGATGGGCTCAAACTGCATGGCCATCTTCGGGTCGTGCTCAAAGATTTCCTGGGCGATCGCCTGGAAGATGCTCTTGGCGAAGCCCTCGGCCATCTTGAGCACGGTGTTGCCAACGAAGCCGTCGGTGATGATGACATCGGCGGTCCCGCCGAAGACATCGCGTCCCTCGATGTAGCCGATGTAGTTGATGCCCGGGGTGCGACGAAGAAGCTCGGCGGTCTCCTTGGCGAGCCCGGAGCCCTTGCTCTCCTCCGAGCCAATGTTCATCAGCCCGACACGCGGCTTCTCGATGCCCATCACCCGGCGGGCGTAGACATCAGCCATAATGCCATACTGCCAGAGGTGGGTTGCCCGAGGCTCTGGGTTGGCACCGGCGTCGCAAAGCACGACCGGGCCATGGAAGGAGGGGAAAGTGACCGCGATACCCGGGCGGTGGACGCCGTCGAGGCGTTTCATGTGCATCTGCCCCGCGGCGACGCAGGCGCCGGTGTTGCCGGCGCTGATCACCGCATCGCACATCACCTCGGCCTTGCGCGAGCCGAGCTTGGCCATCTTGACGATGGACGAGTCCTGCATCTGACGCACGGCCACGGTGGGCGCTGCGCCCATGGGGATCGCTTCGCTGGCGTGTTCGATCTCAAGCCGAGCGTCGCTGACGCCTCGCTCGGCGAGTGTGGATCGGATGAGGTCTTCCGGCCCGATGAGCACAAGGCGATCGTTCTCGCTCAGGTGTGCGAGTGCTTCGATGCAGCCATCGAGGATGGCTCCCGGGGCGTGATCGCCGCCCATGACATCAATCGCGATGCGGATCGACAAGGCCGACCTCCGTGCGTGCGTTCAGGTGCTTTCTTGTTGGGAAGTTCAGCGATCAGGCGTCGGTGCCGATGCCGAGCTTCCGCACCTTGATGCGCAGGCCGGGGCGAACATAGCCGGACTCAGCGCACGCGCGGTGGTGCATCTTGGGCATGCCGCTCAGCGGGCAGATCGTTGGGGTCTTGCCAGTGATGGCGTCGTGCGAACGGCGGCGCTTGCTGCGTCCACGGCTCTGGCGTTGGGTTGGAAGCATCGTGTGCTCCTTGAGGCTCGTGCTCAAGATGAGCGACGGAGCGGATTTGGCGGCCGAAGTGGGCCGCATGAAGTGGTCTAATACAATCCCGGCACGCCGCCGGAGAGGGACGGGAACCATAGTCCGGTCACGGCGTTGAGTCAATGAACACAGGACTGGACACGCCGGCGAGCACCGCCTATATTTGACCCGGAAATACTGCCTCCCTAGCTCAATCGGTAGAGCAGCTGACTCTTAATCAGCGGGTTGAAGGTTCGAGTCCTTCGGGGGGTACTTGAAAAACGCACACGCCTCTGAGCGTGTGCGTTTTTCATTGTACGAGTTCCGGCACAGGCAGTTGGGAAGCCCACTGCGGTACGGGCTTTGTTTGAGTCTAGCGTCGGCGACGCCCCAGACTCAGGCAGCCCGCCCCCAGCAGCCCCAGCCCGCCGGGGGCGGGCACGCTCCGAGAGCCGGTGATCGTGTACACGAACTGGTCCTGCCGTCCGGGAGGGCGGCGGGTCTGGGTCAGGAATGTCCCGGTGAAGGTGTCGATGCCTTGAAATCGAAGATCGCCCAGCAGGTTCATGGTCAGGCTGGTCTCGCTGCCCTCGAACGAGGCGAACTGGTCTGCGAGCCCGCCCGCGGGCAGAACGACACGGAACCCCGCGTGCTCCTCTGTCTCGAATACCCCCTGGTAGTACGACCCATCGGCGTAATCGAGGCGGATGAGATCGCCAATCACGCTGATCGAGGCGCTCATCGAGCTGGTGGCGATCAGCGCCCCCGTTGCGGCATCGAGCTCGCTGATTGAAAGGTCCCAGCTGCCCGCATATGCCGCGTTGCCCTGGGCACGCGATTCGATCTGGGTGATGAAATCCGCATCTGTGCCCGGTGCCCTCGTGAGTGTCGATTGATAAGTCCCGCCGAAGTACTGCAGGGTCATCGTGGCGTTGTTCTGGTCGCTGAATAGCCCGGTTCCCGAGGTCGAGCCGGTGTTGTCCCAGGTGATCCGCCCCTCGGTATCGATCTCGCCCAGATACGGCGCGATCCCTCGGATATCCGAGAACTGATACCGGCGATCGCCCTCTTGGGCCCGGAAGTCGATCCACTCGATCGCGGCGGATGGGCCCGTGTAGGAGTGGAAGAAGACGCCGCGTGGGTCGACGACCGCCCCGCCCTGTGCGTGCTGAACGCCTGAAAAGGCGATAATGAATCCGATAACGACGCTGCCTCGTTGCATGTGTTTTCTCCGAATGGGGTCCGTGGACCGGTTCGTGGGTTCCGGGACAGAAGCTACACCGATCTGCGATTCATGCTTTCAGGATCTTGCGCGCCGTCGTGCGCGCATGAAACCGGAAACGCGACGGTTCGTATCGAGACGCGATGAAAACGCCCCTGAACCAGTCCGAGAGTGACCGCATCCGGTATGTCAGCGGCCAGCTCTTCACCCTCGGGTCCGAGGACCGGGGGCTCACGGATCGCGGATGGGACGGACAGCAGCGAACAGGCGATCGCCATGTCGTTGCTTTCTCGCTCCGACCCGTGGAGGTCCACTTTGAGGGCGAATCCCCGGTGATCCTCGCACCAACCACCATCGCATTGGTCCATCCCAACTGCGCCTACACCCGCCAGGCGAGAAGTGATCGCGGGCAACGCACGCTCTTTCTCTCGATGGACGAGCGCACGCTCCGTTCAGTGCTCGCAAGGCACATGAGTATCGAGCCGGATGATCAGCACGACCTGTTCCCGATGCGATTCGGGCCAAGCGATGTCCGATCGCAGGCGATGGCCATGCAGCTCGATCGACTGCTGCTCCGCGATCGGATCGAGATGCAGCCCATGGAGTTCGATGAGCTGGCGATGGGGATCGTGGATCAGGCGATCGGCGCGGTCATCCGGCACAAGGGCGACGCACGCGTCTGTGAGCTGCCCGAGCACACAAAGCGACAGCAGCGGGGGTGGGTCGACGAAGCCATCGCACGCTTGTGCCATGACTCGGGGCGGCAGTGGACGCTCAACGAGCTCGCCGATTCGGTCGATCTTTCGCCCGCCTACCTGTCACGGCTGTTCCGCAAGCACACCGGGCACACCCTCTCCCAAACCCTCACCATCGTCCGCCTGATCCGGGTGATCGAGCGTCTGCCGGACATGCGTGGCTCACTCACACGCCTCGCGGTCGAGTGCGGCTTTTCTTCCCACGCCCATATGTCCACTGCGTTTCAGAGCGTGCTCCAGCTCTCGCCAAGCACCCTCGCGCGATCCGATCGAGCTTCCCGCAGTGAGGTCCGCAGGGCGCTCAACTCACGACTGCGCGTCGCTCCGGCGAGCTAGGATGCCCACAGAACGGAGGCGTCGCATGGGCACCGGGCGAGAGTATTCCAGCTACCAGCGTAAGATCATCAACCGCTACTACGACAACATCGACACCATCGTGGTCACCCGCTTGGGCGAGATCGTCACGGACATGGCTCTCGCGGTGGGTGATGAAAAAAAGCTTGCCCGGCTATGGAAAAAAGCCGAGCAAGCACTAGAGAGGGGCAAGGTTGAATCCGCTGAGTTCGCGGGCGTCATTGAGCGTCAGGATGTCGAAGCGCTCGCACGACTGGTGACCAGTGTCTCCAAACGGTAGCTCAAAGCATCCCGATGGCGGCCAGGGTGGTGATCAACAGACTCACAACGATTCCGGCGCCCGCCCAGAGCAGCATCTCGTGACTTGAGGGGAACGATGACCAGCAGTTGAGGCAGTGGGTCTTACGCATGTGAGTCTCCTTCCTACGGTCTGGGAATATCCGGGGAACACTCGACCGTGAGAGGGTGTTCGCTATAGTGTACGTCTGTTCTCGCATATGTATTCGCTATTGCGAACAAAGTTCGCGTAAATGGAATAATTCAGGTGTTTTCACCCAGGAGACCGCATGGAGTTTGGTGAAGCCGTACGGCTGAGACGATCAAGGATGGGTTATTCGCTCGCCGATCTCGCGGCTCGGGCGGATGTCTCCAAGGGGATGCTCTCCGAGATCGAGACCGGGAAGAAGAACCCCACGCTCCGTGTCGCCTGCAGCATCGCCAGCGGGCTGGAATGCCAGATTTCGGATCTTCTTGATGTGCCGCCGGATGTTCGCTTTGAGAAGCTCGAGGACGACCGGCGCAAGGTGCTGGTCGACCCGAGCAACGGGGTTGAACGCCACCTGCTCTCGCCGCCGATGGTGCAGCACGGCGTGCAGGTGCTGCTGTTCATCTTCCCGCCTGGCACGGAGATTTTCTGGAACGCGGACGGAGCCGAGGTGATCGAGCACGCGACCTGTGTCGAGGGCCAGATCACGATCTCGGTCGATGATCAGAACGAATCGATCGAGCTGTCGCCCTACGAGAGCGTCAACTTCTCCAGCGATGTGGACCACCGCTTCGCGAATACGACCAACGAGCCCGCACGGGTCTTTGTCGTGATCGACTCATCCCACCGTGGTCGTCCGGCGGTGATGCGCACGATGCACCCGGTGACCTGATCAGTCCTTCTTGATTTTGGAGGTGTTCGAAGCGTTGGGCGCATGGCCGGAGTTCTGCCTGGCCATCAGCTCGTCGTGCTTGCGGGTGTACATCACGCAAGTCGCCACGACGGTCGCGTGCGACCATGTCAGCGGCGAAACGCTCATCGGTGCGCCCGAATACGGATCAAACTGTTCGGCCAGCACGCCCGACGGGAGGGCCCGCGCCACGGCCCATTCCAGCAGCGGCACCGCCAGGCGGAGCTCGGTCAGGGTCTTGGCCTTGGCGATCTGGAACTGCGCCTGCCACAGCGTGCAGATGACCCACGGGTTGACGGGGATCTCCTCGGTATTCTCGGTTTCGACCTGGTGGTAGTAGTCACGCTCGTAGCGGGCGCAGCCGCCCACATCGGTCTTCACCCAGAGACGGTCGCGCAGCGAGTTCATCTCCGATTCGATCATGGGATCGTCGGGCTCAAAGGCGTCGAAAGCGAAGAGCGCGAAGTTCGCGCTGTCGCGGGTCATATCGAGGCGGTAGCTGCCGTCCTCAAGCGGCACGGCCATGCGCGCGAACTGCTGGCGTTCCTTGTGCCACATATGGCGGCGCAGCGCGCCCTTCATCCGCTCGGCGCCCTCGCGGAAGGAGGCGGCCCGGTCCATCTCGCCGAAGTCGCTCGCGAACCGCGACGCGGCCATCAGCGCGCCGATCGTTGCGGCCACGGTGAATGTGTGGATCCCGCGCCGCTCCTCCCATAGGTCCCATGACTGCAGCGGCAGCCCGTTGTGGTCGCGATGCTCGAGCATCCATTGCGCAGGGAGCACGACGAGCTTGAGGTAGAGCTCCTTGATGAACTCCACATCGCGGAAGGCCTCGTAATGCTTCCGCAGGGCCCAGACGGTCAGCGCCGTTTCGTCCTGCTGGATCGGCAGGATCGCGTGCCCGTCGAGGGTCCACGGATGCCACGAGCTGGCGAGATTGCCCTCGGGTGTGTACTTGTGCAGGAAGTATGGTTTGTCGCCGATGCAGCGGGCCGCGAAGCGGAAGAAGTTGCGGCTCAGCTCGCTCTGACCCGCCAGGATCAGCCCGTGGGCCACCAGCGCACCGTCACGCATCCAGCAGTACGAGTAGTGGTCGCCCGCGAAGTGGGTGATGTCGCTGTCGTTGGCGGCGATGATCGCGCCGCCGTTGTCGATCTGTGTGCGAAGGATCAGCTCTGAGCTGTAGAACAAGTCCTGCACCGGCTCGGGGAGCACACCGATGCTGATGGGTTCCTTGCGTGACCAGAGCTTCCAGTATGCCTCGGTGCGGGTGATGATCCGATCGGGCCCGATCTCCCAGATGCGCTGGTTGATGTGCTTGGCGCTCTCGTAGTCCTCGGTGCATACGACCCAGATGGTCGCCTGCTGTGTCTCGAATGGTTTGACCTGAAGATTCACGCCCACGGTCGCGTCGACCGAGCCCTGCGAGATCGCGTTGCGTCCCAGCTGACCGTCCTCGGCGTCACGCCATGTGCCCTCGGCACCTCCGACGCGTTTGGCGCCGATCGCCCAGTGCTCGACGCCCGCCTTGTTCTGGTCGGCGGTGTTGATCAGGAAGTACGCGTCGTCCTTATACAGGATCACGGCGCGGGTGGTGGGGTCGTAGTTGGCTGTGTCACCGACCGGCGAGCCGTTGATCGAGAGGTCGCAATGGAAGAAGACGCGCACATCGCGCGACTTGCCCGCCAAGTCCCGCACGCTCATGCGTCGGAAGTAGACGGGCTGGTGAATATCAACGACATCGTTGCAGATGACCTCGATCCCCAGGTTGTGGTGGGTGAGCACGACCTCGGTGGTCAGCGAATCGGGCTTGTAGCGCAGGTCGCGGTGCCAGCCCTCGTCCTCGATCCAGGCCATCTGCCCATCGACCCAGACGCCGAACCGCTGCACATGCCCGTTGGTGTGGTTGTGACGACCGACTCGGGGTGAGTAGATATCGCGGATGCGGTAGAGGTCATCAAAGGTGATCAGCAGGCTGCCGTTCCCAACGGGGATGTCTCTGGGCATGTCGGATCTCGATTCGGTGGCTGAGAAACGGGCGAAATGCGGTAACGCAATACATGCTATCGGCTTTGGGACCATGCCTGATTCGATGAACCGCCCGAACTGGCCCAAGTTATGGGCCATTTTTCTCGGTCCGGGGGCTCGGGAGATGCCGCTGTCCGAGTTGTGTTCAGGAATCGTTGTGGATTTGGATCACTTGTGATACGCTATTGGTGCTGCCCCTGCCGGCGTGGGAGTCTGATTCCCTCACTTTTATTCGTTTCAGGGTCGGTTGTCACGCAGGGTGGTTGCGAAAGGAAGCTGCTGTGAGAAAAGCGTTTACGCTCATTGAGGTGCTGGTTGTCGTCGCGATTATCGCGGTGCTTGTCGGGATTCTGATCCCGACACTGAGCAGTGCACAGAACACCGCCAGACTGGTCAAAAGCCAGGCGAACCTGCGCTCGATGGCACAGATCCAGGAGGTGTACACGAGCGAGTACCGCGGCAGCCTGATGAACCCGTACCAGATCAAAGACTACCGCCAGAATGGGGGGCCAGTCGCCAACGGCTGGGGACGCGTCATGAAGGTCGGCACCAACATCGGGACCGAGTTCTTCCCGGGCAGCGGCAACTCCTCGGCCTGGTATACCGAGATGTACGCCTTCCACTGGTACTCGGTCATCGGCGGCTGGCTGAACACGGGCGATTACGCCTCGGAGGTGCAGTTCGCACCCGCCGATCGGGTGATGATCCAGCGCAACCAACGACTCCAGGAAGACCCGCCCTTCCCCGGCTGGACCCTGGACACGGGTTTCTGGGACGGCTCCTATGTGCTCTCGCCCACGATCTGGTTCTCACCGGAGCGCTATGCCAACGACCGACGCCCCAACGCACCGCGGACAAATCCGACCACCGCGATGGCCAAGCGGAACTACATGGCGCAGGTCGCATATCCCTCCCAGAAGGCCATGATCTGGGAGCGGTTCGACTGGACCAAGAAGCGTCGCACCGCCTCTTACCGCAGCCCCGATATCGGGGGCGGTGAGCCGTTCATCTTCGGTGAGGAGCCGCTCCCCCCGCAGTGGAATAACTACGACGCCGAGCCCTCGGTCGCTACGGCCGACGGCAGCGTATCGCGGGTCAAGATTCAGAACATCTTCAGCAACATGTATGACGAAAACGAGCGGGTTGCCCGCTCGTTCAAGCCCACAGACGACTGGGATTGCCGCTACTCGGCGCTGGAGGACTATGTGATGCACGAGGACGGATTCGAGATCGGTGATCAGCGATCGGGAATGGGCAAGTATCCGGCCTTCTTCTGGGCGACGCGCGATGGTATTCGCGGGCGTGATTTCACCCGCTGACTCGCTCAGTCCTGCGTTGAATCAGATCTGCCCATCGAGCAGCGCGGCTGCCATGGCCTCGGCGTCCAGGTCGTCCGATGCACCCGATTGGGTGCTTGGGCCCAATGCCTCGATGCGTTGTTTCGGATCGCCGATGTAGTTGATCTGCACGCCGAAGTTTTCGCCGACCTTGACGGCGGTGCCGGTCCCGACGGGCTTGTTATTGATGCGGACCTCGAGTTCCTCATCGGCTTCCTTGGCCAGCTCAACGATCGAGCCGGGGATCCAGTTGAGGATGTCGCGCAGCTTGACCGGGCGCTGCCCCAGCACGACGACGAATGGGACCTCGATTTTATTGATGCGGCGCAAATCGGTGCTGCTCATACCGGCTCCATCGGCAACTTCTGCGCCCCGCGTGAGGCGCAGAAACAAACGCGTGACTCGTTGAAGGAGTCACGCAATGGGTGTGCCAAGATGTCCGGTGATTCTGGTTCAGGCGTCGTACTTCGAGCAGATCAGGGTCACATTGTGCCCGCCGAACCCGAAGGTGTTGTTCATCACATGCCTGACGCTCATCTCTCGTGGCTGATTCGCGACGATATCGATCTTCTCGAATCCATCGTCGAGGTTCTCGATATTGATGGTGGGGGGGACCAGCGACTCGTTGATCGCCCCGATACAGGCGATGAGTTCAACGGCACCCGAGGCGCCCAGGCAGTGCCCATGCATCGACTTGGTCGAGTTCATCACCAGCCCGTTGCCGGGCTTGGAACGCTCGCCGAAGACCTTCTGGACGGCGTAGACCTCGGCTTTGTCGCCCAGTGGGGTCGATGTGCCGTGGGCGTTGATGTAGTTGATATCGTCTGTGGTCAGCCCGGCGTCCTGCAGGGCCCACTTCATGGAGTTGCACGCGCCGCGTCCCTCTTCGTTGGGAGCGGTGATGTGGCTGGCGTCGCAGGAGTTGCCCGTGCCGGTGAGCTCCGCGTAGATGGTGGCGCCGCGGGCCTTGGCGTGCTCCTCGGACTCGAGGACATACATCGCTGCCCCCTCGGCGAGCACGAAGCCGTCGCGGTCCTTGTCGAACGGGCGTGAGGCCTTGGTGGGTTCATCGTTGCGGGTCGAGAGGGCCTTCATGGTCATGAAGGCACCGATGCACAGCGGGGTGACCGCTGCTTCTGAGCCGCCGGCGATCATCACATCGGCCTTGCCCGAGCGGATGTAGCTCATCGCGTCGCCGATGGCGTGCCCCGAGGAGGCGCACGCGGTGGCGTGGGCGCTGGCGGGTCCCTGCATGTTGAACTGGATGGCGATATTGCCCGTGATGGCGTTGACCATGAGCTTGGGCACGGTGAAGGGGTTGATGCGTGAGGGCCCCTTCTCCTTCAGGGTCATCACCGATTGCTCAATGGCGTAGATGCCGCCGATGCCCGAGCCCACCACGACACCGTGGCGGGTGGGGTCGCCCTTGGTGTGGTCCCATCCGGAATGCTTGACGGCCTCGATGGCGGCCGCCAGCCCGAGCTGGGCCGAGCGGTCGAGGCGTCGGGCTTCCTTTTTGTCGATCACGCTGGCGGGGTCCCAGTCTCGGACCTGCCCTGCGATCTCGACACTCCAGTCGTCGTAAGCATCGAAGTCGGGGTGATCGATCTTGGCGATGCCCGAACGCCCTGAGCGCATGGCGTCCCAGGTGCTCTGAGCGTTGTGGCCCAGATCGGTCAGTGCGCCGTACCCGGTGATGACAACTCGACGATTGGGGGTGTTGGACATGGGGTCGTTGCTCTCGGTCTTGAAATCAGGCACGCTCAAGTATCACAGCACCCCACCAGCATCGCTGATGGGGTCGCGTGTGTTCCTTGCTGCGGGTCGATCAATCGACGCCGTTGGCTTGCTTGATGAAATCGACGGCCTGACCGACGGTCTGGATTTTTTCCGCCTGATCGTCGGGGATCGAGGTCTCGAACTCGTCCTCGAACTCCATGACGAGCTCGACGGTGTCGAGCGAGTCAGCGTTGAGGTCTTCGACAAAGCTGGTGTCGCGTGTGATCTTGGACTTATCGGCGCCCATCTGCTCGGCCACGATCTCGATCACCTTTGCTTCAATTTCCTGTTCGGTCACAGTGTCGTCTCCGGTATAGCGGAACCGTCGCTCCACGACTGGTCACAAGACGCATCGCGGGCGGGTCCCATATCAGGCCTCGATTCTACCCGCCTCGGTGGGGTTTGCCAAATCCGCCTCAGGACTCATGCGGAGGCATTTTCGGGCTTTGGAGCCCATGCTCACCGGGTTATCGACCGGACTAACCGGCATGTCCGCCCCATCGCACGGTGAGACCGCCTCAGAGTCAGCGATCACGCACCCAAGGGTCCAGAACCTCTTCAAGGTCGACGATGTTTCCCCGGCACCCATTCGGGACGGGATTGTGGAATCTCGCATGAGCGGGTACTTGGAGGAAGAGGCCATGGGGTCCATGCCTATCGAGCCTGAAGCGTTTGCCGAGCAGGTCGCCAAGCTCATCCAGCGGATGCAGCCCGGGTACAAGATCGATCGGGTCAACGCGCAGGAGCTGCTGGTCAACGGGCGTCGTCTCGACCTCGATAACCTGTTCCGCATGGTCGCGCACGAGCCGGACCGGGGCACGGACATCGTCGAGCATTTCCTTGATCAGCTCTTTGCTGGCGAGCTGATGGAAGTGTCCGATGAGTCGTTCGCACAGGTCAAGGCCCGGATTATGCCCCGCATCCAGCCGGTCACGATCTTTGAGCACCTCAGCGAGGAGCTCGTGGCCCATGTCCCTTTCGTGAATGACACGGTGATCGTCTTCGTGCTCGATATGCCCCACATGACCGTCAGCATCACGACCGAGCAGGTTGTCCGCTGGGGGATCACCGTGGACGAGCTGGAGGAGATCGCCCGAGAGAACCTCGACCTGTACGCCCCAGAGCTGGAGATGCAGGTCATCGAGTCGGCCGAGGGTGGTCGTGCGGTGATCGTCGCCGAGCAGGACGGGTACGACGCGGCTCGGTTGCTCATGAGTGACCTGCACCGTAAGCTCGCCGCGCAGCTCGGGCAGGACTTCTTCGTCGCGACTCCGGCGCGGGATATGTTTATCGCGCTCAGCTGTGAGCCTGGTGAGTTCGTTGATCGCCTCCGCAAGCGGGTGAGCGAGGACTTCTCGCGTCTGCCCTACCCGATCACGCAGGACCTATTCCTGGTGACGCTCGACGGCGTGGCGGGAACGACCTGGATGCGCGAGGCCGCATAAGGCACGAACTGAAACACAGAACTTTCCCACGGGCGATGAGCGATCATCGCTCGTTCTTTCTTCGCACAAAGCGCAGTGCTGACCACACCTCGTCGATGGCGCAGACTTTGTTGTCAACAAGTCCCTGATCTAGCCCATAAGACCGCACAAGCAGGTCATGCAAGTCCGTTGGGACGCCAGAGGCTTTCTTAGGCCATGCCACCCAGAGTCCGCCGGCGGTGCTGAGGCGTTGGACACACTTGGCAAATCGGGCGGTCATATCTCGCGCATTGCTACAGAAAAGCACAATGACTTCGGCCTCTTGTTGCGAGCGAAGATCGCGGGCGATGGTGACGCCCTCCGGTAGGTCAGTCAGCGTGAACGCGTCCGGGGCATTGAGCAGCAGGACTCGTGACGCGGGTTTGATGCCCAGCTTCTTTGGGAGCGGTGTGCCCGAGTAGCCCGCCATCAGTCACGGTCTCTGAAGGGGACGCACACATAGTTGAGGTAGGGCTTGTCGATCGTGGCTCGCTTGGATTCGAGCTCCTCGATCGGGTGTTTGCCACCATCGTGCAGGTAGTAGGCGCTGTAGCCGATGGATTGGAGCTGTTCGAACAGGTCCGATTCACGCACCTGCTTGTCGTGCAGCTCGAAGAGCAGCGTGGGCATGTCGCGTCGCAGGGTCTGCATGCCGCCAGCGAAGACCGCCGGCTCGTGCCCCTCCACATCGCACTTGATGAATGACACCGGACGATCGGCGTGCTCGTTGATGTAGGCGTCGAGCGTCGTGATCGGGATGGTGAAGGCATCGTCCGCGTCTGGAAGCTCACGCTCGATCGACGCACCGCCGAAGTGGTTGGCGTGTCGTCGCAGGGTTGCTTCGCCCGGCTGGTCGGAGAGGCCTGTCTCAGCGATTTCCAGCTGCGGGAACTTGAAGGAGTGACGCATCTTCTTGAGTGCCTCGATCATCTCTGGCTGGGGCTCGAACGCGATGACGCGACCATCACGACCCACGGCCTTGGACATCCAATAGCTGTAGATGCCCGCGTTGGCGCCGATATCGAGCACCAGCTTCTGGCGGAGATCGAGCGAGAGCATGAACCGCACCTCGTCACGCTCGGTGCGGTTCCGGTAGCGCCAGGCGCGATGCAGCATGTGCACAGATTCGACGAGTCCGAGGCCGCTCATAGGTGAGGATGATAGTGGGGCGGGCCTGATCGCGTGCCGATCGTCCGTGCTATTGTTTCGCGATGATTCTGCTGATCGACAACTACGACTCCTTTACCTGGAATCTCGTGCAGCGTCTGGGCGAGCTGGACCGCACGCTCGAGCCGGGTCGCGATCTCGTGGTTGTCCGTCATGATGAGATCACCCCTGTGCAGGCTGAGCAACTCAATGGGGGGGCGGGTCCCTCTCATGTGATTATCTCACCCGGCCCTTGCACGCCCAAGGAGGCCGGTGTGTCTGGCGATATCATCGCGCATTTCGCCGGGCGGGTGCCCGTGCTCGGTGTGTGCCTCGGGCACCAGTGCATGGCGGACATTAACGGGATGGTCGTCGAACGCCACCCGATTCTGATGCACGGCAAGACCTCCTCGATCGTGCACGACGGGGTTGGTGTCTTTGAGGGCGTCAGCACGCCGACCTCGGTCGCCCGCTATCACTCGCTGGTGGTGCGTCGTGAGACGATCCCGGCGCTACAGCCGGGTGAGGACGGCTGGGCCGTGAGCGCCTCGTGTTTCGATGAGATTGAGGGCGAGCGGGTCGAGGTCGTGATGGGGATGCGACGCGTCTGGGCGGATGCTGGGAAACAACCGCTTGAAGGGGTGCAGTTCCACCCGGAGAGCTTCATGACGCCCGAGGGCGTGATCATGCTCTGGAACTTCCTGCGTATGGGCCCGGGCGGGCGTGAGACGCCGCGCCCACAGGCGAGCGATGAGATCGCGGCGCTGCGCCCGGCTTGAGCCGGCTTGCTGACACGGCGCGGCGGATCGGATATTGTTGTCGCATGCTTCACCCAGCCCCAACGACCAAGATCGACCCCACCCTCTCCCGCGGCACTGTGCTCGAGGTGCGTGACGCCGACGATCGTCATCCGGCGCGTGTCGTGCTCGGGTTCCCCAACAGCGATTACAAAATCGAGCTGGTGATCAAGGGGGAAGCTGCCCCCCTTAAACAAGTGGTCGGCGAGATGGTGCTTGGACGAATCTACGCAGAGGCGCGTCGGATCGACACGCCGCACGCGGGTGGTCGGCGCTTTGAGCCGTGCATCGGCACGCCAACGCGGATCCTCGGCAGCGTGATCGGCGCGGATCCGATCGCGAATGTGCTCGTGGTGAATGCTGGCCAACCGATCGCGTTGCATGTGACCGCTCCTGGCCAGCGCGCGATCATACTGGCCACCGCGGACTTCATTGTGTGCGATGTGAAGCCCGGCGCATGGTTTGTGTTCGACCGGATTGCGTAAATCAACCCACTTCAACACGATTGCATCGCGTGAATCATCCTTTTAGGTTGAACTGACCGATGTTCAAAAAGAACCTGTTTTTACAGGGGTTTTTGTTGATTTACCTTTGCCATGCGGCATCATGTCTCTTTCAAAAACGAGGGGCAAAGGAGATAGTGCTATGGACCAGGTTTGGTTGTGGGGGCGCGTCTCATGTTGCGCGATCGCGTCGATCGCGCTCTCGTCTACGAGTCACGCGATGTCGTTCTCAAGCGACACAGGCGGTGACGATAACAGCACGTCAGATGTCGACAGCGGTGACCCGGAGGTTCGTCAGGAATCGTGGGTGTATGTGTCGATCCCTCGATACGGCTTTGCGCCCTTGCAGGATGTGCTCGAGTATGGCACGCCCGCGAACATCGCGATGCTCGATGTCGGCGAGCCGATCGAGAACTACGAGCCGGTGTCGGTACACGGCCCAACGGCGAACATCAACAACGCGGCGCTCGTGTTCCTGATGTTGCCCGAGCGTTGCCTCGGTGATTTCAACAACGATGGTGCCGTCGATCTATACGACGCGACGCTCTTCACGATCGCCTTTATCAATCAAGATCCGTCCGCGGACCTCACGCGTGACGGGCGGATCGATATCCGCGACCAGATCCTGTTTGTGACGCTAGCGACGCTGCCGTGCTACAGCGCCTGGTAGCGTGGAAGCCGGGTTCGGTTCAGGTGATCCGCGGATCGATCCATCGGTAGAGGATGTCCACGATCAGGTTGAAGACGATCAGCATGGTCGAGAAGACCAGCACGACGCCGATGATCAGGAAGAGGTCTTTATTCTGGACGGCGCTGACGAAGAACTCGCCCATGCCGGGGATGCTGAAGACGCGTTCGATGACGAACGAGCCGGTCATCGCGAAGGCGGTTGCCGGTCCGAGGTAGCTGAGGACGGGCAGGAATGCGTTCTTGAGGGCGTGCTTGATCAGCACGACGCGCTCGGGGGCGCCCTTGGCGCGTGCGGTGCGGATGTAGTCGGCCCCGAGTGATTCGATCATACCCATGCGAGTCAGGCGCGCGATGTACGCGGCGAAGGGCAGCGAGAGCGCGAATGCGGGCAGGGCGATGCTTCGCAGCGTGCCCCACTGGGCAACGGGGAAGACCCCGAGCCAGATGGAGAACACGAGCAGCAGCAGCGTGCCTGTGACGAAGCTGGGCAGCGAGATGCCGACCATCGCGACGCCGAGTGTCGAGAAGTCGGCGATCGAGTTCGGCTTGACCGCGCCGACGATGCCCGAGACCGTGCCGATGAGCAGCGCGATCAGGATCGCCGAAGCGCCGAGCGTCACCGAGACCGGGAGCGAGTCGCGAATGATTTCATTCACCGTCTTGTCGTCGTACTTGAGCGATGGCCCGAAGTCGAAGACAGGGCGTTGGGGCGGTGGGAGCCCCTCATTGATGGCCGCCTGGCGTTCGCGGTCGATCTCGCCGCTCAGGCGGTCGCGCAGGTACTCGAAGCCCGTGGCACTATCCAGATACGAGATGTAGAACCTCGGGAATGAGTCGAGGTTGTACTGCTTGTTCATCTGCTCGATGACCTCGGGCTTAGGTCGTTTTTCTGGGTTTTCCAGGGGGTTTCCGGGCACCTTCCACGCCAGGAACAGCGTGATGGTGTATACGACGAGCAGGATGAGGGGCAGGGCAAGCAGCCGGCGGACGATGGTCGTCATCATGGCTGGGGCTCCTCTTGGCTCGGGCGTCCGGCGTGCATGGGGCGTGGCTGTTCGGGGCCCTTGCCGTCGCCGAGCACATCGATAAGGAAAGCGTTCTGCTTGGTGCGCGGGTGGGTGGAGAGCCCGGTGATCTTGTGCGGATCGAACATGTAGATCGTGGCGTAGTGGAAGATTGGGACGAGCGGGAGGTCTTCTTCAACGAGTATCCGCTCGGCCTCGCTCAGCAGGGCCATGCGCTTCTCGGGATCGAGCTCGTTGCTGGCCCGGAGCAGCAGGTTGTCGTAGATGGGGTTGTTGTAGGCTCGATCGTTGTTGCCGTCGTTGGAGTGGTTGATGTCGAGGAATGTCGTCGGGTCGCCATAGTCGCCGAACCACCCTGCCCGGGCGGTCATGTACTGCTTGTCCTTGAGCTCGTCGCGGAAGATCTTGATCTCCTTCTGATCGAGGCGGGTTTGGATGCCCAGATGCTTCTGCCAGCTCTTGGCCACGGTCTGGGCGATCAGGTCGTGCCCGGCGTCCTTGTTGAATGAAAGTGTGACCACGAAGTCCTTGGGATAGTTGGCTTCTTCGAGCAGGGCCTTGGCCTGATCGATGATGGCCTCACGCTCGGCGTTGGTTTCTGCGGTGCTGATGTTGGGCAGCCCCTTGGGTGAGGTGTAGCCGCCGATGGACCCGGGTGGGATGAGGGTGCTGGCGACGGGCTCGCCGAGACGTCTGACCTGATCGGCGATGGCTCGCTTGTCGATGCACATGGCGAAAGCACGCCGGACTCTTGCATCGGCGAAGGGGTTGGGCTGCCCGTCGGGCAGGTAGGGCTTGCAGTTGAAGTTGTAGAAGTAGGTGCCGAAGGAGGAGACGGCGTGTGTGTGGGAACGCGGGTCGGGGGGGAGCATGCGATCGATGGTGTACTGATCGAGCCCCTGAGCCCGCAGCTTCTCGACTTCTTCAGCGTGCTCAGCAAGGAAGTCGAGCTTCTGGGCGACCATCTCGCCCCGGTAAGGAGCGGTGACATCGGCGATCCAGTCGATTGCGCCGGTTTGGTAGGCGAGCACACCCGCGTTGGGGTCGTTGATCGATGGGATGTCGATGCTGTCGATGGCGATGTTGTCGCGGTCCCAGTAGTAGGTGTTCTTCTCAAGGCGCATGTCGCGCTTCATGCGCCATCGCTCCAGCGTGAATGCGCCATTGGAGATCAGCACGCCGCCCTGCGTCCAGCCGGGGCGTCGGATCAGGCGGGCGGTCTGCGGGTCGGGACGCTCGTATTGCGAGACCAGCGGCTCGTAGACCGGCGAGAACACGGCGAAGGCGCACAGGTCCAGGAAATAGGGCAGGGGTTTCTCGAGCTCGATGACCAGCGTGTACTCATCCGGCGCGTGCATGCCCACCAGCTCATCGAACTTCGCGCGGGTCTGGTTCCACAGGTCATATGCACCCTGCTGTCGGGCGGTGGGGGAGTTGAACTCCCGATCGCCAAAGGCATCGAGCTGCTCGAGGCGCCAGTCGTAGAAGGCCTGAGCACCCTTCACATTCATGAACATCGCGACATAATCGGAGACGAGGTCGGGCAGCATCGCCCGGCGCCAGGAGTAGCGGAAATCCTCGGCCGTCACCGGTTCGCCGTTGGACCATCTCGCATCTTGGCGTAGGTGGAAGGTGTAGGTCTTGGCATCTTCGGAGACTTCCCATGACTCAGCCGCGGCGGGCTCAATTTCGAAGTCGTTGCTGAGCACATCGTTGCGGACCAGCCCCTCGTAGAGCAGACGGGCGGTGCGCAGGTCGTGCATCCAGCTCATGCGCTGGGGGTCGAGGGTGTTGACATCGCTGGAGTTAATGAACACCAAGTCGGCCCGGGGTGTCGGGTTGTCCGAGAGCACCGAGACGCCGATGAGGGCCATCAGGAGCAGGATGGGAACGAACAATCGCAGCATGTCAACACCTTACCGGCTTGGGAAGGCCTCGTTGACCGGCTGGGGCACAAGATTCGCGAGAATCGCGGATTAGTTCAGGAAGCGATCGTCCTTGAGTTTGAACTCGGTGACGATCGGGCCGCCCGGGCCAAGGAGTGCGGCGGCCTGGTTGCGGAAGTCGCGGTCCTCGCCCGCCTTGATCTGGGCGCTGAAGCCCGTGGTGGTGATGCCACCCATCGGTTGCCCCTTGAGCTCGGCGGACTTGCGACGGGCGAAGTAGAGCAGGGTCTCGCCGGCCTGGACCGAGCGGACAGTCATATCACGCTCACCCTGCGGCTCGATGGTCTTGGCGATGATGCGGCGCAGGGGCACCGAGATGATGTCGCCGCCGAGGCGGACCGCGGCACGGGCGGCTTCCTCGTTAATGGTTGCGGTGATATCGGAGATCGACTGGGTGGTCGCGCTGGCGGCATCCAGAGCGAGCGACTGCGTGAAGCGGGGGTCGTCGTTAGGGGTCAGCGCGGCCAGGCGATCGCCCACGAGCTCAGAGAGGGCCACGATCGCATGCGAGCGGGCGCTGCCCAGGTCGCGGGTGCCCAGTGTTGTGCCCTCGGCAAGCGAGCGGGCACACGCCCGGATGTGTTCTTCATCCTGGCTGTCCTTGGCCGCGTTGGCGACGGCGTCGATCAGCGAGCGTGCGTCGGCCTCGGACATGGCGGGGCCGTGCGTGCTGGTAGCGTCAAGGACGCGTCCGGCGCTCTTGACCGCGAACAGTCGCACGCCGGCATCCTCGTCGTTGAGCATACCGCGGACGCGCTGCACGCCGGGCGGGGTCGCGAGGTCGCCCGAGAGACGGAGGGCACCGAGCTTGCCCTGCACGCTGCCCGAAGCGATAAGCTCGTCGATGAGCGGCATCAGGGCTTGCGAGTAGCTCTGGCGGAAGGCGATCGAGACGCCACGCCCGTGCAACGGCTCGGTGAGGGCCTCGAGCGCCCGTCGGGCGTCCTGGGTGTCGCCACTGCGGAGTCGTGGGGCCCAGTTGTCGATGAAGGCTTGGATCTGCGTGCTCTGCCCGGAGTTGACCGAGATTGTCTCGACGGTTGAGCGGGGCAGGCTCGTCGCGGGCTGCGCGGCGGCGAGCGTGGTACCCACCGCGAGCACGAGGGCCTGCAGGGTGCGAGTGGATCGGGCGAGAAGCGACACGGAGCGAGCGTTGGACACGATCGGGACCTCTTTGAATGATGCACGGCGGCGTGATGCCGGCGCGATGAGTGCGTTCAGGACGGGCGAGCCCGTGTTGGTGAGTTTATCGCCCAAACGGGGGCTCGTCCCGTGTTTGGACGGGCTTGTTGCCTGTTCACCGGGTCTGTACGCCCCGCAGGGCGTCCAGATGCGTCCTGTGACACGCGTGTGAAAGGGTCAGTAGACCTCAAGGAAGACGCGTTTGGTCTTCTTGATGGTCTTGGGGATCATCGAGCGCTCCCATTTCTCGGGGTACTCTTCGTAGCCCTCGGGGACGGTGATGTACTGGGCAAGGTGCTCGGGGGTGAGCAGCTTGGCGAGGGTCTGGAAGACCCCCAGCTCCATCCCCGCGAGCCCGCAGATATAGATCAGCGTGCGTTCGGAGGCGAGCATGGGGCCGAGCGTATCGAAGTCCTCACGCAGCAGATCTTGAACATAGAGCTTGGTGGGTTGATCGGGCGTGGTGTGGCGTGAGATCGCGGTGTGGTAGCTGAAGTTCGTGTGCTCTCTGGTCCACGCGGTGAGGTCATCGTGGTAGAGCAGGTCGCTCTCGTAGGGGGCGCCCATGAGCAGTGCCGCCCGAGAGGGCATGCCCTGGCGGATGAGGTCGAGCATCATGCCGCGGAAGGGTGCGATGCCCGTGCCGGTGGCGATGAAGATGTAGTCATGCTTGCTGGGGTCGCTGGGGAGCAGGAATCGCTTGCCGACGGGGCCGGTGAGGAGGACTTCGTCGCCGACATTGAGGTCGCAGAGGTAGTTGGAGCACACGCCCTGGACGAGCTTGTGCGATTCCCAGTGCTCGTCGATGAGGCGTTTGACAGTCGTAGTGATGATGGTGCCGTCGCCGGTCTCGCCGCCTGTGGGGGCGGCGATGGAGTAGAGGCGGAGCTTGTGGGGCTTGCCGTCCAGATCCCCAGAGGGGATGACGCCAAACGACTGCCCGCTGTGCCAGCTGTTCTCGAGCTCGGTGCCCGAGACATCGATCTCGACATGGCGCACGAAGCCGGCGGCTTTGCGTGAACGGGTGCACAGTCGGGTCGCGTGGACACGCCCGATGACCGGGGCGTTGGGCTTCACGAGGTGCTGGGGCACATCGGGCATCTCGGGTGTGCCCGGGAGATCGGTCGTGGTCGTGGAACTCATGCAGGAGTGTAGGTCGGATGAAAAAACACGCCCACGATCGGGTCGTGGGCGTGCGTCGGATTTGGGTTGAATCTGGGTGCTTACCCGTTCTCGATTTCTTCGATCCGGGCTTCGATCTGGCGTTTTACCCAGTCGAACCCCGCGTTCATCTGGTCGAGCAGTTCTTCGGTCTGCATCTCTGGCGGCAGCATCCCGCTCATGGCCTCGGACTGGGCGTCGATCTGATCAAGCATGTCGTAGAGTGCGTCGACATCGTCGGTTGCTTCGAGGGTGTCGATCAGTCCCTGCAGCTGAGCGCGGACGGTCTCACGCATCTCCTCGGGCGTTTCGGCAAGGATATCCTCAAGGGTCATCTCGCCCGAGTCTGAGCTCATCTCTTCGGCATCACCTTCTTCGGAATCATTGTACGACTCGGTGTTTTCGTCCTGTTCGATGTACTCGGGCTCGGGCTCGGCGACTACGCCGCCGAGTGCATCGAGACGATCGGCGGCAGCGTTGACCTTCTCCGCGGCATCGCCGCGGGCCTGGGCACCACGCAGGGCGGACGCGGCGGCCTGGTAGCTCTGCTGGGCTTCGCTGGTCAGTTCATCCGCCCGCTGGGTCGCGGCGTTGATGCGTTCTACCCAGTTGCCGGGGATCTTCGCGTCATTGATCGAAAGGTAGAGCTCGGCCTCTTCACGCTCGCCGATGGCCTGACGCATCTGCATCTCGGCGAGCATCTGGTTCGCGTCGGACTTGTTGAGCGTTGCGACGGATTTGACGGCGTCCTTTGCGTCTCGCAGAGCGCTGAGCGATGCACGAACGAGCGAGATCGCCTTGTTGTTGGCGCTCTCAACCTCGCCGTCGCGCAGGGCCTGATAGTCGCTTACCGCCTTTTTGATGCGATCAAGCGCGGCATTCGCGTTGGCGTTGGCGTCGCTGGCGTCCTGCTGGCTCGCGGCGGCGCGATCCTGCAGCTCGGTGATGGCCTTCTCGAGCAGGTCAATCTGCGAGCGGGCCTTCTCGACATTCAAGCTGACTTCCCGGGCACCCGGGCGCAGCTGACCCACGATGCCCTCGATACGGGTCGCCTCGAGGTCGAACTGATCGGCCCGCAGCGAGAACTCACGCATCTGCTTGGCGAGTTCGGCGCCCTCCTGTGCTGATACGCGGGGGATCCGCAGCTCGATGGCGCCAGCTTCGTTGCGCTGCTGATCGGCCTTGGACCGTAGATCCTCGATCTTGGCGTCGTGGGCCGCGATCTCTTGGTTGATCTGATCCATACGCTGCTGGTAATCGTTGATGTCGTCGCGGCGGAGCTCGATGATCGAGTTGAGATCGGCGATATCGGCGCTCGGATCAAATGAGCCCGCACCCTCGGCGATCGCCTTGTTGGTCAGGTACTCGTTGATCATGCCGCGGATGACGCGGGCGTGATGCAGGGCCTGCCCCTCGGCCTTGGATGCTTCTTGCGAGGCGAGTGCGGCCTGGCCTCGCTTGGCCATGGCGACGCCGATGGCGGCGGCCTCGGCGAACCCGCTCGAGTCGCCGGCGTGGGCGCTGAGCGATTGCTCGGTCTCGTTGTACACCTTGGCCGTGTTGCTCTTGAATGCGTTGGCGTCGCCGAGCGCGACCGAGGTGAACGCCCGGTCGGCGTCCTTGATCGCTTCCTGGGCGGCTTCATCGCCGCCACAGCCCGAGAGCAGCAGCAGCGAGCAGGCCGTGCCGGCGATCAGGGACAGTCGCAGCGGTCGGATCAGCGAGGGCAGATGGCGATGGGTCATGCTCGGCGTGTCCTTCACAACTAACGATGGTTGACCAGCGCACCAGATGATGTGCGTGGGTTGTTCGATACTCTGTTCTGCCCGATCTGGTTCCATTCGAAAACCGGTCCGGGCGGGGATGAAGATGGTAGCACACCCGCGGCATCATCGCAGCGATGGGGGAGTCTCAGGGCGTTTCGGCGTCGTTCTGATCGGGTTCCGGCTGGGTCTGCGGCTCAGCGGGGGGGTACTCGAAGTCGAACTCTGGACGCGGCTGGTACATCGAGCGGATCCAGTCCACCGCCTGCTGGTACTTGCGTTCACGCGTGTTGCGGAAGATCGGGCTGTACCCACGACCCGGGTAGCCCCTGGGGAGTTCAGGATGAGGGATCAGTGCATTGCTCTGCACCATGCCCATCTGCAGCAACGCCGAACGGTCCGGGTTCTCGAAGTCGATGAGCGGCTGCCCATTGGCGAGCTTGGTGTTCTCAATGATGTAGAGATTGGTGAACGCCGTCTCGTCGGTGTTGGGCTTTCGGTTGATCAGGCGGAATGAGCCGGCGTCGACGCCGCCGTGGCAGCGGGTGGAAGCGCAGGCATTGATGAGCCAGCCACGCCCGGTGTGGACCTGGTCCTTGAAGCGCTGCATGGAGTCTGGGTTCTCCAGGACCTGTATCCGGGAGTACAGCTCGCGGGCACGCAGGGCGAAGATCAGCTTGAGCTTCTCCACCTCGGGGATGCTGAGGGTCTTCTTTCGTTGATCTTCGTCGGGGCTGAAACGATCGGGGTGCATGCGCATCAGTTCGAGCATGACCTCGTCGGGCACGATGATCTTGGGCGGGTCGCGCAGGTCGATCTCGTAGACCCGCATCAGGTTGATCTGCTCGTCGCTGAGTGTCGGGAGTTCGTTCTGCTGGATCTTGTACTCCCGATCGTCGCCCTCATCACGATCTTGATCCGGCTCCGACTCAACGGCCTTGTCCGACTTGCTGAGCTTGCCGTACTCGCTGAGCCAGGTGTGCAGCAGCTTGGCGTGCGGGTTGGTGGGGTCGACAGCGAGGATCGAGTCGAGCTCGTCGAGCGCGAGCGAATAGGCCCGGCGGGCACGGAGCCACTCGACGAGGGCGAGGCGGGAATCGATATCGGTATCGGAGATCGTCGCGCGGAGGTCCTTATAGCGTTCCTCGACAGGCGGCAGGACCACGATGGTTGTGACATTGCGTCGTTGGAAGGTGGTCTCGATCCCCTCGATGCCGATCACGACGATGCGAGAATCCTCGCGGATGAGTTCGCCCTTGATGGTCCGCCCGGTGCGGAGGGTGATCACGCACTCACGCATGACATCGCTCTCGGGCTCGTCCTGCGGCGCCTCCTGCGAGGAACCGGCTGGTGCATCACTGGGCTGGTCGCTGGTGGGCTCCTCGGGCTGCCAGCTCATCGGGAGCCACTCATACCGGTTCTGGCTGCTCTGTGGGAGCATGACCAGACAGGCGATGCCGCTGGCCATCGCGGCACAGCAACCCAACGCGAGCCAGTGGGGGCGCGATGGGGCATGTGTGTTCGGGTTGTGTGTGTGTGGTGGTGGCATCGTGCGCACCTGAGTATACCGCCGGGGAGTGAGCACGGTTCCCGCTGGGTTGGCGATTCACGCCCCGTGCGCGCGACGACACGCTCACGGGCGGCACAGAGCCCGTGAGCGTGTCGTGGTATCGTCACAAGAGCCCGAACTGCGGGCGAGGGCGCGTCAGGATGCGGAACGCGTCGCCCGATGCGTGCTCAGGAGCCCACGCCGCACTTGGCGAGCGTTTCGGTGATGCGCTCGCTGAGCAGATCGGGGGTGAATGGCTTGACCACATAGTTGTTCACGCCCGCCTTGATGGCCTCGATGACGCGGGCCTTTTCGGCTTCGGTCGTGACCATGATCAGCGGGGTGGACTTGTCCTGCTGGCGGAATGTCTTCACGAAGGTCAGCCCGTCCATGTTGGGCATGTTCCAGTCCACGAGGCAGAGCTCGGGCTTGAACGCGGGGACCTTGTTCAGCGCGTCCTGCCCGTCGCAGGCCTCTTCGATGTCCGTGTAGCCGAGCTGCTTGAGCACCGACTTCTGGATGTTGCGCATGGTCTTTGAATCGTCGATGAGAAGGATTCGCATGGTGATTGCTCCTTTGTCTTTCGCACGCGGGCTCAGGCGGCGTTGGCTTGGGTCTCGTCTACTTCGGCGGCTTCACGGAGGGCGATCTCAAGGACAACCTCGCCGCAGTCTGTGCTACAGGGGATCATGACGCAGGCGGTCCCCGATGGGGTGCTCACGCGGTGGTCTTCGCCGATCACGACCGAGGGGCACGAGATCGAGACACCCTTGCGCTGGAACTCGGCCTTGGCGTTGCCCGAGATCATATTGACCAGCTCACCCACGGCGTCGGCGAAGTCGTCGCTGTCGGGGTCCATCTCCATGCCGGTGAAGAGGTTGACGATCGACACCGCTGCGTCGGCGGGCATGCTCAGCACGATCGTGCCGACCATCTCGCCCGAGACGCCGATGATGCCAGAGACATCGTGTGTCGCCTTCTTGTCGGTCTTAATGCTCGGCTCGCCGATCGAGACCGGGAGCTGAAACATCGTCGAGAAGACATTCTGGATCGATGTCATGAAGGGGGTGATGTAGCTTGCATCCATTGTGACTCACTCCTTTGGTTGAGTGCCTGTGTGTGCCAGTGTTAGCTGTGTGCGGCCAGCGCGACGCGTTGGTGCCGGGAGATGCGCATCAGCTCGGCGATATCCATGATGAGACTGACGCCGCCATCGTTGCGGACGGTCGCGCCCGAGATGGGTCCGTCCCGCTTCACGCCGTCGAGCGGCTTGATGACGATCTCCTGCTGCCCGATGACGCGGGTTACTCGCAGGCCGATGATCTTCTGGTTGAAGCCGATGACGACCACGAACTTCTCTTGCTTGCGAGCGTGATCCGGGACATCGAAGATCTCCTGGGCGCTGATGAGCGGGTGCACCGAGCCACGTAGGTGGATCACCGGCTCGTCGCCGAGCTTGGAGAGCATGTCGGGGCTGGGGTTGACGATCTCGGTGATATTGGTCAGCGGGATCGCGAAGACCTCGTCGGCCACGGCGACCATCATGGCGGGCATGATCGCGACCGTGAGCGGGATGGTGATGTTGATCGTCGTGCCCTTGCCCTTCACCGATTCGATCGAGATACCGCCCTTGAGCTTGGACTCGATGTTGGTGCGGACGACATCCATGCCCACGCCACGACCTGAGAGGTCCGAGACCTGCTCAGCGGTCGAGAAGCCGGGCTCGAGGATGAAGCGGAATACCTCTTCATCGCTCAGCGCCGAGAGCTGCTCGGCAGAAACCAGCCCGCGTTCAACGGCCTTGGCGCCGATGACCTGGCGGTCCAGGCCCTTGCCGTCGTCGATGATCTGCACGCACACATGGCTGCCCTCGTGCCCGGCGACGAGCTTAATCGTGCCCATCTCTTCCTTGCCAGCCGCGGCGCGGACCTCGGGCTTCTCGATCCCGTGATCGGCGCTGTTGCGGAGGAGGTGGACGAGCGGATCGCCCAGCTCCTCGATGACCGATTTGTCGACCTCGGTATCGCCACCGATGATCTCGAGGTTGATCTGCTTGTGGGTCTTGGTCGCCAGATCGCGGATCAGTCGGGGGTACTTGCCGAAGAGCTTGTCGAGCGGCTGCATGCGGGTCCGCATGACGGCGAGCTGGATGTCGCCGGTGACGCGGTCGAGCGTGCTGGCGGTGACCTCCATCTGCTCGATCAGTTCCGGGTCGATCATCGAACGCCCTACATTCTCAGCCATCGCGCCGATGCGGTTCTTCTGCAGCACCAGCTCGCCCACGAGGTTCATCAGCGATTCGAGCCGTGAGACTTCCACGCGGATGGTCTGCTCGATGGCGGTTGGGGCCTGACGCTTGGCCGCGGTGCCCGCTGCCTGACCCGGCGTTGTGGTCGCGGCGGCGATGCCCTGGGCGTCCTGCTCCGAGTCGCTGTCCACGCTGTCGAAGGAATCAACCTCAGCAGTGGTGCTGGCACTGCCGTAGGCGATGCCGTCCATGGCAAGGGCCGTGAACGCGTCGGCGTTGGCTGGCAGGATACCCGATTCAATCTGGTTGCCCTCGCTGAGCTGTTCGATGCGCTCGGCCAGGGTGTCGGTGGGCCAGGTGATGAGCACCTGATTGATCAGCTCCTGGGTCTGTTCGTTGAGCAACTCGCACACGCCCATGAGGCGGGGGGTGAGCTGAACGATCAGTTCCTGATCGAGGGCTGGGATGGCGTCGGTCGCCTGATCAAGCAGGTTCGCAAGGCGGAGGACGGGCTCGATCTCGAAGAAGTCGACGGTCTTGACGATGTCCTCAAACAGGTCGGCGAGGTTGTTGCAGGCCACCTGGCGAGTGTCGGGGTTGAACAGATCGGCGAGGCGTGCCTTGGCCTGATCGATGGTGTTCTTGATATCGCTGGCCATGTGCTCGATGAGGTCGAGCTTGCCCGAGTCGAGCATAATCCGCTCGACGCTGCGCCCGTCACTGGTATCGAACTCGGGGAGCGCGTCGGAAACCGTTTGCCCGCCTGTATCCGGCTCGGCGGTGTCAGTGAGCGATCCGCCGTCACCGAGGATGGTGAGCTGCTGGATCAGCCTGGGGTCCGCGGCGGTGAGGTCGGTATTGCCCTCACCCAGCTCGGCGAACTGGATCTTGAGTACATCGATCGCGCCAAGAAGCAGGTCCATCTCGGGCTTGCCGATGACGAGCTGCCCGTTGCGAGCGACATTGAGAGCACTCTCAGAGCAGTGAGCAATGGCCACGAGGTTCGTCAGCGCCAGGAACGAGGCGCTGCCCTTGATCGTGTGCAGCGCACGGAAGATCTGGTTGAGCAGCTCGGGGTCCTGGGGCGTCGCTTCGAGGTCGACGAGGTCGCTCTCGAGTTCTTCGAGCAGCTCGCCGGATTCGGTAAGGAAGTCCTGCAGGATATCGGGATCGAAGTCATTGATCGACATGCGTTAGCTCCCGCTCTTGGATTCGACAAACTCGCACTTCTGATAGCAGAACCCCTGAGGGATGTTCAGCTGCGCGAAGCTGTCTGTGAGGGTTGAAATTCGTTCCGAGTGTCCGATGAAGAGCGTGCCGTCGTGCGCCAGCTGGCGATCGAACATGGCGATCACATTCTTCTTCATGGGATCATCGAAGTAGATGAGCACATTGCGGCAGAAGATGACATCCCAGGTCCCGTGGCGTTTGGCGGCCATGGTGTCCTTGAGGTTGTGCTTCTCGAAGCTGACCATCGAGCGGATGTCGTCGTTGAGACGGAACTCACGCCCCTCGGGCTTGAAGTACCGGTCGAGCATCAGCTTGGGGGTGCAGCGGACGGAGTAGTTGCTGTACAGGCCGCTCTGAGCGATGCCCAGGGCTTTCTCCGAGATGTCGGTCCCGAGGATCTCGATGCGCCAGTCGCTCAGACGGACGCCCATCGATCGGTGGATCAGCATCGCCAGCGTAAAGGGTTCCTCGCCGCTGGAGCAGGCGGCCGACCAGATGCGGAGGCGCTTGGTCGACGAGCGTGCCTCGAGCAGCTCGGGCAGGATGACTTTCTCGAACACATCGAGCTGCGGCTCGTTGCGGAAGAAGCTTGTCTCGTTGATGGTGATGCGGTTGAACATCTCCTGGAACTCTTCCATCTGGTAGGGTCCCATGGTCAGGTAGGCGATGTACTGGTCGAAGTTGTCCATCTCCAGCTCACCCAGGCGGTGAGAGAGGCGTGACTCGACAACATACTTTTTGTTGTCGGGGAAATGGATACCGGATCGATCATAGATGATCTTGGACATCCGCTGGAACTGGTCCTGCGTCATCGTGATCCGGTTAATGGTGCTGCTCATATCGACGCTCCGCTCGGGATCGGTGGTGGGTGCTCAGGCTGCCTTGCTCATCCTGGAGATGCTGCTCAACGAATCGGCGCTGAGCAGGTTCTCCAGCTCAAGGAGGATCAGCAGTTGCCCGTCGAGCTTCGCGACGCCCGAGACATAGCTCGAGTCGATCGAGGTGCCCATACGCGGCGTGGGCTCGACGATGTTTGAAGAGATGCGCATGACCTCACGCACCGAGTCCACGACAAACCCGATGGTCTTGCCCTGAACCTCGATCACCACGATGCGGGTGTGCTCGCTCTGTTCGGACTTGGGGAAGCCGAACTGCACACGCAGATCCAGCACCGGGATGATGCGACCACGCAGGTTGATGATGCCCTCGACGCCGGGGGGGCTCTGGGGCACCTTGGTCAACGCCATCATGCGGTTGATCTCCTGCACCCGCAGGATATCGACGGCAAAGAGCTCCTCACCGACGGTGAAGCTCACAAGCTGCAACTGCTCGTTGTTCTGTGCGTTGCCCGCTTTGGCTTTGGTTTGGGCGTTGTGCATGGTTGCTCCCGATCAGTGAGGACAAGCTTGGACTTGGTGGATATCGAGTAAGACTGTGGGCTGTTGAAGCAGAAGTGCTGTTTTGGCTCTCAAGCGACCCGCTGCGACCCAAGATTGGGGCCTTCGTCCCCCTTCGGGCTCGATTGCGATCCGCTGATCTGGGCCAACAACTGTTTAATCGCCGAGGGCGGGAGTTCGACATCCGACGCCCCGGCGTCTACGACGGCCTTGGGCATGCCATTGACAACACAGGTTGAGCCGGCCTGAGTGACCACCTGCCCGCCCGCGGCCTTGACTTTCTGAGCCCCGTTCGCCCCGTCGGCACCCATGCCCGTCAGCTGGATCGCCAGCACGCCCTCACCCCAGATCTGGGCAGCTGACTCGAAGAGCGCGTCAACCGAGGGGCGGTAGATCGCGCCGTCGATGTGCTCAACCTGGCGGGTGATGACCTTGCCCCCAGCGACGCGGGTCGGGCGGGTGTGCGTGCCGCCCTGGCAGATGTGGATGCCCGCGCGGTCGAGCATGGAGCCATTGCTGGCCAGCCAGGCCGAGCAGGCGCACTGCTGGTCGAGGCGGGACGCGAGACTCTGCGTGAAGAGCTCTGGCATGTGCTGGGCCACGATGATGGGGACGCGCAGACCGGATGTGAGTCCGGAGAAGATCTCTTCGAGCACGGGCGGCCCTCCGGTTGAGGAGCCGACCGCGATGACGCGTACGCGTGAGAGATCGATCGCGTCGATGCTGCCCGTGGGCGATCGTCCTGAGCTGGCGCTGGGCGTGCCGGGCTTGGTCGCAGCGACCGCGGGCATTCTCTTGCTGGTGCTCAGGGCCTTGAGCTTGGAGATCAGCTCGGCCCGGAAGCCCTCATCCTTTTTGCCGACAACGGCGGGGTCTTTGGCGATAAAGTCGGCCGCCCCGATGCGGAGCGCTTTGAAGGTCTCGTGCGAGCCGGCGACGGTCAGCGACGAGCACATGAGCACCGTCGGGTTGAAGGCGTGGCATTTGGCCTTGATTTCCCGCAGGGCGCTGAGCCCGTCTTTGCGTGGCATCTCGATATCGAGGGTGATCAGGTCGGGCTTGAGCTCGATGGCCTTGTTGACCCCATCCTCGCCATCGCGTGCGGTCGCGATGACCTCAAAGCCCGGTTCGTTGTTGATCATCTCGGAGATGATCTTGCGCATGAAGGCAGAGTCATCGATCACTAGTACTCGCACGGTGCACCTCGCGTTTAATCGGACTTCCGAAGGTGATTTTTCGTCCAACGGCACCGGTCGCTTCAGCGTGGTCTTCGGAATCACTCGAAACTGAGGGGGGATGTCCCACGGCAGAGGCTGGGGGATTCTGCAGGTGCAAAAAAGAAACGAGCGACGCCTGTCAGCGTCGCTCGAAGTGCCCAGGAGAGGACTCGAACCTCCACTCTCGTAAATGAGAACCACCACCTCAAGGTGGCGCGTCTACCAATTCCGCCACCTGGGCCAAGTTATGCGAGGAGAAGTATACACCGTTCGTGGGCGATGTCGAGCGTCCTTGGCGCGAATGGGAATCAACATCGGGATCGATTATCGGTCTCGAACCTGATCGCGCCAAAGGGCGCGACTATGATGCGCGAACGCGGTTTCCCATCCCCCCGGAGGCCAGAATCAAAGGGATACAGGATCGATGAGCACCGATATGGCAGACACCAAACAGAGTTTGTACGAGCATGTGCGTCAGGGCGCGCAGGAAGCGGATGTCTTCGCGGCGGTCAAGATTGACGAACGCGGGGTTTGCTGCGAGGCCGATGGGTCCGCCGAGCCCGCATTCTACCGGGTTTATGAGGAAGAGGGCGACATCTGGATCGCCCTTGAGACCGAGGATCGTTGGCTTTCCGGCTCGATCGAGGCCGACCTAGTCAATACCGGGGACAAGCTCGACGAACTGCTCGAAGAGGAAATCATTGATCTGGGCGACGACCGCGCGGTGGTCGAGTTCGAGCACTTCCGCTCGCCAGAGAAGGTCTATGTGTTCCGCTCCAAGCTGAGCGTCCCGCTGAGCAGCCCCGACGCTGCATCGCGTGCTCTCATCTGGTTGCTGGGGTACGAGACGGTCTTCCGAGATCTGGGTGATATGAGTGAGGATGAGGACGACTGAGCGGGGCTCAGGAGTTCGTCCCATACGGGCAAAGGCGGCTGGGATCATGCGCATTCTGATGCTCGGATGGGAGTTTCCCCCCTTCATGGCCGGCGGTCTGGGGACCGCCGTTGAGGGACTCACACGCTCACTCGTCAACCAGGGGCATGAGGTCGTGTTCGTGCTGCCCCAGCCCGTGCCCGAGGGGCACCGCTCGCATGTCGAACTCATCGGCCCCCGTGTGCTTGCCCAGCGGGCACAGTCGCTGCGCAAGGGTGTGCTCCAGCCCCAGCCGGTGGAGGGCGGGCGGGAGCCCGAGCCGACTGAGGACCTCCGAGAGGACAGCCCACGCCTAATCGAGACGCTGACCCGACGCATCGAGCAGTTCGAGGCCAGCTATCCCAGCTCCTACCCCGGCGTCGATGTTGGCAATACGCTCGAACGCCTGATCCGCGAGATCCGTGAGACACACGCGGTCCAGCAGCAAGCGATCGCTGAGCTCAACGACCCGAGCGGCTTCAAGGCCCTGCAGACCGCCAGCGCCGAGCAGATCGCCGACGCGTTTGAATCATTGCTCGACTCGGTCGACGGGCTCGGCACGTGCAGCAGCGGGTACGGCAGCGACCTTTTCGGCGATGCCCAACGCTACGCCCGCCTGGTCGCGGCGCTGGGTCTGACCGAGCGGTTCGATGTGATCCACGCCCACGACTGGCTGACCTACCCAGCGGGGCTGCTGCTCAAGCAGATCACCCGCAAACCGCTGGTGTGCCATATCCACGCCACGGAGTTCGACCGCTCCGGAGAGCACATCAATCAGGGTGTGTACGACATCGAGCGAGCTGGGCTCAACGGCGCGGACCGCGTGATCGCTGTCTCGCGACTGACCAAGTCGATCGTACACCGCAAGTACGGGGTGCCCGACAACAAAATCGATGTCGTGTACAACGGCGTCGCCCAGCACGAGGCCCAGCCCCAGCGTGGTGCGGCCATCGAGAGCGATGAAAAGATCGTCCTCTTCCTTGGGCGGATCACGATGCAGAAGGGGCCCGAGTATTTCATCCAGGCCGCCAAGCGGGTGCTGGAGAAAGACGAGAAGGTCAAGTTCGTGGTCGCGGGCTCCGGCGATATGGCGGTTCGGATGATCGAGCATGCCGCATCGATCGGGATCGGGCACAAGGTGCTCTTCACGGGCTTCCTTCGCGGGCGCGATGTCGATCGGGTCTACCAGATGGCAGACTGCTATGTGATGCCCAGCGTGTCCGAGCCCTTCGGGATCGCACCGCTGGAGGCGATGCGCAACGATGTGCCGGTGATCGTATCCAAGCAGTCGGGCGTGTCGGAGGTGCTGACGCACTGCCTGAAGGTTGACTTCTGGGACACCGACGAGATGGCCAACAAGATCGTGGCGGTGCTGCGTTACCCGCCGCTGGGGCAGACGCTCCGCGAGCACGGGCGATTTGAGCTGCGCGGCCTCAACTGGGACGGCGCGGCCGAGAAGTGCGTGCGGGTCTACGGGCGGGCGATGGCCGAGCAGCGATGAGCGAGCTTTGAATCAGCCCACATCCCGTCCCTGGAACAGGAACACCGCCAGCGACAGGAAGACCACGATCTGGCAGCCGCCGTAGAGGTACACCAGCACCACATGCGAGAACGGGATGGGCTGGTTCTGCGTGATCGCATCGAGCAGCCAGAACGACTGCATGTTGGGGACGACCGACCAGACCATCAGCGGGAGCGGGTGGGTGATCGTGCGCTGGCGGAAGAGCGAATCGCCCGGAAGTGGTGGGCGTGAGAGTGGTAGGGCGTCCTCGCCGACCTGCATGATGGCGATCCGGTCGTCGTCGATTTCGCTGATGAAGAGCCCGGGCTCTCCGCGGGTGTTCGCTTCGACCGGTGTGCCCGGGGCGAGGGGCTGGAACTCGGGCGTGATCATACCGACGCCCGATGGCGAGGCGCCGTAGAACACCGGATCGCCGACCGCGATGTCCTCGCGGGATGGGCCCAGGAGCGTGATGAACAGGGTTGAGCCGGGCTCGCGGAGCATCACCTGGTTGAAATAGGATTCCTCCTTGAGCGGCTCCTGATCAAAGTTCAGTAGTTCGACCAGACTGACATACTGGCGTGGGTCGTAGCCGGCGTCGATGAAGTCCTCGACGCTCATGTTGTTCCGCTTGGCCGCCAGTTCCCAGACCTGATCATTGAAGAAGTCGTAGAGATCGAGGTTGGTGGGGGAGTCGACCACGGCGACGACGCCGAAGCGAGAGTTCTCGAAGATACCGCGCCCGAACCAGTAGTTTGAGAGTAGCCCGATGACAAACACGCCAGCACAGATGGCGATGGTGAGCACCTGCCCGAGGCGGGTGGAGACGGCCGTCGCGATCGAGGTCATGACGAGCAGCGCCATCGCCAGGCAAGCGCAGGCGAGCATGATCTGGGGCTTGAAGTTCTCGCTGGGGTCCATCAGCGACCAGTCTTCATCGATGAAGAGCGTCGCGATGTAGCCGATCCAGATGAGAGGGAGCAGCACGAGCGAAGCCGTCTGCCCGAAAGACCAGCCGTAGAGGTAGTTCCCCAGCGATCCGATCAGCACCGAGAGGGCGATGGAGCCGACAGAGAAGGTGATGACGGGCCAGACTGGGTCTTCCGCGGCGGTCGAGAGGATGCCGTGACGAATACCGAAGAGCAGAAAAGCGATCATGATCGCGATGGCGACGATCATGGCACCGGCGATCCCGATGAACTTGCCCAGGATCACGCTGGTGCGTGAGATGGGCTTGGACACGACGGTGAGGACGGTCTTGTTCTCGATCTCGCGTGAGATGGCGGCGGTAGAGATAAATGATGCGAGCAGGATGCCCAAGAGGAAGACGCCGCCCATGGAGACATCGAGAAGCATCTTGTCGTCGCCTGTGACCTCGCCGGGCACATTGCTGGCGCCCATGGTGAAGCCGACGATCCAGGTATTGAGAAGCTGGATAAACCCGGCGAGCAGCAGCATGATGTAAAACACCGGCTGCCGGATGCTCTCCTTGAACGCGTTACGGGCAATTGGCAGTGCTGCGGTGATCATGGACGCGGATGATAGGGTCGGTGATCGCCCCTGTGGGTGCGCATGTGCTGCGCGTGGTATGCGTGTCGGATGCTCAGTGTGCTACGCGTCTGTCTGTGATCGGTTCGGGGTTGGGCGGGAGAAATCGAGAAACTGTTTGCCGCGGGTGTGAACCGGGTGATCGGACGCTTCGTAGGGTTGGGCACGCCGGTATCCGCTTCCCACCCCCGAGGGCGGCGGAGTCGGCAGAAACCGCGGATGGGTCGGGGCCCTTCCGTGCGTGAACTGAACCTAGTATCTCCACCCCGGGCGTGTGGGCCGGGTGGAGCGTGCGCCGTTGCACCACCCCGACCGGCGCCGTGGGACACGCGAACCAACAGCCATTCATCTCGCCACGAAGACAGAGGAAGACGCACCCAATGAGCAAGGGCGACTATCTGACTTACCGCAAGGCGGCATCCACGAGCGTCATCGGGCTGGTGATCCAGCTGATACTCACGCTCACCGTGTTCTTCTACGCAAGATTCGCGGGCGACGCCACGGCGTTCATCGCGTCGATCTTCCTGCTCAGCGGCATGCTGGTGTGGGGCGTGCTGCTGCTCGTCTTCGACCAGCATCGGCGTGAGCGGATCGAGGCGATGGAGGCCGAGCAGCTCGCCGTGAGCGGAGCCGCCGCAGCCAGCGCGTTCGAGAGCAGCGGCGACGAGCTGCGTGTCGCGTCCCGACGCCTGGGCATCATCTATAAATGGGTGTTCCCCGGCGTTGCGATCCTACTGGTGCTGATCAATGTCTGGTTCGGTATCTCGGCCCTCACGGGCGAACTGAACGAGGCGGACTACACCAACAGCTCCACGCACCCCGGCTGGGCGCTGGCGATCGGCATCGCCATCGCGGTGGTCGGCTTCGTCTTCGCCCGATTCATCTCCGGTATGGCCAAGGTCGATGCCTGGGCGAACCTGCGGGCCGGGGCGACAACATCGGTTGCTGCCGCGGTGATCGGCGTCGTGCTCGCGGTAGGCGGGTTCCTTGAGATGTCGATGGGCATCGACACGCTCATCAACTATGGGCCGTACATCGCGGCCATCGGCATGATCGGCTACGGCGCCGAGATCGTGCTGAACCTGCTGCTTGACATCTACCGCCCGCGGAAGCCCGGCGAGCTGCCCCGCGCCGCGTTCGATTCGCGGTTCCTGAGCCTGCTGGCCGCCCCGGACCGGATCGCCGAGAATGTCGGCGAGGCCGTGAACTATCAGTTCGGCATTGATGTGACCAGCTCGTGGTTCTACCAGCTGCTCAGCCGCTACATCATCGCGCTGATTGCGGTCGCGGTCGGCATCGGCTGGCTAATGAGCTCGCTGGTGGTCGTTGAGCCCCACGAGCGGGGTCTGATACTCACCAACGGCGTGATCTCCAAGCCCCTTGCCAGCTTCGGCGAAAAGGGCGACGGCGACATTGGCCCCGGGCTGCACATCAAGTGGCCCTGGCCCTTCTCAACCTATGAGACCCCGGTCTCGGTCGGGCGAGGCGACGAGGAAGTCCGGACCACGACGGGTGTGCGGGTGCTGCATCTGGCGTCGAACCCGCCAACGGATGACAACAAGCCCATCCTCTGGACGGAGAATCACACCCGCGGCGAGCGGTTGAACATCGTTCAGCCAGAGCCGCGCGAGCTTGAGGATCGCGATGTCGATTCGCAGAGCGCTTCGAGCACTGTCGCCGAGCTTTCGCTCGTCGCGGCCGAGGTGCCGATGCACTATGTCATCCGCAATGTGAAGCTCTTCGATCAGTTTGCGGCCCCGGGTCAGCGCGAGCAGATGCTCCTGCAGGTCGGGCGTCGCGTCGTTACCCAGTACATGGGTGAGCTCTCGATCGATCGGGTGCTGGCAACGCACCGGACCGAGATGCCCGCCGAGCTTCAGCAGCGATTGGAGGAGGCCTACGCCCAGTTCAATGGTGGGCAGGGCGCGGGCATCGAGATCCTGTTCGTCGGTGTCAACGGCGTGCACCCGCCTACCAAGGTTGCCCCGTCGTTCGAGCGTGTCATCACGGCCCGCCAGAACCGCGAGTCACTCCTCGAGGACGCGCGCAAGTCGCAGATCGCCCAGCTGACCGAGGTCGCCGGGTCAGTTGAGCTCGCCGAGGAGATCCGTGATCGCCTTCAGGAGCTGGACAACATCAGGCGTACGCAGGGCGATCAGTCCAGCGCCTACATCGAGGCAGAACTGCATGTGCAGCGCCTGCTCGAGCGTGCCGGCGGTGAGGCGGGCGAGCTGATTCTCGTCGCGAGCGCGGATCGCTGGAAGCGTCATATGTCCGAGCGCGGGCGTGCGAGCCTGCTTCAGGGTCAGCAGGAGGCGTACCTGGCGGCACCCGAGCTGTACCGGAGCAAGATGTATTTCGATGCGCTGCTGACGGCGATGCAGGATTCTCGCGTGTACCTGACACCGGCGGAAATCGAGAACCTCAAGGTGCGTCTGGAACTGCAGGACAAGCAGGCGGGCACCACGGTGTTCGCGCCTGAGCGTGGCGAGGCGTTGCAGTAAATCAGACCAAGGGCCAACCGTTCGGGGGCACACCCCTCGGAAGATAGATACTCGACGCCCGCGTGGGCGAAGATTGGAGAACCAATCGTGTTGAAGTTCAAGTCGCTGACCATCCCCCTCTTCGCGGTCATCTTTATCCTCATCCTGATCGCGTTCAGCACGACCTACACCGTGCGGTTCACCGAGATCGCGGTGAAGACGACCTTCGGGAGCGCGAGCGAGCAGTCGATCGTTGATGAGCCGGGGCTTCATTGGAAGCTGCCGTACCCCTTCCAGAGCGTCACCAAGTATGACAAGCGGACCCGCATCGTGCAGACCCGCTCGGAGACGGTGCAGACCGCTGACGATTTCCAGATCATCGTCGAGTCCTACCTGTTCTACCGCGTGTCCGACCCGCTCAAGTTCTTCCGGAGCTTCTCCAACGCGGGCGATCGGGCACAGGACCACTACGCCAAGGCCGAGAACGATGTGCTGCGTGACCTGCTCCGCAGTGCTCTGGGTGAGACCAGCAAGTACCGCATGGAAGACCTGTTCACCAGCCAGCAGGGCGCGTCGGTGATCCCGCAGCTCGAGCAATCAGTCGGCGAGCAGCTCGTGCAGGGTGGCAGCGGCGGTCAGTCGCTCGACGACTATGGCATCAGCATCGAGTCGGTCGGTATCGATCGTATTGTGCTCCCCGAAGAAACCACAGCTGCGGTGATCAACCGTATGGGTGCCAACCGTGACCGTCTCGCGGAGCGTTACGAGTCGGAAGGCCGTTCGCAGGCACGGGCCATCAACGCGGAGGCGTCGAGCAACGCGGAGCGCATCCGTGCCTTCGCCCAGCGCCGGGCCGACGAGATTCTGGCCAAGGGCGAGGAAGAGGCAGCGCCGTACCTGGCGCAGCAGAACATCAACCCCGAGCTGGCGGTGTTCATCCAGAACATCAAGCTCATGCGTGAGGCGATGGCCAAGAAGTTCACGCTGATCTTCTCGACAAGCGACTACGGCATGCAGCTCTTCGACCCGGAGATCATCAAGCAATCGAACGGCGAGATCCCTGTTCCCAAGCCGGTCGAGACCGACGATGCCGGGGCGGAGGGCTGATCGATGAGCGATCCTCACGACCACGACATGCACGAGCACGAGCACCACGAGGAGATCGTGCTCCCAGGCGATGAGCCGCAGGGTGAGAGCGTGCCCGAGGCGGGGCTGATCTCTGGTCGCAGCGCTTCGGTGCGGTTCAACCGTCGCTCCGACAGCGTGCACCGCAGCAACCGTGCCCGCATGGACGCGGCCAACCAGTCGCTCGCCGATGCACTCAAGATCACCTACGGGCTGCTCCAGGTGGGCATGCTCGTGCTGGTCCTGCTCTTCGTCTTCAGCGGCGTGCAGCGCGTCAACGAGGGCGAGCGGGGCATCAAGGTCCTCATGGGCAAGCCCTCACGCACGAACATCGAGCCCGGCGCACACTTCACAGCACCCTACCCGATCGGGGAGATGATCCGTGTCGGCGAGGGCGCGGTCGAGGTCCCGCTGGCCAACGATTTCATGCCCAACAAGCCCGGCTCTTCCAGCGCCCAGCAGATGATTGATGCGCCGCTGACCGAGTTCAACAACAACGGGCGACTCAAGCCCGGATCGGATTCGATGCTGTTGACCGCGGATCAGAACATCGCGCACGCGCAGTTCCGGGTCAACTATCACCGCTCGAACCACCTGCGGTATGTCGAGAACATCCTGCCAGGCAACGAGGCCTCGATCGTGCGCCTCGCGGTCCGTCGCGGCGTTGTGCACACGATGGCCGAGACCACAATCGACGATCTGCTCAAGACCTCATCGGACACGATCGCGACCCGGATCCGTGATATCGCGCAAGATACCCTCGATGAGCTCGAGTCAGGCATCACCATCGACCGGGTGGTGCTTGTGCGCAAGAGCCCGCCGCTGTTCCTTTCGGACAAGTTCGCGTCGGTCCAGTCGGCCGCTCAGAGCGCCGGCGAGAAGCGTGAAACCGCGCTCCGTGATCGTGAGCAGCTGCTCAATGAGATTGCCGGGCGTGCCTCGGGCATACTGATCTCGATGATCGATGAGTACGAGCGATTGACTGAGCTGGGCGAGAAAGAGCAGGCCGAGGCGCTGCTCGTCCAAATTGATGCGGCCATGACCGGCGCCGAGGGCGAGTGGCAGGGGCAGTCGACCTACGGGCTGGTTTCTGGCGAGGTCTCCGAGATCCTCAAGAACGCGCAGGCCCAGGCATCATCGCGTGTCTCGCGTGCGATCGCAGACCTGGAACAGTTCCGTGCCAAGCAGGCTCAGTTCGAGGCCAACCCCTCGCTGATGATTGCGCGGGACTGGTCGTCAGCCCTGGCCGAGTTCCTCAACAAGGACTTCGTTTCGACGATGTACCTGCCCGAGGGGCGCGATGCTGAGCTGCTGATCAACCCCGATCAGGACTGGGAAGAGGAACGCCTGCGTCTCGAGCGTCGTGAGGAGGCGAAGAAACAGCAGGAACAGCGTCGCAAGGAAGCCCAGCAGGACTTCTACCGCACACAACGCGGGATCCAAGCCGAGGAAGAGCCCTAAATGACGCAGCTATCGAGCAACGCCGAGATGTCACCCGCACCAAACGCCGGCAGTCCACGGGCGGTGGTGGGGTGTCAGCAGCTTTCAAAGGTCTTCAAGGACTTCTGGATGCGAGATCGAGCCCGCGCGGTCGATCGCCTCGATCTCGTGATCAATGAGCATGAAGTGTTCGGTCTGCTCGGTCCCAACGGCTCGGGCAAGAGCACCACGATCAAGCTGATCCTGGGGCTGCTCAAGCCCACCAGCGGGCGTGTCTCGGTGTTTGGCAAGGCGCCGACCGATGTCTCGATCAAGCGGCGGATCGGCTATCTCCCCGAAGAGAGCTACCTCTACCCGTTCCTCAACGCACGAGAGACGCTCGATTATTACGCCAAGCTCTTCGGGCTCGACGCCAAGACCCGAAAGAACCGCATCGACGAGCTGCTGCACATGGTCGGGCTCGAGCACGCCCAGTTCAGGCCCGTGCGTGAGTACTCCAAGGGCATGCAGCGCCGCATCGGCATCGCGCAGGCGCTCATCAACGACCCGGACCTGCTGATCCTCGACGAGCCCACCACGGGCCTGGACCCGATCGGCACGCGTCAGGTCAAGGACCTGATCATCGAGCTGGGGCGGCGCGGCAAAACCGTCATCCTTTCGAGCCACCTGCTCAGCGATGTCGAGGATGTCGTCGATCGCATGGTGATCCTCTACGGCGGTCGAATCCGCGGCGAGGGCACCTGCGACGAGCTGCTCGCCAGCAACGAACGCACAGTCATCGAGACCGACGAGCTCGATGAACAGACGATCGCGGAGATCGATGAAGTCATCCGCCGGCGCACGGGTGGCGAGAAGTCGATCCGCCAGGTCAGTGCCCCGCGACAGAAGCTCGAGGAGCTGTTCCTCGGAATCGTCGAGCGGGCACAGCAAGAGAAAGCGAGCACCTCGGGCGCCCGCCAGGGCGGTATGACGGCCGCGTTCCTGCGTGCTGAGGGCGAGCAGGTCGAGCGCCAGCAGGGCGAGGAGCTGATCGAGTCGCTGCTCGAGGACGAGCAAGCAGCCGAACCCGCCGTCGAAGAGCAGACGCCGCTGGCGGCGGCGATCGACCAGTCCGAGCCCTCCGAGCCGCAGGGCGAGGACGAATCGCTGATCGGTTCGCTGATGGACACCGAGCCCCAGCCAGACGCGTCTGTACCGATCGCTCCTCAGGAGCGGGCGGACACGCCCGAAGAGGATGTCGACTTGGGCGTGATCGGCTCGCTGCTCGATGAGTCAGATGAAGAACCCGGTTCAGAGACCGACGAGGACCGCAAGCCGTGAGTCTGCGTGAGCAAGTATCCAAGCTCGATCGTGTGCAGCGTCACCGCGGGTTCAAGATCGCCGCGAGCGTGGTGATCGGGATCATCTCGCTGGTGCTCCTCGGCTACGGGCTGTTGAGCGTCGAGCAATCCACCACGCGTTACGACGAGCAGATCAGCCGCCTGCAGGCCCAGCCGACCGTGGAATCGGTGACGGGTGAGCAGATCGAGAACCCGGCGATCGCGCAGGCCCGACAGATCAAACAGATTGTGCTCAATGCTGATCCGGGAGATCTGATCGCCGTCAGTGCGCTTGTCGCGGGGATTGTGCTGATCCTCGTCGTCTGGTTGAATCTCGGCCTGGTGTATCCGTTTCTCGCCGGCCTTGGCATCGGGATCTATGTTCTCGGGCGACTGCTCGGGTTTGAGCTGACGGGCAGCATCCTCTTCGGGATGATCACCCTCACGCTTGTGTTCATGGTGCTGATGCGTGGCTCATCGCTGGCTTTGAGCGTTGCGCACCCGGTCTTTGCGATCGCCCGCAATGTGCTCGCCGAAGCGGTCCGCATGAAGATCTCGCTGGTCTTCATCGTCCTGCTCTTCTTCGTCCTGGCGGCCCTGCCGATGCTGCTCAACGATAACGAATCGCTCCGCTACCGCGTGCAGAGCTTCCTGGAATACGCGACCGGGTTCACCTTCCTCTTCGTCGCGATGCTGGTTGTGTTCTTCGGCGCTGCCACGGTGAGCTACGAGCAGCGCGAGAAGGTGATCTGGCAGACGATGACCAAGCCCGTCGCGGCGTGGCAGTATGTGCTTGGCAAGTGGCTGGGCGTCGTCTCGCTCGCGGCGATCCTGCTGTGCGTCTCGGCGATCGGCGTCTTTGAGTTCACCGAGTATCTCCGCTGGCAGCCCGCACAGGGCGAGCGGAGCGCGTTCGTGCCGCTGAATGAGGACGAGAACATCACCGAGGATCGGCTGAAGCTCGAGACCCAGGTGCTGGCCTCTCGGGTGGCGATGCTGCCGGTCATGCCCTTTAGCATCGACGACCCGCGATTCGATCAGGCGATGGAGCAGCACATCGAGAACGAGCGCCGCACCAATCCCGATTACAGCCCGGACAGCGCCGAGCGCCGGGCGATCCGCAGCAAAATGTACATGGACGAGCGGGCGCAGTACCTCTCGATCGATCCCAACGCCGAGCAGTACGAGACCTACACCTTCGAGGGCCTGGGCGAAGCCAAGCGACAGAACCTCCCGCTCACGCTGCGATACAAGATCAACGCGGAGGGCAACCGCCCCGACGCGACCTACCTGCTGACGTTCGTCTTCCCCGACGGCACGATCCTGCCGCCGCGACGCACGGGCTTGGGCTTCTCGCACTACATGACCATCCCTTCGCATGTCGTAGACAACGAGGGTGTGCTCGCATTCCAGCTCTACAACGGGCAGCTCGTCCCCGACGGGCAGGGCTACTACGGGCTGCAGACGAATGTGAACACCGCGACCATCCCGCCCGACGGGCTGGAGATCTCGTACTCGGTGGGCAGCTACCGCATGAACTTCGTGCGTGTCTATTTCGTACTCTGGGTGAAGCTGGCCTTGCTGGCGATGCTCGCGGTCTGGGCGTCGACCTTCGCGAGCTTCCCGGTGGCGTGTCTCATGGCGGGCGGCGTGTTCTTCATGGGCGAGACCGCGGGCTTCGTGCAGAGCTCGCTGCCGGGCTGGGGCAAGACAACGATCGACGGCGACCCGTCGCTCTATCGAACCGTGATCTACTACTTCGCTGACTTTGTCAGCCGCCTCTTCAGCGCGTACAACAACCTGCGACCCGCCAAGCGATTGGCGCAGGGCGAGCTGCTGTCATGGGGCCGTGTCGCGGGCGGGGTGTTCTCGCTCGGCGTGGTCACGATCATCTTCTATGCGATCGGTGTGCTGATATTCAGACGCCGCCAGCTGGCGATCTACTCGGGCAACTGAGAAAGGAGCGATCTCGATGGTGCACAACACGCGTGTTCGGATGATCGCACTCGCCTGCATGCTCGCGGGGCTGATCGGCTCGGGCTATTTCGGCACCCGGATCACCGCTTCCAGCGGCCGCCATGGGCTCTCCTACACCGATACCGCGGCAGAGAACGATCCGCCTATGGTGGCGCTGGGCGTCGCGATGGGGGCATTGCGAGGCGTGTTCGTCAACTACCTCTGGATCCGTGCCACGCAGAAGAAAGAAGACGGCCAGTACTACGAGGCCGTCGAGCTGGCCGACTGGATCACCCGCCTGCAGCCTCGCCTGCCCGCCGTTTGGACATTCCACGCCTGGAACATGGCGTACAACATCTCCGTGACGACCCACACCCCCGAAGAACGGTGGGGCTGGGTGAACGCGGGGATCCGTCTGCTGCGCAACAGGGGGCTGCGTGCCAACCCAAACGACATGCACATGCACAAGGAGCTCGCGTGGATCTTCCTCCACAAGGTCGCGGGCTTCACGGACGATTCCAACCAGTATTACAAACGCCAGTTCGCCTATGAATGGCAAAACATCCTCGGCCGCAAACCGGTCATCGACCCTGAGCGACGCGACCGTGAGAGCGTCATCCAGCAGTATGTCGCATGGATTCAGCCGATTGTCGATGCGCCGTCGTCGATGAGCACCCTCGCCGAGCGGAACCCACGCGCGGCGGAGATCGCGCAGGCATACGAGTCCATGCTGGGCGAACAGCCCGGGCACCGTCTGTTGGAACGCTACACGCTGCACACCGAGCTGGTCGCCGCTGGTCGCATCGAGGCAATCAAAGATTCTGCCGGGGCAAAGACCAGAGCCTTCATTGAGCTCATGGATCGCTACCCGCCCGGTGACGACTGGGACGATCTGCTCAATCACCTCCGGAAGCGCGTCCTTGAAGACGAGTACTTCATGGAACCGGTCCGGATGGTGCATGTCATCAAGAAGTTCGGCCCGGTCGACTGGCGCATGCCGGCCGCCCACTCGCTGTACTGGGGGGTGCGTGGCACCGATGTCGGCCGCATGGAGGTCAACGAACACAACGCCGAGTCGCTCGACTTCGTGAATGCATACCGCCTGGTCATGCAGTCCGTGCAGGACCTCTGGCGATTCGGGGACCTCTACTACAACTATCTCGATGTGCACGAGAATCGCCAGGCGTATATGCAGATGGTGCCCAACCCGTACTTCGTGGAAAGCTATGGCAGCATGCTTGAGGAGATCACCCGCGTCTCGGGCCTCTTCGAGGCCGAGCGGCGCGCCTACCGGCAGTACTCGGCCGGCTACATGAACTTCATGCGTGACGCCGTCCGCTTCTTCTACCGCCGCGGCGATCGCCAGCAGGCGCTCTATTGGTACGATCAGCTCCGCAACTTCAAGGGTGTGAACATCAACGATACGACCTTCATCGACGAGGTCTCGCTGCCGCTCGATCAGTTCGCCGACAAGCAGATCTACGACTCGATGGGCTCGCCTCAGGTCGCTGTTTCCGAGGTGTACGGCGCACTGCAGGGCGCGTTTACACAGGGCCTGCTCGCGGGCAATGTCGACGCTTTCAACGGTCTCTGGGAATACGCCCGCAAGGCGCACGCTTACTACTTCAGCGAGCAGTTCCGCAATGTGGTCGCCGCCACCAACGGTGCCCGCATGGAGTTCATGGACCGCGACTTCCCCTTCCTTGCGGGCAACGCGTTCACCAACATGATCGCTTCGCTGCGATACGATGAGGCCGAGCTGCTTTACGGCAACGCGCCCGAGGATCTCAAACGCTACGCCTACGACGGGCTCTCGATCCGTTTCAAGGATTTCATCAACGAGCAGCACCGACTGGGCAACATCGATGTCGACTTCGACACCGCATTCCCCGAGCCCGCTGGCATGGCGCAGCACCGCGCCGAGTTCGATCGCAAGATGCAGCAGCGTCGCGAGAACAATATCGAAGGCGTGAAGACCGACTGATGGCAAGGTTGATAACTGTCGGCTGGTTGAGCTGGCGCAGCCGGGTCAGTGCCCGATGAGCATCTGCCGGGCCTGCTCGTAGCGCTCAAGCGTGCCCAAAATCACCTCGGGCGGGAGCGACGGCCCCGGCGGGGTCTTGTCCCACTTGCCAGACTTGGTCAGCAGCTCGAGGTACTCTCGCAGGAACTGCTTGTCGAAGCTCTTCTGCGCCTGCCCCGGTTTGTACTGATCAGCCGGCCAGAATCGAGATGAATCGGGCGTCAGCGCCTCGTCGATCAGGATCGGATCGTTCGAGGTGATCCGCCCTTCATCGTCAATCGGCAGCCCAAACTCGAACTTGGTATCGGCGAGGATGATCCCGTGGTCCTGGGCGTATGCGCTGGCGGCCACATAGATGCTCAGCGAGCGTTCGCGCAGGCGTTCCATGAGTGTGCGTCCACCAAGATCTTCAACCTGCTCGACCGCCTGCTCGAAATCGATGTTCTCGTCGTGCCCCGATTCGGCCTTGGTCGCGGGCGTGAAGATCGGCTCGGGCAGCTTGTCGCATTGGACGAGCCCATCGGGCAGATCGTTGCCGCAGACCATGCCGGTCGCGTTGTACTCCTTGAGCCCGGATCCCTCGAGGTAACCGCGTACGACGCACTCAACGGGGATGACCTTGCACAGTCGCCCGATGGTGACCCGCCCCTCAAGCAGCTCTGGTGTGCTGGTCTTGGTAAATGCGTCGTCGGGGATCAGGTCGGTCTCGGTTCCGATGAGATGGGTCGGCGAAAGGTGCTGATCCTCGATCCATCGCAGCCAGAATGCGGCGATCTCGGTGAGGATGCGTCCCTTGCCCGGAATGGGGTCGGGCATGATCACATCGAACGCGGAAACTCGGTCCGAGGCCACCATGAGCATCGAGGCCGGCACATGGCGACCGAAGGCGTCCTCATGCGATGGAATGGTGTAGGTATCGCGGACCTTGCCCTGGCGTTTGTTGGGGAGACGGAGGTCCGTCTCGAAAACGGCCGGGCCGAGTTCCGACAAACGATTATCGTGGGTGGGGGCGTTGCTGCTCACGCCTGAGGATAGCGCGTTTCGTTCTCTCGGGTCTCTGTTCGGGCGTGAAATCGGCCCCCGGGAGCCCGAATCGCTCGCCCCGCGTGGGCGGGTCTTATATCCTATGGGGAAGCGGACCGGACGGGTTCGTGAGGAGTTGATTCACATTCATGCTGCGTTTCATCGCACCCCACAACCTGAACCCCATCGCCCAGCGCGTGCTCCCGGGTGCGTACCTGATCGGCCCCGACTCGGTCCCCATCGCGGGCGAGGTCGTGATCGACAATCAGATGATCCGTTGCGAGAAGGGCACCCGCGAGGCCGCGGCCGTGGCCCTGCAGATCGACCTCGACGCCCACCGGCTCCGTTCGCTCAACCATTCCGAACCCATCGTTGACGATATCGAGCTGCGTCCGCTCGGCGTGCTCACGCTGCAAACCTGCCTGCTTCCCGACCGCGAACAGCCCTATATCCTCAGCCTCGAACTCGCCCGCCATCGGATCATGCTTTTCATGACCAAACTCGAGGAATGGCAGATCTTCGACCTGCCCGAGGATTCGATCGAGATGCGTCTTCTCAGCGCCGCCCGGGAGGTCTTCACGCGGGCGCTTGTCCGTGCGGGGGAGGCGGGGGCCGTCGAAGAGACCTCACGCTTGGGGTTGCTGGCGCTGTGGATCGCCGTCGAAGCGAGTGAACGGCTCGCGATCCTTCAGGCACGCCAGGACATGAGCGACCGCCTCGATGGGTCGCTTTACGCCGGCATCGCCGAGGACGGCGCAGGTACCAAGCGACCGATGCCCGTCCTGCACCCGGGGCGCGGCGGGGTGGTCCTTCCCACCCGACCCGCGCTCGGTGTCTCGGTCTCACCCGGTGTGCTGGGTGATCCGACCAAGCAGGCGATCGTGGACAGTGCCGACTTCATCACTATGCCGATGCGCTGGGTTGAGATGGAACCCATCGAGGGCGAGTACGCCTACTCGCCCACCGATCGCTGGATCGAGTGGGCCATCCGGACCGCCAAGGTGCCCGTCGTCGCGGGGCCGGTGGTGGATTTCCGCCCGCACTGCGTCCCCGAATGGCTCTACATCTGGGAGAACGATTACGACACACTGCGGGACTTGGTCTACGAGCACATGAAGGCCATCGTGACGCGCTACCGGCGTACCGTGAGCAGATGGACCGTGTGCTCCGGTCTCCACTGCGGCGAGCACTTCAAGCTCGACTTCCAGCAGATGATCGACCTGACCCGTATCTGCGTGCTGGTCGTGCGAAAGCTGCACCCCCGGGCCCGGGTCCAGGTCGAGATCGTGCAGCCGTGGGGCGGCTACCACACCAGCGACCGGCGTTCGTTGCCCCCCATGCTCTACGCCGAGATGCTGACCCAGTCGGGGATCCCGCTGGACGCGTTCTCGCTGCGACTGCAGATGGGCTCGTACATGCCCGGGCAGGACACACGCGACCTGATGGCCTTTTCTTCGATGCTCGACCAGTACGCGATGCTCGATCGCCCGCTGTCGATCTCGGGGCTCGGCTGTCCGAGTGGGCCGCTCTCGCCCAGCGAACACCCAGAGCACTTCGCTCAGACCGGCTCGTGGCGTGGGCTCTGGAATGACGGCGCGCAGGCGGACTGGCTCCGTGCCTACGCCAGCGTGGCGATGTCCAAGCCGTATGTCGAGACGGTGTGCTGGCAGGAGCTCTGCGACCCCAGCGGCGCGACCGAGATGCGGACAGGCGGCTTGCTGGATCGGCGTGCCCAGGCGCGACCGGCACTCGAACGGTTCCGCACGCTTCGCTCAGCGATTATGGCTGGGCGGGTCCCCGAGGGCTTCGACTCGTCGATGCTCGCTCGGGACGGCACACCGGCGTCGGTCGGGACGACGATCTAACGAACTCAGGAGCAGCCGATGGGGCAGGCACGCAGCAACACACGCGATGATTGGGCACGACGCCCCAGCGCGATGTTCGCCGCGGGCGTGCTCGGGCTCGCTTCGCTCTCGATGATGGGCGTGGCCCTCTCCCGCGAGCTCGTGCGTGCACCGGCACCAGCGCCTCAGGCCATCACGAGCAGCGAGAATGACGAACCGGCTTCGCAGCCACCCCAGCGTGCATCGGCGATCCGATTGATCGATGTGAACGCGGGCACGCTCAGCGAGCTAGACCTGCTGCCGGGCATCGGCCCGGCGCTGGGGCAACGCATCATCGACTACCGCAGCGAACACGGCCCGTTCAGCACTCCCGAGGACCTGACCAAGGTCAGCGGCATCGGTCCACGCACGCTCGAGAAGATGCGACCGCTCATCACGCTGGGTGAAGCGAGCGGGTACACTACAGACAACTAAGCTCTGATCGGGAAACGGCGGCGCGTGCGCATCGTTGTAGCCCGGGCACGCGCATGCGCCGACGAGAACCCGCCGTGGATCTGCTGACACCCATCATCGCCGACGCGTCGTTCCGCTCGCTCGCCAAGGGGCTCGACGCGGGCAAACGCACGATCGCCACCGGCTCGATCGGCGCATCGGTCTCGCTGCTCGCGGCGGCGCTGAGAAAGCAAACCAAACGCCCGATCCTGATCGTGTGCGCCCATGTCGACGAGGCCGAGGATGTGCTCGCCGAGACCCACGCGTGCGGCGAGTCCGGCAGCGAGGTCTTCCCGGCCCTGGAGCTGGCCCCCGGCGAGTCGAGCGTCAGCGCCGAGCTCTTCGCCAACCGGGCGGCGATGATCGCCCAGGTCCGCGCGGGGCAGATCCCCGGCGTGCTCATCGCGCCCATCGCGGCGCTGATGCAGCCCGTGCCCAGCGCCCAGCGGATTGACGAGCTGGTACGCGAGATCAGGCGGGGTGACCGCATCGAGCCCCAGTCGCTGATCGACTGGCTCGCCGGGGCGGGCTACGAACGGGTCGACGCGATCGAGTATCCGGGCCACTTCGCTTCGCGCGGCGGCATCATCGATATCTTCCCAACCAGCGGCGGTGGGGGCGAGCCGATCCCCGTACGTCTTGATTTCTTTGGCGATGAGCTCGATACCATCGCCGAGATCGACATCGACACGATGGGAAGCGACCGGAGCATCGATCGCGTGGTGCTCGGGGCAGCGGGCGAGGTGCAGCTCAAAGCGACCAGCGACGACAAGTCGGTCCTTGAGTACCTCTCGCAAGACACGATCGTGTTGCTGGCAGAGACTTTCGAGGTCGTCGAGCAGGGGCGGGGATACTACGAACGAATCAGCGATGGGCGGGCGATCTTCGGTCCCCCCGCGGTGCTCAAGCTGCTGGAAACCCGGTTCCATGCGCTCTGCGAGGTGAACCAGTTCTCGGCCGGCAAGTCCGGCGCCGATGCGCTGGTCGATCTACCCGTCGAGACGCTGCCGCCGTTCGACAAGGAGGTCTCGATCGCGATCCGAGAGCTGGCGGAACTCAAGGACCGCGTCGATACAGTCGTCCTCACGTGCGGCTCCGACGGTGAGTTCGCCCGACTGGGCGAGCTGCTGAGCATGCACGCGCCTCAGGTCGAGATCCGACGCGAGATCATCGACATCCGGCGCGGGTTCATCTGGGGCGGCAGCGATGAGGGCGCTGGCATCGGGCGGTATGCGCTCGTGCCCGCGGGGCAAATGCTTCACCGATCGAGCGTCCGCCGGCGGATGCAGAAGATCCGCGCCGGTCGGGCGATGGATACCTTCCTTGACATCCAGCCCGACGATTATGTCGTCCACAGCGAGCACGGCATCGCACGCTTCGTCGGGCTGACGGTCATGGATGCCTCGGGAACGGCCAAAACCAGAGATCGGTACCCACTCAAACCCGAGAAAAAGAAGAAGAGCAAAGAGGACCAGGAAGAATATCTCACCCTGGAGTTCGCAGGTCGCAGCCGCCTGCACGTGCCATGCTCGCAGATCGATCTTGTGCAGAAGTATGTCGGCGGCTTCAAGGGCAAGCCGCCGCTGAGCTCGATCGGCGGCAAGAAATGGAAGGCCCAGAAGGAACGCGTCAGCGAGTCCGTGAAGGATCTCGCCAGCGAGATGCTCCGCGTCCGCGCCGCACGCGAGCATGTCCCGGGTTACAGCTACCCGACCGACACCAGCATGTTCGCCGAGTTCGAGGCCGAGTTTCCTTATGACGAGACCGAGGACCAGCTCGCGGCGATTATCGAGATCAAGAAGGACATGCAGTCCTCACGCCCGATGGATCGGCTGATTTGCGGCGATGTGGGCTTCGGCAAGACCGAACTGGCCATCCGCGCCGCATTCAAGGCGGTGGAGGCGGGGCGTCAGGTCGCGGTGCTGGTCCCGACGACGGTGCTGGCCGAGCAGCACGAGCGGACCTTCCGCAACCGATTCGCGGACTACCCGTTCCGCGTTGATTCGCTCTCACGATTTAAGACCCCGGGGCAGATCCGCCAGACGCTCAAGGACCTGGCGCTCGGACGCGTCGATGTCGTTGTGGGCACGCACCGACTGCTCTCGGACGATGTCCGCTTCGCCGAGCTGGGCATGGTGATCATCGACGAGGAGCAGCGATTCGGCGTCGAGCACAAGGAAAAACTGCTCCGGCTCCGGCTCACGGTCGATGTGCTCACGCTCAGCGCGACGCCCATCCCACGAACGCTGCACATGTCCATGCTGGGACTTCGTGACATCTCCAGCCTGACCACGCCGCCTGTCGATCGTCGATCGATCGTCACCGAGGTGATCCCGTACAACCAGCACCGCGTGGCCCGCGCGATCCAGCGCGAGCTGGCGCGCGAGGGGCAGGTTTACTTCGTGCATAACCGGGTGCACAACATCGAGAGCGTGGCCGACAACATCCGCCGTCTCGTGCCCGACGCGAGGATCATCATCGGGCACGGGCAGATGAACCCGCACGACCTGGAGCAGGTCATGCTCGAGTTCATGACACGCCGCGCCGATGTGCTCGTCTCGACCACCATTATCGAATCAGGCATCGACATCCCAACGGCCAACACGATGATCATCAACGATGCTGATCGCTTCGGGCTTTCCGAGCTCCATCAGCTGCGTGGTCGGGTCGGTCGCAGCCATCACAGGGCCTACTGCTACCTGCTGTTGCCCGAAGACCGGACCGTCAAGGAAGTCGCTCAGAAGCGACTCAAGGCCATCGAGGAGTACTCGATGCTCGGGGCCGGCTTCAAGATTGCGATGCGGGATCTGGAGATCCGCGGTGCAGGCAACCTGCTGGGCGCTGAGCAGTCCGGGCACATCGCGGCCGTGGGCTATGAGATGTACTGTCAGCTGCTCGAGCAGACGGTGCACAAGCTCACCAACGACGGCGCACCTGAGCAAGTTGAGCACACCTCGGTGGACATCGGGGTCTTCGGCTATATCCCTAAGGCCTACATCCCCAGCGACGTCCGCCGGATCGAGGCCTATCGACGGCTGGCGACCGCCCCGACACAGGAGGCCATCGATCAGGTCGTCGCCGACCTGACCAGTGCCTATTCCGACCCACCCGAGCTGGTCCGTCGATTGATACTGCGGGCACGTCTCCGCGTCGCGGCCCAGCACGAGCACATCCGCAGCGTCGGGCTGCGGGAGAAGGATCTGATCCTGCTCACAAGTGTTCCCGACCGGGTGAAGCAAGCCCTATCGGGTGTGCCCGCCGATGTACGCATTGTCGGTGCCGACCTGGCGCAGACCAACGCCCGAACCAGCAGCGGCGTACCGCTGGCGGAGGTCTATGTGCGGGCGCACGAGCCACCCAGATCACCCATGCAGCGGGCGAAATCGCTACTTGAGTGGCTCAGCCCGAGCCGGGCAGTGCAAGTATGAAGGTTGTGTTGTGACGCCGCTACAAGTGCTTTCATGCATTGAGTTTGCTCGTTGGCAAGCAAATGATCGGGTCTCATGCTACACTATCAGGTTCAGCCGGGCGGAGCCCGGCGGCTTATCACCAAGGATGTGCCATGCCTGACTCAGAGAAGAACGCTTCGCCCCAGGTCCCGCTGCGGGTCGCCAACGACATCCAGCTCGATCACGATATCGCCGCGCTCCGTCGACGGGTGATCCGCGAGGCCTCAAGGGCAACAGATCTCATTCGCCAGTCGCTCATGGTCCTGACCGACTCGACCGAAGCGGGCATCAATGAGATCCGCGAGATCGAGCGAGAGATCGACGAGGAGGAAGTCCGAATCGAAGAGGAGTGCTTCCGGATCATGGCCCTCCAGCAGCCGTTTGGTTCCGACTTCCGCATGCTGACCTTCTGCCTGAAAGTCAACTCCGATATCGAACGCCTCGCGGACCACGCCGCCTCGATCGCCAAGATCAGCAAGAAACTGATGGAGATCCACCTGACCTGGCCCAAGGCCATGCTGGAGATGATCCAGCGTGTTCCGCTGATGTGCGACGAACTCCTGCGGGCCGTGATCAGCGCCGACCCGGACGCCGCCCGTGAGGTCGTCGCCCGAGACAAGGCGATCGACAAGCTCGACAAGCAGGTTTTCCGCGAGCTGACGGAGATCATCCAGCTCAATGCCGGAGACGCGAGCAAGTACATGCTGATGTACCGCGTCTCGCGCGAGCTCGAGCGTGTCGGCGATCTGCTCGGCAACATCGCCGAGGACATCATTTACCTCGTGACCGGCGACATTGTGCGTCATGAGCACAAGGCAGTAAGCAACAAACCCAAATAACAAACCGGGCTCGGGCTTCAAATAGAGTATCCTGAACGGATGCTCATTGTCTCGCTGATCCTGATTCTCATAGGTCTGGCCTTGCTCGTGCTCGCGATGAGGGGGCGTATCGTCGCGCGAGGATCATTCTGCCGCGCATGCGGGTTCGACCTGCACGGGCTGATGGCTGATGATGAGGCTTCGAAGTGCCCAGAATGCGGGCGCGAGGTTGGGAAGCCCGGCACGACACGGGCGATCCGGAAGGCCAGGAGTCGCCGCCTGCTGGTGGTATCGATCGTCCTGCTGCTGATCGGATCCGGTTTATCGGTTGTGCACTTCAGCGGCAACGCGTCGTCGTTCTACTCGGCCATGCCGCACCGCATCGTGCTCAGCGCTTCAAAGTGGGGTGACGATGATGCCATCGATGAGATCATCGCCCGCCTGAGCCCCAAGCAACAGACGCCTGAATGGGTCTGGGAAGACGCGATAGGGCTCGCCATGACGCACCAGCAGGACGAAGGGCAGCAGTGGAATCCGCGTTGGGGCGAGGTGCTCTCGCTGGCAATCCAGGCGAACCGGCTGAGCGATGAGCAACTCGCCAGTGTGGTCCGCAACGGCACCCAGATCGATGTCTGGCTTCGAGACAAGATCCGCCCAGGCGATTCGTATGTCGGGTACCTTTGCGAGCAGCGTTCCAAGCGGCTGAGTGCTTTGACCCGTGCCGATACCGGCTTCATGCTTGATGCCGAGATCATCGCGGGCGGCGTGATCGAGGACGGCGTCGAAGTCTCCAATGGAATAGGTGGCGGAAGTTCATCAGCCACGAGTTTCATCTTCAATACCAACGGCGCGACGGGCATGATGGCCACGGGCAGCGGGGTAATGCTTCCACGCTCGAGGCAAAACAACCTGCAGGTGGGGGATACCTTCGAGATCTACATGGATGTGCAGATCAAGCTCAGGGGAAAAACCGAAGACCGCGAGATCGTGGCCGAGCCATTCCGGTTTTCCCAGCAGGTCACGGTGGTGGGGGAGGACGAACCGATCGTGACCGTCTTTGAGGACCCGGCCGCGGCCAAGCAGATCCGCGAGGGGCTGAGCATCGAGCCCATCATGGCTATGAGTCCGGAGAAAGTGATGGTGGGCATCCAGAGCGAGGTCGCGAACAGCACCCTGGTCTTTACAGCGAAACCCGAATCCATAGCGGGCAAGATCTACCTGCGTCACCACACCGATGGCGAGCTCTTTGAGACGAACAGTGTCACGACCATTGCAACGCCCATCGATCCGAACCAGAGCCCGCCTTCGAGCATCCGTCACTCGCACCAACTGTCCATCTACATCAAGGAGGACGACCTGGAGCGTCGAGCGGCCTTCAACCGGGTTATCCGCGACGGCGTGGTCGATGTTGTGTTCCTCACCGACCCGTCGGTCTCTGAGTCAAACCCGAAGATTGACGAGGTCGTCGATCTGCGGCTGGTGTTTGTGGGTGTGCCGGTGATCGTTGTCGGTTCTGACGAGGCCCTCGGCCTCGATCCGGGCGAGAGCATGACGGCTGCGAGTGCGTATGTAGAGGATTAGTTCGCGATGATATTGATCCTTCTCATCATGATGATGGCGGCCGTGCTACTGCTCTGCGTAGGCATCAATGGACGCGTGATAGCGAGGGGGCACTTCTGCCCCCGTTGTGAATACGACCTTGAGGTCATTCGGGATCAGCTGCCATTTGCACGCTGCCCAGAATGCGGCTTCCAGTTCGATCCGGGCGTCTCTCCAACAACTGAGCGACGAGAGCATCGTAAATGGCTCTTTGCAATCGCGATCGTCATCGTGCTCATTCCGATCGGTGTGGGTGCCAGTCAGTCGAGACGGTGGAAAACAACGATCTACCCCCGTTTGCCTGACGGTGTCATCGTGAGCAGGGCGATCGAACGAGACTCTATTGCGTTCGATGAACTGATGAGCAGAGCATTGGCACGACCAGACCAAGAACAACTTCATGAAGCGAGTTGGAAGACGATTATTGAGCATGCCATCGAGCTCTTGAGGCCTTGGGAGCCGTTCAAGATGACGGGTCAAGTGTTTGTTGATCATCGGTGGGCCCAGTTGCTTGCCCACGCGATCAACACGCGCCGGCTCAGCGAAGAGCAGTTGCTCGAGTATGTCACAGAGGTCATGAAGTACAAAGTCGTCTTGCCTTCCCGCATCGCGACAGATTCTGAAGAGATGTACTACAAAGCCTTGCACAACACCGGAGTGGCCATCGCCGGAAACATTGAGTCAGGGCAAGATGAGTACATCTTCGATATCTCCCTGATTGAGCTCGGAGTCGTCGGGGAGGATGCGCCCGTCACGCTTCGAGAGCAAGTCTTTCGGATGGGGCTTCTCGCGACAGGACCAGGGACTGATACAGTCCCTGAAGTACCAAGCCATGGCGCCATAGACGGAGTTCAATCGCTGCTCGAGGATAAGGAACTCGGCGTATTCAAGTTTTACACACGCTCGCGGATCACAATCATTGACGGCGTGACCAACGAGACAATCGCATGGAAAGACATCACGACAGTCCATCCATGCGAGCTCGTGTCACACGACGCGGCCGTCCCGGCAAGCATCGAAGACCCGGAAGTCAACTTCCACTACTGCGATTGGATGGATGTCGGCAAGCTCAACCTGCATGCCGATACACACATCGATCAGCTGCCCTCAGAGGGTGAGCCGGTGATGAGCATTGGCGTCTCGTTTCCCACCAGAGATATCGACTACGGGATTGCTCTGGATGTGCTGGTTAGATTGGGCGATGAGACCCTGTTCCTGGGCTCTTGTGTTCGCAGTCCGTTGTTTCAGGACCATTACCCATACCGGGCAGTAACCCTATTCGCGCCCCCGATGGGATCTCCCGAGAGGGTCCGCCTGAAAGCCTTTATGGACAACATCCTCGATGCAGGGCGAGTGGAGGTGGTGCTCCGCACCAACCCGGAGCGGGCAATCGGTTACCCCGGGATAGAACAGGTTGTTGATTTCAATGCAAACTTCAGAGATGTTGGGCTGACGATCAACAAGGCGAATATGCGCCCGCACCCGTATTATGGCTACAAACCGCAGTGTGAGATTTGAAGGGTGCCGACAAGGGTAGGGGATGCGCGCACGAAAAAACCTGCACTTGCGTGCAGGTTTTTCATCGGCCTTTGACCGGTGAACAGTTGGGTCCATCTTGACTGATCATTACTGACCAGTTATCCGTCGTATAGACGGGCGAGAGTGTGCTCATGGGATCTCGATCCGGTTCTCACCGGGATGGTTGCTGTCTGATTCCTCATTGAGGTTTCAGATCAGTTTCCCATGACAATCGAGTCTAAGGAAATCCCTTAGAAAGGAGGTGATCCAGCCGCAGGTTCTCCTACGGCTACCTTGTTACGACTTCACCCCAGTCGCTGAGCCTACCGTGGTCCGCTGCCTCCTTGCGGTCAGCGCAC
>JAGQON010000180.1 GCA_020427395.1 Phycisphaerales bacterium
TGAACGGGACGCGGCCAGTGATCGCCTGGTAGAGCACCACGCCCACCGCGTAGAGGTCGCTGCGCGCGTCGATCTTGCCGCCCTTCGCCTGCTCCGGCGACATGTAATAGGGGGTGCCCATCACCGCACCCGTCTTCGTCATGCTCATGTCGGAGTCGAGCGCGGAGAACTTCGAGACGCCGAAGTCGAGGATCTTCACGAAGTCGGCGCGACCGGCCTTGTTGCGCAGGATGAAGATGTTGTCGGGCTTCAGGTCGCGATGGATGATGCCCGCGTCGTGCGCGGCGGCCAGACCCTCGAGCACCTGGACCAGGATGGGCACGGCCTGCTGCGGGGTCAGGCGCTTGAGGCGCTTGATCCGCGCCGTGAGATCCTCGCCCTCGAGGAACTCCATGACCATGAAGCGCTCCCCGGAGGGCAGGTTGCCGAGGTCGAGCACCTCGACGATGTGCTCGGAGCCGATGCGTCCGGCCGCTTGTGCCTCGCGCTCGAATCGCTGCACCACGTCGGTCTTCTCCGCCACCGAGGCGTGGAGCACCTT
>JAGQON010000181.1 GCA_020427395.1 Phycisphaerales bacterium
CGTACAAATACCGCAGGTTTACGTCACTCGATGTTGACTGGACGGTTGGATGACCGACTTCGATGTTGATTGACACTTACTAACGCATGGTGAGCCGTGGCCGGTGGCTTGTTGGGAATCGTTCCCGTGCAAGTCACAATGTCTCGCCATCGCTTTCCAATACCGCGGAGGAAAAAAGCGGCTAAGAAGAAAACAACAAAGAAAGCTGCCAAGAAGAAGTCGACTAAGAAGAAGGCGACCAAGAAGAAGGCAACCAAGAAGAAGGCTGCAAAGAAGAAAGCAGCTAAGAAAAAGGCAGCCAAGAAAAAGGCTACTAAGAAGAAGGCGACCAAGAAGAAGGCCGCTAAGAAGCGTCGCTAGACTCTTTCTCTTCGCCGATCCCGAATCGGCCTTATCCATTCACCGAACCGCCCGTGGCTACCCCCATCGGGCGGTTTTTTCGTTGGCAACGAGGCTTTAGAAAGGCAAAAACCGCGTTTTTGGGTCCCGGAAAGCCCTCCCGAGACGACGTTTGGACGTGGTCAACACTGTCAGCCACAAC
>JAGQON010000182.1 GCA_020427395.1 Phycisphaerales bacterium
CGATCGAGGTGTTCTGCGCTCGGCACCCGGAGGTGGTGTACTTCCCGAGCTACGAGATGGTGGCGCGCTCGCCCCGCTGGGCGTACGACAAGGACAACTGGCACGTTTCTGACCCGGCGGTGATCGGGCGGATCATGTCGGCGTTCATGTCGGGCTTCGGGGAGGCGGGGGCGGACGCGTCGGTCGAGGCGAAGGACGCGGCGCAATCCGCCGGGGCTGCGTGAGGGCGGCATGAAAATACGCAGCGCGAGGCGCTGCGTATTGGGGTGTATCGGCGATCGTTGCTCGGCGTCTGGCGTGCTCAGTTCTTGAGCATGCCGAGCTGCCACATCATGAAGATGCGTTGGTCGGCGATGTCGCGGACGAGGAGGTGGCGGGGCTTGCCCTGCCCGTGCCCGGCGTCGCGGTCGACCCAGAGGAGGATGGGCTCGGCGTTGGGATCGGAGGCGGTGGCCGCTTGCATGGCGGCGGCCATCTTGCGGGCGTGGAGCGGGTGGACGCGGGTGTCGTTCTCGCCGGCGGTGAAGAGGACGGCGGGG
>JAGQON010000183.1 GCA_020427395.1 Phycisphaerales bacterium
GATCGAGGCGGGTGTGCGGTTTTCCGGGACGGTGTGGATCGAGGATGTGGTTGAGCATCTGGAGAGTGCGGCGTCGGCGCCGGTGTACGCGGTGCTCAAGCGGCCGGACGAGAAGTACGTGACGGAGGAGGCGTACGACAATCCGAAGTTCGTTGAGGACATCGTTCGGGATCTGGCGCTGCGGCTGGAGGAGGACGATCGGATTGAGTGGTACTCGATCAACTCCGAGAACTTCGAGTCGATCCACTCGCACAATGCGTATGCCCAGATCACGCGGGACAAGCGGGGGCGGTAGCTTGGTGCGGGGCGGCGGGGGGTTCGTGCCGATAGATTGACGGGGTGCGTGAAGCGTGGGGTTTCGAGGTTGCCGGCAGGGATTGCGGGCGAGCGAGGGACACGGCGTGGCGTCGTTGAAGACACTGATCCCGAGCATGTTTCATCGTCGGCTGCTGCTGCTGATGGCGTGCGCGATCGGGGTGTGTGTGGTGCTGGTGGCGCAGGCGGGGAACCTGACGGTTTTTCAGGGCGGGCGGCACCT
>JAGQON010000184.1 GCA_020427395.1 Phycisphaerales bacterium
TAAGTTCCGACCTGCACGAATGGTGTAACGATCTGGACACTGTCTCAGCCATGAGCTCGGTGAAATTGTAGTATCGGTGAAGATGCCGATTACCCGCTATGGGACGAAAAGACCCCGTGAACCTTTACTATAGCTTAGTATTGACTTTGGATAAGTAATGTGTAGGATAGGTGGGAGACTTTGAAGCAGCGTCGCTAGGTGTTGTGGAGTCACCGTTGAAATACCACCCTTTGCTTATCTAGAGCCTAACCCCTAGCGGGGGACAGTGCTTGGTGGGTAGTTTGACTGGGGTGGTCGCCTCCAAAAGCGTAACGGAGGCTTCTAAAGGTACCCTCAGCACGCTTGGTAACCGTGCGTAGAGTGCAATGGCATAAGGGTGCTTGACTGTGAGACTGACAAGTCGAACAGGTTGGAAACAAGAGCATAGTGATCCGGTGGTTCCGTATGGAAGGGCCATCGCTCAAAGGATGAAAGGTACTGCGGGGATGGGGGGCTGCTCGCCCCCAAGAGCTCACGTCGACGGGGGGGTTTGGCACC
>JAGQON010000185.1 GCA_020427395.1 Phycisphaerales bacterium
CAGAAGACACTTCCTACGGCTACGATGCTCTGAACGACAAGTACGGCGACATGCTCGACTTCGGCGTTGTCGATCCGACCAAGGTTGTTCGCTCAGCACTACAGAATGCCGCCAGCGTGGCTTCTCTGCTCATGACCACGGACTCCATCATCGTGGAAGAGCCTAAGGAAGAAGAAGACCACCATGACGACCATCACCACGACGGTGGCATGGGCGGAATGGGTGGCATGGGGATGGGTGGTATGGGCGGCATGCCTGGCATGGGCGGCTTCTAGTCCAATCCCTCACAAACTTCCCCGCATAAGATTTTTCCAACACAAATTTCTCGCGAGCAGAATCGCGATTGTTACATAACCTCAGGAGCTACGATTCCATGAATCTGAATCCACTTGATGATCGAGTCGTTGTTGAGCCGTTGTCAGCAGAAGAAACAACCGCTGGCGGAATTGTCCTGCCCGACTCGGCCAAAGAAAAACCACAACGCGGCAAAGTCGTTGCCGTCGGCCCAGGTCGTCTGCTTGAAAGCGGTGAGCGCT
>JAGQON010000186.1 GCA_020427395.1 Phycisphaerales bacterium
GTTGTTTCGGGTCGTGGGATGCTGCACCTGGGGATCCTGATCGAGCAGATGCGGCGTGAGGGGTACGAGCTGGCGATCGGCAAGCCGCACGTTGTGGTGAAGGAGATTGATGGTCGTGCGCACGAGCCGCTGGAGATGCTGGTGGTTGATGTGCCGACGCAGTCGATGGGTGCGGTGATGGAGTTGACGGGGCAGCGGAAGGGGGAGATGAAGCACATGGAGCACCGTGGGGCGGATCGGTGCGTGATTGAGTTTGAGATCCCGGCGCGGGGCTTGATCGGGTTGCGGGCGCGGATCCTGACGGCGACGCAGGGCGAGGCGATCATGCACCACGCGTTTGATCGGTTTGTTCCGATGATCGGCGAGGTGCCGGGTCGGCCCAACGGTGCGTTGATCGCGCTGGAGACGGGGCAGGTGACGGCGTATTCGGTTGATGCGATGTCGGATCGGGGTGTGCTGTTTGTGCGGCCGGGCGATCAGGTGTACGCGGGGCAGGTGGTGGGCGAGCACAACCGGGACAACGATCTGACGGTG
>JAGQON010000187.1 GCA_020427395.1 Phycisphaerales bacterium
CCTTTCCCCCCGGCGTTGCCCTTTGAGTCCCGGTGTCGGCGGTCGCCCCTCCCCGGCACCGGGATTCAGGGCTTATTCGGAGACGACGATGGCGAAGCGCAGGAAATACCCGTACAACACAGCCGACGACCCGACCGAGACTCCGATATCCGCACTGCCTGGCGTTGCCGCCCAGCCGGTGCCGTCTCGTCCAGCGTCCACGCAGTCACCATCGCTCATGGGCAGTCTTGCCCCGACGATTATGCAGGGGGTTGGACGTCTCGCTGGATTTGCGAATCAAGCTGAGGCGGATCTGGCAACCCGTACCGCTCGTGGAATCAGCGACATCGCGTCATCTGGCATTCGTGATGGAGTCACATCGGCGATTGTTGGAGGCGTTGGCAGCGGCATTCCGATTGCGTCTGGAGATTTCGGTAAGGCTGCTGAGGATATTGCCTCGCCATCAACCGAGACTTCAACAGGACTTGCAAACAGTCTTGCCCCGACGATTATGCAGGAGGCGGATCTGGCAACCCGTACCGCTCGTGGAATC
>JAGQON010000188.1 GCA_020427395.1 Phycisphaerales bacterium
GTAACCCTCGATCACGATCTCGGCGTTGGCGGGCACGTGCAGATCGATCGTCTTGCACTTGACCAGCGGGATCGCGCCGTCGTTGAGGAACCCGGCGAACAACAGCTCGCTGATCCCCGGCGGCAGCGGCGCCGTCGCCGCGTAGGGCAGCACGGCCTCACCACCGAGTACGATCGCGCAAGGCATGCCCTTCGCATCCGTATCGCCCTTTTGCTTTTCCTTCCACGCCCGCCAGTGCCGTGCGCCGTCGTGGTGCATGTGCCAGTGCATCGCGGTGTGGTTCTTGTCGATGAGCTGCGCCCGGTACATCCCGATATTGCGTGACGGCCGGGGCGTGCCCTCGGGTTTGCCCGCGTCGTCGGGGTGGATCGTGTACATCCCGGCGAACGTGATGAACCGCCCCTGCCCCGCCGCCGTGCCGGACTGTTCCGGTGAAATATCGTAACCACACTTCCGCGGGTCGCCGTCGTTGGGCCAGCACTTGATGATCGGCAGCTCGAACAGGTCGATCTGCTCGCCGGTCTTCACGACC
>JAGQON010000189.1 GCA_020427395.1 Phycisphaerales bacterium
CGCCTCGTCGTCGACTGGCTCCGCGCCCTGCACGACCAGGCCCTCCCCGACGACGACCCCAACGCGACCGCCCTCACCTGGAAGGACATGGCGATCTTCTACCGCAACAACGCCCTCTCCCGCGTCCTCGAAGACGAGTGCCGCGGCGCGGGCGTGCCCTACGTCATCGCACGCGGCACCGCGTTCTACCAGCGCGAGGAAGTGAAGGACGCCATCGCCTACCTCCGCGTCGTCGCCAACCCCGCGGACGACGTCTCCCTCCGCAGAATCATCAACAAACCCGCCCGCAAGATCGGGCGCACCACCATCGACGCGCTCGACACCTTCGCCGCCCACCACGACATCCCCCTCTTCCACGCCCTCCAGCTCGTCGAGCAGATCCCCGGCCTCACCGCCGCCGCGTGCAAAGCAATCCAGCGCTTCGTCGCACTCTTCGACGCCTGGACATCCGGCGGCACATTCATGGGCGAGCAGATCCCCGCATCGATCGCCGACCTCGTCTCCCGAGTCATCTCCGAGTCAAGGCTCG
>JAGQON010000018.1 GCA_020427395.1 Phycisphaerales bacterium
AAGCGCCTGGGGCTCCAGGACCCGGACGCACGCTACCGCCAGCGCTATGTCGACATGTGGTCCAACCCCGACACCACCCGCACCCTCATGCTGCGTTCCAGGCTCATGAGCGCGATGCGCCGGTATCTGGAGCGCCATGACTTCGTCGAGGTCGAGACACCGGTGCTGCAGACGCAGGCGGGCGGCGCGGCCGCCAAGCCGTTCTTCACGCATATGAACGCGCTGCATCTGGACCTCTCGCTGCGCATTGCGCCCGAGCTGTACCTCAAGCGACTGCTCGTGGGCGGCATGCCCCGTGTGTTCGAGGTGAGCCGCAACTTCCGCAACGAGGGGCTCGATAAGAGCCACAACCCCGAGTTCACCAGCCTCGAGGTCTACCAGGCGTTCGGGAACTACGAGACGATGATGGAGCTGACCGAGGGGCTGATCCGCGAGCTGGCGCAGCTGGCGGCCAGCGAGCAGGGCATCAGCGCGTCCGCGATGCCATTCGGCGATCTGATCATCGATTACGACAAGGCGTTCGAGAAGATCACCTACGCGCAGCTCTTCGAGAAGGCGCTGGGCTTCTCGATGGGCGATATGGACAAGGTCCGGGCCGCGTGCGAAGCTCGCCATTTCAAGACCAAGGGCGAGGACGGCTCGGCGATCGCCGACATCTTCCTTGTCAACGAGCTCTTCGAAGAGGTGGCCGAGAAGCTGATCGACCCGGCCCGCCCGACCTTCGTCATGGATTACCCCGCGTCGCTCTCGCCGCTCACGCGTCCCAAGCCCGGCACCGAGCAGGATCCCGTGCCGCTCGCGGATCGCTGGGACCTGTTCATCGGGGGAATGGAGATCGGGCCGGCATACACCGAGCTCAATGATCCTGACATCCAGGCCCAGAAGTTCCGCGAGCAGCTGGCGGGTGTCGATGATGAGGAATCGACCTTCCGTACCTTCGACGAAGACTTCGTCAACGCCCTCAAGGTCGGCATGCCTCCCGCCGGCGGCCTGGGGCTGGGCATGGACCGCCTGGTGATGCTGCTGGGCAACCAACGCACGATCCGTGATGTGCTGCCGTTCCCGATGATGCGCCCGCTCAATCAGGGCGGCGCGAACACCGAGCCGCAGCCCGAGTAAATCGCTCACGACGAACGGTGACCAACGAAAAAACTCCCCGCAAACGCGGGGAGTTTTCATTGGTTTCTAAGACAAGGGATCGAGATCCGCAGCGATCAGTTGTCGCCCGACTCGTTCTCGGGCTTCTCCTGCTGGGCCTTCTTCTCAGCCTCCTGCTTTTTCTGTTCCACGCTGTTGTGCAGGGTCTCGCCGGTGCGACCGTCGGTCATCTTGAGATCGATCGCATCGGTGATCTTTTTGCGGTCGTGCATGACATCAATGGTGCTGATCGTGGGCGCGACATTCTCGAACTCACGCTCGCCACGCATGGCGGTGAAAATGGCAACCGCGTCGTCATAGCCGAGCTTGCGGAATGCGGTGTCGAACTCGATGATCTGCTCGATCTGCTCGGCCGGGTCGGTGCTGGGTTTCTTCTGAAGCTCGACCAGCGCCTGGGCCTCGCTGGAGTCCACGCTGGCCTTTTCGACCACGGTCTTGACCTGATCCATCAGCTCGACCAGCATGCCCTGGTATGCAAGGCGTGCCTCCTGCATCGAGTCGTCGAGCACGAAGCGCATGACCTCCTCGAGGCCCTTCTCGCCGTCGAGCACCTGGATCTCGTCGGTCACCTCACGCTTGTATTCGTTGACGATCTTCTTGTTCATGCCCGCCTGGGTGCGGGTCAGGATGTTTCGGTTCAGCAGGTCCTGCGAGAGCGAGACCTCGGGGACCAGCGGCTTCATCATGTCCGCGACGCGCCCCATCTCGTGGATGTCGCCCATATCCATATTCTCGATCAGCCCGCTGGTCAGTTGCCAGTAGAGGTCGACATTGTCGATGACCGAGGTTTCCATCTTGTAACGACGGAGGTAGACCAGCGGCATGATCGCCTCGACCGACTTGGGGCCGACTGTGGGGTTCGATCGCAGCGCCAGGATGTCGGGCAGCTGGCGCAGACGCACGATGCGCCCGTCCGGGCCCGTCTGGGCAAGCTTGGGATACGGGATGTTGGGCAGGTCCTCCGTGTTGTTCGGATCACGCTTGCGGATATTCATCCCCTCCTGCGGCTGGGGCTCTGTGGGCTTGGCCGAGGGGGTAGCGGCCGGCTTGGGTTCCGGCTTGGGCGGGGGGGTGTAGGTGGGCTGGTCCTTGGCCGGCTCAGTCGGAGGCGGCGCGACCTGGGCGCTCGTGGTGGCGGCGAACAGACCCATCGCGAGACCACACGCGATGACAAGTGACTTGGGCTGACGGTTCATCTTGTGAATCCTCCCGATTCCGATTTCTTTCTATACCAAGCTGCGCCCCGCTGGGGGATGTTTGCAGCCTCACAAAGTCCAGATACCACGCGCATCCCTTCGCATCTCGATCGGTTGATTGCGTGATGCGTTCGCGGTGATATCATCGGTTCAGCGTTCCGCTGACCCGAGCACAACGCCCCGGGCGTGCAATTATGACGCGAATCGTGCCAAGTTGTCACCCGATGCCGATTTTTTCGTGCCCAACCCCGTATTTCCCGGACCAAATCGAGCCCGAACACCATGACACACCCCTCACTCGCCTCCTCGCCCATCGATCAGGCCCAGCTTGCCAGCGCCATCGCGGACGCCTCGCTCCTGCGAGGCTCCTTCACCCTCCGCTCCGGACGCACCAGCAGCTATTACCTCGATAAGTACCGCTTCTCCACCCAGCCAGAGATCCTCCGCCAGCTCGGGGCCATGTTCGCCCAGATCATCGATGAGATCAGCACCCGGCACGGGGCGGTCGTCCGTCTGGCCGGCGCGGAGCTGGGCGGCATCCCGCTGGTGACCGTCGCGTCGCTGGAGACCGGGCTGCCCAGCATCTTTGTCCGAAACGCCAAGAAGGAGTACGGCACCAGCAAGCAGGTCGAGGGGACTGTCAACGAGGGCGATGTCGTCGTCTTCGTGGAGGATGTCGCCACGACCGGGGGGCAGGCCCTCGAGGCCGTCGAGGTGCTCAAGTCGCTCGGTGCCATCGTCCCGGCGATCATCAGCGTGATCGATCGCCAGGAGGGTGCCCGCGAGAACATTGAGGGTGCCGGTGTGGCGTTCCACGCGTTATTCACGAAGCGTGATCTGGGTGTCGAGGACGATTGAGTCCCGGTCGATCACGGTCAGGTCCTGATCGCGCTGGACTGTGCAACCGCGACCACCGACAGGATCATCACCGGGATGAACACGCCGATCGCAGGCGGCAGCCCGGGGATCGAGGCGCTGGCGCCCAGCACACCACCAATCAACGCAATGATCGCGATCGGCGCGCACTTGATCGACTGCACCACCATATTGCGTGGCTCGCGGGTGATGAAGTAGGGCATCGAGATGATCAGCGCGAGCATCGAAGACACGATGATCGCGAACCGTCCCCATTTGATCCGGGCGTACCGGGCCCGCTTGCCCGGGTCGGTGAGCGTCGGGCGGGCGAGCATCTGCGACACCTGCGCAAAGCTCAGCGACTGCGCGTACGACTCGTAGCGGTTCATCCGCAGCGTGTTGGGGTCCAGTGATGATTCAACCCGCTCGATCGGAACGCCCGGCTGCGGCGTGGCGGTGCCCCTGGCCCGCGCTTCGCCATCGCTCAGGTCCCAGCCCCCGTCGCGATAGTGCGCCGAGGTGGCGGTGATCGCCCGGGTCGCCTTGCCGTTCTCGTCACGCTCGAGGATGTAGACGCCGTCCATGTTCCCGGTATCAGCGTCGAAGTTCGCCGCCCGGAACAGTCGTCCCGACCCGTCGAGCGTGAGCGGGACACTGGAACTGCCCAGCGTGCGCGAGCCGATGTCGTCGTGATCACGCACAAGCAGCGGGGCGACATGGGGCAGCAGGATCTCGGTGTTCACGATCTGCACCAGCATGAAACAGCCCGCGACGACCACGATCGGCTTCATCACCCGGTGCAACCCGATGCCCGCGGCCATCATCGCGATGAACTCGCGGTGCCTGCTCAGCTGCGAGAAGGTGAAGCCCATGGCGCCCACCAGGATCATCCCGATCAGGAAGCTGTAGAGCTGCAGCAGCTTGGGCCACCAGAAGTCCGCGATCAGCAGCATGGTGACAAGCCACTTGCGGAGCGCCCCGGGCGCGTCCTGCCCGTTCTGCTGCGCCAGGGCGTTGGCCCGCTGCAGGAACTCGTCGATATTGAGCGAGGCGTCGATCACCACGACAAAGCTGAACAGGATCACCGTCAGGGCGACCACATTGATCAGGTACTGCTTGGCGATGTAGCGATCGAGCAGGTTCATGCGTGCCCAATCGTAGCGAGATCAGACAGGCAGACGGTAACGGGGGCGCAGATCGGGCACATGCACGCCCGCGAACGAGCAGAACAGGCGTGAGCACGCCCAGCCGAGGAGTGCACCGACATACACATCCGTGGCGAAATGAGCCCCGGTGAGCATCCGGGTGATCCCGCAGCCCAGCGCGAGCAGGAACAGCAAGGTCCGGGCGCGAGGGAGGAAACACGCGAGCATCAGGCACCCGCCGAACGCCACGGCCGCGTGGCTCGATGGAAGCCCGAGGTTCGAGCCGTTCTCAAACCCGGAGAAGAGCCCACGGAAGTGATAGAGCCCGGGCTGGATGATCCCATCGTGCACCGGCCGCTCGCGGGCGATCACCAGCTTGAGCAGCTCGGCCAAGAGCCCGGCAAGGCCCGCAGAGAGAAGGACCGCCAGCCCGCGATGCTGGTGGCGATCGTGCGCGATGTACACGAGGCACACCAAGAGCCATGTGCCGAGATAACCCATGATCCGCAGCAGCCGGTACCAGTCATGATTCTGCACTCTCAGCCAATCATCCTGATAGAGCAGGTGCAGCAGCGGGAAGTCGAGCAGGGTGAACACCACGAACCCGGCAAGGATCAACCCGGCCAGCCGCAGACGCTGAACCCTTCTGCGTTTGCGTTCGCGTGGTGTCAGATAACGCACAGAACAGTCCTCTTCATATCAGCCGGGAGTGTAGTCACGGCGTGGGGGTGGGTTTGGGTAGCTGCCAGTCATCAAAGCCCCGGAACCCGATCCCGATGTATGCGCTGCCGTGCGATTTGGGCTCGGCGTCCAGCTTCCCGAGGTCTTCGATGGTCTCGAAGGCGCTCTCCCAGTGCCGCGGCGGCCCGCCGAGCATGAGTGCGGGGCGACCCAGCAGCTTTGCGAGGGTCGACGGGTTGTCCAGATCGGTCTGGTCCCACTCGTCGTACTGGGTGCGCCGCCCGCCGATGTGGGCGCTGGAGCAATACACCACCGGATGCCCCGGCAGGTAGAACGCCAGCAGTGAGGCCCGCCCGTAATGGTTGGTGATCACGAAGGGCTGCTGCCCGGTGCGCTCCTCGATCTCGTCGAGCACGCGCTGGGCGTCCTGTGCGTGGGCCCGCATGCCGGTCATCCGGTACATCGGGATCAGCGGCCCGATGAGCGGGGCGTTGGCGATCCGTGGCGCTGCGGGGAAGAGCAACAACGCACCAACGAGCACGAACATGGCCGCACCCCAGAAGAACTTGATCGGATGATCGACCCGGCGCACGCCGTCGTACACACACCATGCGCTCGGCGGGATCAGCGTGACGAAGGCCGCCATCGCCCAGTTGCCCTCGGTCTGGACCTTGAGCGACACGAGCATGTAAAATACCAGCAGTGGCATCGCAATGGCGACGCACACACGGACCATGCCCCGCACGCCTTCATTGCGTGGCTTGCGGGCATTGAGCCAGGCGAACACAGCCAATGCGATGACCGGGCCACCCACCAGAAGCTGCAATCCGATGTACTCAAAGAACCAGGCGATGGTCCACGCCTCATGCCTGCCCGCGGCCGTGTTCTCCGTGTCGCCGCCCTTCATGCCCAGGTGCCCCAGCAGGTGGCGCACCGTCGCCCAGTCGTGCTGGGCGTTCCAGATGGCGACGGGGATCAGCCCCAGCAGCGAGACCAGCAGCCCGATCGCGAACCAGCTCAATTGCGTACGCGATCGTTCGCGCCGCGTCAACCACATCGCAAAGAGCACGCTGGGGATCAGCAGGAGGATGGTGTACTTAAAGAGGAACCCGATGGCGATGAAGGCACCAAACCAGACCCAGTCGCGATGGCGATCGCGCATCAGGGCGCTGATGGCAAAGTACGATGCCCACGCCCAGCAGGCGATGTAGGGCGCATCGATCGTCATCAGCATCGCCGCGACGGCGATGCCCGGCACCGCGTTATAGAGGATGGCCGCGATGAACGCGTACCGGCGGTCGTTGGTCAGCATCAGCGTGGTCCGTGCCACCGCGAGCATGCCCAGGGCGGTCGCAACGGCCGCGGGCAGTCGAACCGCGAACTCGGTGTCGCCGAAGACGCGAGTCGATGCCCAGATGACCCACGCCACGCCGGGGCCCTTGGAGTAGTACGACCAGTCGAGCCGGCGTGCCCACTCCCAGTAGTGCGCTTCGTCTTCGATCAGGGTGTAGGGCGAGAACCACTGCCACACCAGCCGGAACACCAGCAACGCGATGATGAGCGCCCAGAGCATCCCCGGGGTGTTCGCGATCGAGTCCCACCAGGGTCGTTTGTTCAGCGTCACGGGCTCATCCATGCCTCAGTGCCTCGCGAGCCGTCGGTATACGAATAGGGTGTAGATCAGCAGCCCCAGCACGCCAAGGTAGATGAAGGGCACGCCTGTGATGCCCTTGTCGTGCGTCGCCTGCTGCCCGCCGGCGATCAGCACGATGGTGCCCAGCGCCGGGAAGAAGCTCCACATGTACACCACCAGCGGCTGGGCGTTGCGAAGCCCCAGCGCGATCACTGAGCCCGCGATCACCATCGTGAACGCCGCCATCGCCATCGCCCAGCGCTCGTTCTCCTTGGACAGGATCTCACGGCGCAGGTCATCGATCTGCAGTCGCAGGCGGTTGACGGGCTTGACCAGGTACTCGGCGTACTGCGTCGAGGCTTCGTTGGTATAGGGCTCGGCGATCTCCAGCAGCTCCCCGCTGGGATGCGTGAGCAGCTCGCCCAGCGGGTCCTGATCGAAGCGCAGCCCGCTGTACTGCGATGAACGCTGCTGCGTGCTCGCGTCGTCGCCGTTGCTCAGGATCGAGACATCGTTCATCTCCAGCGAGAACGAGAGCACGGGCTTGTTGCTCGCGGGCGACTGCAACGGGTCGTTGGTGCGTGCCCGCTCGGGCATCAGCGTCGCCTCTTTGGCGCGGAGACGATCGACGCGCCCCTGCGTGTCGGTCACCAGCACCTCGATCGTACCGGTGACACGATCGGGCAGCAGGTGCCAGCGCTCGTCCTTGGAGCTGAACCCGCCCGCGAGGATCACCACGCGCTGTCCGGCCGGGCTCGTGAGCTCGATGCTCTCGCCCTTGCTCGCCCGCTCGCGCACTTCGCGGAACACATCGATCGACGCGATGCCCTTGGCCAGATCGACCCGCTTGGTGTCCACGAAGTTCATCTGGTCCGGGTCGTCCTTGAGCGCCTGCATCTCGGTGCCAGACATGAACTTCGGGTCGTCCTTGAACACGCGCGGGATGGGGAACGCCGGAAGCACGAACGGATCAACCGTGATGGGCGATCCCTCGCGGTCGATGGTCAGGTCGATGAACTTCATCAGCACGGCCGTGGCGTTCTCGTTGCCGATCCGCTCCTGGTCCTCCTGGCTCAGCGACCACACGGGGCGGACCTGAATCCACGCGCGCTTGGCCGTGCCGTCGATCGAGACCACGCCCTTGTCGTCGGCCTTGACGATCGCCACGCCGCCGAGCATGTACTGGTCCATCACCGGCGAGCCCCGCTCGGGCTCGACGCGCTGCACCACATCCGCGTGGATCTCGTTGCTGCCGATGCTCGCCGACTCGCCGCTCTGCAACTGGCTCACGAAGATCTTGGCGAAGTCCTGCGTGACCATCCGCTCCATCTCCTTGAGGAAGCGGGGGATCACCTGGTCGTTGAGTGCGAAGATCATCCCGCCCAGCACCGCGCCAGAGAACACCATCGGCACCAGGAACCTGCGGTGCGAGATGCCCGAGGCGTACACGGCCGTCACCTCGTTCTCACTGGTCATCCGGTGGATCGCGATCGTGGCCGCGAAGCCCGCGGCAAACGGCGTCGCGTACGCCAGCATCGGCGGGATGGCGTACAGCATGAACCGAAGCGCTTGGTCCGGGCTCAGCTTGCCGTCCGCCAGCGGCTTGACGGTCACGGCGAACGCGATCGTCGCGACGAGCACGCAGGTCGTCAGCAGCAGCAGACGCCAGAACTCGATCAGGATGGACCGCCAGAGCGTCCAGAGCATGGGCAACGATAGGGTCGATGAGTCCCCCTCGCGGGGGACGGCCAGTGGCTCAGTCCCGGCTGGCGAGTTCTTCCTCGAGCCGTCGTGCTTCCTCGGCCTGCAGCTCGTAGCGGGCCCGGTTGGCGCGGTGGTCCATCAGGAAGTGCACCTTGTTCGCCAGCTCCCTGCCCGCCAGCTGGTTCAGCTGCTTGCGCGCGTGCCCCAGGTGCGTGCGCCGCGAGATGTGCACCACCACCATGTGCTCGCACTCGGTGACCTTGAGCCACTCGACGAGGTCGTTGACATGCATGTGCATGCCCACCTTGGCCCGCTCGGTGTGGTCGGGCTCAAAGAAGGTGCACTCGCTGATGATGACCTGCGCCTTGCGGACATCGTCGCGCAGCAGCTGCGGTCCCGGCAGCGTGTCGCCGGTGTAGGCCAGCAGCGGTACCTCGAGGTGATTCACGATCTCCTCGCCGCGCAGCTTCATCTCCTTGAGCTTCTCCTGGGGCAGCCCCTGCAGGTGCTCCTTGAGCTTGGTGCGCTTCTCGACGATCACATAGCCGATCGAGGGGCAGGTGTGCTCGGTGTGGAAGGCGCGGAGCATGATGTTGTTCTTGAGCTGCAGCTCCTGCTCATGCTCGAGGGTGATCAGCTCGTAGGGCGTGACCTGGCGCTCGAGGTTGCGGAACCCCGCCATCATGCCGCGCACATCGTCCTCGATGCGCTTGTCGCACACGATGGTCCCCGGGCCCATGCCCTGGAAGTTGCGCTGCGAGCACCAGTACGCCAAGCCGCCCACATGGTCCATGTGCCCGTGGGAGAGCGCACAGTACTTCGCGGCCAGCGCCGAGCGCGGCGAGAAGCCCATATCAAAGCAGACATCCATCTCGGGCACGTACAGCGAGGTGGCCTCGCCCGCGACCGAGTAGCCCTGCACACGCAGCGGCGGCAGGTACAGGAAGCCGAGTGCCCCGTCGCGGGGCGGCGGTTTGGGAATCATGGGGAAACTCCGATCACAGCGGTTTCTCGCTGGGAGAGGGCAGGTTGATGCGTCCCACCGATGGGACGGGCAAGTCTAGGCGCTCTGGGCTTGGGCGTGATTGTGCCCGCATTCCGGGCAGATTGGGGAAGTAAGCCCGCTGCAATCGTACTCACAATGAATACACACGCCCTGGGCCTTGCGCGATGAGAGACGCGAGTCTTGCATCTGGTTTTCGATCGCACAGATGCTCACAGTCAAAGTGAACGGGATCAGGCTGATCAGGAACCACAACCAGAGCGTGGCAAGCAACCGATCAACCCGGAACACGGTGAATGCGCCGGCTCCGGGTCTGTACCGGGCCATCTGGGGGTCCTGCTTGGCGAAGTTCAGAATCGCCGCAGCGATCGGCCGGGTGATCTCGGGATCAAGGTCGGTTTTGAATCCCATCTCATACGAGAACATATCAGTTTGCTGATCGAACCTGAACTCACGCCGTTCGTTCCACTCAAACATCGCCCACACCGGCCCCGGCCATGTGTAGAGCAAGACATGCGCGTAGTACTCCGGTGGGTCCTGCTCATCCCAGCGTTCACTCGCTTGATCTTCACGAAAGATCTCGTATCCATTCGGTGTCTCATTGATGTGGAGCCCGACACTCGGTCCCATCCGCCGACTCCCACCAAACTGCGGGAGGATCAGGAAGAGCTCAACCAACAGAAAGAACAGGAATAAGAGGATGTATCGAACCCGCTTCATGCGTTCACGTTCCCACATTCCGGGCAGATCGGGGATGGCAGGTTGTTGCAGTCATACGCACACTTCACACATAATCCATGTGCGATACGCCAATCTGCAGAGAGCTGCTGTGCTCTGATTTTGATCCTGTGAACGATCCATGTGATGAAGGTGGGGAGTCCAAAGTAGATGCTGAACCTGATCAGCGTTCCGATTGTCGCATCGAGATCAAAAGAGGTTACCCGAGGTTGACCGGGATTGAAACGAGACAGGTACTCATCCTGCTTCGCGATCTGCACCATGTCCTGAAAGACGCTTTGTCTGTTTCCCGGGGTGTCATACAAGTAGCTCATGATCCGAATGGAATCAGGCGATTCAAGACAACCACGGACCCGATAGAACTCGATCAGACCATCAACCGGACCTGCGTACGCGATCCTGTACACGCGCAACTGATCAAAGTGAACATCTTCTTTCGCACTGTGTAGATCATACATGAGATCAAGTGCGGCTTGATCCTCTTCGGAGTCAGTGAAGATCCGATGTCCATCTGGCGTATAGACGACCTCATATGTCGGTACGCCACAGCGGCATCGATAACCCGAAGCCAGCATCACGGGGGCGAACAAACACGACTCGAGGACCACCAAGATGATCCAGAGCGTGATGGCCGACGAACGACGCATGATATCTCACATACGCAAGTCATTGCGTATCAGATCCATGCAATCGATTGGTGTATCATCGCCCTATGAGCGAAGACCCAAACGCATCCGCCAACCAGCCGAACAACGACGAATCCATCGGGCAGGCGGGTGGCCCGATGGAGCCGTCTTCGGCTCCTTCGGGAACGAACGCCCATGAACTTTGATCCCGAAGGAGACTGCGTCTCCATCGGGCCACCCGGCACTCCTCTGCGTTAGCGGCGTTGAACGCAGTACACAGGTGAACTGCGATCACCATTCCAGAACCGGGCCGAACTCCATGCCCAATCGAGCGGACGCTCAACCAAACCTGCCCGCACCGGGTTCATATGGATATACCCGACTTTCTCATCAAACTCCTGATCGCTGACGATGTTCCGGTCGTAGCCTCCGCCGTGCTGCCACACACGGTGTCGTTGATTGGTGTCCAGTAGCTTCGGGAGTATCCGCGCATCGAGCGATCTCCATCGACGCAGCAGTGTCTTCGCTACACCGGATTTGAGCCCACGCAGAAATGGGGTGAGGTTTCCATCGACCGGGGCTCGCACGAGCAGATGCGCATGGTTGGGCATCAGCACCCATGCATAGATGAGCACATGGTGCCTCGTCTGTGTTTCAGCGAGTTGATCGACGAATACATCGCGTACCCGATCAGATCCGAACAGACGAGTCCCTTTGTAAGTTGAGAATGTCAGGTAGCGAGCATGATTTCGCTCGTTGTAACGACGCATACCTCAAGATAACACAACCAGCTCCGGGTGGCCCTATGGAACCCGCAGGGTTCCATAGGGAACGAATACGCCTGAACCTCGACCCCGAAGGAGCGGCAGACCGCTCCATCGGGCCACCCTTAGTGATTTCTCCTATCATCGCACCATGAGCGAAGAACCCACACCCCCGCCCAGCGAGCCGAGCAACGACGAATCCATCGGGCAGGTCATCAAGCGCCTCGGCCCGGCCGCGTGGCTCGGGATCGCGTGGGCGATCTTCCCGGGCGTCATGGGCATTCTGCTGCTCACGAACATGGACTTCGCGACCCGCATGCTCAAGGGCACCGAGGCCGAGCCCGGGCTGCCGTTCATGGCGGCGGTGGGGGTCTATGTCGCGGTGTTCATCGTCACCGCCGGGCTCGGGCTGCTGCCGACCTATTCACAGGCCATCCTCGCCGGCTTCGCCTTCGGCGTCGCGTGGGGCTTCCCCGCGGCCCTGCTTGGCTTCGCGGGCGCATCGATCATCGGCTACTTCATCGCCGGTCGCGTGGCGCGCAAGAAGGTCGAGCAGGAGATCCACAACCATCCAAAGGCCGAGATCGTCCGCGACGCGTTCATCCGCCACGGTTACGGTCGAGCGCTGCTGATCCTCACCCTGCTCCGCGTGCCGCCCAACTCACCCTTCGCCCTGATGAACTATGTCATGAGCGTCTCGGGCGTGAGGCTGGTGCCTTTCCTGATCGCGACGATCGTGGGCATGGCCCCGCGGACCTTCGTGGCCGTCTGGATCGGGGCCCAGGTCGACAGCTGGGACCAGATCGAGAAGCCCAAATGGCTGGTCATCGGCGGCATCGTGATGGCCGTCGCGATCCTGCTCGCGCTGGGCAAGCTCGCCAACAAGGCCATCGAGCAGGCCATGAAGAGCGGCGAGCTGCCCCCAGAAGACGAGCCCGCTCCAAACGCCTAAATCGGGCTGGAATCCGGTCTTGAGGGGGCTACCATCCCCTGATGCCCGCCGCAATTGAAAACGAGTCTCAGTTGCAGAAGACCACGGTCCGCCCATCGCGCACCGTGAATCTCGATCTCTACCCGCCCCAGGCGGGGGATGAGGCACCCTGCGACGGCTCAACCGATTGCTGCTGCGACGATTGCAACAAGAACCACAGTTCGCTCTTTGGGGCGGCCGCGTGCGTGATGGTGGGGGCCAGCGCCCACGCCAGCGAACGCAGCGCCCGCTCCAAGCTCGGGGCCCAGGCCTTGCACTGGGGCGTGCTGTTCGTGGCCGCGCTGGGCTCGATCCCGTTCGTGGTCCCGACGCTCAGCGAGCCGGTCCGCGACGGGCTGAACCAGTACCTGCTGAGCACGCCGGGCAACTGGGCGCTGTGGAGCGCCTGCCTGTTTGCCTCGTCGCTGTTCGCCATCGGCTTCGTCAGCCGCCTCGGGCGTGAGCGGGTCATCGGCGGGTGCGCCATGCTCAAGCGCCTCGGCCCGGCCGCCATCCTTGGCGTCGCCTGGTCCACGCTCCCCTCCTTCGCCGGCGTGCTGCTCGTGCTCAACATGGAACCGCTGCGATTGGCCCTCGTTGGCGACGGCACCAGCACCCTGCACATCGCGTTGGGCATGTCGATCTACCTGGTTGGGTTCGTGCTGCTGGCCGGCTTCGGGTGCCTGCCGACGGTCTCGCAGGCCCTGCTTGCGGGCTACGCGTTCGGCGTGCCGATGGGCACGCTGCTGGCGCTGCTGGGCTTCGGCGGCGCATCACTGGTCGGCTACGAGGTCGTCTCCAAGATCGCCCGCTCGCGCGTCGAGCACGAGATCGCCAACAAACCCAAGGCCCTGCAGTTGCGAAACGCCCTGCTGCGTGCCAGCACCGGGCGGGCGCTGCTGATCGTCACGCTCGTTCGTATCTCGCCCAGCTCGCCCTTTGCGCTCACCAACCTGCTGCTCGCCTCGCTGGGCGTGCGGCGCTGGGTGTTCTTCTTCGGCACGCTGATGGGCATGTTCCCGCGTACGCTCGCGGCCGTGATGATCGGCCAGCAGTTCACCGGCTGGAACGGCGGAATCGACAAGCCCCGCTGGCTCATCATCGCCGGCATCGTGGCGATCATCGTGCTGGTGATCGTGATCTCGAAGGTCGCTGCGAGCGTGCTGCTGCGGGTGACCCGCGAAGAGAACGAGAAGCAGCGCGGGCTGCGCACCGCCGCGGTCTGATCTTCTGAATATCAGTTGAGTTGGGTGCCCGCGTTGATCACATCGGCGGGTCCTTGATCACCTGCACGAGGATGAGCATGAAGCTCATGAGCGTGAAGTTGTGGATGAAGTGGGCGGTCATCGGCGCGATGATCGAGCCGCGCCATTCGCGCATGAACGCGAACGAGAAGCCCAGCGCGATCAGCGGGGCCACCATCAGCGGCCCGTAATCGTGCATGAACGCGAAGAGCACCGCCGTCAGCAGCGCCGAGAACACCCAGTGCATCCGTCCGCGCAGGTGCCGGTAGAGGGCCCCGCGGAAGATGGATTCCTCGACGATGGGCGCCCAGGTGGTCGCGAGCACGAAGAGGAAGAGCAGGATGAACAGGTCGCCGCGTGCGATCATGTCGAACACCGGGTTCACCATCGGCTCGGGCTCTGGGGGCACGCCGCCGTTGGCCTGGGTCGCCCAGATCTCCTTGAGGACGAGGAGGATCGCGGTGATGATGACGCCGACGATATAGATGGGCACCGATGCGAGATAGCCCGCGATGCCGCAGCTGATCTCCTTGAACAGGCCCTCGCCGGTGTGCCAGCCGATCGCCTGGCGCCACTCGCTGGCGCTGGTGCGGCGCAGCAGGGCCCAGAACACGGTGAGCAGCAACAACCACTGCACCAGCAGCGAGAACGCCGCGAACTCGGGGTACTTCGAGTTGCTCACCACGAAGGTGCCCACGGCCATGAGGCAGAAGCAGCCCACGAACAGGGCGTAGGTCTCGAGGTACACGCTGCCGCCCGGCGTCGGGACGCGGGCACGCATCTTGAGCTTGCCGCTGAAGAACCACACCATGCCGAGGATCAGCAGCACGATACCAACCAGCGGCCCGAGCAGGATCACCAGCGCCACCAGCACCAGGAACAGTGCCAATGACATGAACTGATCGGTGAGGGCTTTGCGTACAGGGTCGCTGTTGGGCTTGCCGTGCGTGAGCGCCACATGTCCGATGTAGCCATAGCGGGCCTTGAGCTGGTTGGCCTGGTCCTCGCTCAGCGCCTCTGCACCATCGGTGTAGAGCGTGCGCAGGATGTCGAGTTCCTGCAGCACGAGGTCGTTGGTGCTGATGCTGATGGTCGTGCCGGTGTTCTCTGATTCAACCTCGGGCTCTGGGTCCGAGCCAAGCCCCAGCGATTCGAGCCGGAAGGCCTCGAGGCGGCTGAGTGCGGCGTCGGTGCCCTCGAACTCGGCGCTGATCATGATCAGGCGGACTCGGTCCTCAGGGATGTGCATCATGCCCTCCGGATCGATCTGCTCCATCACGCCGTGGCTCTTGAACTGGTCAAGCCCGCGAAGGAAGATGCGTCCCATGATGTCCACGCTGCCGTACGAGCCCGGCGCGGGCTGATCGGCGGCGATGTGGGACTTCTCTTCCTTCACCTTGCCATAGAACAGCTGCTGCTTGGTCGCGTCGGGGGTGTTCTGCCAGAGGACAACGAAGCAGACGACAAAGATGGTTGCCAGGGTCGCGAGGATTCGCGAGAAGCCCGATCCTGGGTCAGGCGGGTCGATCGGGTTGCCGTTGCGGGTGAATCGAGGGTCTCCGTGGGTGCGCATGGCCTCGGTGACGGGTGACCAATGGTCGAGCTGTGAGGGCTCGCTAGGTGCCCCGGGCTCGCTCTGCGGCAGGTTCTGTTCGTGTTCGGGTTCGGTCATCTGTTTCTCGTCACTCTGGGCGATCTGGACCCCGATTCATCGGCCGATGGGCACGATCTCCTGACCTGAGTGTATTGGCAGCGGGCGATCGGTGCCCGGGGTGTTAGAGAAGTTGCGGTCTGTGCCGGTTGACCTGCTCATGTGGCGTGTCTAATTTTCTTTCCCGCCGTGGTTTGCCGCGGCGACCGTTTCGACAAGCATGCGATCAGGTCTCGATCTGCTCGCCCGCCCTGCCCGGTAGGCAGCGTACCAAGCACGCCCGGCGTTGTCGGCACCACTGTGTGTCTCCCCGCGTCGAGTCGTAGGAATCAGCCCTGATCTGTTGATCAGGAGCCATTTACGGAAGCAAGGAGTTTGATCATGGGATCATCCAAGAAGCACACCCACCTGCGTCGTCAGACCTTCATGGCCAAGAAGGGCGAGGTCGCCAAGCAGTGGCGCACTGTCGATGCGACTGATCAGGCGCTCGGTCGTCTGGCAAGCGACATCGCGACCGTGCTCATGGGCAAGCACCGCCCCGAGTACACCCCGCATGTTGATTGTGGCGACTTCGTGATCGTCACCAACGCCGGCAAGATCAAGCTGACCGGCCGCAAGGCCGACCAGAAGATGCGCCAGCACTACACCGGGTTCCCCGGCGGTCAGAAGACCGAGACCTACGGTCACCTGCGTGAGCGCAAGCCCCAGCTGCTGATCGAAGACGCCGTGCGTCGCATGCTCCCCAAGAACCGCCTCGGTCGTCAGATGCTCAAGAAGCTCAAGGTGTACGAGGGAACCGATCACCCCCACGCGGGCGTGAACGCGATCGACCTCTACTGATTGAATCACTCTCTGCCCAAAGCGCACCGGCAAGTGACCGGCAGCGTGGATGCGGGCAGCTCATGAAAGGTATCAATACTTATGGCAGGTTACGAGACCACCATCACCAACCCTGACATGGCCGGCGACTCCGTCGCCGCCGCACCCGAGGCCGAGCAGCAGGCACGCGTGCTCCCCGATCCCAAGCCCGCCGACAAGCACGGCTGGTGGTGGGGCACCGGTCGCCGCAAGACCGCGGTCGCCCGCGTCCGCCTCCGCCCCGCCAAGGAATCTGGCAAGGGCGAGCTGAAGCTCCAGGTCAGCCGCAAGCAGTTCAAGAGCGTCAGCGAGTACTTCAGCGAGCTGCGCGACCAGACCGACGCGGTGGCCCCGCTGCGGATCACTGACACCGAGGGCAAGCTGGACATCTTCGTCCGCGCCCACGGCGGCGGCTACATGGGTCAGGCCCAGGCCATCCGCCTCGGCGTCGCCCGTGCGCTCGTGAGCTACGACCCCAACTTCGAGCCCGCGCTGCGTGACGCAGGCTTCCTCACCCGCGACGCCCGTAAGGTCGAACGCAAGAAGTACGGCCAGCCCGGCGCTCGCGCACGCTTCCAGTTCTCGAAGCGTTGATCTGGGCACAAGGGTATTTCACCCAACCCGTTTTCGGGTGGGTATGAAGAACTCATCAACCGGCTCGAATCCTCGGGCCGGTTTTTTCATGCGCGTGCGCGTGATGTGATACAGTCTGCCCTGTGGCACGCGAACGGCGCTCATTTGTTGATCTCTACCAGACGTACTTCGTTCACGCGTCGATAGCGCTCATCGCGATCACGCTCATCCTTGGGCTTGGTCTGATCGTCATGCTCTCGGGGCTCGATGAGGTGCCGCGCTGGTGGCGTGAGCGCGACGCGATGAACCCGGACGATCCGGCGATCGTGCAGCGGGCCGAGCGCGTCGAGAACGCCATCACCACGCAGCTCACGGGCGTGCGGAATCCCGACGATCCGTCGTGGAGCGTCAAGCTCAGCGATGAGCAGGCCAACGCCTGGCTGAGCGTTCGACTCCGCGAGACCATTATCACTCACATGGGTCAGGGCGCGTGGGACGATCGCGTCGAGCGGGTGCTGGTGCGGTTTGATGAGGCGGGCATCCTCATCGGGGTACGCATCCACCACCGGGGCGGAAGCTCCATCGTCAGCGCCCGCGTTCGACTGAGCATCGACGAGCGCGGCGATCTGTGGGCCAACATCAGCACCATCCGGCTCGGTGCATCGCGTATCCCGTCGTGGGCGATCAACCTGCTGGGCGAGGGCGATGTGCGGATCGGGCACATGCGCCTGGGCCCGGGGGCGCTGGAACTTGGCGACGGGCGGGCCGCACGCCTGCTTGCTGTGCGGACCCGCGATCAGTGGATGGATGTCGCACTCGAGACCGTCCCGAGCGAACGGTGAATCTGCTCTTCGTCCTTACGAGGGCGCGCGAAGCCGCAGTGCCTTGTCCACCAGTTGTCGCGCACCGGGCGTCTGGATGGTCCTGATCGTGTCGGCGTGCGATTCGAAGAGCGCCCGGAACTGCTCGTCACGCTCGAGCACATGAGCGATCGATTGCACGATCGACATCGTGGACTGCTTGAGCTGGCGCGAGCGTGCCAGCGTCGCGATCAACGCCGCACCGAGCACGATCGGCCCCTGGGCCGGCGCGGGCAACCACGACGACACGCCGTGCGCGACCTGCGTGAGCGCATCGCTTGGGTGCTCAGCTTCCTGGAGCACCAGGGTTGCTTGGGCGATGGCGGCATCGAGCGCCGCTCGCTGCGCCTGTGCGAGCTGAATATCGGTTGCTAGCTGCAGAGACTGTGGTGAGCTCGGATCGAGCCCGGCGTGCTGTGCCTGTAGCTCAACGATCTGCTCGTCCAGTGAATCCTGCGCCAGCAGGGCCTTCTCCCGCCACGCGCTGGCTTGTGCGATGGCGCCCCCGAGGTCCGCGCACCCGGCGAGGACGAAGATGAATGAAACCAGTGAAACGACGATGATGGACCTGATGCGCATGGCACCTCCCCGTTCGCGTGCGCCTTCGCCGGGCGGTGCACGCGATCATCGCGCCCGGCGGGGGTGGTGTTGCGGGGTTTACCCGGCGTGGTCTTTCGCGCCGGGACGGGCATGGCGATGGTACAACGCTTCATGGTCGTCTCAAGCGTTGAATCGCGCATGACACCAAAACGGCGCACAAACCCGGTCGGTACGCCTCAGTTTTTGTGCTGATCGAGGATGGTGCGGGCCGCCCGGTGCGCCATGGCGTGCCCCGATCGGGTCGCGCTGATGCTGGCGAGGATCGGCGAGCCAACAAGCGCCAGGTCGCCGATCAGGTCGAGCAGCTTGTGGCGTGCGCACTCGCCTTCGAGTCGGTACGCGTTGTCGATCGGGCCGTTCTGTCCGATGACGAGCATGTCGCTGGTCGTCAGGTGCGTGAAAAGCCCGGCGCCCTGCATCTGCTGGGCCTCGTGCTCCAGCGAGAAGGTGCGAGCGGGTGCGACCTGCGAAAGGTAGGTATCGCGATCGCCGCGCCACTCGACAGTGGCGTCTGGGATCGGCGTGCCGGGGTACTCCAGCGTGTATCGGTAGTGTGGGGTTTCGCTGGGTTCGATGACGATCGACGCGTCGCCCTCTTCAATGACGATGGTCTCTCGGACCACGATCGGCTCGATCTCGCTGTCGAGCGTGGTCAGCCCGGCGTCGATCATCGCCTGTGCGAATGGGATCGCGGAGCCATCGAGGATCGGGATCTCTGTGTGGTGGTCCTCGCTCTGGATCAGCACATGCGCGTCCGTGACGCCGAGCCCAACGAAGGCGGACATGATGTGCTCGATCGTGGCGATGGTGTGCGTGTCGCTGCCGATGCTCGTGCAGCGCGGCTTGAGCTGGGCGAACACGGGGTGGACTGGGCGGAGCGAGAGCGATTCGATGTGGGCCGGGATCAGGTCGTCGCCGAGCTCGAAGAGGATCCCGGTATCGGTCTCGTTGGGGCCGATGACCAGGGAGCACGGGCGGGCGCTGAAGAGCCCGGTGCCTTCGAGTGTGACGGGTTGTGCGATGGTGGTGCGCTGCACGCCCAAGTGTATGAGCGATCAGGTGCTGGGCGGCTTGAAGTCCGGGTCGAGTTTCTTGAGCGACTTCTCGACCTTGCGGCAGAACTGGGCGAGGCTGCGTTGGGCCGCGGCGTTGGCGAGTGCGATGCGTGAGGGCATGGCTGGCACGCCCAGGACGGTCTGGTTGTCCTCGATGGAGTCGAGGACGATGGAGCCGCCGGCGATCCGGACATCCTTGCCGACGCTCGCCTGATCGTTGAGGACGACGGCGCCGCCCACGAGGGTGCGGTCGCCGATGGTCGCCGAGCCGCCCAGCGTGGTGCGCCCGCAGAGAAGAACATCGTTGCCGATGACGCAGTTGTGCCCGATGTGGACCTGGTTGTCGATCTTGGTGCGGTTGCCGATGCGGGTGACGCCGAACTTGGCGCGGTCGATCGTTGAGCACGCGCCGATCTCGACATCATCGCCGATCTCCACGCTGCCGATCTGCGGCACCTTGATTGCGCCGCGGCTCTCGTTGCCGGGCAGGTACCCGAATCCGTCTGCGCCGATCACGGTGTTGGCGAATACGCGGCAGCGGTCACCCAACACGCAGCGGTCGCCGATCACGACACCCGGGTGCAGGAGGCACTCGCCGCCGATGCGTGAGCCGCCGCCGATGAAGACATTGGCCATGAGCACGCTGCCAGCGCCGACGCTGGCGCCGCGCATGATCACGCAGCCCGGGCCGATGCGGGCGGATGGGTCGACGCTCGCGCCGGGGTCGATGGTGGCGCTGGGGTGGACGCCGTCGCCGGGCGTTGCGACGCCGGGGTCGATCATCTCGAGGATGCGGACGACGGCGATATCCGCGTCGTCCACGAAGATCAGGGCCTTGTGCTCGGGGTCGTGGTTGCTGATCTCCACGCCTCTCGTGACCAAGGCGGCATCGCACGAGGACTCTGCCCAGAACTTGGCGAACGGCTGCGAGCGGATGAAGGTCAGCGCGCCCTGTCCGCCGGCCTCGATCGGGGCGAGGGTGTTGAGCACGACATCGGGGTTGCCGACGAGCTCACCCTGCACGATCTGCGCAAGCTCAGCCGCGCGCACGCTGGGTGTCTGCTGCTCGTAGGCATGTTGGCTCATGGTCGTGGTTTCCACGGCGTTCGACGCAGGATCAGGGCGCGGTGTACTCGTTGTTCATCAGGTCGATCACCTGCTTGGTGATGTCGATCGACTCGCTGCGGTAGAGCAGCGAACGGGTTACGATGGCGCGCTGCACATCCTGGTAGCCCGCGCCCTCGGGAACAACGAACGACGAGTCATCGAAGAGGACCACATCGTACCCCTCGCGGTCGGCGATGCGGCTGATGGCCTTGCTCACCTTATCGAAGAGCTCGCGGGTCATGTTGCCGCGATCGATCGAGAGGATCTGATTGAGCGCTTCGGAGCGGGCCTTGAGCACGGCCTGCTTCTCCATCGCCTCGCGGACCTTCTCTTTGTACTCGTTGGTGCCCTTGGCCATGGCCTCGAGGTCAGCGCCGATGGTCTTGAGCTGGTTGCTCACCTCGTCGAGCTGCGACTGGCGGGTGTTCTTGTTCTTGTCGAGCTGGGCCTCGAGGTCCTTGAGCTCTTGGAGCTGCTCGAAGATGGTGACGACATCGACGGTCGCGATGGCGGTGGGCTGGGCCGGCGGACGCTGGGTGGTGGTCGAGCTGGCGACGGCCTGCCAGGCGATGGCGGCGATCAGCACGAGCAGCGCGGGGAAGAGGGGGTGCAGCGTGCGTGTGGGTTTGTTGAGCATGTCTGGTCTCCGATTGTCTGAACGGCGCGGTAGAGCGCGCTGATGATTCACATGGTATACCGGGCGTCGATGCGCATGTTGACACGCATCTGTCGTTTGTTTGGGCGAATTTTCGCCCATCGCGTGTGAATCAGTTGAAAGGCAGGTCGATCGAGAAGGTGAACAGGCGGTCCTCGTCGAGATCTTCCTTGAGTATGGGGAAGCCGAAGTCCAGCGCCAGCGGGGCTGGGCTCAGCTGGGGCACATAGAACCGGAAGCCGAAGCCGACCGCGACACGGAAATCGTCAAACCCGGGGTCGAAGGTGACCGTGCCCGAATCGATGAATCCCACGACGGAGAGGATGTCCTCGTAGATCGGCTGCTCGATCTCGGCGCCGAGGAAGAACAGCCAGTTGCCGCCGATGGGATCGTCGGATTGCATGCCGTTGTCGTTGCGGATGCCCTTGGGCGAGACGGTTCGGAAGTTGAAGCCGCGGAAGCTCTGCCCGCCGAGGTAGTAGCGTTCGTAGGTCGGTGTATCGGAGCGGTCCTGTGGGATGTAGCCGATTCGTCCGCGGAGATTCAGCACAGTGGAGCGCCCGAGGTAGTCCTCGCGGATGGGGATGAAGACCGAGTGCGAGAGCTCGAGCTTGGTGAACTCGAAGTCGCCGACGACCTGCTCCACGCTCACGCTCGAGCGGGCACCCTGCGTGGGGCGGGTGATCGAGTCGAGCGTGGTTCGGTTGAGCGAGACCTCGGTGCCCAGCAGCAGGTTGGCATCCGCGACGCGGAAGACATCCATGGGGCGGTCGGGCTCGATGTCCGAGAGCTCGACCTCTTCAGCGCGGAAGGTCAGGTTGCCGTTCCAGCGGGTGCCAAAGCGACGCCCGAGCCCGAGGCGAGCGCCGGCGCGCTTCTCGTCGAACTCGTCGAAGTCGCGGTTGCGGTAGAACAGCGCGGCCGAGCCGGAGTACTTGCTCTCGAGCAGGTAGGGCTCAGAGAGACTGATCGAGTAGGTCTGCACCCGGTTGCCCGGCAGCAGCTCGATCTGGAAGGTCTGCCCGCCGCCTCGGAATGCGCGACCCGCGAAGAACTCGCCGGGCGAGTCGGGCGTGTCGCGGATGTCGAAGTTGCGCTGCGTCAGCGCGATGCGTCCGATGACACCCGAGTCGGATGAAACCGCACCGCCGATATCGAACGAGCCGGTGTTGGTTTCTTCGATCTCCACGAGCACATCGCGGTAGTTGCCGTCGGCGGCATCCTGCAGCGACAGCGAGGTGTCGGGGTCGCTGGCGGTGCGGCGTTTGACTCTGCGTGCCTTGGGCAGGTACTCGTCGTCCCACACCTCGGAGTAGAACTCGACGCCGGGTTCCTGCGGCGTGATTTTGGCGCCGGTGCGATCATTGAACAGCCGCAGTCGCCGGAGGCGGACCTTGGATCGCTCCATGGCCGTGGTATCGAGCGGGCGGGTGGGTCGCAACTCGATCTGACGCCGGATGACTTCCTGGCGCGTGAGGTCGTTGCCCTGGATGATGACCTCGCCCACGCGGTAGCGGGGGCCCTCGCTGATGCCGATGATCAGGTCAACTACCGGCAGCTCAGGGTCGCGCTTCTCCACGCGGAAGATGTTGTTGGTCTGCGTGTCGGCCGCGTCGACATAACCCATCTGCCCGTAGGCGTTGCGGATCGTCGTGAGCGACTTGTCGAGTTCACGCACCGAGTAGACATCGCCCGCCTTGATGCTGATGAGCCCGGCGATCTGCGATTGGCTGAAGACGGGCTGCTCGCCCGGCTCGGACTCGATCTGCACCTGCACGCTGCGGAGGGTGTAGAGCTGCCCCTCCTCGATGATGTAGGTGATGATCGACTCGCGCCCGTTGGGTGCGGGCTGGACCAGCCGGTCGGCGCGGATATCGAGGTAGCCGCGGTCGCGGTAGAACTCGATCAGGTTCGCGATATCCACATCGAGCTTGTCGTCGTCGAGCTGCCCCTTGCGGAAGAAGCCCGCTTCCTTGGTCTCCAGCTCGCGGCGAAGCTGCTTGTTGGTGAACGACTCGTTTCCGGTGAAGCGGATGCCGGTGACCTTGAGGCGGTCGCCCTCGAGGATGCGGAACAGCACCAGGCCCGTGTCTTCCAGTTCTTCTTCGTCCACGCTCACCCGGGCGTAGTAGTAGCCCTTCTGGCGGTAGAGCTCCTCGATGCGTCGCGCGGAGCGGTCGATCTGGAAGCGATCGATCGGCGTGCCGGTGACGACATCGACGACGGCCGAGATCTGCGCGTCGTTGATCTGCTCGTTGCCAGCGACCTGGACATCGGCGACCAGGCGGCGTTCGAGCACCTCGATGACGAGGGTGACGCTGCCGTCTTCGTTCACACCCGCGTAGACCTCGACTCGCGAGAACGAGCCAAGGCGGTTGAGGCGGCGGATGTCGCCGCGGATCAGCTCGGCATCGAAGACCGTGCCGGGCTGGGAGCGGATGTTGTTGATGGCCTCGCGCTCTGCCTGCTGGGTCAGCTCGGTATCCTGCCCGTCCTGCTGGGCCGGGCGGATATAGACCTCGCTGATGACGCGGTTCTCGTAGACACCCAGGTCATCCGGAGCGACCTGGTCGCTGTCCTGGATGCCCGCGGGCTGGGCGGTGCCCTGCGCGAGCAATGGCTGGGGCGCGAGTGCGAGCAGCCCGCCTGCGATGAGCGCGATGGTGCCGGCGCGGGGACGGGATGTTGCGTGTGTGTGCAAATCGGACCTCAGGGAATCGAAACGATACCAGCGCCGGGCTCGGAGCACAAATCATTGGCGCGTCGGGCGCGCTCTTCGCTCGGGAGCCCCAAGTTCGTCCACAGTTTGTGCAGCCGGCTATGATCCTTGCCCGATGCAAGGAAGCACCGGATTAGGAGAAGAGAGGGACGATTGACTCAGAACACGGATGCGTTCATGGCCGCGACGCGCAGCAATGCGCGGGCGTGTACTCGCCTCGCCAAGCGAAAGCTGGGCAACGGGCTCCTGCGCCCCATCGGCATCGGTTCGATGATCGTGGGCGGGGTGCTCGCCTGCTGCGCCGCCAACCCGGCCGTGCTCACATCCCTGGGAACCGCTGAGCTTCTGGGCATCATCACGCTCGTCTTCGCCCCGGCGCTGACCCTCGTGGCGATCCGCCTGGAACGCCGCTGGGTTCCCGCGATTGAGCCCGCCGCGATCGAGCAGGCAACAAGCGATATCCGTACAACCACGCACGAGGCTCACGATCGCCTGTCCCGCACGCACATGCGTCCCGTCGAGGCATCGGCACAGGCGCAAGAAGAAAGCCGCGAGATGGATCACGCGGCCTGAAGATTCTGTCCCGGTGCTCGATCAGCTCAGGTTCACCGGCATCACGACATACATGAAGTCGCTCCCGGCCTTGAACAGCCCGGGCTTGTTGGGTGCCTTGAGCTCGATCATGATCTGCGGATCGGTGATGACCTTGAGCGCATCGGTGATGAACGCCGGGTTGAAACCGATCTCGATGTCATTGCCATCGTAGTCGGCCAGATCGACATTGATCGTCGCCTCGCCCATCTCGGGTGCTCGCGACGAGAGCATCAGCGACTTGTCGCTGCCGGTGAAGGCCATTCGTACGCCGCGTGATTCCTCGTTGGTCAGCAGGGCCGCACGCTTGACGGCGGAGGCGAGCGTGTCGCGGTTGAAGGTCACCTTGATATCCAGATCACGCGGGATGACATCCTCGTAGGGCGGGAAGGTGCCCTCGACGAGGTTGGTCGTAAGCACCGCACGGGAATCGGTCGGCTCATCGCCAAACGCGAAGACCGCCTGGTTGTCGGTGACCGCGATGTGTACCGGCTCGTTCTCGTCGCCCGTGAGCTTCTGCAGCATCGACAGGGCCTTGCTGGGGATGATGCACTGGGCGGGGTCGCCCGAGGTGGCGATGGTGACGGCGGACTTGGCGAGGCGACGCCCGTCGGTCGCGACCATCTCCAGCTTCTTGCCGTCGCGAACCATGAGCACGCCGTTGATCGCGTAGCGCGAGTTCTCACGCGCGGCCGCGAAGAGTGTACGGGTGATCAGTGAATCCAGGATTCCCGCGTCCGTGCTGTAGACCGTCTTGGCTGGGGCCGACGCAGGCGAGCCCTCGGCCAGCGTCTTGTAGTCTGCGATGACCGGGTAGTCCTTGGGGTCGAAGCCGTGCAGCGTGAAGTGCGCGTCCTCGCCCTTGATGTGCGTGGTGTCGGCGCTGGTCTCGATGGTCAGCGTGTTCTCGTTGTCCTCGGCGGAGACGATCTGCCGCAGCTTGTCAGCAGGGACCAGCGAGCTGCCCTCTTCGACGACATCCACGCGACCGATGCGCACACTCAGCGCGATCTCGGCGTCGGTGCCGCTCAGTGTCAGCTCGTCGCCTTCGTTGCTCTTTGTTGCGCTGAGCTTAATGCAGGTCAGCTGCGGGCGCGGCGAACGCGAGGCGACCACGCTGGAGACCTGGTTGACGGCTTCGAGCAATGCGGCTCGTTCACAGATGACTTTCATCGCGCAACTCCATTGCATTCCCATGTTTGGGAACGCGGTGTCCGGTTCGATCGAACCCGGGTCTTCAACCGGGAATCGTAGGCGGGGGCACGGTTCGCAGCCCCGCTTGCTGAGCGCAATACCTTGTGGTTTGGCTCGAAAATATCGCATCGGTAGTGGTTACCTAGTTTATCACCGTTCACGATCCGAGCCCGCAGATTGGGCGGGGATGGCATGATTGGGGATGGGGTGTGGATGACTGTGGAGGAATCCACTGCAAACCACATACCAGTCTGTAATTTGCTTCATTTTCACCGTGGGAACGCGGGCGAACCCGCCTCCGGGTTCCTACGATGCTCCCACAGCAAGGAATGTACGCGACGCCGTGCTCTGGGACCCCCTGATCCTCGTGACGAGGCGTCGGGACGAATCACCACCAGACGCGGCGTTGTCTGTTTTTGGGCACTCGGGCAGCGCGACGCGATAGATCCGGAAGGACCACACACCATGTCATACGAAGCAGCCGTCCACGCGCAAGCGATTGAACTCTGTCGATTGAGTCTCGAGATGACAGCCGCCTCTGGTTCGGGTCATCCCACCAGCGCGATGAGCATCTCTCACATCGTGACCTCGTTGATGTTCTCGGCCATGCGTTGGAGCCCCGATTACCCCAGCTACCCCAGCTCGGATCGTCTGGTGCTCAGCGAGGGCCACGCCGTCCCCGCTGTGTACGCCGCGATGGCGACCCTGGGCGTCGTGGTGGGCAAGGACGACGACCGTCACAAGCTGACCGTTGAAGAGCTCAACGGGCTGCGCGACTGGCACTCCGTCCTCGACGGGCACCCCAACCCGATGGAGGGTGTGGATTTCTTCGACGCCGCCACCGGCTCGCTCGGGCAGGGGCTCAGCGCCGCCGCCGGCATCGCCAAGGCCGCCCGCATCGATGGCAGCGACCGTCGTGTCTACTGCATCGTCGGCGACGGTGAGGCACGCGAGGGACAGGTCGCCGAGGCGCTCGACTTCATCGTCGACCACCAGCTCAGCAATGTCTGCACCATCTTCAACTGCAACGCGTACGGCCAGGCCGATCGGGTCTCGGGGCAGCAGAGCCCCGAGGTGTTGACGCATAAACTCCAGGCCTTCGGCTTCGAGGTCATCAGCATCGACGGGCACGCGCCCGCCCAGATCAAGGACGCCCTGGATCGCTTCATCGCCGTGTCGGGCGACGAGAACACCAAGCCCGTGGCCATCGTGGCCCGCACCGTCAAGGGCTGGGGCGCTCCCTCGATGCAGGGCGGCGGCTGGCACGGTAAGCCCGCTACGGGCGAGGCGCTGCAGAAGGCCGTCAACGAGCTGGGTGAACGCCGCATCGAGCTGACCAGCACGCTCAGCGGCACCGACGAGTTCACGATCCAGCCCCCGGCCGAGGCACCCGCAAAGGCACCCAACGACGCCGAGCTGCCCCCGCTCAGCCATGCGATGCGCGAGATGGACATGGAGCATGTCCTCCAGTCCGGCAAGTTCGCGACCCGGCGTGCCTATGGCGTCGCCCTGCGTGCGCTGGGCAAAATCAACCCCGATGTCGTCGTCCTCGACGCCGATGTCAGCAACTCGACCTTCGCCGAGACCTTCGCCAAGGACGCGTCGCTCGCGGACCGCTTCGTTGAGTGCAAGATCGCCGAGCAGAACATGGTCAGCGTCGGCGTGGGCATGAGCGCCGCGGGCAAGATCCCCTTCTGCTCAACCTTCGCCAAGTTCATGAACCGTGCCTACGACCAGATTGAGATGGGCATGAACTCGGGTGCCAACATCAAGCTCGTGGGCTCGCACTGCGGCATCACCCTGGCCTCCGACGGCCCAAGCCAGATGTCGCTGCCCGATGTCGCCTGGTTCCGCTCGTTCGCGACCATGACCGACCACAACGGTAACCCGGGCTGCTACATCCTCCAGCCCGCCGACGCCTACGCGGCATACGCCCTCACCGGCGTGATGGCCGAGTATGAGTCGATGTGCTACATGCGGACCATCCGCGCCGAGACCGAGCTGCTCTACTCCGACGACCATGTCTTCAACCTTGGCGGCTTTGAAACCCTGGCGCAGGGACGCGATGTCGTGCTCGCCGCGTCGGGCATCATGGTCCACGAGGGCAACAAGGCTGTTGAGTTGCTCGATAAGGCCGGCGTCAGCGCCACCCTGCTCGATATGTACTCGATCCCCTTCGACAACGACAAGCTGCTCGACATCGTCGCGCAGAACGGTGGCTTTGTTGTCTCGCTTGAGGACAACTACGGCGGCGGGCTCGGCAGCGCCATCGCCGACGCGCTCATGGAGAGCGGCGACGGTTTCGAGCTCGCTCAGATGCATGTCACCCGCATCCCCAAGAGCGCCAAGACCGCCGATGAGATGCTCCAGATGTGCGGCCTGACCGCGCAGGACATCGTCAACCGCGTCATGGAACTGCTGGGCGTGCCCGCCTGATCCTGATGGGTATTCGATTTTCCAAGCCCGCCCAAGGCGGGTTTTTTCATGAATAGAGCGAGCGTTTGATCGCATCAAAAACCGGGCCCGAGGGCCCGGCCGCATGGGTCGCAGAATGGCTTTGATGCTTATGGGCAACCCGCGGTGAACGCGGTGAGGAACGCCGAGACATCGAAGAAGTTGAACACGCCGTCGCTGTTGAAGTCAGCCTCGGGTTCCATCGCGTTGTAGGCGGTGAGGAATGCTGAGACATCGAAGAAGTTGAGTTGGCCGAATGGGCCCGCGAGGTCAGCGTCAGAGCACGGCGGCGTAATCGAAAACACATAGACCCGATTGTTGTCGATCGATGAGATCACGATCCGTTGGGTGATCCCGTCATCAGTGATGTTGATCCCGCCCCAGTTGGTCGTGGAGATCCCAAGCCCGCTGAACATCAGCGTCGCCGCGCCGGTTGGGGAAACACGGAACGCCGCGTCGAGATCCGCATCGATCACAAGCATGTCCATCGATCGCGTGTCGAACACGATGCCCTGCGCATCTGTGAAGGTTGCGCCCGTCGTGGGGAAGGCCGAGATCGAGGTATCCTCGTTGAGGATCCTCATCCCACCCGCGCGGTCGGCCATCGCGATCATGGAGCCCTTTACCGCGATATCAACGGTGTCTGTCAGCGTGATGTTGTCTACGGCGACCTGCACTTCATTCTGCGCCGTGGTGGGCGACCAGGTCCACACATCGCGCGTCCCGTTGAATCCCCGATCGGTCGAGACCATCATCCCGGGCGTGAGCAGCGTACCCGTGTAGTCCATCGGGACCGGCGTGATTCCCACCGGGTCATCGTCGCCAGAGTGGAACCCGTTGATCCAGGTTGTTTCTGTCACGGTGCCGTCCGGGTTGAGATCGACACGCATGATGTTGCCGGGAAAGTCTTCAGAAAAGAACAGCGCGCCCGTGATCGGGTCGTGCACGATCCCCGCAACATCGTCCGTATTCAGGAGCACCTCCGTATTGCCTAGGGAGTCAGATCGGTAGAGGCCCCCGGTTCGAATCGCAAGGTAGATGAACCCATCATCCGGGTTGATCAACGCGGACATAGGGCTTGTGAAAGCGAAGTCGGACTCGAGCAACCAGCCAGGCTCGGTGATCATCGGCCCATCACCGAAGCCCTGGGCGAAACACGGCAACGAGCACAACACCGCGGCGGTACCCGCGATATACAGTTGAAAACGGATCATCACAGAAGCTCTTTTCTCTCTCTTGAACGGGCAAGCCCGGATGAACATGTGATCCCGAATATACCACGCACATTCACCGATCACAACGCACAAAGCACCGATCCGTCGGATCTTTTCGCCCGAATCGGTGTAGAAAAAAACCGGGCCCCAGCGGGACCCGGTCTGTATGGTGATGAGGACGAGGGCGTCGTTTACGGGCAGCCCGCGTTGTAGGCCTGCAGGAATGCCGAAACATCGAAGAAGTTGAACACGCCGTCGTTGTTGAAGTCGGCGATCGGGTTCATCGTGTTGTAAGCGCTGAGGAACGCCGAGACATCGAAGAAGTTCACTACACCGTCGTTGTTCAGGTCGGGCACACACTCGATCACGGTGATCGTGTTGGTGTCCGAAACCCAGTTGTTCGCCGTGCTCGACTCGTTGTCTGAGGTGTCGACGATGGTGCCGATGTAGTAGTTTCCGGGGTTGAGTGTAACCGGGATCCGAACGCTTGAGATCACGAAGACGCTGTTACCAACAGGGAGCGTGCCGTAGAAACGCTCTTCCATGAACACATCGCCGGTCGAGATGATGTTGTTGGTCGAGGCGCGGAACTGGACATGGGTGTCATCCGCGGGGCGATCACCGAAGTTCCAGGTGCGGTGCGTGACACTGATGAACTCGCCCGGGTAGTAGACGCCAGAGGTCGCGTCGCAGAGTGCGGCCTCGAGGTCCGCAAAGGCCTCGATCACGGTGATGGGCTGCGCGTCCCAGGTGTCCGTGTCGTTGTTCGTGCTCCAGCTGTCGGTGCCCGAATCGATCTCTACGCCGATCCAGTAGTTGCCAGGAGGGGTGTCGAGCGGGATGGTGGGCGCGGGGACATTGAAGGTCTTGGTCTCCATGGCCGCGAAATCGGTCGTGTAGTTCCAGGTCGCCAGCAGCGTGTCCGACGACGAGATGTTGTTGTTGCTCGAGAGATAGACGCGAACGGTGTAGGTCGCCGATGCCGGGTTGGCGTTGGTCATGTTCGCCACGAGCACGCTCGCCTGCGCATCGAGCGCCTGCCCCTGCAGCACGCTCGTCGATCCGCCGGCCCGGAACTTCAGGGCTTCGAGGTCGAAGGTGGTGCCGCGTGTGGCGTTCTCGAAATCAACCATGCTGTTGACAAAGCCTTCCCACAGGCGGGCGTAGTTGCCGCTGGTGGTGCGGTTCGAGTTCGAGCACACAGCGTGCACATAGCGGTTATCGCCATCGATGTAGTACATGCCCGAGCCGGACATGCCGCCCCAGACGGTGTCGTAGCAGTTGCCGCCACCGGTGTCGAGGTGAAGCTGGTTGTCGGGGCAATCATCGATCGTGCCCGACCAGTAGTACATATCCTGCCCGTTGTGCAGGCCCGGCAGCGGGCAGTTCTCGGCGGGGTAGGAGAAGTTGTTGTACGTGCGCGACTGGATGGTGGCGCAGCTCCCGCCCCACGCCCACGCGAAGTATCCGGTGAGCGCACCCACATTGCGTGAGCCGCCGCGGGTCAGGCGGATCAGCCCGCAGTCCGCGTTGAAGTCGCCGTTGTTGATGTAGTCGGTGCCCGCCAGGAACGAGGTGCCGTACGCGAAGCCGAAGTTCTGGACGACCTCGTCGCTGTCGGGGAACCCGAACACGCCGTTGTTGCTGTCGCCGTCCCATGCCGGGTAGACATAGATCTGGTCGGCCCAGTCGTTGATGACGATTCCGTTGGGTGTGCGTGCGTAGACGCAGTGGGCCGCGCAGAGCACCACGCCGGGGTCCTGCATCGAGCCCGAGCATGCGAACCAGCGCTGGATGCCGTTCACATCGGTGAAGCGCATGATCATCTTCACATTGCCCGAGCGGGGCCAGCTGTCGAGGCCGCCCGCGAGGGTCATGTTGCCGAACGAGCGCCCGTGCTCGATGCTGTCGTCGATGTAGTTGTCAAAGCCGGGGTACTCACCCTCGAGGCTCTGCCCGCCAATCGCTTCTGTCGTCGGCTGGGCGTCGAGTTCATAGGTCTCGCCGGTGGTCGCGTCGTGGAAGGTCATCGTCGAGGGCGTGTCACTCACCGGCGTGACGCCGGGTGCCATCGGCTCGGGCATCGGCATCTCGGGGATCTGGTCGAACGGCGGGTGTGGCAGCGTCACGGCCTGATCGTTCGACACCCGCGCCATGAATGACGGGTTGGGTTCATTCTGTCCGCTGATCGGCGAGACACTCAGCCCGTCGATCTGAACGGGTCGAGCCCCGTCGCGCAGATCCCTGTTGCTCTGCTCGGCGTTGCTGATCCCGACCATTGCCCCGAGCGCCGCGAAAAGCGCGACACCCGACAATACGCTGTTGGTTTTCATCCGTTGGTCCTCTCTGTGCATGCGATATCCACCGCTGCAAGTTTTGCAGGAGGCCGCACATGATCGCCTACGCGCGTTGAGCACGAAAAGACCCGCGTTCAGCCGAAATATGTCCAGACCCCCTCGCTCCCGGCACGACGCCGGGCGATGCGCGATAGTATATCAGCGAGCCGGTGAGCTTCGAGTTCGCGTTCGAGAAGAAAGCATTTGCTCAGTACTCGGCGCGTCACAAGCCGGATGAATTTGCGCCCCGTTCGGGGTCGCTTCGTTTGATGGGCATATTCCGTTGGGGTCGTATGAGCAAGAAGAAGAAGCCAATCAAAGACCTGCATGTGATTTATGACGCGCAAACGATGTGGGTGCTCGCATCACCCATTCGGGTGGACGTGCTCAACGCCGTGTGTGCGCTCGAAGAATGTTCCGTTGCCGAGATCGCCGCGTTCACCGGGCGCTCGCGCACCTCGCTCTACCCACACATCGAGCAGCTGCTCGAGAGCGGGCTTATCTTCGAGGGCGAGAAACGCCTGGCCGGCAAGCGATACGAGCAGCTCTATATCCCGCTGGCGCGCAGCATCGCGACCAAGCACAACAGCAAGGACCCCGAGAATGTCGCCTATCACCAGGCGTACGGCAACGCCGTCGGGCGTCTGATGGCGAGGCTGCACGAACGCGCCACCGCACAGCCAGACGCGGCCGTGCGAGGCCCAACGCGCGATACCTTCGCAGGCATCTTCAGCGCCTGGGTCGACGACAACGAGCTCGAAGAGGTTAACTCCATCCTCAGCCGCCTGTGGGAGATCTGCCGCGAATCGCACCCCGGCGATGGTAAACGCCTCGTCAATGTCGGCATCATCATGGCGCCCGACAGACGCGCGCAGGATTAGCTGGAATCGGGCCAGTGGGCAGGTCAAAAAAGCACCGGCCTGGGCCGGTGCTCTGTGCTTGGATCGAGGTTCGATGCAGAACTGATCGGTTACGGGCAGCCCGCGTTGTAGGCGTTGAGGAATACGCTGACATCGAAGAAGTTGAACATCCCGTCGCCGTTGAGATCCGCGATCGGGTCCATCCCGTTGTAGGCGTTGAGGAACACGCTGACATCGAAGAAGTTCAGCACACCATCGCCGTTGAGGTCCGCGACGCACGGCGGGGTGATGCCCATGCTCTCCACATCCATGTCGATGACCGGGCTCTTGCCGTGCAGGACCCACTGGTCGTACACATCCTGTCCCGCCGAGTTAGTGACATTGGTGTCACGCAGGAACTCGATGTACTCCTTGGTCGTGAGCTGGTAGCGCAGCTTCACATCCGCACGAACCGCGCCGGCGGGCACAACGAACTGCGTGTCGTCCCAGTACTGCCCGTCGGCGTAGCTGTAGCCAATGACCGGCGACTGGATCGATTCGAAGTTGGCGTTGGTGAAACCACGCGGCGGGATGCGGTTGTCCTTGAACACCTTGTTGGCCAGTGTCAGGTGGAAGCTCTCGCCCTCGGGTAGCCCCGTGGCCACCGACATCGCCGCATCCAGGCCGATCTTCATCTCGTAGACCTTGGTGTCGGCGGTAGTGAGCTCGGCGGTCATGTCGTCGTACGCGCCGTGCTCGGCGATGATCGCGTCCGAGGCGTCAAAGAACTGGACATTGATCCACATCCGGCGTCCCTCGGGGTAGCCGGTGGGCAGCTTGTGGCCGGTCTGATTGATGATACGGACATTGAGGTTGCCGCCGACCATGGAGAGCTCCATGTCCGACGCGTCACGCATCATCTCTTCGTTACGGCCGATCGCCTGATCAACCAGCTCGGGCAGCAGCCCGGTGACGAAGTCGTTGGGGTTGAGCTCGCGCACGGCTCGGAGCACCCAGTTGTTCGCACCAGAGAACGAGTGCGTCGAGTACTGCGGGCGGGCATCTTCGAAGAAGCAGGCCTGCGCCTCAACTTCGGGCATGTGGCAGTCCTGGCAGCTCGATACCTCGGTGAGCTGTGTCTCGTAGCGATCACCGATCGCGACGGGGGCCTGGGCGAAGTCGCTCATCAGCCACTCGCTGTAGGTGCGCTGCTCCGGGAAGGTCTCGTAGACATTGCCCGTCGGGTGCATCTCGTCGAGGTTGTTGAGCGCGTAGGTGCCGTCGGGCTGGGCCGTGAAGATCGGGTTCGACACATCGTGGCACGAGGCGCACATGCGCGAGTCCTGAATGAAGGGGTCCTGCACCCACTCGTGGTAGAAGAAGTTCGGACCTTCATCGTACGGCCCGCGTCGGCGGTCCATCGGATCGAACACGATCGCCGCAGAGTGCGACTGATCCTGCGTTGGCGCGTCGGAACCAAGGTCCATCAGGATCGACTCGTCGATCATCGGCGAGGTCCCGGGTGTGTACACCGGGTCCACCATGCGGTGGCAGACATTGCAGCTCACGCCCATCATGTCAATGTCGCTGATCGCCGAAGCGTCGGTTGGCACATGCCGGCCCTCAAGGAACGCGCTGGGCGCATGGCAGCGGATACACAGCGCACCCGCGAAGTCCGCGTCCTGGTTCGCGATCGTCATGGCCGCGAGGAAGATCGGGTCACGCATCGACTGACCCATCATCGAGGCCGACCACGTCGAGTACGGGTCGTGGACCTCGTCGTAGAACCCGTGGCAGCTGGCGCAGGTGTCGGCGCCCACGATCGGGTGCTCGACATCCAGCCCACCGGTCTGGGTGCCCGGGAGCGCAAAGTCATTGAGGGTCGTCGGGACAGGCAGACCACCACCGCCCGCAAGGGCAAGGGCAGCGAAGGTCGCGCCCACGGCCAGACCACAAACGATCCCGCTCTTCTTGAGAAGGGTGCGATGACGAATCGAGCTATTCATTGAGGTTGCTCCACCAAACAGACGCAGACCATATGGGGGTATTGCACAGACAAGTGCTCCGCAAAGAGATTCTTATCGATCGTCGGCTCAGTTGCAAGATCTTCCCACGATTTCTGGTGAGAACTGGCCAATTTCGGTGACCCGAGCACCTTCTGAGTTCGCCAGGAAGCTATCGGTCTGCCCCATTTCCTGCCAAACAAAAAGCCCACCATCTGATGGGCTCTGGAAAAAGAACACTTTGGCGACACCTCAGGGGTTGCAACCCTGACTGAAGAGCTGCAGGAATGTCGACACATCGAAGAAGTTGAACACCCCATCGTTGTTCAGATCGCCCCGGACATCTTGCGCCGAGTAGTAGCTGAGGAACTCGGAGACATCGAAGAAGTTGATGACGCCATCACCCGAGAGATCCGCATCGCAGGTCAGAATCACATACACGCGGCTGCTCTCATAGATCACGCGGTAGACCTGCCCGGGGGGCGCGATGCCGGTGACGACCTCATCGAAGGTGCCGCTGGTCGCGCCGGTGATGACATCCCATGTATCGCCGAACGATGGAGCGTAACCCACCTCGAGGTTGATCGTCGCGATGCCATCGAGCGCGATGCTGTGCCCGCCACGGACGCTGAGGCGATCGAAGTTGGGCTCCAGATCGCCACCTAGATCGAAGATCATCTCCGAGCTGTCCGCCAGCGTGATGCTGTCGGTGGTGAACAGTCGGCTGGGCCCGTCTGGGTCGATGGTGCCGTTCATGATCAGCTCACCATTGATCTGCCCGTCGCCGCGCAGCGTCTGGTTCTCGCCGATCGTGCCTACCAGCCCGGCCTGCACCGTAAGCTGCGCATCGTTGGGATTGCCGGCGGTGGTCATGAGGATCTCGCCCGTGCCACTGATCTCGAAGGCGGGGGTCGTGATGCGCATCGCCGCATTGAAAATGTTGTCGTTGGAGTTGATGTGCACCGTGCCGTCGTTGACCAGCGAGCCGATCAGGTCGAGTGTGACACCCTCACCCCAGACACCCAGCAGCCCGTGGTTCACGCCGTACGAGAGCGTGCTGATCCCGTTGGTCGCGGCGATTTCGCCTGTGCCCTCGGTCTCGAGCACACCGCCAACAAGGTGCATGCCCGACCCGAACGAGAGCACGCTGTCGGCGGCCGCGCGGTAGGTGCCTGCGCCGGCCATGATGATGCCGTTGTGGTTGCCGTTGAGTCGCAGCTGCATCGTCGGGTCGTCCGCGAGAATGAGCCCGACATTGGTGATCACACCCATCGTGCCCTGCCCCTCAATGGTGCCGCTGCCGGCCACGGTCTGGTCAAAGCCGATTGTGCCGGTCACGCCGTCCATCGCGACGAGCTGTGCATCATTGAGATTGCCCGCTGCCTGCATGCGGACTGTGCCCGTGCCGTCGATCGTGAGATCCGGCGCTTCGAAGCGCAGCGTCGCGTTGAAGACGTTCGCGTCGCCGTTGATTGTCAGCGTGCCGTTGTTGGTCAGGTTGCCCGTGAGCGCGACCTTGCCGCCCTGACCAAAGATCTGCATCTCGCCGAGGTTGGTCACATTGCTCAGCGTGGCGGTGCCACCGTTCGTTACGCCAACGAAGCCCACACCCGACGAATCGAAGATGCCGCCGTTGAGCACGAGCCCGTTGCCCAGCTGCAGGATGCCGTCGTCCGAGCGGTACACACCAACGCCCATGCCCTCGTGGTTACCGCCCAGCTCCAGGGGGTACACCGGATCGGGATCAACCGCGGCGTCGTTGCCGTTGATCGTGCCCAGGTTGACCACCAGACTGCCCGGCACGGTGTCGGTGTTGATCAGCCCGCTGCCCTGCACCGTTTGGTTCGTGTCGATGGTCAGCGTCGCGCCGGTCTGGGCGTACAGGCGTGAATCCGCCGTGCTGCCGGCCTGCTGCATCTGCACCACGCCGTTTCCGGTGATGATCGCGCCCGTCTCGGTGCGGACATTGGCATTGAACACATTCCCTTCGGGGTTGAGTGAGAGCACGCCATTGTTGGTATTCGAGCCCTCGATTTTGAGCGTGCCGCTGTTGCCGCGAACCACGAAATCGCCCAGGATTGTACAGTCCACGATCGTCGCGGCCCCGCCGATGTCGAACTCGATGATCCCGGCGTTTGCGCTATCGAAGACCGCGTCGGAAACCACCGCCGCGTTGAGCAGGTTCATCGTTCCGCCGTCGGCCAGATACAGCCCGCCGTCGCCCATGTGCGCGCCCCGCAGCGCCAGCCCCCAGGCCGGATCGTTCGCGTTAATGGTGCCACGGTTGACGATGGTTCCGGAGGTCGATGCGTCAAGCAGGCCGCTGCCCTCGACCGTCTGGTTCACGCCGATGGTCATGGTGATCCCGGCGCTGGTGAGCACCGTGGCATCACCAAAGTCGCCCGCGGAGTACATGGTGATCGTACCATTGCCCTCGATCGTGGCGTCGTTGTCGAAACGCAGGATCCCGTTGAAGACCTGCAGCTCGGGATTGATCGAGATGCTCCCGTTGTTCTGGATAGTGCTATCGACGATCAGTGTCCTTGATTCGCCGGGGATGATGAGGTCGCCGGTATTGTTCACGCCGTGGAGGTGATGGTTGTTGGTGAACGCGATGATCTGACCGCCGTTGCTCGTAAACAGCTCGCCGCCGGTGATGCTACCGTTGCTGCCCAGCAACAGTTTCGCCCCGTTGTCGGCCCCGGCCATGCCGCCACCCGTCTGGTCCAAATCGCCATCGATCAGCAGCCCGACACCCAGCGGGTTATCCGCCACCACCGTGCCGTTGTTGATCAGCGTGCCCTGCAGCCGTCCCGCACCACGGATCGTATGGGCCGCGCTCTGGGTGACGGATCTGGTTGAATCAACAAAGAAGTTCGCGTCATCCGGCGCTCCCGGCCCGTTGAGAACAATCGACCCGCTGCCGCTGAGCAGCGAATCAGCGGCGAAGAACAGCGAGCCGTTGAAGGTTGATGCGTTGGTGTTCACCACGATCGTGCCGTCGTTGAACACATCACCATAGATCGAGTGCTGGTTCGTGCCGATCGACACGACCGCCTCGGGGTTGGTGAGCATCATCCCGCCGATGTTCCAGTTTGTGGTCGTCACGACGGTGTACATCCCCGTGTGACCGAAGACCGCGATCTCACTGAGGCTGTTGGGGATGTTGCCCATGTCCCACTTGGCGCTCTCGTTCCAGTTGCCGTCCACCGGGCTGAGCCAGTTGATCGACTGGGCCTGGGCGGCTGAGCCGCAGACAGCGAGAAGCGAAGCGATCACGATCGATTGGCGAGTATGCATGTTGTCCCTCTCACAAGTGTTCACGGCACCCCCTCGGCACCGCCCTCAAGCATATCACATGCCCCGGTGATCTTGGAGAAAAACCCCCACAGTGCGGGGGCTTTTCGCGTCACGAATGACCAAAGATGGGCATGTTATCGGGCTCTGTCGGCACTCAGTCCCTCAAGGGCAGCCCGCGTTGAACGCGTTGAGGAACGCCGAGACATCGAAGAAGTTGAAGACCCCGTTGCCGTCGAAGTCCGCGGCCGGGTCCATCGTGTTGTAGGCGTTGAGGAACGCGCTGACATCGAAGAAGTTCAGCACCCCGTCGCCCGTCAGGTCCGCCGGGCACGCCGTTGCGGGCACGCCGTTGGCATTGATCGAGATCGAGATGCTGGCATCAAGAGCGATCGACTGCGGCGAGAGCGTGAACAGCACGCCGGCCGTCTCCTCGCCCAGCGTCGGCAGCTCGAACGGAATACCCGGCAGGTCCACGCCCTCGATCGGGATGATGCTTGAGATCGGATCGGGCGTGGCGCTCAGCGTCAGCAGCGCGCTGCCATCGCCCGGCAGCTCGATCTGCCCCGAGATCGGCACAAGCACCGGCAGCCCCTCGATCGGGAAGTCGCTGGGCTCGCCGCCGGGCAGCATGAACGACACGCTCATGTCCAGCGATGCCGGGATCACGCCCGTCACCTCGAACGCCTCGGGCAGATCCGCGGGCGAGAGCACGATGATGGCCGGCGCGTTCTGCGTCAGCGTCGCGCTGCTGATGCTCCCCACCTCGCCAAGCGGGATCGTGATGGGGATGCCGCCCAGATACAGGAAGCTCGGGCTGAAGGTGCGGAAGGTATCGAAGCCGATCGTGACCGAGAGCGAAGTCGACGCGTCCGCGCCGTTGAGCAGGTCGATCGCGAAGCCACTGATCTCGCCTGTGCCGCCCAGCGTGTCCAGCGACATGCTCATCAAGCCCGCGGGCATCGAGTCGAGCATCGTGGAGGACTGCAGGGTGGTGATTGTGTCGATCGGCTGGTTGCCCGAGCCGCCGAAAAGTCCCGGGCGCGTCTGTGTGCCATCGGGGTTGGTGTCCGCGTCGTAATCACCGATCAGGGAGCCCGACGCATCGACGACCGTGCCCGCATCGATCGTCGCGCTGCTGGTCTTGGTGTCGATGGTGATCTCAAGGTCCTGGGCGATGCTCATGCCGGACGACATCATCAACGCCACGATCGCGGCGCAGCTCAGCGGTGTGCTTTTCATGTTCTCTCACTCTCACTCAAACAAACCAGAAACATCAATCACGGGCAGCCGGCGTTGTACGCGTTAAGGAACGCGCTGACATCAAAGAAGTTGAACACGCCGTTGTTGTCGAAATCTGCGATGGGGTTCATCGTGTTGTAGGCGTTGAGGAACGCGCTCACATCGAAGAAGTTCAGCACCCCGTCGCCGGTCAGGTCCGCCGGGCACGCCGGCGCCTGCGCGCTGGCGACGATCGTCGCGGTGCCCGACACAATCAGCGTGCCCAACTGGTTGCCCTGGTCGTCGGTCAGCGGCGTGGTGGCGTCCAGCGGCAGGGTGCTGCTGATCGTGACCGTCTCGCCCATCACCGCGACCGACCCGTCGATATCCGAGAAGAAATCGCCCTGATCCGCGAGGTTCAGCGTCTCGCTGCCCTGCCCGACCAGGAGGATGTCGTAGTTCACACTCATCGTGCCCATCAGCGCCACCGGCACGGCGGGCAGCAGGAAGTCGCCGCCGCTGACCGGCACCGGCCCGACGATCGAATCGATCATGCCCCAGGTCACCGCACCGCCCGTCAGCGTCGCGTCCGCGCCGCCGAAGAACCCGAACGACCAGTCGAAGTTCAGCGTCTGGTCGATGTCGATATGCAGATCGTGCAGCGTGATCTCTGTCGGGTTGCCGTAGTCGTCGAGCTCGACCCGCAGGATGCCCGAGAGCGGGCTGCTGTCCGTGTCGGTGTTGCTGGCGATGCTCACATCCACCGTGATCGCAAGGTCGATCGACGACTGCGCCGGATCAACCACGAAATCTATGGGAGCGCTCAGCGCCGTGCCCGCGAGCAGTGTGAGTGATGCGAAATATGCGGCCTTCATGTCTCTCCCCCATCCAAGGTGTGAATGCCGCGCCGGGCATATCTCAGCCCGGCGCGGTGTCGTATGCGTTCGATGATTACGGGCAGCCCGCGTTGAACGCGTTCAGGAACGCGCTCACATCGAAGAAGTTGAACATGCCGTCGCCGGTGAAGTCAGCAATAGGGTTCATCGCGTTGTACGCGTTGAGGAACGCGCTGACATCGAAAAAATCCAGGTTGCCGTCCCCCGTCAGGTCGGGAAGGCAGGCCTCGTCGCACGAGTCCGGGGTGCCGTCGCCGTCACTGTCCGGGTTATTCGGGTTCACGATCTTGTACACGCGTCCCGCGAAAAGGTCGGCCACAAGCAGCTCGCCGCTCTCCATCTCGCCAAACGAGCTCACATTGAACCCGCTGGAGAACTGGAGGGTGTTGGCAAAGCCGTTGTCCTTGTCCAGTGTCCAGATGCGTCCCGAGCAGTAATCGCTGAAGAAGTACAGGCCCTGGAACGCGTCGCCCAGCTCACAGCCGCGGTACGCGTAGCCGCCGGTGATCGAGCAGCCGTCCGCGCCGTGCAGGTACTGGTGGACCGGGTCGGTGAAACCAGTGGTCGCGCCGCACGCAAGGCCGGTGCTCGCAAAGCCCTCGCGGCAGCGCCAGCCGTAGTGCTGACCGCCGGTATCGCCCGCGGGCGCGAAGTTGACCTCTTCACGAACATTCTGACCGACATCGGCGATCCAGAGATCACCGGTCTCCCGATCGAAGCTCGTGCGCCAAGGGTTCCGCAGCCCGTACGCCCAGATGGTGGGGATCGCCGCGCTGTCACCCACGAATGGGTTGTCCGCGGGGATCGCGTAATCCTGCTCGTCGTCACCCGGGATGGAGTCCGGGCCGTCCACATCAATGCGATGCAGCTTGCCCAGAACATTGCCCAGGTTGCCCGCGCGGTTGCCCGGGTCGTTGGCCGAGCCGCCGTCGCCGGCCGAGATGTACAGATACCCGTCGGGACCGAATCCGAGCCAGCCACCGTTGTGGTTGCTGAAGGGCTGGTCGTAGAACATGATCACATCACCCGAGCTCGCGTCGGCCACATTCGGGTCCGTCGCCGAGACCGAATACTCCGCGATGCGGGTGTCGCCACCGCTGCCGGTGTAGTTCACAAAGAAACGCCCGTTGTTCTCGTAGTCGGGGTGGAACGCCAGACCGAGCAGGCCCTGCTCGTTGCCGCCGCTGTCGCCGCCGGTCACCGTGCCGTCGATATCGAGGAACGGCGTGGGCAGCAGGTTGCCGCCCGCATCAACGATGCGGATCGCGCCCTCCTGCTCAATAATGAAGGTCCGCCCCGAGCCGTCGCCGGCATGGGTCATGAAAACCGGGCGGTCGAGGCCCTGGACAAAGAGTTCCGTCGTCAGCTGCGCCGAGGCCGACGATCCAGCCGCGGCCAGCAGACACGCACACACTGCACGCTTCATATTGATCTCTCCCTGGTGTTGTGAAGCCAAGCCCTTCATCAGGCCCGTCGCTTGTTGAGATTCAAAAAACCGAGTTCCGATGGGCGAATGCCCGGGAACATACTATTCGGCCTGATCTCCAAACGGGTTGCCGCCCGCTGTCTGATCAAGCCCCAATTCACCGAGTTTGAGCACGCCGCCCCAAACAAAGCTCGATCAGGGGTTTAGGGGCAACCCGAGTTATACGCCGTCAGGAACGCGCTCACATCAAAGAAGTTGTACTCCCCGTCGTCATTGAAGTCGGCCAGCGGGTTCATCTGGTTGTACGCCGTCAGGAACGCACTTACATCAAAGAAGTCCAGATTCCCGTCGCCGTTCAGGTCCGCCGGGCAAGGGTTCACACAGTCGGTCGTGCCCGGGCCTCCCCAGATGCCGCCCACCAGATCGCAGGTCGCGGCATCGAACTGCAGGCACTGCTCCGTCGCCGGGATGTAGCACGCGCCCAGACACTGCACGCCCGAGCAATCGCTGCCCGCGCCGTTCCATGCCCCCCCCAGATCGATCGTCTGTGCCTCGGTCAGCCCGTCCATGCACGATCCGTCGGGCAGGCACGCCGCGCCGACCGGCTCGCCGCCGCACTCGATGATCGCCCGGATCACCCAGTCGCCCGAGACACCCAGTGTGCACGCGTTCGCCCAGAACACGCCGTTGACCTTCACCGCGTTCTTCCCGCTCTGGCAGCCAGAGGCATCGCTCGCGATGCTCGGCAGAGATGGATTGGTGTTGTTGGAGTTGAAGAACGCCAGCGACACCACGAACTCCTCGCCCGCACTCACCGGCACCGAGATCGGGATCGTCTGGTTCTCGTCCTCGTAGCGGAACTCGTTGAGCCCGCCGTCCTGCAGCGCCGGCGCCAGGAACTCGTCCTTGACGGGGCCCGGGTTGGGGAAGGTCCCACCTTGATAGATGATGATCGCTTCCTCAAGCGACACCGGCTGACCGCCCAGCAGCGATCGCCAGAAGATCTGGATGCCCACGATGTTGCCATCGCAAGGGCTCGTCAGCCACACCGCCGCCTCCTCGCCGCCCGCAAAGCACGGGCAGATCGCGGCCGTGCTCCCGTTCGTCAGCGAGTCGTTCTGCACCACGATCTCATCCGCCAACGCACCCGAACACAGCGCCAGCGCTCCGGCAAACGAAATCAGCTTGTGATTGAAACGCACCATACACACTCCTCAAACGAGCGCCATACGACAAGAACACCGTCACCGGCTCCCGGGTCGAGTGTACCACACCAGATCCGGATCCCGAACAAAAAACCCCCAATCGATGGGGGTTGAAGGTCTGCCGAGGTTATCAGCCGCTTACTCAGGGACAGCCGGCCGCGAACGCGTTGACAAACACTGAGACATCGAAGAAGTTGAATACACCGTTGCCGTCCAGGTCCGCAACGACATCCTCGCCATTGAAGGCATTGAGGAACGTACTCACATCAAAGAAGTCCAGCGTCCCGTTGCCGTCCAGGTCCGCCACACACTCGGTGGTGCATGCCGCGATCATGCTGCAGAACGGCGTGACCTCGGCGATGTCCGAGCGGGCAAAGCCGTCCGCCGCGTTGGGGTCCGCGATGATCCACTGCATGTAGAAGGTCTCGCCCTCCATCGCCGTGTCGATGATCGGGTAGAACATCGTCCCGTACCCCTCGCCCGAGCTCATCCCATTGAGTGTGGTCGGTCCAAGCAGCGTGTCCTGCGCCACGATCCCGCCGCTGGGTGCTGAGGTCGAGACCGCCACCCACGCCTGAGCGCCACCCAGCGCGTAGTCCACGCCCACCTTGAACTCATCGTTGCCGATGTTGGGCGGCACGACCGCGATGATCTTGGGCTCGAACCCGTCCGAACCCGCCGAGCCGCCCGAAAGAATCATCGGGTTGGGCTGTGCCTGCTCCGTGTACAGCTTGGGTCGATCGAATGGGTACTCCTCGTTGGCCGTCCGCGGATCGGTCAACGCCTCGCTGATGAAGGTCTTCACCAGCGCCTCGTCCGAAGCCGAGAACACGATGGGGGAGTTCAATCGGAAGTCACGATTCTCCGGGTGCGGCATACGACCGTTGCGGTGCGCGTAAAAATCGAACACATCATCGAGCGTCGTCAATCCGCCAGTGTGCATGAACCGATCACGCAGACCCACATTGCGGATCGTCGCCATTTTGAACATGCCCCGCTCGGGGTTCGAGCCCGTCACGCCCGCGCGACCCATGTCCTCGATGGGAGGCCGGACACCGTTGACCGTGAAGTCAAAGGTCGAGAAGTTCGGAGGCACATGACAGTTCACACACCCGTTCACGTTCTGGTTGTAGATCTGCCAACCCGCGAACTGCTCGGGGGTCATCGCGTTGTCATCGCCCGCGTTCCATAGATCCCAAGGCGTCTGGTTCGGGATCAGGGTCCGTTCATAGTTCGCAATCGCCATCGCGATCCGCCCCGCCGTGATCTCGCTCGTCCCGAAGGCCTGCTCGAACAGATCGGGGTAAGTCGGGTACTGGTCAATCGCGTCGAGCATTTCCTGTGGGATGTCGTACGCCAGCGCCAGTGGCGTCACCTGCGCAAGCTTGTTCAAAAGCTCAGGCCAATCCCGGTCCTGATGCGCCATCTCGATGTCGTTCATCAAGGGCCCGAGCACCTGGATCTCCGTCGCCGCCACGCCGGTGACCGAGAGGATCTCGCCCGTCACCGGGTCGGTAAAGAACTCGTTCTTCTCGGGCGTGCTCCCGAAGATGACCTGCGCCCGCCCGTCCCAGAACAGGTTGTTCGTCAAGGGGCCCATGTTGTTGGGCATCGAACGACGCGGCGTGACCTGAGGCAGCAACTCAAACAACACGCTTCGCAGGTACTCGCCATTGCCGTCCTGAAGGATCAACCCGGGCGAACCCGCCACATCGTCCTGTGTCATGAAGACCCCGTCGAAAGCGGGGTTCGTGCCCTGCCGCGGATCGTTGTTCCCGTGCGAGGGGATATGACAGGTCCCGCACGACATCGTGTTGTCGCTCGAGAGCTGCTCATCCCAGAACAGAATCTTGCCCAGGATCTGCCGCTCAGCACTCGGCAGATTCTCAGGCGGCGAGAACGGCATGCTCATCATTGGGAACCCGCGTCCGTCGCCCTGCGCGTGCGCTCCCGCCGCGAACATACCGGAAAGCGCCACAACGCACATCGGCACGACAGCACAACGGGACTGGCCCTGTTTTTTCTTCTTCATGCTCTGCAATCCTGCGGCTCGGGGTTCCTGCAGTGATATGAATAGCGAACCGATCGGTTCCCTATCTTCACATCATACAGTGATTTGCAGACCCACACAACCGAATTCCCGGCGATCCACACCCAGTCCACACGCTCAAACCGTGAATTTGGGGAATCTGAGACGCCTGGTCGACCCAATCACGGGCAGCCCGCGTTGTACGCATTCAGGAACGCCGACACATCAAAGAAGTTGAACATCCCATCGCCCGTGAAGTCCGCAACCGGGTCCATCGCGTTGTACGCGTTGAGGAACGCCGACACATCGAAGAAGTTCAACTCCCCGTCCCCCGTCAGGTCCGCGAGGCACGATTCCACCGGGGTCGCCACGAACACGCCGATCGTCCCGTTTCGCAGGAACGCCGCAAACGCGATCTGACCCGCGTTGTTGATGTCCACCACGCCGTTCATCACCTGCTTGCCATCCAGCCCGCCGAAGTCGAAGCCCAGGCGGATCGGCCCCAGATCGGTATCGATCAGCTGGTCATACTCCAGCAGCTTCACCAGCCCCGTGCCATCGCCGACCCACATGGCCGTGGCATCGAACTTGATGTCCGTCGCCCGGAACGCCACCAGCCCGTCGTCGTTCACCACCGGCGGAAAGTTCGCCAGCGATCCGTTATCGATATCGGGGTCGCTGCCCTCCGCGATCGTCACGAACGAGGTCCCGTCCCAGTGCGTCACCTGCCAAATCGAATCACTGGTGCGCCGCGCACTGAACGCCGCGCCGCCGTCCTGCGCGATGGCCGTCGAGTTCACGAACGAGTTGAACACCGCCCCCGTCTCCGCGACCGTTGTCGCTGACCCGTTGGGCTCGAAGCGAACGATCCGCTGGGCCGCGCCCGAGATCGGGAAGGTCTTCATCAGCACCTGACGCGAGTCATTGATCTCCGGCGAGATCAAAAAGCTGTACCCGCTGTTCGTATCCGTCACCAGCGTCTGGCTGCGCACCCCGGCGTTGTACTCGTCGATCACCACCTTATCGACACTGAACCCGAAGTCGCCCCGGTAGCACAGCGCCCCGTCGCTCGTGATCGTCACGCCGGAGAACCCCGAGACCCCCTCGGGCCCACCTGGTGCGAAGGTCTGCAGCAGCGTGCCATCGATCGAGTACAGGTACGCCCCATCGCTGAAGCTTCCCTGCTCGATCCCGATCAGCCCGTTGCGCAGATCAATGGTGGGGGACCAGAACGGATCGCCGCCGCCGTTGCCCGTCACGATGATCCCGCCGACCCCGTCCTTGCCGTAGAAGATGCCCTCCTGCCCGCCGAGGATCGCCCGGATCGCCACCCCGCCGTCCTCATCGATCGAGACATACTGCGACGAGAGTGAAGATGGGAAAGGCAGGTTGTAGCCGGGCAGCGAGGATTCGAGCGTCGAGCGGGCCTGCAGCTGGATATCCCACTGTGTGGGAACGCCGGCAAGGGTTTGCAGTGCGCAGACGGACAATGCACCAAAAACGAGCATGCGGGGGGTACGGATCATGATTTGAGGACTCCCGATAGGTGTGCACATGGGGGGCGCGAAAGCCGCCCGCTGAGGGGAGCATATCGGAATAGATCATCAATCTCAAGGCAATTAAATCAATCCAAGAGCAGAGTCGGACCGTGAATTAGAATGATTTTGTGTGCCGATTGAATCAATCGGCATTAGACTGAGTGTTTCGATTGAGAATGCGAGAAATCATGATGAAACGATGTCATCCATTCCTCTTGTTTGTCGTTGCAGCCTTCTCCACGACATCAACTGAAGCCGAGCCTAGGTGTCTTTTCGACCGTCTTCTGCAGCCAGTTCTCTCTGGGCAATCGCTGAGCGCGATGGCCCTACAAGACAATCTGCTCTTCAGTGTAACAAACGATTCGTTATTCAAGATCTGGGATATCGCCGACCCTTCATCACCATCGCAACTCGGCGAAGTTCTTGTTGGTCAGAACAGAGCACTGCAGATGGAGATCGACCAAGATGTCGTCTACATCACGAACAGCTTTGGTTTCCTCAAAGCTATTGATATTACGGACCCTACCGCACCGGTTGTTTTGGGCCAACTCCCACAGTTTGTCTTTGAGACAGACCTCGCAGTTTCCGGTGGGCTCGCATTGATCGACCAGGGTTCACGATTGCTCTTTGTTGATGTACAACAACCCGAATCAATGAGTGTGATTGACTCGATGGATTTTACAGTTGATCGATGGGCTCGGTCCTATGCGCTCGATGGAAACACCGCATACCTACTGCACTCCGGTAATGATGGTTATCTCCTGGAAATAGTGGATGTAAGTGATCCAGATAGTCGCTTTACCCTATCACTCTCCACCCTTTCCGAAAGCAGCGACCCAACCGAACTCACAGACCTGGCCTTCGATCAAGGAATGATCTACGCGATGCGTCAAAACTTTGGCGTACATGTAATTGATGTGACTGATCCCAGTATGCCAAGTGTCCAGTCATTTATTCCGCTTCCCTTTGGTCGCTCACTTACTGCACACGACGGATATGTGACCATCAACGCAGAACAACACGGTGTCTTCCTGATCGATGCAAGCCAACCAAACAAACCCATCTTGAAGCAGGTGCATGATACCACATTCGAAGCTTCCGATGCGGAGTTTTACAACGGAGCTTTGCTCGTGAGTGGTGGCGACGGCCTTGAGCGTATTGACGCGAGCGGCGAAGCTAACCCGATTCTCGGTTTCTCAACCACATCGAACGCACGTGATATCGCAATGTCAGATAGCATCGCGGTTGTCGCTGATGGCATCGGTGGCGTCAAGTTCATTGACATCAGTGATTCGCATAGCCCAACTGTTATTCACTCCGATGCCGGTAGCGGGCGAACTGCCGAGATCTTCGATCAATACGCGTTCGTCGTAGAGGGCCACCTCGGCCTGAATGTGTGGGACCTGAGTGACCCAAAGAGCATCTCGTATCTAGGGGGATTCGATATACCCGGTGACTTATACGGTGACATCAGTATCGAGTACCCGCTCGCGTATCTAGCCTGCCAGGGTCGTGATGTCATCGATGTCGTTGACATCAGTGACCCGACAGACATCCGATTGCAGGCAAGTATTCCAACAGCACACAGCCCTATTCAGATTGTGGTGCACAACAATCTTGCGCTATACAGCTGTTACGACAGCAGCACAGGACAATCCGCTATTGTCGCGCTTGATGTAAGCGATTTGGCGAATACAACGACTTTAGACACTTTAGAACTCGTCACTGATGAAGTCGCATTCGGATTGGAGCTGGTTGAGTCCAAGCTGTATATCGCAAACGAACAGGAAGGCCTGCTCGTAGTCGATGCATCAAATCCGTCATCGCTCGCGATCACCTCGACCCATTCTGTAAATGGCTCAGCATCAGATGTGTGTGTGTTCGGCACAATGTTGTATGTGTCAGTCTCGCAACAAGGCCTCTTCGTATTCGACATCAGCAACCAGCCATCTGCTCCAGTACAGATCGGTACATACGCAACCGTTGATGCGACAGGTGTCGATGTGAGAGATGATCTGATTGCCGTAAGCACAAACAACGGGCTACAGCTGATTGATCCTAACGCAGGCTGCGCGGCTTCCTGCACCGTCGACTTCAACAACGACGGCACCCTCAACTTCTTCGATGTCAGCGCATTCCTCGCCGCCTATCTCGACAACAACCCCGCCGCCGATTTCAACGGCGACGGCCTGCTCAACTTCTTCGATGTGAGCGCATTCCTCGTCGACTTCAGCGCAGGATGCCCGTAAGCATCACCCGCCCGCCAGCGCCTCGTTCGTCTCAAACCGCTGCAGCGCCGCCAGCAGCTGCTCCACCTGCTGCGGCGGGGGCATGTTGAGCATCCGACGACGCAGCGCCGTGATCGTCTGCAGCGGCTTCTCCTCGATCAGCAGGTCCTCTTTGCGGGTCCCGCTGGCCGCGAGGTTGATGGCCGGGAACAACCGCTTCTCCGCGATCCGACGATCGAGGATCAGCTCCATGTTGCCCGTGCCCTTGAACTCCTCGAAGATCACCTGGTCGCCCTGACTGCCGGTGTCCACCAGGCAGGTCGCGATGATCGTCAGCGAGCCGCCCTCCTCGGTGTTGCGGGCCGCGCCGAAGATCTGCTTGGGCACCTCCAGCGCCCGGCTGTCGATCCCGCCCGACATCGTCCGCCCCGAGTTCGCATGCCGCCCTGAGCGGTTGAACGCACGACCGAGTCGCGTCAGCGAGTCGAGCACGATGAACACATGCTCGCCGTTCTCGACCATCGACTTGGCCTTCTCAAGGGTCTGGATCGCCAGCTGGATGTGCCGCTCAAGCTCGTGATCGTTGCTCGACGCATAGATCTCGATCTGATCCTGCTTCCACGCCTTGTCCCACGCCTCCTCGCCGTTCCGCTGCGCAAGATTTCCCAGGAAGGTTCTCGTGAAATCGGTCACCTCTTCCGGTCGCTCGTCGATCAGCAGCGCCATCACATGCACATCCGGGTGATTCCGGAGCACCGCCTCGGTGATGTTCTTGAGCAGCGTCGTCTTGCCCGCCTTGGGCGGCGAGACGATCAGCCCACGCTGCCCATACCCGATCGGGCAGAACAGATCGATCAGCCGGCACGCCGGCGCACAGCCCGGGTACTCCAGCGTCATCCGCGGCTGCGGATCGATGCTCGTCAGGTCCGCGAAGCCCTTGCGGTCCGCGAACGCCTCCGGGCTCATCCCCTCGATCTCGATGAATCGCTCAACCACGGGCCTGGCGGGGCGCGGCTTGCTCGAGCCCTGCCCCTTGCGACGCCGACGACGCGGCTTTTTGTGCACCACCTCCACCTCGACACGAAGCCCGTCGCGCAGCGGGAGCGTCTCGCCGAAATGGACGGGCACGAACGGGTCGTCGGGGGATTCCACGATCTGGGAGCGCTCAGACAGCTGCCTGACACGACCCTCCGATCGCTTCGGCCATTCCAGAATGCCGGTAAGCGTGGTCGAGGACATGTTTTTCGTTGCGTTCTGCGCCAGCGCCGCCGTGGTACGCACATGCGAGTTTGGCGAGAGGGTCTCCCAGGAACGCGCGATCCGGGCTCAAGATCGCCGACGCGCCCCCTGGTTTGATCACAAGACTATACGCACCATCAGACACCCAGAGCAAATCGACCCATCCGGCGGCCATCCGCCCCCTTGTGCTACCATATACCGCGAAGGTCCCGCGTCGTGCGGGCACCAAGGGCGATCGAGGGCACCGCGGGCACATGCAGACCATCAACGGCATCGCGGTCTCCCCCGGAATCGTCATCGGGCGAGTCTTCGTCATCGAAGACACCAGCACCCTCAGGGTTGCCCGCAGACAGATCGAAAAAGACGACATCCCCGCCGAGCTCGAACGATTCGAGTTCGCCCGCAAGGCATCCATCGCCCACCTCGACGAGCTGCACAAATCCGCCGCCGCAGAGATGGGCAAGGAAGCCGCGAAAATCTTCCTCTTCCACATCGGTGTCCTCAACGACCCCAGCGTCCTCAACCCCATCCGCGAGGTCATCGAACGCGACGGCATGAACGCCGAGCACGCCATCGCTTCCACATTCCTCACCATCGCCAAGAAGTTCGCCGCCCACCCCGACTCAACCTTCCAGTCCAAAGTCGACGACCTGCGCGACCTCGCACACAGACTCCTCAGACACCTCGGTCACGGCTCCAACCAGACCCTCGAGAACCTCGACGAGGGCACCGTTATCGTCGCACGCGACCTCACTCCCTCGCAGACCGCCAACTTCGATCGTGACAAGGTCAGCGCCTTCGTCACCGGGCTCGGCGGCCCAACAAGCCACACCGCCATCGTCGCCGGCGCACTCGCACTCCCCGCGGTCGTCGGCGCCAAGGGCATCATGCTCCAGGCACGCAGCGGGCAGGAGATCATCGTCGACGGCGAACGCGGGCTCGTCATCCTCGAGCCAAACGACGCAACACTCGAGCGATACCAGGAAGAGCAGATCGAGGTCCGCAAGGTCTCGCTCTCCATGAGCGAGTTCGCCAAGCTCCCCGCGATCACCGCAGACGGCGTCCGCATCAACCTGCTGGGCAACATCGAGTTCCCACAGGAGATCGAGCATGTGATCGACAACGGCGGCACCGGAATCGGGCTCTACCGAACCGAGTTCCTCTACCTCACCGGCAATCAGCGGCCTACCGAGAACGACCACTACGAGTCCTACAAACGCTGCATCGACCTGCTCGCCGGCAAGCCACTCACCATCCGGACCATCGACCTCGGTGCCGACAAGTACACCCAGGCCCAGGAAGAAATCCCAGAGCGCAACCCCTTCCTCGGGCTCCGCTCCATCCGCTACTCGCTCAAGAACCAGAAGATGTTCCGCACCCAGCTCCGCGCCATCCTCCGGGCCAGCGCGCACGGGCCGGTCAAGATCATGTTCCCCCTCATCACCAACATCGCCGAGCTCCGCTCAGGCAAGTACTTCCTGCGTGAAGAGATGGAGGAACTTGACGAGCGGGGGCAGAAATACGACCCCAATATCGAGGTCGGAATGATGGTCGAGGTCCCCGCGGCCGCCCTGATGGCGGGGTCATTTGCCCGAGAAGTGGACTTTTTTTCCATCGGAACCAATGACTTGGTGCAGTACACCCTGGCCGTGGACCGAACAAATGAACGGGTCGCGTCCATGTACACACCCATCCACCCGGCCGTGCTCAAGCTCATCCGGGATGTCACCCGGGCCGGGCGTCGTCAGGACATCCCGGTCTCCTGCTGCGGGCAGTCCGCCGCAGACCCCGCCTTCGCCGCGTTGCTGCTGGGGCTCGGGGTGCGTACCATATCAGCGACGGGGTCATCCCTGCCGATGCTCAAAAAGACCATCCGCAGCCTCACGATCCCGCAATGCGAGCGGCTCGCCAAAAGGGCGATCAGCTTCGATTCAGAGGCCGAGGCAGGTAGTTATGTCCTCAATCGGCTGAGAAAACGAGTTCCCGAGGTATTCGACGGGCGTCCCGTCGGCTAAACCCGCCCCGAAGGCCACCAGCGTCAAAGTCGACGCTGAGCCCGGGTCGTGTCCTCGGCCAAAGCCACGCGCAGCCGCCCGTGATCGCACACACGATCGCAGAAAAGGGCAAGGCCGCCGATCGAACCCGCCCCGAGTCAAAGGCCCACAAGCCCAAGACGCAGGGCAGCCCAAAGCCGCGCCCCGAGCAATCGGCGCGATGCAAAGCGGGTGGGTTCTTCCTCGGCCGCTGCACATCTTCAGCGAGCACCCGCGTGCACACGCAGCGCCCCGCAACACCAAAGACACAGACGCACACAAGAAGTGTGCCCGTTCGCCCGTCGCCAAACGCGACAAGCCGACGATCGGTGTCGTTGCCCACGCACGCAAGCCGTTGACCAGCACAAGGTCACCAACATGACAGACAAGCCAAGCAACGCAGACGAACACACACAAAGCCCCAGCGAAAACCCTGAGGCATCCCCAGAAACCAAGGCCTCGTCCAAGAAGACCACCAAAAAAACCACCAAGAAGCCGGCGGCCAAGAAGACCACCAAAAAGACTACGAAGAAGCCGGCCGCCAAGAAGACCGCCAAAAAGAAGGCGGCCAAGAAGTCCACACGCAAGAAGACCACAAAGAAAGCCGCCGCCGAGCAGGCAGACGCCGCCGACGAGCAGAGCGATGAGGCCGCCGAAGACACGCTGGATCAGCCGCAAGCTCAATACAGCGACGAGCAGCCCGAGCACGAGGACAGCGACGACGCCGATGACAACGACGGCGATGAAGACGACGGCGCGGAGAGCGACGACGACGAGCAGCCCAGAACCCGTTCCCGCAAGAAGTCGACCAAACGCTCCAGCAGAAAGTCCAGCAAACGATCCTCCGGCAAGAGCGACGACGACGCAGACAGCGCCCCAGCCCCCAAGGCCACGCGCACGGAGATGATCGTCAACTATGTGCCCGGCGAAGAGTGCCGCATCGCCATGGTCGAGGACGGGAAGCTCGAAGAGTTCATGGTCGAGCCCACCGACAAGGTCTCACGCGTCGGCAACATCTATGTCGGACGCGTCGCCAACATCGAGCCCGCCATCCAGGCCGCCTTTGTTGACTTCGGCACCGAGGAGAACGGCTTCCTCCACATCTCCGACCTGCACCCCCAGTACTTCGCCAAGGGCGACGACAAGACCGAGCGTGTCGGCAAGAAGACACCCCGCAAGAGCCGCCCGCCCATCCAGGAATGCCTCAAGAAGGGCCAGGAGATCATCGTCCAGGTCCTCAAGGAGGGCGTGGGCACCAAGGGCCCGACCCTCACCAGCTACCTCTCCATCCCCGGTCGGTTCCTCGTGATGATGCCCGGCATGGACAAGGTCGGCGTCTCCCGCAAGGAAGAAGACGACGACAAGCGAAAGGCCGCCAAGCAGATCCTCTCCCAGCTCGAGCTGCCAGACGGCTTCGGCTTTATCCTCCGAACCGCCGGCTTCGATCGAAACAAGGCCGAGCTCAAGCGCGACCTCGCCTACCTCGCCCGACTCTGGAAGGACATGGAGACCCGGCGCAAGAAGGGCAACAAGCCGCGCCTGCTGTACACCGAGTCCGACCTGCTCGTCCGCTCCATCCGCGACCTGCTCAGCTCCGAGGTCGACCGCGTCGTCATCGACTCCGAGCCCGCCCTCAAGCGCGTCGGGCGATTCATCAAGATCGCCGCGCCCCGCAGCGGTGCCAAGCTCTCGCACTACAAGGGCGACCTGCCAATCTTCCACGCATTCGGGCTCGAATCGCAGATCAACGAGATCCACGCTCGCGAGGTCATGCTCCCATCGGGCGGACGCCTCGTCATCGACCAGACCGAGGCGCTCGTCGCTATCGATGTCAACTCGGGCCGCTCGCGCGCCGCTCGCGACGCCGAGACCAACGCCTACCAGACCAATCTTGAAGCCGTCGACGCCATCTGCCGCCAGCTCAGACTGCGCGACATGGGCGGGCTCGTCGTCTGCGACATGATCGACATGCGCTACAGCTCGCACCGCAAGCAGATCGAGCAGCGCTTCAACGAACGACTCAAGCGCGACCGCGCCAAGTCCACCACCGCGCCCATCTCGCCCTTCGGGCTCCTCGAGATGACCCGCCAGCGCATGCGCGGCTCAATGGAATCGCAGCACTTCGCCGACTGCCCCATCTGCCACGGGCGAGGGCTCGTCAAGAAGCCCGACTCCGTCGCCGCCACCGCCATCCGCGATCTGGCCGCGCTCCTGACCCACGAGAAGGTCCACCGCGCCGAACTCGTCGTCAACCCCCGCGTCGCCAGCTCGCTCCTCTCCACCAAGCGCGCCTCGCTCACCCGCATCGAGCTCGTCTCGGGCAAGGCGCTTGATGTCCGCGTCAGCGAGTCGCTCCCCATCGACCGCGTTGCTTTCTACGCCTACGACCACAACAACAACGACATCGCCATCGAGAAGCTCAAGTCGCCCAAGGGTCCGGACCCTGAGCCCAGCATCGTCGAGTGGCTCGACCACAGCTCGCCCGATGGCTCATGGGCCAAGGACCCGCTCGAAGAGGTCGACGAGACCACCGTCCAGAAGCTCGCCGAGGAGATCGCACGCAAGGCCGAGCAGGCCGAGCACGCCGAACTCCCCATCGAGGGCGAGATCGATGAGGACGAATCCATCGACGCGCCCAAGAAGAAGCGCCGCCGACGCCGCCGCGGCGGACGCGGGCGCGGCAGGAGCGACGCCGAGGGCAACGAAGAATCGGGCGACACCCACAGCGATCACGATTCCAGCGGCGACGACACCGACTCCGCGGATGAATCGCCCGAATCAACTGAATCATCCGAATCGAGCGACCAGCACGCCGATGACGGGCAGCCCCGCAAGAAGCGTCGCCGCCGCCGCCGTCGTCGCGGCGGTTCGGGCGGGGGCGATGAACCCCAGAACGAATCGGGCGAGCAGCGCGAAGCCGAGCAATCGGAAGAGCGCCGCCAGGACGATCAGCCCAACGACGAGGCATCGGAGGAAGCTGGGGAGGAACGTCCGCGCCGCCGTCCGCGCCGCCGCCCCACCCCGCCCCGCAAGGGCGAGAGTGAGCAGATCGCCGAGCCCAAGCCGCAGGCCCGATCGGAAAGAAAGCCCGAACCCAAGCCGGCCCCCAAGGCAAAATCTGAGCCAAAGGGGGACTCGGGCGCGAACTCCAAGCCCGAGCCGAGCGAAGCACCCAAGAAGCGCCGCGGCCTGTACTCCAACTCACGGCGCACACTCTCCGCAAGCGAGCTCGCCAAGCTCGGCATCGAGTAAGCCGCCTCGCCGTCCGTGACCACCGGGAGACAGACCTTGGATCTCGCATCGCACCACGCACTGCCCTCCTCGCACAAGCGCGTCATCGTGCTGGGCAGCACCGGCTCGATCGGGACCCAGACCCTACAGGTCATCGAGCATCTCAACGCGCTGCACGAGCAGGGCAAGCACGCGACAAAGTACGAGCTCGTCGGCCTCGCCGCGGGGCGCGACGACGCCGCGCTCTTCGCCCAGGCACAGCGGTGGGGGGTGCGTGATGTCGCGCTGTGCGATTCATCCACCGCCCCACCGGACGGGCTCTCGCTCCGCACCGGCAAAGACGCGGCCGTCCAGCTCGTCGACGACATCGACGCCGACCTCGTCGTCGGCGCCATCGTCGGCATCGCCGGGCTCCGCTCCGTCCTGCGGGCCGTCCAGCGCGGCACCGATGTCGCGCTGGCGAACAAGGAATCCCTTGTCGCCGCCGGCTCGCTCGTCACCCGCACCGCCTTCGAATCGGGCGCCCGCCTGCTCCCGCTCGATTCCGAGCACGCCGGCGTCTGGCAGTGCCTCGCCGCCCTCGACTCGCACCACCCCTGCCCGCCCATGCACAGCCCGGACTGCGTCTCGCGCGTGATCCTCACCGCCTCGGGCGGCTCCATGCGCAGCAAGACCCGCGAGCAGATCGAGCACGCCACCATCGAAGACGCCCTCAACCACCCCAACTGGGACATGGGCGCCAAGGTCACGATCGACAGCGCCACACTCATGAACAAAGGGCTCGAACTGCTCGAGGCGCACTGGCTCTTCGGGCTCCCCGCCGACAAGCTCGGCGCGGTCATCCACCCCCAGTCCATCGTCCACGCCATGATCGAGTGCGCCGACTGCTCCGTTATCGCACAGCTCGGCATGCCCGACATGAAGGCCCCCATCCAGCACGCCCTGTGCGACGCACACCGCCCGCTCGGCTGCGCACCCAAGCTCGATGTCACCAAAATGGGCTCGCTCGAATTCATCGAGATCGACCCCGACCGATTCCCCGCCATCGAGCTGGCCATGCACGCCATCGACGCGGGCGGCGACGCCGGCGCGGCGCTCAACGCCGCCAACGAGCACGCCGTCCACGCCTTCATCAACAACCGACTTCCCTTCGGGCAGATCGACCGCTGCGTCCAGCATGTCATGGCCCACTGGTCCACCAGTCCCATCGACGCCCTCGAAGATGTGCTCGACGCCGACCAACGCGCCCGCGCACTCGCCGACGAGTTCTGCAGCGTAAAGGGTGCCTGAGCCCATGAGCAACCGCCCACCCAAAGCACCCACGCTCACCCCCGTGCAGCAGCAGCACCTGCGCCAGAAGCTCGAATCCATCATGCGCGCCATCCAGGGCGGGCAGCTCCCCCAAGCCAACGCTGCGCTCCAGCCCCTGCTCCGCAAGCACCCCGCGCTGCCCGAGATCAACCATGTCGCATCCGCCCTCAACGCGGCCATGCGCGAGAACGACCGCGCCCTCTACTACGCCCAGCGTGCCGTCGAACTTTCCCCCGACACCGCCGAGTATCACGCCGGGCTCGGCTCGCTGCTCACCCGCCTCGAGCGCTACGACGAAGCCATCGCCGCACTCCAGCACGCCATGTCCCTGGCGCCCTCCCTGACCACCGCCCTCGTCCCACTCGCCACCGCCCAGATGCAGTCGGGCCGCATCGACGAAGCCCGCGCGACATTCAAACGCGTCCTCGCTGCCCAGCCGGCCAACCTCGAGGCCGCCAACAACCTCGCCCTGCTCGAGTCCGACCTGGGTTACGCCGACCGCGCCATCGAGATCATCAACCACGCCCTCGACCTCCACCCCGAGCACCCCGTCCTTCTCGATGCGCTCTGCATGTTCGCCTGCTACTCCGACACCCTGACCCCAGAGCAGGTCGCCGACATCCACCGCCGCTTCGGCCGCAGCGTCCAGTCACGCGTCCGCGTCCCCGCCCGCTACCCGCACACGCCCAACCCCGAGCGCCGCATCAAGCTCGGCTTCGTCTCGCCCGACCTGCGCACCCATTCCATCGCCTACTTCATCCAGCCCATCATCGAGCACCTCGACCGCGAACGCTTCGAGGTCCACCTCTACCACACCAGCCGGCACACCGACAGCATGTCGGCCGCCCTCCGCGATTCCTGCGACCACTGGCACGAATGCCACAAGGGCCTCGCCGATACCAACCGACAAATCGCCAGCGACCAGATCGATATCCTCGTCGAGCTCAACGGCCACTTCGCCGGCAACCTCCTCCCCCTCTTCGGTGCCAAGCCCAGCCCCGTCGCCGTCACCATGATCGGCTACGCCAACACCACCGGGCTCACCACCATCGACGCCCGCATCATCGACAACACCACCGACCCCGCTCCCCACGCCGACGCATGGGCCACCGAACAACTGATCCGCGTGCCCGGCTGCTTCCTCTGCTACCGCCCGCCAACAGACGCACCCGCCTGTGCCGAGCCCGATGCCAATCGCCCCTTCACCTTCGGCTCCTTCAACGACCTGCGCAAGATGTCCCCCTCAAACCTCGACGCCTGGGCGCAGATCCTCAATCAATGCGACGGCGCCACGCTCCTGCTCAAAACCTCCCGCCTCAGCGAAGCACCCGCCCAGCGCGACCTGCTCGAACGCTTCAAGGCCTTGGGCATCGAAGAATCCCGCATCGAGCTCATGGGCCGCACCGAGTCCATGCGCGACCACCTCGACCTCTACAACCGAATCGACCTCGCCCTCGACACCTTCCCCTACACCGGCACCACCACCACCTGCGAGGCCATGCACATGGGCGTGCCCACCCTCACGCGCATGGGCGAATCCCACGCGGCCCGCGTCAGCGCCTCGCTCCTGAGCGCCATCGACGCCCCCGAGTGGATCGCCCAAGACACCGATAGCTACATCCAGCGCGCCCGCGAGGCCTACGACCAGGGCAAGCGCCCCCGCGCCCAGCGAGAAACCCTGCGATCACAGCTCGCCAGCTCCCCACTCTGCGACGAGCAGCGCTATACAGTCAACATCGCCGACGCCCTCGATGCATGCTGGCGAAAATGGTGCAACGCCCAAGGAGGCGCATGATGGGACTCGTCTGGCTCGCCTCATACCCAAAGTCCGGCAACACCTGGCTCCGCTTCATGCTCTACGCCTACATGTTCGGCCCGCCCGCCGAATCCATCGAGGTCGCCCAACGCATCCCCGACATCCACCGCCAGGTCCCCGGGCAGCTCCCCCCAGCCGATCTCGAGCTCATGAAGACCCACTTCAAGCTCTCCGACCAGCACCCGCGCCTGAGCGAAACCACCGGCGCCATCCACATCGTCCGAAACCCGCGCGATGTCGTCCTCAGCGCACTCAACTACCGCAAGCTCACCGGCGAGGGCGCCCGCGCCTTCACCGAGGGCGGCTACATCCGCAGCTTCATCAAAGCAGGCGGCGACGCCGACTGGCTCCGCCTCGGCTTCGGCTCTTGGATCGAGCACGCCCGATCCTGGCGCTCCACCGACAAGTTCCCCGTCCTCGCCCTGCGCTACGAAGACCTCAAGGCCGACCCAGCAACCGGCCTCCGCGCCATGGTCGAGTTCCTCAAGCTCGATCTCGACGAAGAACGACTCGAGCAGGCCGTCAAGGCCAGCAGCTTCGACGCCATGCGCGCCATGGAGATCCGCGAAAAACAAAGGCCCGTCAAGGACGCCCACAACAAGCGACTCTTCGTCGGCGACACCAAGGCCGCACGCAAGGGCGTCTACTTCGTCAACAAGGGCGCATCAGACCAATCCCTCGCGACCATCTCACCCCGCATCGAAGAGCTCTTCACCGAGGCATTCGCCGAGCCCATGCGAGAACTCGGCTACGAGCCATAAGTCGCCTCCCCCGCGCTTGCGGGGTAGGTGGTCCGCCAAAGCGGATCGGAGGGGTCTTCATTTCTGAAAGCGCTCGTTCGCGGCCTCCCCCGCACCAGCGGGGGAGGTGTCACGCGCCAGCGTGACGGAGGGGGTCTTCGCAACTCAACAAACTACACCTCATACCCAAGCAGCTCGCACGCCCTCGTGTAATCCGCATTCCCCCGGAACCGCTCAAGCAGCGCCCCATCAACTTCCTTGCGCGGCAGCTCCACAATCTCCCGCTTGCGCGACCCACGCCCAAGCCCCGGCTGCGTGTCGCCCGTGATCGTCGTGTACGCGAACCACCGTTCCGCGTACCCCGGATCGAACCGGATCTCCAGCTCCTCACACATCGCCCGAAGCACCCGCTCCGGCTCACGCGTAAAGTCCTCGTACCGATGGAACCCGTGCCCGCTCGCATACTCCGCGAAACGCACACACCCCGTGCAGTACGCATCAAACTCCAGCTTCTGCGCCACCACCGCCAGCTGCTGCAGCGACACAAACTGATCGATCGGATGCCGCGTCGTCACGCTCACCCGCAGCTCGTACGCATCGGATAACGCATCGCCCAGCGCGAACCCAAAGCCGGGCCTGCCGTACGGCACCGCGATGTAATCCATGTGCGACCAGTCACGCAGCACCAGCGTCTTGCCCTGCGCCCGCGCCCGCGTGTCGCACAGGCTCACGAACTGCAGCACACTCGGCGGGCGCGTCTTCCACCTCGCGATGTCCTTCTTGTCGATCAGCCCAAACCACTGCTGCGCCTGCATCATCGGGTTCGTCACCCGCAGCTCCGCCGGGTGGATCTCGCTCAGCAGCACCACGCCGTCCATGCTGCCAAGGCACTTGCCCACCAGCGTGCCGCCCGATCGCGCCATGCTCCGAACGATCCGCATCACCGGCCTGCGCGATGTCTTCTTCTCGCCGCTCACGACAGCACCAACTCCGCGTGCCGCTGCATCCACGACCACTGATGACCGATCCCCGCCTCAATGCCGGTGGTGGGGGCGTAGCCAAGCTCCCGCTTGCTCCGCGTCAGGTCCGCCCAGGTCCGCTCCACATCGCCCGCCTGCATCCCCATCTCGTTGATCACCGCCTCTTTCCCGACAACCCGCTCAACCGTCGCGATCAGCTCATTGAGCGTCGTCGGATGATCGCCGCCCAGGTTCCACACCCGGTACCCGTGCTCATCGATCCGCTCATAACTACGAAGCACGCCGTCCACGATGTCCTCGATGTAGGTGTAGTCACGGCTCGTCGTCCCATCTCCGAACCGGTTGATGGTCTCGCCCTTGGACACCTTGCTCAGGAACAAACTGATCGCCAGGTCCGGGCGCTGCCCCGGCCCAAAGACAGTAAAGAACCGCAGCATCGCCACGGGCAGCCCCGTCAGGTGATGATGCGTGTGCCCGACAAGCTCGCACGCACGCTTCGTCGCCGCGTACGGCGAGATCGGATGCTCTACCGCATCCTCCTCGCTGAACGGCGTCTTCCTGTTGTTCCCATACACGCTGCTCGATGAGGCGCACACCGCACGCTGACACCCGCACGCGCTGGCGGCGCTCAGCACGCTCTGCGTACCCACCACATTCGCCATCGCGTACCCCACCGGGTCCGCAATGCTCGGGCGAACACCCGCCTTGGCCGCCAGATGGATCACGCCCGTCACACCCGCGTCGCGCATGATCCCGATCAGCGTATCTGTTTCGCAGATGTCCACCTCGTGGGACGCGAACGCATCCGGGAACCCACTCGCGAGCCCATCGTGGTTCAATCGCTTGCGTTTGATGTCGTAGTACGGATCAAAGTTGTCCACACCGACCACCCGCGCACCACGCTCCAGCAGTGCTCGGCTCACATGCGAACCGATGAACCCGGCGCTCCCGGTCACCAGCACACACTGATCATTCAGATCCGGCATCGAACAACTCCCCGTCGCAAAGTAGGGTGGATCCTAACCAATGGTTCATGATCATCAGCCCCGGATCAAAAAAAAGCAGGGCGCCATGTGTCCAAGGCGCCCCGCTGGAGGAGAGAGAGATCTGAATACAAGGTAAGAAGTTTGGCAAAGTCGAGTTCAAATATCGTCCTTATCGTCCGAAAAGTGTTGTTAAATTGCACCCGACCCCCCTATGTGTGGGATTGGTTTGGGTCATTTTCTGCGCATTCTTTGTGGATATGCGTGCTTGGAACCCGCACCCGGGGACGATAAAGTAGTTCCCAATCAGTAATTCTCGCATGCGCTGTGCGTGCACTCATCTCCTCACGACGAGCCTCGCTGCCCGCCATGGACGAACCTGACCGATCTCCGATGCCTCCGAAGGAGGCCGACGACCAACCCCCGCCGAGTCGCAACGCTCACGGTGCGCCCTGCACGATCGAGATCGATCTGCAAGACGCGTCCGGTTCGCTCGCGCCCACGCAGCTCAACGAGCTGAACGCGATGATCAGCCGCGTGCTCGCCCTGCTCCCGAACAACGGCTCCGTCCGCGTCCGCATCGTCGCCGACGCCGAGATGATCGCCGCGCACCAACGCTTCAGCAACATCGCCACCACCACCGATGTGCTCACATTCGACATGGCGCACGACGATCACGATTTTGAGAACAAATCGCTCGACACCGACCTCATCGTCTGCGTCGACGAGGCCGCCCGCCAGGCGCATCTACGCAACCACCGCGCCATCGACGAGCTGCTCCTCTACACCATCCACGGCGTGCTCCACTGCCTCGGCTACGACGATCACGACGAACACGAGTATCAACGCATGCACAACCGTGAAGACGAGCTGCTCCAGCTCGCTGGCTTCGGCGCGATCTTCAACACACAAGCACAAACGGAGAACGCGTCATGATGGCCGGCTGGTGGTTCATCGCCGCAATCTTTGCCGTGCTCCTCGCCGGGTTCTTCGCCGCGCTCGAGCTCTCGCTGCACACCCTCTCTCGCGTGCGCCTCAGCGCCGAGCTCGACGACGAGCACCCGCACCGTCAGCGCATCGAGACCATCGTCGAAGATGTCGCCGGGCACGCCGCGTCGCTCTCCGTGCTCACGCTCACCTGCCGGCTCATGGGCGCTGTCTGCTTCGTCTTCTGGGCCGCAGGCATGCGACAGGTCACCCCCCCCGATATCACCAGCACCATCATCGGGCTCTTTGTCGCCGCGCTGCTCAACTGGCTCGGCTCTGTGCTCATCCCCATGGCCATCGCCACACACGCCGGCGAGTCCACGCTCATCCGTTTCGCCCGCATCGCCCGTTTCGCCCACCTCTTCGTAGTTCCCCTCCTTCCCGCGCAGCGCTTCCTCTCCGAGGTCGTCCGCCGACTCGTCGGCGCCGAGAAGAACGGACGCGAGCTCAACATCAGCGCCGACGACCTCCGCGCCATCGTCGACGACGGCGAGGTCGAGGCACGACTCGACGAGACCGAACGAGACATGCTCGAGGCCGTCGTCGAGTTCCGCTCAACATCCGTTGAGCAGATCATGACCCCTCGCACCGAGATCGACGCGCTCCAGTACACCGATGAACTCAAAGAGGTCATGCGCTTCGTCGACGAGAAGGGGCACTCACGGATCCCCGTCTACCGAGAAGACCTCGACCACATCGAGGGCATCCTCTACGCCAAGGACCTCCTCCGCTGGATCGTCAACCACGGCCAGAACGGCAAGCCCTTCATACTCGCCGAGGTCCTCCGCGATCCCACATTCGTCCCCGAAACCAAGACCGTCCGCGAGCTGCTCGCCCAGCTCCTGGCCGCGCAGGTCCACATCGCCATCATCCTCGATGAGTACGGCGGTAACTCCGGGCTCGTCACCATGGAGGACATCGTCGAAGAGATCTTCGGCGAGATCCAGGACGAGTACGAGAACCCCGACGACTACCCCGGCAGCGTCGAGCTCGACACCAGCGCCAAGTCCGCCGTCATCGACGCTCGAACCGAGATCGACGACGCCAACGACGAGCTCGAGGCCATCGGCATCGAGCTCCCCGAGTCCGACGACTACGACACCGTCTCCGGTTTCGTGAACACCACCCTCGGACGCATCCCCGAATCGGGCGAGGCCATCGAGCTCCCAGCCATGCGCATCGAGATCCTCGAGGCCGAGCCCACACGCGTCGTGCGCGTACGCATCACCCGCGTGCTCGCCGAGGACGCCTCAAACGAGTACAGCACGCAAGGCGTGAAGTAACACGCGGGACATTCGGTTCATACTGGATCAGCAGCCGCTCGATTCGAGCTTCGGCGAATCCACACCCCCGAGCCGCTGACGCTTGTGATCGTCAACCCGAAGCCCGGCGCTCTGCGCAATCACCGCAAGCTCCACGCCGCGCGTGCGGTTGAGCTTGCGCCCGATCGCCTCACGGTGATTCTCAATGGTCTTGGTCGAGCGGAACAGCGTCGCCGCGATCTGCTTGATCGACATGCCCTGCTCCAGCAACGCCAGGATTTCCAGCTCACGAGCCGTCAGCACATTGAGCTCGCCAAGGCAGATCACATCCGAACTCACCACATCGATCTCGCCTTCGCCCAGGTGCAGCTCCTGCGTCCCCGGGATGCGCCGCGTGATCACCAGCACAAGGTCGCGCTGGTCCTCATCGTCGTGTGAGATCGGGCTCATCCAGCTGTACTGCTGCTTGCCGTGCCAGATGGTGCGGAGCAGGTACCGCTCGCCGGTCTCGACGATCTTGTGCATCAGCTTCACACGCTCGTCCGCCCACTCCTTCGGGAACCCGAGGTCGTAGATCGAAACGCCGATCAGTTCCTCAACATTCATCGGAGTGTCAAAGAAGATCCGCGCCGACTGCTCGTTGATGTACGCGATCACGCCGTCGGCCGTGATGATCGTCACCCCCGTCGTCGGATCGCTGGTGAAGTTGTTCCAGATGTCAGGGTTGACACCGGGCGTGTGTGTGTTGGGGTTCTGCGGATGGCTCATGTGGAGTTGTACCTATAGAGGAGGGTGAAAGACACGACGGCGAGGTCATGAGACATACGGCCTCATCGACCTACCATTGAAGAGCATGGCACTCAAGCTCTACAACACGCTGACCAAACAGCTCGAATACTTCGAGCCGCTTGCCCCTCAAGAGATTTACTTCTACACATGTGGTCCGACCGTGTACGATGATGCCCACATCGGCAACTTCCGGTCATTCCTTGAGGCAGATCTTTTACGACGCTGGCTTGAATCTCCACTATGCACCCTCCAAAAAGATGCTGGAAATACGGACAATCCAGTCCTTTCTCGGCGCGTTGTCCATGTCATGAACATCACCGATGTCGGTCATATGACTGATGATACAAACGCGGACGGCGCAGGCGAAGACAAAATGGAAGTCGCCGCACGACGAATCAGCGAAGCAAAAAAATCCGGAACACTACCACCTGATTCGGGTGTCAACGAAGACGATCCCTTCGCAATCGCACGTTTCTACGAGCAACGCTTCAAACAAGACGCCATCGCACTCGGGCTCAAAGTCGCCATCGAAGCGCAAACCGACCCCTCGCTCATGCCCCGCGCCACCGACAACATCTCACAAATGAAGCAGGTCATCGAATCCCTGCTGCGTAACGGTTACGCATACCCCGCGGGCGAACCGGGTAGACGAGCCATCTACTTCGATGTACAACGCTTCCAGTCCTACGGCCAACTCTCCGGCAACACCCTCGACAACCTCCGAGGCGGCGCAGGCGGACGCGTCGACGACACCAACCAATCCGAAAAGAAACACCCCGCCGACTTCCTCCTCTGGAAGGAAGATAGCACCCACAAAATGAAGTGGCCCTCACCCAAAGTCCCCGGCCAGTCCGACTGGGGCGACGGCTACCCCGGCTGGCACATCGAGTGCACCGCCATGGCCCTCCGAAGACTCATCGACGACAACCTCACCCCCGAAAAGATCCGCGGCGCCACCATCGACCTCCACTCCGGCGGCGAAGACAACATCTTCCCACACCACGAATGCGAGATCGCCCAGTCCTGCTGTTTCACTGGCGCACCAACATTCGCCCGCCACTGGTTCCACCCACGCTTCCTCAAAGTCGACGGCCAGAAGATGTCCAAGTCCAAGGGCACCATGTACACCCTGAGCGACCTGACCGCAAAGGGCTTCGACCCCGCCGCCATCCGCCTCGAACTCATCAAAACCCACTACCGCGCCAACGCCGACTTCTCCATCCAGGGCCTCAAAGACTCCACCCGTACTGCTCAGCGCTGGAAGCGATTCATCGACTCAGGCCAGAAGGGCGCGCCCGGTGAGACAAACACCGCCGTGCGCGATGTCGTCGTCAGCGCGATGAATGATGACCTTAACATCGCCGGCGCCATCGGTACCATTAACAAGTGGATCAAGGACACCCCCGACCCCACCCAGGCCGACGCCAAGCTCATGTCGCAGTTCGACGATTTCCTCTGTGTCGCTTCGCTGCTCAAGGAAGCCCCAGAAGCCAGCGACACCGGCATCGCCCTCTACCAACCCGGCGTCACCCCCTCCCCCGAGATCGAGTCCCTCCTCCAGCAGCGCGCCGACGCCAAGAAATCCAAAGACTTCGCCGCCGCCGACACCATCCGCGACCAGCTCACCGCCATGGGCCTCTCCATCATGGACAAACCCGGCGGCAAAGTCGAAGTCGCCATCGCCAACTAACCCTCATTCGCCTCCCCAGGCCTCCGGGGGAGGTGCCGAGCAACACAAGGCGGAGGTGGTCTCCCTCCATCATCCCGCGCTCCTTACCCGCCCCAGCGGGGAAGGTGGATTCGGCGCAGCCGAAAACGGATGGGGTCTTCATCTGTCCCCTTTCCCCCTCTGCGGCCTCAGCGCTCTTTGCCACCTCTGCGTACCCTCTTCCCGCCCCTCGCGTGCACCCCAAACCCCACCTCGCGCTCAGATCCCCACAAGATCCGACGAAAGTTCTTGCAACACCGCGACTATTTACGACAATACACTGTCCGACACACTCGCCCGGGGAGCCCACCGCCATGGCATCAACCGTCTTCTACTTCCAGGTCCACCAGCCGCACCGCCTCAAGCCCTACTCGGTCTTCCACACCGACCCCTTCTATTTCAACGAAGATGCCAACGGCGAGATCGCCGAAAAGGTCGCCAACAAGTGCTACCGCCCGACCACCAAGCTCATCCTCGACCTCATCAAACGACATGAGGGCAACTTCCGCGTCTCCTACGCCATCACCGGCACCGTCATCGACCAGTGGAAGAAGTTCACTCCTGATGTCCTCGACCTCTTCGTCCAGCTCGCCGAAACCGGCTGCTGCGAGTTCGTCGCCGAGACCTACTACCACTCCCTCTCATTCCTCTACTCTCAGGATGAGTTCCACGAGCAGGTCGACATGCACACCAAGCTCGTCCAGGAGCACTTCGGCCAGACCCCGCGCGTCTTCCGAAACACCGAGCTGATCTACGCCAACGAGCTCGCCCGCGCCCTCTCCAAAATCACCAACCCAGACGGCACCCCCCGATTCCTCGGCGCCATCTGCGAGGGTGTCGACCGCCACCTCGGCTACCGCAGCCCCAACTATGTCTACCGCCCCCCGACCGACGAGTCCGGCCAGGTCATCATGGGCCCCGACGACCGCCCCTTCGGGCTCCTGCTCAAAAACTACAAGCTCTCCGACGACATCGCCTTCCGCTTCGGGAACCGCGGCTGGGAAGAATGGCCCCTATCCACCGAGAAGTTCGCCAGCTGGGTCCACCAGATCAACGGCGACGGCTACCTCTGCAACCTCTTCATGGACTACGAAACATTCGGCGAGCACCAGTGGGCCGAAACCGGCATCTTCCAGTTCCTCGAGCATCTGCCCACCGCCATCTTCGACATCGTCCACAAGCCCGACGGCACCACCGAGAACCACTTCATCACCCCCTCCGAAGCCCTCGAGCACTTCCACCCCATCGGCGTGTACGATGTCCCCGAATACATCTCCTGGGCCGACACCGAACGCGACCTCACCGCCTGGCGCGGCAACGCCATGCAGCACAACGCCCTCGAAGAAACCTACCGCGTCGAGAAGATCCTCAAGAACCGCCTCATCGAGGTCAAGAAACAGGGCGACGCCGAGAAGCTCAAGAACATCGAGTACATCGTCACCGACTGGCGCAAGCTCACCACCAGCGACCACTTCTACTACATGTGCACCAAGTACTGGGCCGACGGCGATGTCCACAAGTACTTCAGCCCCTACGACTCGCCCTACGACGGCTACATCAACTTCATGAATGTCCTCGACAATGTGAAGACCCGCTTGGCCAAGGTCTAACCTGCCTTGCAGGGTGCCACCACTCGACGCAACGCGGCGCAGTGGTGCCCTCCAACCACTATCCACACCCACTCGCCTCCCCCGCGCCTGCGGGGGAGGTGGTCCGCCGCTGGCGGAACGGAGGGGGTCCCTCAACAACCATGTGTACACATCCGGGTGCCCGTACTCGCCGTCTTCGGCGCAGTGCGGCTCTTGCGTGCCTTCCCCGCCCCGCGGGGAAGGTGGCTCGCGTCTTCGCGAGTCGGATGGGGTCTCCCTCCGGGTCCGACAGGGTGCCCGAACGCGCCATCTTCGGCGCAGCCAGTGACAGCGAGGGCACCTCCAACGATCATCCACTACTATTCACTCGGATGACCACCCAGCACCCCATCACCCTCGCCAGCCCCCTCACCCTCCCCAACGCCTTCCGCTTCCCCCTCCAATCCCGTGCCTCCCGCCGCGACCTCCTCATCGGCGGCCTCGTCCTCCTCATCCCATTCGTCGGCTGGCTCCTCAACATGGGCCACCGCATCGTCGTCGCCCACAGGATGCTCCACGACGACCCGAACCCCTGGCCCGCGTGGGGCCATCCCCTTGAACTCCTCAAGCACGGCCTGATCACCTTCGCCGGCATGGTGCTCTACCACATCCCCGCCGCCATCGTCATCATCTTCGCGCAACAACTCAACAGCGTGCTGCTCTACGCGCTTGCCGCGCTGCTCTGGATGCTGGGCACCTGCGTCGTCCCGGGCTACATGACCGCCTACTGCGTCAGTTACGACCCGCGCGAAGTCTTCAATATCACCCGCTCCATCAGACGCGTGCTCAACGCCCGCAGCACCTACTGGAAGGCATGGGCCATCACCTTCTGCGCCATGCTCACCTCATTCGCAGGCCTGCTCGGCCTCGGGCTGCTCTTCTTCTGGACCAGCGTCTGGTTCTGGCAAGCCGCCGCATTCTGCTTCGCCAACACCATGACTCGCACCAGCATCGAGCTACCCACCACCCAGTAAGCCCGATCCGGGTGCCACGGGTTGCTCCGAAGGACAACCCGTGCCCTCCAACCACCATCGGCATCCATCTCCCAACACCCAACCACAAAGCGCCCCTCCCCAAGTGGGGTTGCAGGGCATACCTCCCCTGCAACGCAATAACCAAGCCGCCCTCACTCGACCAGATCACCACCAACCCTCAAAACGGCGGCCTCATTCGCCTCAACATCAAGCACGATCAAACTCGATTCCCCATCAACCAGCGTCACCTTCGCAACACCCGCGCCATCCAGCGCCGCCTGCCTGCCCGACAGCAGCGCAAGTCGCAGAGCTCGGGTCGCATCACGATCATACTTGCCCGCGACGATGTAGTAGGTCCCGGCCGGTGCCTGTGGCGGAGTCTCATCAACATCCCACGGCTGATTCACCACAGCAGTATGTGATCGATTCGTTTCGTAGATCAGCATGTAGTCCGTGTTCTGTTCGATCAGCACAACATACGATTTCACGGTCTCAAGCGAGACCGGATCAACGACATCCCGCTCCGGATGCTGAAAGCGAAGCGAGAACGCGGCGGTCTCCGACAAGACGCGCACGGGAATCGATCCAAGATCCAGATCCGATTCCGTCCGCTCCGCGCCCAGTTCAATGATGTGGACCTGATGTCCCTCAGGGTGCTCATACAAAAGCTCCGCCGCAGCGCCCTGCCGCACCGCCAGTTCGAAACGCCCAGTATCAGAAGTCATGAACCCCGGCAAGAACGGATCGGCCGTGCCACCGACGCCCCAGATCGGTTTCTCGGTCTCATGGTCCACAAAGACCCCGCTGAGCCGGATAGCCCGCTCTCCCACGATCGTGCACGAATATTGGTCAGTGCCCGCCTTGAGCTGGACACGATTCAGCTTCTTGAACGCATACAAACCGGTGAGTGCTTCAAACCGCTCATGATAATGCTGATGCAGCGCTTCTGTTGGCCTGTAGAACCAGCTCCCATCATGCAGCCCGACAAGCACCGCCGAGTCATGCTCGACGGAAGCAACGAGCTCAAGCGCCACCGTGCCCTGCTCATCAGTCGCACCAAAAGCAATCCCATAACGCGTATATGCGAGCAAGGGCACATCCACCAATGGATTCCCCTCGAAATCCTCAACACGCGCTTGCACCGTCATCGTTCGAGTGGAAACGCCCGGCTCATGTGCATCGATCTGCCCCCATGCCGGCGTGTACGAGAAACTCATCATCCAGGTAAACACCAGCACCCAGCATGTCCTGATAAAGCACGGTTTTCTATTTATCACAAGGGCATCTCTCATCAGAACTCGGAATGATCTTTGTCTACGCATTCATATTCTACCGTACGCTGAGCTTGCAGCCGGCAACTCCATCCCGCGCCGGTTGCCATGCAGGTGACGAAGTCTCCTGCATGCCCTTGAAGCAGTTCAAACACATGCCGGGTGCCCTGCTCACGCGCAGCTTGAGCAGGTCTTCTCCCCCCTTTCTCTACACTCGAATGGGACGGGCTTCCAGCCCGTCACTTTCCCACTCAACTCTTCCTCCACCTCTGTGTGCTCTGTGCCCTCTGTGGTGATCTCTTCTCCCCCTCTCCTACCCTCTGCGTTCAAAAACCTGCACCACAGTGACCGGGCTTGTGCGCAAAATCCCTGCGCTACCCGACACCATCCTTGTGCCGCGCACGCCGTCTGCGAAAATACCCACATGCAGACACAAAGCCGATTTGCCGAGTACGACTTCAACACCGCATTCCCCACTCGCCTCCCACGGGCATCAGGGGGAGGAGCCCGCGAAGCGGAAGTAGGGGGTCTTCCTGATCCCCAATCCCCAATCCCTGATCCCTCTCCCGCCCTCTCCAACCAACTCCTCGAAGACCTCTTCAACCCCTCCATCTCCTCCCTCGACCTCTGCAAGCTCCACCATCTCTCCCTCGACAAACTCACCGAGCTCCTCGAGTCCACCACCTTCAACCGCGCCCGCGATTTCATCAAGCGCATCAACACCGCGCGCACCAGCATTGTCGAGCCCGAGGCCAAGGCCCTCGCCCTCGTCCGCACCCACGACATCCTCAAGGACCGCCCCGAATCCCCGGCCCACGCCGAAACCCAACGCAAAGCTGCCGGCCCTCTCCTCCCCCGGGCCTCCGGGGGAGGTGGCTCGCGTCTTTGCGAGGCGGAGGGGGTCTCCCAAGAGCCAAGTGCCTCCTCGCCGGGTGCTCCTACGCGCCGCGCAGCGTCAAAGTACGGCCAATCCAACCCGACGCTCCACAAGCCAGTAACACACGCAGACTCCTCAACACCTCCCTCGAAAACTCTTGAACAACCCACCACCATACTGGTACACTCGCCCGTTTCAGGCCCGACTTGCCGGGCAGAGAGGGCCAGTATGTCACACAAAAAGAGCCGTTCGTTCCCTGCGCTCCTCGCGACCATCGTCGGCGCGGCCGCATCACTCGCCCACGCCCAGAGCGCGATCACCTATCAAGGCCGCCTCAACGACGCCGGCGCGCCCGCCGACGGCACATACGACATCCTCTTCGATCTCTACACCGACCCTACACCCGGCGGGCCCGAGGTCATCGTCACGACCGAGCTGGTCACCAATGTCACCGTCGTCGACGGCCTGTTCACCGTCGAGATTCCCTTCAACCCGCTCGCGTTCAACGGCGACGACCGCTTCCTCCAGATCGCCTGCCGTCCCACCGGCACCGCGATCTTCACGCCCCTGTACCCGCGCCAGCGCCTCACCGATGTGCCCCAGGCCGTCCACGCCGATGTTGCCAACGCCATTGCGCTCCCCGCCGAGCTCACCGGCTTCACTACCGCGCCCCTCCAGGCGCTGTTCAGTGTCGAGAACACTAACCTGACCTCGGGCATCGCGATCCGCGCCGAGAGTCAGGAGACCGGCATCCTGGCCGTCGCGGGGGACCCCACCGGCGCACCCTCCATCGGGCTCGATCCCGTCGCCATCTCCGCCGTCGGTGAGCAGATCGGTGTCGCAGGCTCATCTGGATCAGGCGTCGGAATACGCGGCTCATCCGCGACCGGCTACGGCGGCCAGTTCGATATCACCGAAACCGGCTCCGCCATCTTCGCATCCACTTCCGCACTCGCCGCAGATGCGCACGCCGGCTTCTTCCAGAACTTTGGCTCGTCCAATGCCTTCTCGACCCTCTATGTAAACACGCTTTCCACCCAGCCCTTCGCGTTCGGTGTCCAGGCCGGAATCGAGTCCTCCTCTCCCGGCATATTCTCCGCAGCCGTCCGCGGTGAAAACAAAGGAACCGCCGGCAGCGGCATCGGCGTCTGGGGCTCGCACGCCGGCTCGGGCTGGGGCGTCTACGGCACATCTCCCAGCGGCGGGCGCGGTGTGTACGGTTTCGTGATCGGACCCGGCGGCGCCGGGGTCTACGGACGCGGAACGAACGGCGCAAGCGCGGGCTACTTTGAAGGCGACGTCACCATCACCGGCGTCCTCTCCAAAGGATCTGGCACCTTCAAGATCGACCACCCGCTCGACCCCGCCAACATGTACCTCTCGCACTCCTTCGTCGAATCCCCCGACATGAAGAACATCTACGACGGCGTCGTCACCCTCGACGAACAGGGAAGCGCAACCGTCACCATGCCAACCTACTTCGACGCCCTCAACACCGAGTTCCGATACCAACTCACCTGCATCGGCGGCTACGCACCCGTCTTCATCGCCGAAGAGATCAATGAGCGCCAGTTCAGCATCGCCGGCGGCAAACCAGGACTCAAGGTCTCATGGCAGATCACCGGCATCCGCCAGGACCCATTCGCGCTCGCCAACCCCGTCCGCGTCGAAGAAGAAAAATCCTCCGACGAAAAGGGGCTCTACCTCCACCCCGAGCTCTACGGACAACCACAAGAAAAAGGCATCGGCTACAGAGCGCAGCCGATGCCCGATCAGAACTAATCGTTCAGGTTCTAAAACAACACACGCAACCCCAGCGCCAGCCCCCAGTCCAGCTCACCCCGATGATCGATATCATCCGCGATGGGCAGCACCGGCGAGAACTCCAGCGTGAACCGCTTGGCCTCGTAGAGCAATCCCGGCGCGACACGCCAGGCGATGTCGCCGTTGGTCTCATAGTCGACGAACGACTCGATCGTCAGGTACCACGAGGCCGCGGTCTCGCTCGTGTACGCGCCCGGCGCGAGCCGGTAGAGGTACGAGGTCTCCAGCGTGAGCAGATCGTCGCTGCCAGTCCCCGCAACGATCGGGCCGGCAAGCCCGTCCGTGCTGACCTGGTAGGTCAACGCCGCGTTGATCCCGTGCCGATCCGCAACACGCGTGAAGATCAGCCCGAGCATGGGGTCCCAGCCGTCGCTGCTCAGCCCGTCCGTGCCGGTCGGCAACCGGACACCCGCCAGCAGCGCCAGCCGGTTCGTATCGATCGGTGCCGGGTCGTTCTGCCAGAACCGCCACTTGAGCGACAGCGTGCTGTCGCCCAACCCGTCCTGATCCGCGATCCCGTTCTCGCGATCACGCAGGATCGTGGGCACATTGAGCGTCAAAGCCACATCCTTGCGCAACCCGTAAGTCAGGCGCGTGTCGATGGTGAACTGATCGATCTGCTCACCATTGAGTTCATACCGCTCGAAGCGGGCCTGCTCGCGCCAGGTGATGCGTCCCTTGGCCGGCTGCGTGGCCGCGAGCGAAAGGGCGGATTCCTGCGCGAACCCCTTGGTTGAGCACAGAGCGATCGCGCAGATGGCTACTGGTGTCAGCCTTCTCATGGTCGCCCTCACTTCGTGAACTCAACGGAGCGGAAGGTGAACCCGCCGTCGTCGATGGCGCTACGGAGCTGACGCGAGGTGACCGCGACCCTGGGATTCAGGTCCACCGTGACGATGCCGTTGGAGAGATCGACATGCGATGACTCCACGGCCTCCACGCTCCCGAGCACGAGCGAGATGCTCTCGGCGCACATCGGGCAGCCGAGCCCGTCGACGCGCATGGTGGCTTGGGAGGCGTAGACCGATTCGTCGCTGGTCATGGCGTTGGTTGAGCCCGATGGTGAGTCGGTGCGGGTCTGGGTTGAGCCGCATGCGCCGAGTGTGAGTGTTGCAGCGGTGAGGGTGATGACGGCGGTTGATTTGAACAGCATATAGAACTCCTTGCGCCGATCGGGGCGCAGCATGATCGTTTGATTGGAACGGTGAAAACAGCAGGTGGTGTGCGCGGCGCGCACTGTCCCTGTGGTTTCAGTTCAACCAGACGCCGATGCGGGCAAGGAATCGGTTGGTATTGGAGTGCCCCGGCGCGTCGTCGCTGATTGAAGCGAGACGGATCGTGCCATCGTGATCGCACGCGGTTGTGCGGAACGGCTGGGGCTCGGGCGCGGGGATCGCGTGATGGGTGTTGACGATGGCGGGGAGCTCGCTGGGCGAGCTTGGCACGCGTGGGTCTTGTTCGATGGTGCCGCAGCCGCAGCCGCATCCCATTGCAGGTTCGCCGTCTTGGGCGGGGAGGCAGAGCGGGCAGCAGGGCTCAAGCTCGATCTGCTGCTGGTCATGCGGTGGCGGTGCGACGGCCGCACGCAGGGTGAGCGTGTGTGAGGAGAGCAGCAGGATGGCGAGCATCAGGCGCGCGAGCATGACAGGTGAATATATCGGTTGAGGTCCGTTTTATTCAAGCAAAGATCAGGAACGAAGCAGTAAACGGGCGTTTCGCAGGGCGGATCGTTCGAAACGGGCGGCGTGGATGCGGGTGGTGTCGTAGAGGTTCGCGAGTTGTTCGCGTGTGATGGGGCGTGCATCGCCGAGCCCGAAGCGCAGCACCAGGACGACGCGATCGCGTTCTTCGAGCTGATCGAGTACGGTGACGATGCGTGGGTCCGGGTCGAGCCATCGTTGCCAGGGTGTGACGGATCGGGTCCAGTCGTCGATGGCGATGCCCGAGGCGATTCGTCTTGCGGCGCGACCGGTGCTGACGGGCTGGGACACATCGGGTTGCGCGGCGGCGAATCGGTTGACGGCGAGTCCGATTGGTGCGGCGATGCGTCCGCCGTGCGTTGGGTCGAAGCGGTCGATGGCGCCCGAGGCGACCTTGATGCCGGCGAGGACGAGCTGTGCGATGCGTGTTGGCGCGAGCGTGTCGATGGGGCCGCCGAGTCGGTTCTCGATGCTCGAGAGCACGAGGGTGAGCTGGGAGCGGAGCAGCGATCGCTGGAGCATGGTGATCAGGCGTAGATCGGTTTCGATCTGATCGAGGAGCACGCCGCTTGGTGCGCGTTCGTCGATCTGCGCGGCGCGGTGGCCGCATGCTCGGCGGAGGAGGTAGATGGCACGGGCGCGGGCCTGCTCTTCGAAGGCGACGCTTGGGAGGCGTTGGCGCATGGTGTCGATGAGCGAGGCGAGGTCGCGGGGTGCTTCGACGCGTTCGATCTGCTGGAGGGCGGGCGATTCGAGGATTGATTCGAGTTGACCGGGCTCTGGCGGCTCGGTGGGGAGGGCGAGGTCGCGGAGTTTGCGGAGTCGTGCGAGGCGTGCGGCGCGACCGATGGCGCTGACGCGTCGTTTGTTGCGTTTGGCGATGGTGCCTGGTGCGAGGCCGCGCATGAGGGCGCGGAGTGCGATCTCTCCTTCGCGGTCGCTTGTGGGTCCGGGCTCGTTGAAGATCGGTTTGCGGGCTCGATCGTCGAGGCGGATGAGCGCGAGGCGGACGCCCTCCTGGCTGTGGCCGCTGCGCTGGGCGATGCGAAGGGCGGCCTGCGAGCGGGTCCAGCCGAGTCGGGCGTTGTAGGCGCGTGCCCATCGGTGGAAGCGTCGCAGCTCGCGTTGGCTGATGCGTTCGAAGCGTTTGGCGCGCCCGAGGCGGTTGGCGTGGAGTGTCTCGAACCACTCGACGGTTTCGGTGCGGAAGACGACGCTGCGTCGGCCCTTGCCGAGGTCGAGGCGTCGGGCGATGAGCCCGAGTCGGCGGTAGCGTTCGATGGATTTGCGGCTGACGGACCAGCGCGATGCGAGGTCGTCGATGCCGAGCACGGGCTCGTGCATGTCGTCGGGTGTGAGCCCGGCGGCTTCGGAGATGGTCTCGGCGAGTGCGGAAAGGTCGCCGCGGAGTGCGTCGCCGGGCACCATGTCGGGCGCGTTGATGTCGGGTCGGTAGCCGGTGACGCGGAAGACAACCCAGTCCTGCGGGTAGATGAGGTCGGGGTCGATCTGTGGTGCCAGCTCGTCGATGCGCTGGAGGTGTCGGATGAGGGTTGGTTTGGAGGCGTAGCCGAGTTCGCGCGCGAGCTGCGCGATGCAGGGGGTCCGGGCTTTGCTCACGGCGGGCACTGTGCGGGATACTCCATTTAGTTCATGTAGAGCTGGTAACGGATTTCGTGAACTGTTTGCGCGGCACGGAAGAGATGAATACCCCAGTGAGCTTCGAAGTTGAATCGCCACTCCCAGGACGCCTCACTCCTGGACTCATCGGTGTTGAGGTCCCACAGGCTCAATCCATCCTTGAGATCTCCATAGATATCTGCGAGGTCATCCCAGAGCATCGAGGCGCGAACCGCACAGTAGTTGTCCTTTGGCTTCGTGGTGTTCCACGAGTTGATGTGCCAGTCGTAGAGCTGGTTTGTTTCGTTGTTTGTCACTCGTGCGATCCGGTTGGAAATGGTCTTCCATTTCTCAACTCTTATTTCAACCGACTCAGTCAGCCGAGTCTCAGTAGATTCTGCGTCGGCAATGATCGGAAGAATCGCGAGATGAAGGCGCGAAAGGAGCAGTTCCAGATCTGTGTAGAACTGTGGTGGGCGCTCGTCACTCAGCGAGTCGATCAGTGTGCAGTACTCGTTCGCGACAAGGGCGAACTTCTCAAGCGACGATTGGTTTGATGAGTCCTCGTTCACAAGGCGGTCAGTTCTTTGTTGATGTTTGTGAACCAGTGGGGTTTTTGGGTATCAAGGATGCCGTGTGTGCGGAGCTTGTCGAAGAACAGCTCCACGGCTTGGCGGGCGCGGTCGTCGACGCGGAAGCTCAGGAGCTGCCCGAGGTAGGTGCGCGCGAGGTCGGCGGGCCAGTTGTGGGCCTTGGCTTCGCGGGTGACGAGCCAGTCGAGGCGCTGATCGTTGCGGAGTCGGACGCGCTCGAGCATGGCGGCGGCCTCGTCGATCATGGTCGAGCCGAGGTCGGCGCGTCGGCACATCCAGCAGGCGTAGACGAAGGGGAGCTCGGTGAGGGCGTGCCATGCTTCGCCGAGGTCGATCTGGTGGGGGTAGCGGACGGCGGGGGGCGAGTCGACCACGACCTTGTCGCCGATGAGCAGGAGGGTATGGGGCCAGGCCTCTTCGGGGTCGATGGCGCGATCCTGGGCGATGCTCATGCGTTCGCGTGCGTCGAACTCGACGAACTCGGCGGTGACACCGTGAAGCTCGCGGAGGAGGACATCGGCGAGCATGACGGAGGTGTGGGAGTCGGTGTCGGCGTGGACGCGGGTGATCTGGTCGATGGGGACGGAGGAGAAGAGGCGGACGGTGAGGGTGGGGCCGTCGCAGCCGATCATTCCGGCGGGGATGAGGGCGAGGTCGTTCTCGGGCCTGGCGGCGTCGACGATGGAGGCGAGCCCGACATCGGCGTGGTTGTCGGTGAGCATGGCGGCGATCTTGGAGGGGACGGCCTTGATGAGCTCGCAGCCGTTCCAAGTCCCGAGGCCTTCGATGAGGGAGACGGTGTTGAGGAACTGGACCGCGGCGATGCGGGTTGGTCGGGTTTGGGCGGTATCCGGCATGGGGATGGGTCTCCCGGGGGTGCCGTGCGGGTTTCATCGAAGAATCATGAAATTCGCCGGGGCAACCGATACATTGGGTGGCATTGGACCTGATTGTCCGTACATTGAAGGCAGACCGAGGCGAAAAAGCCGCTCGGGATGGGCGATCGATGGCCGAGAAGTTGGCTGTCACTCTCTCTGAACAGGGTCGGACCGACCCGCGCCCAGACCGGCCATTCGTGCTCGGATGCACAAATCAGTGGGAGGAGCTTCTCCACCACTGGCTCGGACAAGGTGGGTCCCTAGGACAGTATATGGGCCCGTGTTGCACCACAGGCCCCGACGAGCCAGTACGAGTTACCTACCCACCCGGCGTCGGGTTGCGCTACAGCCCGGCGTCGCTTTTTTTGCGCCGATCGATCAGCGCCTTGGCAGCGGCGGAGGCGGATTGCCCGATAATGGGCGTATGGGCACCAGCGGGATTATCCTGATCGGCGGCGGCGGTCATGCCAAGGTTGTGTTCGATGCGCTGCGCGATGGCGACGCGGGCGTGCGCGGTTTCGTTGACGATTCGGCGCACTGTGCGCTCTCGGGCGTGCTGGAGCACCTGGGGGGTGTGGCTGGCGTGGACCGCGAGCACCCGGTGATCGTGGCGATCGGCGATGTGGCGACGCGACGGCGTGTGCTGGGGCAGATCGAGGGTGCGCGTGTGAGCGGGCCGGTGATCCATCCGAGCGCGGTGGTGTCGCCTTCGGCGCTGCTTGGTGATGGGGTGTTTGTTGGGCCGGGCGCGATTATCAATGCCGATGCACGGATCGAGGCGCACGCGATTGTGAACTCGGGCGCGATCGTGGAGCACGACTGCCGGGTGGGTGTGAACACGCATGTGGCGCCGGGGTGTGTGCTGGGCGGCGGCGCGGTAATCGGTGATGACACGCTGGTGGGTTTGGGTGCGCGGGTGCTGCCGGGCGTGAAGATTGGCGCGGGGTGTGTTGTAGGCGCGGGCGCGGTGGTGGTGGAGTCGGTGGAGACGGGGGCGACGGTGGTGGGGGTGCCGGGGAGGGAGAAGAAGGGACTAGGGATTGGGGATTAGGGATTGGGGGAGAGTTGTTGGAGTGTCTCGCGGGGGCGGGGCTGTTTTTGTTTTTGGGGAGAAAAGAGGGACGGGGAGGGGACCCCCTCCGTCTCGCGAAGACGCGAGCCACCTCCCCCGCGGGGCAGGGAAGGCACATGAGATTGCGTGGCACATGGGAGATTTGCGAAGAGGAGTTGGGATGGCCGATGCTGTGTGTGCATCGGTTTATTCTTTATCAGGAGATACGGCGATGATTCAGCGGATGGTTTCGGCGGTTGTCTTGGTTGCCGTTTCGGGCTCGGCGATGGCGCAGGTTCGGGTGGAGAGTGCGCTGTGCCGGGATTCGGTGGTCAACGAGATTGTGACTGGGCGGGTTGTAGATGACCTGCTCGTGGACGGCTCGGTGATGTATGAGCTGAGCGATGATCAGGTTCGCGTGTACAGCTTGAGTGATCCGATTGAGCCGACGCTGGTGCGGACCTACGAGCTGGGTTTCTTTGCTTCCAGGCTGTGGGTCAACAATGAGCGTTTGTATGTTGCGGGCCGAACGACAATCGGTGTGTTTGATGCGCAGGATGCGGCGAATCTGGTTGAGCTCAATACGCTGGAGTTTGAGCACACCGACGCGGCTTCGTATCGGTTTGTGGGCGATCGGGTATTTCTTGCGGGGGACTTTCTTGGTTTGTTGTCGTTTGATTTCACGGATGTGATGAATCCGGTGCGATCGGAGGTTGAGGCGAGGTTTCCGGGCAGTGGGCCGGTGGTACTTGAGTTGGTTGGTTCATCGCTCGTGTACGGCGAGCCCGATAGGGCCAAGCTGTACAACATCAGTCAGGTTTCGACAATTGATCTGATTGGTGACTTTGGTCTTTTCCTCACATCTCAACGAACCGCGGCCGGCGGGTCGTACCTGTTCAAGTCTGGGACCGACGAGAAGACACTTGAAACAGGGCTGCTGGTGTACGATGTGGCTGATCCGCTTTCGCCGGTATTGATCGCTTCAGAGCCGGTGATGTTGGGCGATATCGATTTAATCGCGGATTCGGGTTTGTTGGTGGTTCGCGGTAATGGTACAGCTGAAGTCTTTGATGTGTCTGATTTGACTGACCCGGTTCGGCTCGGGTCGATGACCACGGAGTTGCGGTTTGATGCCAGCGCTGCGGCGGAGGGGTATCTCTATCTCACTCCGCGTGGTGCGCTTCGGGTTGTTGATCTGACACTGATTGGTGACACACGAGCAGGTGTGGTTGCAACGCCCTCGGGATCGCGGCAGATCGAGCTCGATGGTGACCTTGTCTATGTGCTTGATACATTTGGCGGTGCCATGGCGGGTGTTCGCGTGGTTGATATCGCTGAGCCGACGCATCCGGTGTTGCGTGGGTCGGCGGATGTGCCGGGCTATACAGCGGACTTCACGATTGATTGGCCGTGGGTGTATACGGCAAACCGGTTCAATGGGATGTCGGTGGTTGATGTCTCGGATCCAGATGCGCCTGTCGCGCTGAGTACGATCAACCTGAACGGTGATTACCTGGGTATCGCGATGGATGTTGCGGTGTCGGGTGATGTGGCGTATGTCGCCAATAGCCGTCGTCTCGTACTTTTGGATGTGACTGATCGTGGGTCGCCCGAGGTGCTCGAAGAGATCGAGTTGGATGCGCAGGCGGTGTTTGTCCATGGCAATCGGTTGCTGGTCGCGGCACCACAGCTGATGCTCTTCGATATCAGCGATCCGGTGTCGCCTGAGTTCATTTCTGAGCTCGAGGGTGTCACCTTTCCCACTGATACATGGTATGCGCCGTCGCAGATCGTCGTTGTCGGCGATCGATACTTCGTTTCAGGTGAGGGCCGAGTGCGGGAGATCCGTGTTGGCGATGGAGGTGAGCTGGAGCTTGTGGGCGAGCACGGCGCGTTGCAGGGGTTCTCGACTGGGTTCGATATCGAAGGCGATCTGCTGCTGATGTTCGATTCCGGTGGTGGTCATGTGTATCGATTTGGCGATGATGGCACGAGCGCGTACCTTGAGTCATTTACTTCTGATCGTGGCTGGGACCTTGAGCTTCGCGGTGGGTATGTGTATTCCACGAGCGGAGGTGAAGGGGTCGTGGTGTATGACCTGAGCACGCGGTGCGAGACATGTTCCGCGGATCTGAATGGCGATGGGGTTCTCAACTACTTCGACGCGGCGGCGCTGATGGCGGCGTATCTGGCGGGCGATGTGAGCGCGGATCTGAACGGGGACGGTTCGATTGATTTTCTTGATGTGTCGGCGTTCCTGGATGCGTATGGGGATGGGTGCCCGTGATACCCCGGTTCGGGTGAGGTTGAGCGCACCGGGTCACCCTGAATGGGTGTGGCTTTGCGCATCATTCGCATCACATATTGAGGTTTGCTTCTGCGAATCATTGAAGAATATATCTTTAGGAAGATTTCACTTGCTTCTGGGTGATCTTGCGCGTTAGCGTGAAAAGTACGGGCCCGCGATTGGGGAATCGCGGGGGAATACACGGCCCGTCTGTTCGAGGGAAAGAGACAACTGAACTGAGAGAGGAAGGATTTCTATGAAGACCTTTGGGTTATCGTGCGCTTCGATCGTGCTTGCGATGGGCGCTTCTTCGGCGATGGGGCAGCTGACGATTTTTACGGATCAGTCGGCGTGGGAGGCGGCGGTAAGCGGCGCGGGGTACACCTCGATTGAGGAGACCTTCGACGGGCTGACGATTCTCAACATGCAGCCGGGCTCGGCGTACGACATCAACGGTGATTTCTCGATCACGGTTGAGGGCGCGACGGGCAGCAGCGACGATGCGTTTATTGATGGCGGCGCGTTCCACGGCGAGATCTTCCCGGCAACGGAGCACACAGCATATCGGCACGATTTCAGTGGTGGGATTGTGGCGTTCGGGCAGTTCTATGACGGGGCGGCGTCGGGCTTGGGTATTCAGATCTCGACCTCGCTGGGCGACATCGACATCTTCGATGATGGCGGGCTTTCGGGTTTCGAGGATGGGTTCCTTGGATTCCTGATTACCGGCGGCAGCTCGATCAGCAGCGTGTCGATCATCGGCAGCGACAGCGACGGCGGCACGGCTGTTGGTGAGATCTATGACGCCACGAACGCGGTGTACGCGTTTGTGCCGGCACCGGGCGGTGCGGCGCTGCTTGGGCTGGGTGGGCTGGTCGCGATGCGTCGGCGTCGCTGAGTCTGCGAAACTGATCGTCTTCTGATCATGAGATCACCGCTGGTCCTGTGGGGCGGCGGTGATTTCTTTATGTCGCTTGAGGATCGCCGGCCGGGATCAATCGGTGGTCCGTGCCTGTTCGCGAAGATCCGCGGCTCGGTCGAGCAGGGCCTCGCGGGCGGCGGATTGGTTGATGGATTCGGCGGTGGGGGTGAGGTCGAAGTGCCACTCGATGGTGTGGTCGATGTTGGTGGGTGCGGCGGTGGCCGCGAGATCGATCACGGGGTATTCGTAGAGGGGTGCCTTGGCCTGGCGGAGTTCGTGGATGTGCTCGTAGCCGGGCTTGATGAGCTGGATGTCGTAGCCGCCGTAGAAGGTGAACCGGGTTTCGACGGGGGTGACGCCGATCTCCTGGTCGTTGAGGATGACGCGGGCGCCGGGTGGTGTGGAGGTGACGCGGATTTTTCGTTGGACGCAGGCGGGGAGGAGGAGGAGGGAGAGAGTGCAGGCGATGGTGATAGATGAAGACCCCATCCGTCTTCGGCTGCGCCGAATCCACCTTCCCCGCAGGGGCGGGGAAGGAGCGAAGACCCCCTCCGTCTCGCTGCGCTCGACACCTCCCCCGCTGGTGCGGGGGAGGCCGCACTGCGCCGCGTTGCGGCGAGTACGGGCACCCAGCGTTGCGAGTCTGGGGTTAGGCATCGGCGTGCTCCTCAGTGTGGGCGTCGGCGGGTTCGTCGAACTCGTCGCCTCGGAACATGGAGCCGAGGTAGGCGCTGCGGACCTGCTCGGAGTTGATGAGCTGTTGCGGTGTGCCTTCGGCGAGGACGCGGCCGTTGGTGAGGATGTAGGCGCGGTGGCAGACGCGGAGGGTCTGCTGGACATTGTGGTCGGTGATGAGGATGGAGATGCCGCGCTGGGTGAGCTGTCGGATCTCTTCCTGAAGGTCTTCGACGGCGATGGGGTCGACGCCGGAGAATGGTTCGTCGAGGAGGATGAGCTTTGGGTTGGTGACGAGTGCGCGGGCGATCTCGAGTTTTCGGCGTTCGCCGCCCGAGCAGGTTCGTGCGAGGTCGTTGGCTTTGTGCGAGAGCCCGAACTGATCGAGGAGCTCGGCCGCGCGTCGTTTGCGGTCAGCGCGGGAGAGTTTGAGTGTTTCGAGGATGGCGAGGAGGTTCTGCTCGCAGGTGAGGCGCTGGAAGACGGAAGGTTCCTGGGAGAGGTAGCCCATGCCCAACTGGGCGTGCTTGTACATGGGGAGCCCGGTGACCTCGGTGTTGTTGAAGATGACGCGCCCGGCGTCTCGTTCGATCATGCCGATGGTCATTCGGAAGGTTGTGGTTTTGCCGGCGCCGTTGCGTCCGAGGAGGCCGACGATCTCGGCGTGCTCGACCTCGAGGGATACGCCGTTGACGACGGTTCGTCCGTTGTAGGTCTTCTTGAGATCGATTGCTTCGAGGAGTGCCACGAGGGGATGATAGGGGGATGGGGGGCCATCAGCCATCGGGCATCAGCCATCAGGGAAGAGGGGGAGAATCAGCGGCGTCGGCGGGTGGCAAGGATGCCGAGGGGGGTGATGGCGGCGAGGGTCGTGGGTGTAGGCACGACGGAGAGGGAAATCGTTGAAAGATTGTTCCACACGCCTGAGATTTCGGATGGAGTCTGATTTTGAATCAGTGAATGGAAGATTTCATA
>JAGQON010000190.1 GCA_020427395.1 Phycisphaerales bacterium
GACAAGGCCAGCCTGGGCGCCCTGATCGACCTGATTGCGACCATCGCCCTGGGCGACGCCAAGGCCAGGAGCCAGGACCTGCTGGGGCGCGTGTATGAATACTTCCTGGGCGAGTTTGCCGCCGCCGAGGGCAAGAAGGGCGGCCAGTTCTACACCCCCGTCAGCATCGTCAAGCTGCTGGTAAACATGCTGGAGCCCTACAAGGGGCGCGTCTACGACCCCTGTTGCGGCTCCGGCGGCATGTTCGTGCAGGCAGAGAAGCTGGTAGAGGCCCACCAGGGCCGCATCGACGACATCTCCATCTACGGCCAGGAGTCCAACCAGACCACCTACCGCCTGTGCCGCATGAACCTGGCCATCCGCGGTATCGACGGCTCGAATGTGCGCTGGAACGGCGAGGGCAGCTTCCTCAACGACGCACATAAAGACATGAAGGCCGAGTTCATCATCGCCAACCCGCCCTTCAACGATTCCGACTGGTCCGGCGAGCTACTGCGCGACGACCCCCGCTGGCAGTACGGCGTGC
>JAGQON010000191.1 GCA_020427395.1 Phycisphaerales bacterium
GCTTGGCTTCTTCTTCTGGTGCTTCGGCAGGTGCCTCTTCTTCTGCCTCAGCGTCTTCAGCCGGTGACTCATCCGCGCTGGAGGAAGGTGCCGGCGCTTCTCCACCGCCCAAGCCTTCGAGCGATGAGGTCAGCCCGATCTTGCGTTCCTTCGGATCAAGCTTGATGACCTGGACCTTGATCTTTTCGCCAACCTTCACGACTTCTTCCGGCTTGTCGCCTTCTTCGCCTGACAGCTCGCTGATGTGCAGCAGGCCTTCAAGCTCGTTGTCGAGCTCGACGAATACGCCGAAGTTGGTGATCTTGGTGATGACGCCGTCCAGTTCCTGGCCCACGGCGAAACGCTCGGGGATCTCTTCTTCCCACGGGTCGGCCTTGAGCTGCTTCATGCCGAGGGCGATGCGGTGCTTGTCGGTATCAACCGCGAGCACGACGCATTCCACTTCGTCACCCTTCTTGACCATTTCGTTCGGGTGGCTGACCTTGCGGGTCCAGCTCATGTCACTGACGTGCAGAAGCCCGTCGAT
>JAGQON010000192.1 GCA_020427395.1 Phycisphaerales bacterium
GCGGTCGCCGTAACCCTCGAGACCGACCAACGCCAACCCCTCCTCGGCGCGCTGGCGTGCCTCGGTCCGGTTCACCTTCTTGACCGTCAGCCCGTAGGCCACGTTCTGCGCCACGGTCATATGTGGGAACAACGCGTAAGACTGGAACACCATCGAGACACGGCGGTAGGTGGCGGACAGGTGCGTCACATCCTCGCCGCCGATCCAGATCTTGCCCGAGGTCGGCGCCTCCAGCCCGGCCACGAGCCGCAGCGTTGTGGTCTTGCCGCAGCCCGAGGGCCCGAGCAGGGTGACGAGCGTGCCGGGCGCGATATCGAGGTCGAGCGGTTTCAGCGCGACAACCTCGCCAAACTCCTTGGTGACCCCTTCGAAACGGACTGACCCCTTGGACATGGCGTTCTCCTAATGGGCCTCGATGCGGTCGGCGCGGCGCAGGGTGCGGCGACCGATGAGGAGTTGCATCGCGATGATGACGGTAAGCATGGTGACGATCAGCACCGAGGCATAGGCGATGGCGATGCCG
>JAGQON010000193.1 GCA_020427395.1 Phycisphaerales bacterium
ACCTACCAGTTCAAGGTCGCCTCGAAGAAGCACGACGCGGCCATCGTGACCCGCCAGGCGGTCCAGGCGCGCCTCGCCGACGCCGCGATCTACATCCATGCGTGGAACTGCACGCTCTCTCGCCTCGATCAGGACATCCGCAAGGGCGAGAGCGGGACCGAGTTCGAGCGCAACAAGGCGGCCGCGTTCTACTTCTTCGATCTGGCCGAGCTGGCGATCAAGGACAGCTTCCGCCGGCTGCACGAGAACGCGGACGACACCATGCTCAAGGCCGCCGAAGCCGCGCTCGCCCACTCCGAGACCCTGCCCAACTCGCTATTCGTGGTCTCCGAGCGCTCCCCGAACGCGAAGGGCACGGGCCGCACGCCCAAGCAGGACCACATCAAGCAGTTCCCGGGCACCCACGGCGCCGTCCACGGCGGCACCGGGCGCGAGCACATGGGCGAGACCATCGAACAGCTCTGATCCAAGTCCTGAGCTAGTTTCTGTCGCGGCGACGACCCTCAATCCGAGCGAGACTTT
>JAGQON010000194.1 GCA_020427395.1 Phycisphaerales bacterium
CCGATGACGCCCGAGGGGGGGCGGTGGTCGTTCTCGTCGAGTTGGAGTTGTTCGAGTTTGCGGAGGCGGCGTTCGGTGAAGACCTCGGGGACGAGTCCGGCGTCTTTGATGGCTTCGATGTCTGTTCCGTTGCAGACGGCGATGCCCGCGGCTTCTTGTCCTCGGTGTTGTTGGGCGTAGAGCCCGAGGTAGGTGTTGCGGACGGCTTCGGGGTCGTTCCAGATCCCGATGACGCCGCATTTTTCCTTTGGTTGGTCTTTGGGTTGGCTGGGGCGCAGTTTTTTTGATGACAGGACGGGGAGCGAGAACCTTGCGGGGGTGTCGGTCATCGTTGCGGGCCCTTGGGTGTGGATGCGGGGGACCGGATGATAGCCGTCGGTTCAGGGGAGTTTGCGGGACATGATGCGTTGGAGGTCGCGTTTGTTGTCTCTGTCGGCGATAGCCCTGCGTTTGTCGTGCATCGCCTTTCCCTTTGCGAGGGCGACGAGGATTTTTATGCGGCCGTCTTTGAAGTACATTTT
>JAGQON010000195.1 GCA_020427395.1 Phycisphaerales bacterium
GATCGCCACCGAGAGGGAACGGCTCCCCGTGGCGAAGCCCTGGCCTGAGCCAAAGGTGCCGTCGCCCACCCCCAGCAGGATCGTCACGGTTCCCGACGTCGTGTCGTTCGCGACGGCGAGGTCGGGCACGCCGTCGACGTCGAGGTCGCCGATGGCGACGGAGATCGCCTGGCTCCCCGCCGCGAAGTTCTGCGCCGCAGCGAAGCTGCCGTCGCCCGCACCCAGCAGCACCGACACGTTGTTGGACATCTCGTTGGCGATGACGAGGTCGGGCACACCGTCGGCGTCGAGGTCGCCGATCGCCGCCGACGCGGGGAAGCCGCCCGCCGCGAAGCTCTGAGCCGCGGCGAGGGTCCACGGAACGGCTGCGAGCAGCACGGACACGTCGTCGGAACCGACGTTCGCGACGGCGAGGTCGGGCACGCCGTCCCCATCCAGGTCACCGATCTCCACGGAAATCGGGAAGTCCCCCGCCGCAGAGTCCTGGGCTGCGCCGAAGCTTCCGTCGCCCACGCCGAG
>JAGQON010000196.1 GCA_020427395.1 Phycisphaerales bacterium
AGACGAATACCTACAGCGATTTCCGGAACAGGCAGGCGTCGTCGTCGGCGTGTTTGCTCGAGATGCGAAGACGCTGTTTTCGAGTGAGGCCACGGTTGCGATTCAGGCTGGCATGGCGCCGGAGGTGGCGAACTTCAGGCTGATCAAAGAGATCGGCCGCGGGGGCATGGGAGTCGTTTGGCTGGCGGAGCAGGATGAGCCGGTTAAGCGTCGGGTGGCACTGAAGCTGATTCGATCGGAGCTGCCGGCGAACGATGTGCTCGCCCGGTTCGAGGCCGAAAAGCAGGCGTTGGCGATGATGGATCATCCCAACATCGCTCGCGTGCTGGATGCCGGCACGACCGACGACGGCCGTCCATACTTTGTGATGGAGCTGGTCGATGGCGTCCCAATCACGCAGTATTGTGACGACCACAAGCTGAGCGTGGACGAACGGCTGAAGCTGTTTGTGTCGGTTTGCAAAGCTGTGCAGCACGCTCATCAGAAGGGCATCGTGCATCGCGATCTGAAGCCGTCGAA
>JAGQON010000197.1 GCA_020427395.1 Phycisphaerales bacterium
CTCGCGCTGCTCGACACGCGGAACGCCGGGCGGCCGATCCGCGACACCCGCAACGATCTCGTCCGGGCGGCCGACATCTTCGACTTCTACGGCGGCCTGACGGACAAGCTCCGCGGCGCCACGATCCCGGTCCCGCCGGGTTACTCGGCGATCACTATCCACGAGCCCTATGGCGTGGTCGGGGCCATCATTCCCTGGAACCTGCCGCTGGTGATGGCCTGCCTCAAGGCCGCTCCGGCGCTCGCCGCCGGCAATACCGTGGTGCTCAAGCCCGCCGAGCAGACGCCGCTTTCGGCGCTGGTTCTCGCCGAGCTCTGCCAGGAGGCGGGCTTGCCGGATGGTGTCCTCAACGTGGTGCCTGGCTTCGGCGAGACGGCCGGAGCGGCGCTCGCCGAGAACACCGGCGTCGACAAGATCGCGTTCACTGGCTCGACCGAGGTCGGACGGTTGATCATGCAGGCGGCGAGCGGCAACATAAAGGGACTGACACTTGAGCTCGGCGGCAAGGCGCCCAACAT
>JAGQON010000198.1 GCA_020427395.1 Phycisphaerales bacterium
GGCGAACCTCCAGAAGATGGACATCCTCGTGGACGGCAAAGTTATCAACACTCATGTGTCGACCACGGCGATTCGGAGCGGTCTGGTTGTCAAGCCGCTCAAGAGGAAGTATGGTTATACGGCAGAGCAGAAATCATCCGGCTGATTAGCCGGTCACAAGCCCCCCCCCAAGAATGAGCCCGGCCTCTTCGGAGTGCCGGGCTTGTTCGTTTTTAGGGGTTTTCGTTCACCAGATATTTGAATGAGCCCCCTCCGTCACGCTGGCGCGTGGCACCTCCCCCGCCGCCCCCCGGTGCGTCGGGGGAGGAAGCTGTGGTCTTGGAGATCGAAGAACAAGGAAGGAACCCCCCTCCGTCACGCTGGCGCGTGACACCTCCCCCGCAAGCGCGGGGGAGGAGGCTGCGCCGACAAGCGGTTGCACCCGGCACCCGGAGGTCGACATGGCTCGCCCTTGTCTTCGACTCGGGTCGAGCCATGGCACCCGGCTTTGCGGGGCTCGTCGGTACACTC
>JAGQON010000199.1 GCA_020427395.1 Phycisphaerales bacterium
AATGACTAAGCTACTAAGAGCATATAGTGGATGCCTAGGCAGATACAAGCGAAGAAGGACGTGGTTAACTGCGATAAGTGTCGGTGAGTTGTAAACAAGCTTTGACCCGGCAATCTCCGAATAGGGAAACCATATCAGGGGTAACAGCCTGATAACTGCATACTGAATTCATAGGTATGTAGAGCAAACCCAGGGAACTGAAACATCTAAGTACCTGGAGGAATAGAAATCAATTGAGATTCCCAAAGTAGTGGCGAGCGAAATGGGAATAGCCTAAACCATGTAGATCATATGGCCTGCAAGTTTCGATCACATGGTGTCGTGGGAGCATTTGGAAGTCTTTGCAGAGACTTCAAAGAGTTACAAAACTTTATGATAGAAGAACGGTTTGGAAAATCCGGCCACAGAGGGTGATAGCCCCGTAGTCGAAATCATAAAGTCTCTTGAATGTTTCCCAAGTAGGGCGGGACACGAGAAATCCTGTCTGAATCCGGGAGGACCATCTTCCA
>JAGQON010000019.1:0-66945 GCA_020427395.1 Phycisphaerales bacterium
CTCGCCTTGGCGCAGGGGTGAAGGCAACCTTCAAGACCGTCGACACCTGTGGCGCCGAGTTCGAAGCAGAAACGCCTTATCACTACTCGACCTACGAGGACACCGACGAGGTCACGCCCAGCGACCGCCGCAAGGTCATCATCCTGGGCTCGGGCCCCAACCGCATCGGCCAGGGCATCGAGTTCGACTACTGCTGCGTACACGCCGCATTCTCGGCCCGCGAGCTCGGGCACGCGGCCGTCATGATCAACTCGAACCCCGAGACCGTCTCCACCGACTACGACACCAGCGACCTGCTCTTCTTCGAGCCGCTCACGCTCGAGGATGTGCTCAATGTCACTGAAAAACTCGGGCAGGACATGATGGGCACCATCGTGCAGTTCGGCGGGCAGACCCCGCTCAACCTCGCGCACGGGCTCGATCTCGCGGGCACCCCGATGCTCGGCACTTCGCTCGACGCGATCGATCGGGCCGAGGACCGCGACCGGTTCGACCAGCTGCTCACCAAGCTTGACCTGCGCCGCCCCGGCTCGGGCATCGCCCGCTCCATCGAGCAGTCCGTCGAGATCGCCAAACGCATCGGCTACCCCGTCCTCGTCCGCCCCAGCTATGTGCTCGGCGGGCGCGGGATGGAGATCTGCCCCGACGAGAAAGCGCTGCGTCACTACATGACCACGGCCGTTGATGCGTCCGGGCTCGACGACGCCCCGATCCTCATCGACCAGTTCCTCGAAGCCGCGACCGAGCTCGATGTTGATGTCGTCGCGGACTTCGACGCGGACGGCAACGGCAAGGCGCTCGTCGCGGCGGTCATGGAGCACATCGAGCAGGCGGGCGTGCACTCGGGCGACTCGACCTGCATGATCCCCACCGCCAACATCCGACCCGCGCTGGTGCAGGAGATCCGCGCCACCGCCCGAAAGCTCGCACGCGAGCTGCGCGTATGCGGCCTGATGAATGTCCAGATGGCCATCAAGGACGAGACGGTCTACATCATCGAAGTCAACCCGCGTGCATCGCGCACCGTGCCTTATGTCGGCAAGGCCAAGGGCACACCTTGGGCCTCGATCGCCGCCAAGGCGATGATGGGCATCACGCTCGAGGAGCAGGGGGCCCGCGAGATCCCCGACGCCGGATTCCACGCCGTCAAAGCACCCGTCTTCCCCTTCCAGAAGTTCCCCGGAGTCGACTTCGTCCTCGGCCCCGAGATGCGTTCCACCGGCGAGGTCATGGGCGTCGATGTCTCGCTCCCCAACGCCTACCTCAAGGCCATGCTCGGCGCAGGGACACGCTTCCCCACCGAGGGCGGCGTGTTCGTCTCGGTCCGCGATTCCGACCGTGATGCCATGATCCCCGTCGCCCGTTCGCTCATGGCCATGGGCTTCAAGGTCTTCACCACCAAGGGGACCGGCGAGCTGCTCGCACGCCACGGGCTGCGCCCCAAGATCCTCAAGAAGATCCAGGAGGGCGCCCGCCCCAATGTGATCGACCTGATGCAGAACAACGAGATCCAGCTCGTCATCAACACCCCCACCCGCACGGGCTGGCAGACAGACGAGGGACGCATCCGCTCGACCGCCGTGCGACTCGGCATCCCGATGGTCACCACCGCCACCGCGGCGCTTCAGGCGGTCCACGCGATCGAAGCGCTCAAGGCCGGCTTCTGGGATGTCACAGCGCTGCAGGACCTGACAAGCACATCGAGCAAGAATGAGCTCGTTAATACATGAAAATTGAAAGAAAGCCTGAGTGGATGCTCGAGTGCCCCAAGTGCGGGAAACGCATGTCGCTACGCGAAACTGGTGGTATCAGGATCGGCGCTGCATCTGTAGGGAAGCGGATACTCGGCTTCTGCAGAGGCTGCAAGCGATTGAGACTCATCAGGATCGTTACAGGTTCGCGGCCGTAAAGGTCGTGCTCACCTGATCACGCTCCCAGGTGTGCGAAGGTCCGGCCTTGCTCTCGTAGAACTGCCAGAGCTCGAACCAGTAGCTCCGGAACTGGTGCTCGCCGAACGGCTCGTAGTGCGCCTTGATCTTCTTGGTGATCTGCGCGTCCGTGCCGGTGTAGCCGAGCACCTTCTTGGCGTGGCGGATGGTCTCGGTATCGATCGCCAGACGCGAGCAGCGACCCAGAAGCTGCATGATGTTGCCCGCAGCGTACGGCCCGATGCCCGGCAGCGTGATCAGGAACTTGAACACCTCGTCGTCGTGCGTGCCCGGGTCATCGAGCCAGGCCTCGTCGATCTCGCCGCGCACGAACATCTTCGCAAGATCCACGATGCGCTGATCGCGGTAGCCCACCCGGCATCGCCCGCGCAGTGTGCCCACACGCGTGCGGGCCAGCTTCTTGGAGCTGGGGAACGAGTACGCCCCGCTGACGCTCTTTCGCCCGCACACTTCACACAAGCGGCGGTTCATGTTCACTGTGTTGGGCCAGGCGACATTGCAGCTCGTCACGGTCTTGATCACATCCTCAAACAGCGTCGGCGATCGGAACAAGCGTGCCCGCCCGGACTTCTTCCATCGCGGATCGAGCGCATGAAAATCCCTGATCGTCTGCGCATCGACACCCAGGCCGAGCATCCGACCAATCTGCTCTCGCGCCGAGCCCTGCTCCTCGCGGCTCAATCGGCGATCGAAGCGGACCCGCAGCGAGCCATCCGATCGCTGATCGATCACGCAGGCACTGGGGCTCTCGTCGAACTCGAGCACACGCGAGAGCGATTGTCGGCCCACATCCCAGTAGTTGGGCAGGAGCACGAAGTAGCCGTAGCTGCAGACATCGCGCGCCAGGTCATAGTCTGCTGGCGGACGGATCGTGATGGTGCTGGTGCTGGGCGGCATGGGAGCATCATACGCCGGACGAAACAGCGCACAAAAAGACGCGCGGGGCCCGGTGAGGGGCCCACGCGCGTACAAGAGGGGGCTGGTGCCGCTCAGAGAGCGGTGAATGTCTTAGCGGCGACGACGCGAAACGCCGAGCGCCCCGAGCCCGAGCATGGCCATCGCCGAGGGCGCGGGCACGCTGGTGATCGTGAGGTTGTCAACAAGGATGCGGGGACCCGAGTACTCGTTGCCCAGCGTCGCGTAGAGCTGCAGCGAATCGAACTCGGCGCCGTCCACGCTCAGGGTTGCGAAGGCGATGTTGTCACGCCCGCCCAGGTCCGAGATGGTCAGCGAGTCCGAGGCAACCAGCGAGCCGCCCATGAAGGCGTCGAGGTGGTAGACGATGCCGCCCCAGGGGCCGTTCTCGTAGTACGCCATCTCCAGCGACGCGAAGTTGGCGACATTGTCGAGCGCCATCGACACGGTCGAGATCGCGCCCAGCGAGAGGTTGTCGCCCACGACATAGCTGCTGCCGAAGGTCAGCGCGTTGTTGGCGCTGCCCCAGCCCGGAAAGTCGTTGTAGAGCAGAGCCGCGTTCTCGACGATGATCTCATCGCCCAGGCCGTTGACGCCGCCACCAGGCTCGAAGGTGTTGCCGTCGGGGAAGACGCCGCTCACGTTGTTGACCTCGTGGTAGGTCACGCCGTTGTAGTAGAACGACTGACCGTAGAAGTCCTCGCTCAGGTCGTCGTAGGTGCTGACGCTCGTGGTGCCGGCGTAGCCCGCGGCCGCGAACGCGCCCACCAGCGCGGTCATCGTGATTGCTTTGCTGTTCATGTCTCTGCCTCCAAACTTTCTTGAAACTCGTAAACCACCCGTGCCCCCCTCAGTCTGGCACGCACATTGAAAAACACTTCTTCCTACTGCTCCGCCTTGGGGAGCATGGGATGCCGATACACAACCGACGACGGCATCGGCGGGTACGCCATGCGGACGCGGTAGAGCTCGTAATCGCCCGGGTCCGCGCCCAGGCGCGAGAACACCGAGCGGGCAAGATCGGGGTAGCCCGCAATATCGGGTGCCTGCGCGAGCGAGACACCCCTCCCGAGCTTCCTGATCTCGTCGCTCACCTGGATCGAGTCCTGCTCGTCGAAGGTGATGTTGGAGACCAGCTCGGAGAACACCCGCAGCTCACGCTCCACCTCGCCAAACAATCCTTTATACACAAACAAATCAAACTGCAGCATCTCGCTTGGGATCCGCACCGCCACACCGAAGTGCGCCCGCCGACCCGGCGAGGTCGCGTAGGTCGGGGCCACATTCCGCAGCAGCTCGCCCGTCACCAGCGTCCGCTGACCCGTCAGCCCCACCTCGCCCGAGAGCAGCTCGTCCTGCAGCATCCCGTGCTCGGCCTCGACGCGTCGCATCGGCGGCAACGGATCGCTACAGAACTCGCTGATGATCGGGACGCCGCCAGACCGCCGGGCACCCTCAGGATCCAGCGGCTGGCGAGTCATTCCCTGTCCATTCTTCTGGTCGTCATCGATCAGCACCGACTGATTCACCACCCAGCGCACATTCGCACGCGTCTGCCGGTAGCCCATCAGCCCGCGGATCTGCGCCGAGTGAAAGTAGTCCTTGCGGTCCTCGCTCGGCAGCAACACATTGAGCGACAACATCACGCGGCACTGCACGCCCAGCGTAAAGCTGTTGCCCAGAAACGAGTGCTGCCGCCACTTCTCTTCCGTTTGCGTGTCGCTGGCATGCCCCACGCTCTCGATCAGCATCTCGAACTCGGCCCGGCTGCTCGCGTGGGTCTTGATCACCATTTCCAGGCGCTCGAACGCCTCCCGGGCGTGCTCGATCAGCCCGGACTCGATCCCCGCGCCCTGCGCGCTCTCGAGCCACAGCCGCATGCTCTTGCTGGGCGGCATGTGCCGCGTCGCGACGAACGGATCGTCGGCGTACGCCACTTTCACCACCTGCCATGCCAGCTTGCGATGGATCCCGAACGCGTCGCTGACCGCCGTCACCGCCTTGGACTCGGGGCACTTGGTCTCGATGATCCGGGCACAGGCATCGCGGACCCGCGTGACCGCCTCGATCGTGTCGCTGGAAAAGCGGTCCGAGGCCGCTTCTTCCGTGCTTCCGATCTGGGCTGAGGGTGCTGCCATGCCCCCCAAGGTACCGTGTCTCAGAATAAGTTCAAGCCGTGTTTCTGAAACAATGAAAGAAAAATCGCGTCCCCACTCGTTTTCTGGTGCTCAGGGCCATTACGACTGCATCCACCCATTCTTGTTTGGGTACTATACGGCATGGCACACCCCATCCCCACCACGATTAACATCGACGATAAGCTCGCCCAGTTCACCTCGACCTGGACGCCGCACATCATCGCGGAACTCAACGGGCAGCAGGTCAAGCTCGCCAAGGTTGAGGGCGAGTTCACCTGGCACGACCACGCCGACGAGGACGAGCTCTTCCTGGTGCTGACCGGCCGCCTCACTATGCAGATGCGCGACGACGCGGGCGAGCTGCACGAGCAGATCGTCGAGCCCGGCGAAATCATCGTCATCCCCCGTGGGCTCCAGCACAACCCCATCGCCACGCCCGGCACCAGCGTGCTGCTCTTCGAGCCCAGCGCCACCAAGCATACGGGCGAGAAGATGCTCGAACGCACGGTGGTGGATCAGCCGAGGATCTGACTCGGATCAGGGCGTGAGGTCAGGGATGGTGACGATGAGGGCGAAGGCTTGGTCGTCGATGTATCCGTAGCCCATTAGTCGTGTTCCATCATTCGAAATCTTGGTGAATGAGTAATCATCCACACCAAGATCAAGATGAAGCGTGTCAAAGAGCTGATCGGTGAAAAGGACACCTTGTCCATCGAACCAGAGGAAGTTGCCGCCATTCTGATTGGAATCGTATGCTTGGCCAAGAATGACCTTGCCGTCTTCATTGATGTCAGCGATGTAGATGTTCTCGAACTTCTCTTGGATGATGATTTCCACTTCGGCTTGACCACTACGCCAGACCCAGGCAGCCGGTGCCGAGTTTACATGCCCGTATGGCAATCCAAACGAATTATCATCTCGATATGGAGCGTTCGCTAGACCAACAACCGTGTCCCCATCGCCCGATACCGCATACGCCCACATACTCAGTTCAAGGTCATGTGCTGGTTGTGGTATCTGGATGATGTTGCCCGCAACCCAGAGATACACCTTCGCTGTCGGGCCATTGCGGAGATTGTTAATCGGACCGGTCTCGGCAGCGTTTACCGCGACGACACGACCGTTTCCGCTCAGATCGACCACCCGATACCCAAAGTCATCTTCAGCTGGGTTACCAATATCCAGCTCAACGAGTTCTTCATTGCTGCTGTTCCAAATAAGCGGGCGATCGTCGTCGTATGGGACAGATGATGTCTTCCCAATAATCGAAACGGTGGACCCATCGCCCGAAAGCGAAACCGCCTGCAACAGCTGGGCGAACTGCAAACCTTCATCGTTCAACCAAGTACGGGGAAGTCTGGATACGAAACCATCTCTGTACAGATACGACTGTTCTAGATCGGTGAACAAAAGAGTGGAACCATCGTCAGAGATGCCTTGGACAAAGTGACTATAAAGCTGTATCCCGAGATCCTGGTATACCACTCGCCAAGCCTGATCCCGGTAGAGATGAACTTTTGGCTGTCCCGAGTAGTCGGTCACATATCCCATTGACGAGCCATCATCGGAAAATACAAGACTCCCAAAGTCCCTCCGATCGGTGGGCAGCTCAATCAGCTGCACGCTACCAACGCCACCCTCTGCCAAAGCAGCCTGTGTCGCGACCAGTAGTGTACCAAAAACCAAAGATGCCGAGATGTGATTGGTGATGTTCATGCCCGATTCATCGGGCATCGGGCTCAGTCCGCAGCAACATCCATCACGATTGTTGCATCGTGGCCATGCAGGTACTCGTGTCGCAGCTGCACCAGCCCCGTGCGATCCAGGGCCCAATCCATCATGACGACCGGATCGAAGCGCACGGCCGGGGGTAGGGCGGGTGTTCTTTCCTTGTTATGACGCAACGAGAGGAAGTTGAAGATCAGCGTCCCCCGCCCCGAGGCCGCCAGGGCGTGCCAGAATCGATCGAGCACGCCCAGCGCCCGATCCATCGGCAGCGTGTTGAGCGACCCGGAAAAGACGAACACCTCTGCGCCCGCGTCGTGGACCAGCAGGTCCAGCAGCGATTCGTCGGCCACGAAGTCCCCCACCTCGATCAGCGTCCGCTCGATGCCCTCGCCCTTGATCCGCTCACGCGCGTGCTGCGCCATCGCGTGCACACCCTCGATGCCGATGTAGGACTTGGGAAAATCATCGGGACGGTGCGAGCGGAGATAGACAGGAAAATCGCCGACTCCGCAGCCCAGATCAGCAACGATCCGCCCCCCGAACCGCCCGAGGTCGCACAGCACCCCGAAGCGGGTGCCTTGCGCTGCTCGGCTCATCCAGAGCTGCGACTCAAACCCCGCCCCGCCGCGACGCGTCGCGTCCTCGTAGGGCTGCAGGTATGAGCGATCGGGTTTCTTCTTTCCAAACGCCATATGTTGCTCAGTGCCGGGTGCCACTACTCGACGCGAAGCGGCGCAGTAGTGCTCATGGGCAGTTCATCAGACACGACTGCGCCGAAGACGGCGAGTCGTGGCACCCAGAGGGGAGGAGAATCATGCCAAGCGCATCATGCTCGCGAAGTCCGCGAAGCGGGTCTCGACATCAATCTTGGAGATGCCGCGCATGCGTTCGAGCGAGAACGACTCGACATTGAAGCTCGCGACGATCGTGCCGTGCGCCAGCGCCTCACGCACCGACTCGTACGAACCCAGATCGTCGCCGCCACGCGATGCCAGCCGACCCATCAGACCACCCGCGAACGAGTCGCCCGCGCCCGTCGGGTCCACGACATGCTCCGTGGGGTACGCTGGCAGGGCGCACAGCCCGTCGCGGTGCACCAGGATGCAGCCGTGCTCGCCCTTCTTGATCACCACGAACCGGGGGCCGAGCTCCAGTAGGTGACGACCGGCCGTCACCGGGTTGCGGTGCCCCGTGAACTGCTCGGCCTCGTCGAAGTTCAGCACCAGCCCGTCCACCTTGCCCAGCAGCTGGGTCAGCTCGGGCTTGGCGATGTCGATCCACAGGTTCATGGTGTCGGCGACGCTGATCTTGGGCTTGGACACCTGCTCGAGCATGCCCAACTGCACCATGGGGTGCGAGTTGGCGAGGAACACGACCTCCGAGTCCTTGAAGGCATCGGGGACCACGGGCGGGGCCTCTTCGAGGACGCCCAGCTCGGTAAAGAGCGTGTCGCGGTGGTCCATATCCTCGTGGTACTTGCCGCCCCAGCGGAAGGTCTTGGACCCGTTGCGGACCTCAAGGCCCGCCAGATCCAGCCCGTCGAACGACCGGAGCGTGTCCATGAAGGCTCCGGGGAAGTCGTCTCCCACGGCCGCGACCATGCGGGTGTTCGTATAAAAGGATGCGGCCGCGGCGAAGTAGACCGCCGAACCACCAAGAAGATCCTCATGACGACCGCCACCGGGCGTTTCCACGGTGTCGATCCCGATTGTTCCAGTGACAATTAGGCTCATGCAGGATTCTAGCGGGTACGCCCCGGATGGGCGTTGGGTGCTCAACAATCCGTAAACGCCAGGCGAACAGAACACCACCACCCTGGGTGAATCTGTATTAGAACGCCGATGCCGGGCACAAGACTGTTGTGGTTGTGTGAAGAAGTCGGTACCCTTGCGCGAGTCCGGATCGTGATTGATACACGCTGGACAGCACCATTTGCGCATTCTCGCGCACGGCAACACATCCGATGTAGGGGGTACAACATGTTCAATGCAAGCAGGAAGGTTATCGCGTGCGCCGCGATGATCGCGGCGTCACTCGGCAGCACGCAGGCGCTCGCCGATGCCGGCCCGGGCGAGTGCGATGGCGCGCGCCCGCAGTTCGAGTCGCCCGACTATCAGGCGTTCGGAGGCGGCCAGGTGGCCGTCGGCACCCAGTGGCGTTTCAACGACGCACAGGGCGTGCTCAATGTTTACGACCTCAGCGGCCAAAACGCCGCACCGGTCGGCGTCAACTGGCCCGTGGCTGTTTACAGCCACCCGGATTGGGTGCAATCTCGAATGGGCCAGGTCTTCGGTGTCGCGCTCGATGATCAGGGCAACATCTATACCGCTCAGACCGCAATCTATCTGCAGGACAACATCGGGAGCATCGGCGGTCAGCCCGGGCAGGTCTACAAAGTCGACACATTTACCGGCGCTGCTACGGTCTTCGCAACGCTGCCCAACACCTCCGACCCCGCGATCGCCGCCAACTGGGGCATCAACGAGTCGTACCCGGGGCTGGGCAACCTCTGCTTCGATACGACCAAGCAGATGCTCTATGTCACCAACTTCGAGGACGGGCGGATCTACCGCATCGACGCGGGCGGCACCTGCCTGAGCACGTGGGACCACGCAACAGGCGTGGTTGCGGACTGCTCGCCAGAGGCGGGCGATGCCGTCGGCGCAGCGCCGTTGGGTGAGCGCGTCTGGGCGGTCCAGAGCTTCAACGGGCGAGTCTACTACTCGATCTGGTTCAACGATCTGGCGAACACCAACCCGGGCTTTGCCAACGCGATCTGGTCCGTCGCCTGCGACGCCAGCGGCGAGTTCATCGCCGGCACCGAGCAGCTCGAAGTCACCATGCCTCCCTACTTCACCAACAACTATTCAAGCCCGGTGTCGGACATCTCGTTCGGGCCGCAGGGCCAGATGATGTGCGCGGAGCGCTCGGTCTACACCGACAGCCAGAGCGGTCGCTTCGATTCCAGCGCGCACCAGTCACGGGCGCTCGAGTTCGTGTGCTTCCCCGGCGGACTCTGGGAGCCCTCCACCAATATCTTCGCGGTCGGCGATCCGCTCTACAGCGACAGCAGCGCCGGCGGGTGTGACTATTCCTACGCGGGCCCACCAGACGACCGCGTCTTCATCACCAGCGATGCGCTGATTCTCAGCGCGACAGCCGTGTACGGCATCCAGGGCATCCCCCAGTCTGGCGGCGGTGTGCCCAACTCGATCCTGATCGACATGGACGCCGATGTCCTCGACTTCGATGACAAGACGGGGCTCGGCTCGGTCGAGATCTCATGCCCAACGATCCAGGACGATCGCTGCGCGATCATCAGCAACGAAGTGATCGAGTGCGAGACCGACGGCTCGGGCAACTACACCATCACCTTCGACCTCACCAATAACTCGGGCCAGGATGTCAAGCACCTGCTGGTGCTCCCCGACACGGGCTATACCGTGGTGCCCAGCGGGCTCATCACCCTGCCCAACCTGCTCCTCAACGGGCAGACCACGCAGGTCACCCTCACCTTCAACGGCGGGCAGCCCGGCGATATCCTCTGCTTCGTTCTCAGTCTCAACACCGTGGACTTCGAGGAGTGCTGCGCCATCGAGCACTGCTTCGAGGTGCCCGACTGTGACTGTGCGCAGGTGTCCAATCTGGTCGCCGAGCCGCTCTGCGATGGCACCGGCTGCTTCACGATGAGCTTCGATGTCACGAACCTGACGCCGATCCCCATCTTCTACTCGTTCTTCTCGCCGGTCTCGCCCGCGGGGATCTCCATCAATACCGGCAACACCGACCCGAGCCGCTGGGACTACTCACCCGTCCTCCCCCTCGGGACCGAATCCGTCTCGCTGACGATCTGCGGCGCCCAGCCCGGTGAAGAGGTCTGCTTCCTCATGACCATGCACGACGCGGCACTGGGCGAGTGCTGCTCGATCAAGGTCACCGTCACCGTACCCGATTGCGACCCAGTTGGGCTCTGCCCGGCGGACTGCAACGGCGACGGCGTGCTCAACTTCTTCGATGTCTCCATGTTCCTGACCGAGTACAACGCCCAGGACCCGAGGGCCGACCTCAACAACGACGGGCAGTGGAACTTCTTTGATGTCAGCGCGTTCCTGACCTCGTACAACAACGGTTGCCCGTAATATCCGCCACCGTTGACTTTGACTTTCATTTCCGCCCCATCTGGGGCGGTTTTTTTGCATGAAAAAACCCGGCAGATGCCGGGCTTTCTATTAGTTGATGGAGCATTCTGTGTTCCTGGCGATAGAGCCAGGAGCGTAACTGTCGGCAAACAGAGGTCGCATTGTTCGGAATCTGATCATGTGGGACAAGAGATTGATCGTGTAGCGCACACTCACCTATCAATCACCCGCACCGTTTGGTCCTTAGGCATGAGCGCGGCGGCGACGACTCGACACCAGCAACCCGGTGAAAGCGAGCAGCCCCGCTCCGCCTGGCGCGGGTACCTGAACGACGAATGACGTTATCGCAAAGTCAGCGTCATAGCCCCAGCCGGTGAACCAGGTTCCATCGGACGACATGTCGGTTACATACGCAAATGTATAGCCGTCTTCATACATGACGCCACGAAGGTCCAGATAATCGGAGAAGCGTTGGACTCCGACCCCCTCCTCCCAGATGATGGCGTTCCCAAAGAAGGCGGGGCCGAATCCCCAGGTGCCGCCCGCGATGAGGGAGCCGTCGGCGTTCATCGCGTTGCCCGCGGTGATGGAGTTCCCACCACCATCGGTGAGGTTGCCCAATCCCTCATAGATGTCGGTGACCGTGTTGTAACGCCACAGCTCGGCTGGTTCGAAGAAGCCGCCGTAGGTGATACCGGAAACCCAGGTGCCGTCATTGCTGACCGAGAGGACTTCAGCGGCGGCAAAACCGTCGTTGTTGAAGATGAGCTCTTGGGTTCCGTTGACCCAGACCGCACCCTGGCGACCATTGTCGTTGTCCTGCCAGCCAACGACAACGGAACCGTCGAAGTTGGTGTTGTTGGCCCGTGAACTGTTCCCTGCGGAGGTTGTACCGAGGTCAATCATGCCGGTGCCGGCTCGCCATTGCACGGCATGCGCCGAGCCGGGATTGACCCAGCCGAGCCCAACAATGGAAGATCCATCGCCAGAGATGCCCCAGCCTGAGCTGGTCTCGGCGTCGGAGGAGGCGCCAATGCCACCAAGGCTTGACCACGCACCGGCGCTGATGTCATAGCGGCCCATCTCGTAGAAACCGGTACCGCTATTGAACACAGTACCAGCGACAACGAGCCCATTGTGCGAGATGGTTGCTTGTCCGCCGATACCATCTCCAGCCACTCGGCCGCCGATGCTCATCACTCCGGCGCTGTCGCTCCACATGAAGTAGTCGCCTCGAGCTGAGTTATCACCCACAACGATGCCGTTATTGCTGATACTGGTTGATAGGAGACCATCGCCTAGGTTCCAGAACTGCTGGGCATTTGCACCTGCGGCGTAGGTGGCAACGGCGAATGCGATCACGGTACTCTTAGTCATCACTCGACTCCTCTTGATTCCTGCATTGTGCTCATCCGACGCATTGGCATCACGTCGTGTATTCAGTCGTGGCGGCCTGCCTTGTACGTCTTTCTCGGGCGAACAGTCCCTGCCCGTGGAGATCGTACTACAACCGAGTATTCACCACAACTTTCCCCAGAGATAATTGCAGACAATTTTTTGCACTGATTCGCTCACTGTGCTATCATTTCTTCCAGATCCCCAGATTTGAACGATTTTCAGGACATCCGGGGTGTTGACCACCCGCCTTGAGGGCTGCCAAGTGACGCAGGGCACCATCACCGAACCGAAGTTCGACGAGCATTGCCGACGATCGGTCCATGCCATCCGTGGAGCGTTGCTAGACCTTTATAGAGCTGTTGGTGCCGACCCTGCCAAACCCCAGGATGTCTCACGCCGATACCGGCTCAATAAGAATCTAACCTGGAAAGTCGCACGCATCATCGGGGCCGAGGATGCCTTCGAGGCGGTGCGGCTTATCCCGGGCCCGGGTGGACTGGACATCCTCCTCGACGCGATGTCACGCGCCGGGGCACCTCAGGAAAATCTGGGGCGACTTCGGGAAGCGATTGATGAGTTCGATCGCATGATTGAAGTACACACTGGCGACCGCAGCCAGCTTGAACTCGTGCTTGATAGCATGGGAGCCGGACGCCCGATGGAACTGAGCCGGAAGCTCGCTTTTCGCGGCGAGAGCGGCATCTGGGGTATTCAAGCGGGCGTCCGAGTCACTGCCCACTTCCTCGCACCAAATGCTGAGCAGCCAGGCGTGCTCGACCTCGCAATGCTGGGTGGGCTGACCCGTGTCAAGCGCCTGCGCGCGGTCGAACGATGGCCTATCTTCCAACTCCGCAACTACAACGATGACGGCTCGCCCGACGAGCGACACATCCGACGGGTGGCCATCGAACCCAACAAGCAGTTGAACCCCGAGGGTGAGCAGAATCCGGATTTGTCCGGAGACCCCTGGCTAATGCGTTCTTTCTGTTCGGGAGCTTTGCCCGACATCTACCCAACCCGTCGGGGCGATGTCACGCTCTACGAGATTGGTGATGGCCCAGTTGGTCTCACCGGCGAGTTCTCGTGTTTCTTCGGTTTCGCTGACCCAGCAAGTGTTTCGAGATATCGCGACGCCTCCAACACGGTCGGCGAGCTGATCTCCTCTGTCTCAGTCCCAGCTGAGGCGCTCCTCTTCGATCTGTTCGTGCATGAGTCACTCACCGAAGTCAACGAACCCTCGCTGGCGATGATCGGCACACTCGGCGGTTCCGTGGACACCGTCGGCACCATGCCGCTCCCCATGCCCGAGCGATTCAAAGACCTTGGGCTCGGTGCCATGATCGACACGCCGCTTGTCGAGCGATACGGCGATGCAGTGAGCGCCGCGATGGCCCAACTCGGCCGAGACGCGTCCCAGTTTCGGTGCTTACGGCTGGTGATCGATCACCCACCGATGTCCTCACGCGTGATCGTGCGCTACACGCTCCCAGAACGCCCGTAGCATCGTCTATCACACCCGGACTTATCTTCCATACCGTGGTCGACGGGTTCACAATGGCCCAACCGCACCGCGGCAGCGAGCCATGTCTGTTGATCAAGTGGCAACAGTCGCAGACACGAGTGCAGGCGAATAGGTACCGAGGCACTTTTTGTGCGCCGCGAAGTTTTCTGTGCCCAGGCTGCAACCCCGAAGGGACACTCCCATATCACTGTTCACGAAATGGAGTGTATATGAACAATCAAGCCCGGCTCATCCCCTCCCCGCTGACGCTCGCCGCCGCCCTGTGCGTCGCCTCGATCAGCGGCACCCTCGTCGCATCCAACCAGAACAACCAGCAGATCGAGCAGCGGTACGCTACGGCCAAGACTGTCGCGGCCTCCGAGCCCCTCACTAAGGAGGCCGTCGCCGCCGCCATCGAGCAGTATGTTCGCGCCCGCTACGCCGGAGATGTGGAGACCGTGAAGTCCCGCGCTCACCACGACATCGCCCGTCGCGCCATCGCCGACAACTACTGGGGACAGCCCAGCAAAGAGTGGGTCCGCCCATACACCCAGGACCAGCTCGGCTTCTATGGCGATCCGAACGGCCCGCAGCGCATGGACAACCCCGAATCCGGGCGCTGCGACATCGCCGTCTTCGACATCGAGCAGCAGACCGCCTCTGCGCGTGTGATCATGGAGGATGTCGTCGACTACCTGCACATGATCTATGTCGACGGTCGATGGCTCATCGGCGACTCGGCCGTCATCATCCTCGACGAGCCGGGCGGGCGCGTTCCAGCCCTGAGTCAACGACACGAGGAGGCCGTCACCAAGGTCTCACGTGACTACTGCGTCGGCTTCTACCAGACCGACGGCGACAAGGTCCAGTCCACCTGCCACCCCTCGCTCTCGAAGCGCTCCGTCGAACACGCCAAGCTCAGCAACGGCGAAACCTTCGACTACCTCTCTCAGATCACCTGGGAAGAGATCAACATCCTTGGGCAGACCTTCAATACCCACTGGGGCTTCGACGACACCGCCCGCTGCGAGATCGAGATCTATGAGATCCGCGGCGACATCGCCGCCGCCAAAATGACCGGCAGCGTCTGGTTCGATTACTTCCACCTGATGCGCGTCAATGGTGAGTGGTCCATCGTCAACATCATGTACGAATCGCTCGATAAGAGCCGCTGGACCGATGTGTAAGCACACACAACCCACACCCCTTCGCCCGGCCCAAGAGGGAGCCGGGAGAAACCCGGCACGCACCACCCGTCGTGTCGGGTTTGTCTATTCCGTCGGCGGGTAGAGAACCCAGTCGCCGTCGATCGCCTTGCGCTTCGCATCGTTCATGGCTTTCAGATCATCGAGCGGGATGAACTCGGGCCATCGGACCAGCTCGCCATCGTCGCCAAGCAGCGCCCTGCCTTGATCGTCATCGCGGTCTGGGCCGAGTGAGTAGATGAGCGGCCGGCCGTTGATTACCCGAAATCGCAATGCATGATCGCTGAAGCAATCGCGGAAACCTGACTTCGGAAGCTCGCCGCGGAGTTCATCGATCGATCTTGGATACGCACCAAACATCCGATGGTGCACCTCCAGCAACATGCGCAGCTGGGCCGCGTTGAGCAGCACTTGCGAGTAATACAGGTTGAACTCGATCGGATCCATCGGTGCGACATACTGAGCGAACGCCATCGTGATGTCGTGATTTGTACTCAACGATCGTCGCTCGAGTATCGGTCGCGAGAGCGACTCCAGCTTCGCGGGGCTTTGCCCACAAAGCCAAATCAGTGAGCTGTAATAGTCTTCAACAAAGCGCCGCTGCCGATCGATTGGCTGCTGTGCATACCGAAGTCCAATCGCGCCGAACACGCACCCAATCCTATCTCGCCACGACCACACGCCTGATCGGTGAAGTAAGAACATACCGAACCGCAGCTCGATGAGTCGCGCGATTCCGATTGTCCCGAACCGATCCCTGTCGGAATCTTCGCTGAACCAGTCGATCGTGTTCATCGCGATGATTTTCTCAGTTGCCAATGCTTCAATCGGGGAAATCAGTCGGTCAGTCTCGTCCATGATCCGAACGATGGTCTGCATCGTGGTCGCATCGATCCCCGACCAATCGATATCAGGATCCAAACAGAGTGACTTCAACGAACCAACAAATGACGACACAAGCACTCGATCAAACCAGCCCCGTGTTGTGAGACACTGACTCGCAATACCCTGAATCGCGCGGAGATCAGAGAGCAGACGATCATCATCGCCGAGCACAATCGCGAGGTACGCGTCTGCCCGAAGCAGAATCGAATGTTCGCGCATCGAAGACCAATAAGTCGGCGCTATGTCGCTATAGGTCAGCGGTGCCGGACCCACCGGCAAAAGAGTGACCCGGGGATTGAGCGATCTGAACGAATACGACGAAGCACGCAGCGACTCGCCGACAATGGGCAACTTCGCGTAGTCACGAACTGATTCGAGCACTTCCGGATGAGCTTGGATGAACGCGACCGTCATTTCCCAATCCGCGAGTTCATCCTCATCTGCATCACCCCGAGGCGGCATGCTTGACCAATAACGATCATCGTCGCACCACTCACTCAATACACGATCAATCGCGATGATGTGCGCACCCGACCGCTCTCGTTCAGAATATTGCCCGGTCCATGCATCCCAGCGATCAAGATATGCACCAATCGACTCGCCAACCTCGGGGATAACCTGCGCACTCGAGTGCATCGCGCAGAACACAAGGATGATGAAGCATCGAATCATGCCAAGAGTGTACAGCCATCAGCCATCAGCTTCGAGCACGATTTCCTCAGGCACCCACCCATGGAACCGTGGCTCCGCGAAGCCCAACCGCTCCTGCATCACCCGCATCGCCTCCTCGTTCTGATCCACCAGCACCGCCGAGCGCCCCTCCCGGTACGCGGCCTCGCCCAGCGTCCCGCTGCCCGCAAAGAAGTCCAGCACCCGATCGCCCGGGTTGCTGTGCACCCGCACGATCCGCCTGATGATGCCCAGCGGCTTCTGCGTCGGGTAGCCCGTCTTCTCCCTGCCCGTCGGGCTCACGATGGTGTGCCACCAGCTGTCCGTCGGCGTCTTGCCACGCTCGGCCTTCTCCTTGGACACCAGCCCCGGAGCCATGTAAGGAATCCGATCGATGTCGTCGTAGCGGAAGGTGTAGCGTTCCGGGTCCTTGGCGTACCACAGGATGTTGTCGTGCTTGGTCGACCACTTCTTCTTCGAGCGCGCCCCGTAGTCGTACGACCAGATGATCTCGTTGATGAACGAATCACGCCCGAAGATCCCATCGAGCATCACCTTCGCGTAGTGCACTTCGCGGTAATCAAGATGCAGAAACAAGCTCCCGTGCGCCGTGAGCAGCCGGTGCGCCTGCTCGAGGCGGGGCTCAAGGAAGGCCATGAAGTCGTCGAACCGGTCGTCGTACGACCTGGTCCCGATCTTCTCCGAGCGATACCGCTGCCCCTTGTACCCCCGCCGATCGCCATCGTCATCGCGGATCGTCCGCAGCTGCGTCCGCGTCTGGGCCTTGCCCGTGTTGAACGGCGGGTCGATATAGATCAGCTCGAACGACTCGTCCGCAAAGCCCTCGATCACGCGCAGGTTATCGCCGTAGTAGATATCGATCGTCGGCGAGGGCGTTTCGGGCATGCTCCCAGTGTACGGCATACACCCCGGGCATCAAGCGTGCGTCATGGCATCGACACATCGATGACGGGCGACCACTTGAGCCAGTCCTCATCCGCGCTGTCCGCCAGATCGAAGGCGTGCCCCGTGCTCACCCGCTCGCCGCGCTTCTTCTCGCTCTCGGGCGTCGCGAACGCGATCGATGCCTGCAGCAACGCATCGAGCGAATCCGCCTCGACGCTCAGTCCCGAGAAGAGCCCGAAATCGAATCCCACGCCCCCGCTCCGCCAGAATCGGGTGTTCTCGTGCACCAGCGCCGCGTAGCGAGGTTCGATATCGACCGTCACCACCACGCCCGTCGCGTCGTTGCTCAGGTGCGAACTCCGAACCACCCCCACCTGCACCTCGCGGTAGAGCACCGGGCTGCCCGTGGACAGGTTGCCCAGCCGCTGCGATCGCAGCGTCAGCCGCAGCGCATCGCTATCCGCCGGCGCGACGCGCGGCGGATCATCAAGTGCCACGAACGATCGGATCGGGTTGCCGCCCGCATCGCCGGGCTGCAGCGCGATATACCGCGGCCCAACAAGCGTGTCCAGACCCGCGATCCGCTGCAAGCTCACCTCCGGCCGCACAACCCAGAACCCCGTCCCCTCCACCGCCAGCCCCTCGGCGTCGGGGCGCAGTTCCGCGTGTACGCTCACCGTTTGAAGATCGCCCGAGAGTGACAGATCACGTACCACACCGACGGTCACGCCGCGGTGGATGATCTCGCTGCCCGGCTCGATGCCCGCCGCGTCGCTGAACACGATCGTGATCATCGGGCCACGATCACGCATCACCTGCGACCAAAGCAGATAGCCCACCACGCCCAGCGCGAGGACCGGCACGATCCAGAAGGTCGAGACCCGCCGACGCTTCACCACCGCCGTGGGGATGGCGTCGCTCGTTGAAGTCGCTGGCTTGGGTTCGTTCTCACTCATTCGTTCTCTTCCCAGATCGCGTGCGGATCGAAGGCCGCCGACGCGAGTAAACTCAGGATCACCACCACACCAAAGACCACCACCCCAGCACCGGGTGTCACCTGCACCAGATCGCCCAGCTTCACCACCGCGACCAGAATCGCCACCAGCAGCACATCCACCATCCCCCACCGCCCGATCAGCTCGATGAGCCGGTACGCCCGGGCCCGGTCCTGGCGGGCGATGACCCCCTGCCCGACACACAGCGCGAAGATCAGCCCTAGCTTGGCGATCGGGGCGATGACCGAAAACACCAACACCGCCAGCCCGACGAACAGATGCCCCTCGGCCAGCAGGGCCACGGTCCCCGACCAGATGGAGGCCGCCGATGTGTGCCCCAGACGCTCGATCTCCATGACCGGGAGCCAGAGCGCGAGCGGATAGAGGATCAAGGCCCCCAGCGCCAAGGCAGCCGCCCTGTTCACCGATCGGGGATGGACGCCATGCTTGATGACGGCCCGGCACCTTGAGCAGCAGGCCACGGAGCTGGAACCGATCGGCGGGATCCGGTGCACCAGCCCGCAGCAGTGGCAGGCCCCGAGATGGTCTGGCTGGCGGTCCATAAGTGTCGCACAATCATACGAAGAAGAGCTCGCGACGTTTCAACTGATACCCGATGCGATGGGCTCGGAGAGGGTTTCATACCAGATGCAAGAATCTTGAATCGATCGATCCGCGACTTCAAATTCGCGATTTCCGGATCGCTGCACAGGGTTTTGTGGTCAACGAACAATGTGTCGCAACGCATTTGGGCCTGCAAACATCATACTGGCGGATACAAACTCCGGATTGAGCCGAAACCGATCCGTGATCCGTTTCGAATGAGATTTCGACCGAGGTGTTCTCGGGGACACAAGATGGGACGAGCCGAGCAGTCAGGCTCAAAGACACAATCGATAAGTATACAGGATCAGAATCGGACGCGGGTCGCGTCCGAGCGGGCGATCGGTCTGCATCCAGTACGGGAGCAGGCATACGAGGAGGAGGACTGGGAAGGGACGAGGCGGAACGATCATCGGCTTGGGGAGGAGGGAAACCAAGCCACTCGGTCGCCCGTCACTGTATGGGGTGACGGGCGACCAGCCGAACTCCCTGTCCTCATCGTCGGCATCACGAGCGCAGCCGACGATGAGCAACAACGCAAGGGCGCCCAGGGGCGGGCAAGTGAGACCGCTGATTCCCCCTGTGTCGGCGTCGTGGAGCTCGCCCCGGGCGCGCCCTTGCGATTCTCGGCTCGACGCCGGGTGGGTCAGCCCCCACTGCCGCAGAGCGCTGCTCGCGGCGAGATGGGGACGCAACAAACCATGCTCTCGGGGCGGATCGTCATCGTCCCCAACCGTTCCGAGGGCAGGCCCGATCGAGTGGAAACACTCGATCGGAGTCTTCGAGAGGACGAGGCCGAGTCGAGCAATCGAACGAGCCAACTCCAGAGACCGGGTACGGGAAGGCGAGAGCCCGTGCCCGGTTTTTCATGCGCCCATCAGCCATATGAAACAACGCCGGGCACGAGCGCCGGGCGTTGATGTGGAGCAAATCTGAATCGAGTCGATCAGGGACCGACACCGAGGTTCTTGACGCTGGGCGTGCGGATACCCAGCTCCATCAGGGTGATGTCGTCATTGTCCAGATCGAAGTCGCCGTCCATGTCGTAGATCTCGAGCCCCGGGGTAATGGGGTTGCCCGCCCCGGTTCGTGACATCAGTGCGGTATAGAGCTCGAAGGAATCGATCCGGCCGTTGCCGTTGGGATCGCCGAGGCGACTCGGCGGGTAGAGCGTCCAGGTCTGATTCGCGGGAGCGTTGCTCAGGTGACGCACGGCGCTGCCGGGGAAGATCAGGTCGATCTCATCGACGCTTTCCGAACTGCCGAGCCCGAAGTGCAGGGTGTACTCGCTGTGCGACTTGTAGTTGGTCCCGCTGCGGACCTGGCGGACCTGGCTCTTGCCGTCGTGGGTGATGTCGACGCAGGTGCCCACGGCATACATGTTCTTGTAGCCCTGATTGCCAACGACGTTGAACCGCACCCAGTTGTTGGTCGCGGCGTCCGGTGAGTTGTTGATATAGAGGTGGACACGCCCGTTGGTGTCTCCCACGAGCAGATCGATGTCGCCGTCGCCATCGACATCACCCTCCGCCGCGCAGTAGACATCGGAGAGCTCACCAACGCCGGCGCTGGCGGCCTCATCGACCAGCGGCCATGTCTGTGAGCCCCTGTAGAGACGGTTTGGCGCATTGCTGGAACCCTGGGCCCGCGTGTTGCAGACATAGATGTCCAGCTGTGTGTCGTTGTCGAAGTCCGCGAACAGGGCGCTCCAGCTGATGAGATAGGAACCCACGCCCGAGCCTGCGGTCAGATCTTCGTACGCATGCGTTGCAGGGTTGAACATCAACAGCTTGTTGCCGGGCACGGTGTTGGTCAGATACAGGTCATAGAACCCATCGAAGTTGAGATCGCCCACCGCGATGCCCATGCAGTCGACATAGGCCTGCGCGTTGATCGCCTCGGTCACCTCCGTAAACAGTCCGGCGTCGTTGCGGAACATGCGGTTCTTCCAGACGCCGCCCGAGCCCTTGTCGGTGCCCAGATACAGGTCGTCGTCTCCGTCGCGATCGAAATCGAAGAAGGTGCTCACCAGCGTTGGGTCCGGCCCGGCGTCCACGCCCCGGGCGATCGCTTCATCGCTGAAAGTGCCGTCGCCGTTGTTGATGTAAAGCAGGTTTCCGCCCGTGTAGGCGTTGGTCCCGGTGCGCACGGAGATATACAGATCCAGATCGCCATCCTGATCCACATCGCCCCAGCAGGGCGACATGTTGGGACACGCCGGGTCCGCGATGCCCGCCTGAACCGCGACATCCGTGAAGTTGAACCCCCCGTTATTTCGGTACAGACGCGAGCTCGTATACCAGCCGGACACGAAGATATCGAGGTCGCCGTCGTTGTCGTAATCCGCGATCGCGACCCCCGAGGCCACGCTCATGGAGGCCATCCCCGAGCCCGCCCTGCGATCGATGAAGTGGCCCGTGCCATCGTTCTCATAGATCCCGAAGCTCCCGCCCGGGCCGTTGGCCACGAGCACATCGAGATCTCCATCGGAGTCGAGATCGCTCAGTGCGAGCCCCGCGCCGTACTGGATGTAGTTGAACCCGATGGTAAAGTTGATGCCTCTGGCCAGGGCCTCATCACTGAAACTCAGCGGCTCGCCCGCACGAGCCGCATCGTCCACGCCCGCCAGCAGCGCGCCCGCGCTGAGCGCGCACCGATACAACACACGCTTCCGCATGGTGTTCTCCATCACAAAGTGTCGGTCGCTTGGCGACCCCCATGAGTGACCCGCCCGCCACCACCAGCCTGGGTGTGTCGCGGACGGACGCTGGTCCACGAGACGGGCGCCCAGCCCGGCTCGCCTTCACATCCCCAATCCCGCCACCGGGTGACCGGCCCGGAGAGCGTTGCCATCTATTGAACTGGGAAATGTGTGTGCAGTGTGGGCTCAGCGGATCCGACGCTGAGCCGGTGTTCCCCTGGCGCCCGGCGGTGGTGCGCCGGGCGGGCAATCATCTTCTGGACGGGCTGAGCACGCCCAGACCCATCATCTGAATGTCCTTGCTGTCGATATCGAAATCGCCGTCCATATCGAAGATCTCCGTGCCCGGCGCGAGCGTGACGCCCTGGCCAGTGCGCACCAGCATCGCCTGGCGGATCTCGTCGACCGAGATCATCCCGTCGTTGTCGGGGTCGCCGAGGCGGTCGGCGGTGTAGAGGGTCCACTCCTGGTTGATGGGCATGTTGTGGAGCGTGCGTATCAGCCCGCCGCCGAAGAAGAGCCGGACCTCCGAGATCACCTCGGCGTCCGCGAGCCCGTAGTGCAGGGTCAGCTCGTTATGCGATTTGAAGTTGGTGCCGCTACGGACCTCGTGGGTCTGGGTCTTCCCGCCGGCTTCGACCTCGACGCACGCTCCGATGGCGTACCGGTTCAACTGCGAGCCCTCGACATTCAGACGCACCCAGTTGTTGGTCGCCGCATCGGACGAGTTGTTGATGAAGAGGTTCACACGCCGGTTGGTATTACCCACCAGCATGTCCAGGTCGTTATCGCCGTCGATATCACCCACGGACACGCAGTAGGTGTCCCAGATGACATCCACGCCCGCCTCGGCCGCCTCGTCGGCAAGCGGCCACTGCGAGATGTCCTTGCCTCGATACAGGCGGTTAGCGCCCTCGATGTTGCAGACATAGTTATCGAGGAAGGTGTCGTTGTCGAAGTCGGCGAACACCGTCCCCCAGCCCACGAGAAAGCTCTCCATCCCCGCGGCGCTGGTCTGATCGGAGTAGGTCGCGTCGCCGTTCTGCATGTAGAGCAGGTTGCCCTGCATGATGTTGGTCAGGTAGAGATCGAACTGCCCGTCGAAGTTGAGATCGCCCACGGCGATGCCCATGCAGAAGATATACGCCTCTGCGCCCGCGTCATAGGTCGCGTTGTAGAAGGTCCCGTCACCGTTGTTGCGATAGAGCTTGTTGTGCAGGAAAGGAGCAAACACATCGGAGCCCTTGTCCGTGCCGATGTAGATGTCGTCGTCGCCATCGCGATCGAAGTCGAAGAAGGTCGGCACGAAGGACGGGTCGCCGGGTGCTTCCACGCCCAGCTGGGTGGCGACATCGGTGAAGGTACCGTCGCCGTTGTTGTGGAAGAGCCGGTTCTGGATCTCAACCCCGTCGGTGAAGGTGCGGACGGTCTGGTAGATATCGAGCCACCCGTCCTGGTTATAGTCGCCCCACGCCGCCGCCTCGCTTGGCGCATCGAGATCAACCCCGGCCTCGGTCGCCACATCCGTGAAGGAGAAGTTCCCATCGTTGCGGTAGAGCCGGCAGGGCGAGAACCACCCGGAGACATAGACATCCAGATCGCCGTCGTTGTCGTAGTCGGCCGCGGTCACGCCCGTGCAGACCAGCGGGGCGAACCCGACATCCGCGGAGCGGTCGGTGAAGTTGCCGGTCCCGTCGTTCTCATAGACGCCGAAGACCCCGCCGAGACCGCCAGCGATGACGATGTCGAGATCGCCGTCATTGTCCAGATCGGCGAGCATGTTGCCCGCCCCGGTCTGGGCGTAGTTGAACCCGAGCCGGAACGCGACGCCGCGGGCCACACCCTCGTTGGTGAAGTTGAGCGGCGCGGCGTGAGCAATCCCCGCGATCACGGTGATCGTTGAAGCCACGGCGAGTGTGGCAGGACGGTCTAGAAACAGTTTCCCCCAGACGAATCGACAATGCATCCGCGTCTCCCCCATCTGCGCGGGCCTCCCCGCATGAACCAGTACGCACACAAGGATCTCAAACATTCGATCACGAGTTGTCCGCTCGGAATATACCAGAAGCGTCCATGAAGTAGAATCAAAATCCGGAAATTGTGACCAGGGGCTGACGAACAACAAACGGGAAATCAACGCATGATCAACGAAGAACGCGCCTTTTTGACCGTGATCGCCTGGCCCGGCGGTTTCGGCGAGCAGGAGCGGGCAACAACACTTGTTGAGTGCGCGGGCATGGACCTGTATCAGGCCAAGCTGGCGTCGCGTCGCAACACGCCGGGCATCGTGCGTGAGCTGGATGCCCGGTTTCGCGATCGGGTGCTCCACGCCATGCACGACCGGGGTGTGCTGAGCATCGCGCCGACCCAGTCCGAGATCGATGCCTACCCCGAGGGTGAGCTGATGCTCTCGATCGATCAGTTCCCCGATGCCGACCCCGCCCGGTTCGTGGTGATGCCCCGCGACGGCGAGGCGTGGACCTTTACCAGCGAGCAGGTGTGGCTGGTGGTCGCGGGTCGATTACGGACAACCAAGGTGACAATCGAGGAGCCGGAGAACCAGTCGTACGGGTACTACGGCGTGGAGGCGGACATCGTACGCCGCGCCAGCGAGGGCCCTGCCCGGGCGAGCAAGCAGATCCGCGTGCAGCCGGCGATCGACCTGCATGTGCGGACGGATCGTGGCCCGCGGGTGGCACGCCTGATCGGGGTGCGCACGCGTGTGGGGATCGTGGGTGATGAGAATCGCCCGTCGCTGCTGGATAACACCCCGCCGCTGGACATGATCGAGGCGTTGATGACCCACGCCCGGATCGATCGCGAGTTCCTCGATTTCGACCCGCCCTCGACGCTGCGGAAGCGCGTCAATAAACGCGGCGGTGACAGCAACATCGAGAAGCCCGAGTACTTCGCGTTCTACTCCGCGTGGATCGCCCTCATCATGAGTTCGCTGTATGGCTGATCAACAACTCAAGAATGACTGGCTCACGAGAACACCCAAGTGGGTGTTGCTGTCGGGGTTCTGGCTGGCGCAGGGGTTTGTGCTGTACCTGCTGCAGGCGCTGCTGTATGTCTCGCAGGCGCAGGTCGATGGGATCCCTGACGAGGCCGGGATAACTCATTTATGGGGGGTGTGGCCGAGCTGGGCTGAGTATGTGGACATGCTGATCACGGGTGAGTTCGCGGTCAACATGATCATCGCTATTGTGGTAATCACCCTGGCGCAGCTGATGTTCATGCTCCCGGTGCGTCGCCCGGGGATCACGGCGGGGAAAGGGAAGGGCCTCAAGCGGAGCCTGGTGACGGCCGGGTTCGTGATCGCTGTGCTGTGCCTGGCGGCGCTGATGGGCATCGGCGAGGCGCTGCGGGCGCTGAGCGATTACCGGCTCTCGCTCGGGTTTGATCTGCCGGGCGGGGAATACACCGCGGCGGGCGTAGTGGTGGTTGTCGCCTGGGCCATCGCCACGCCGGTGCTCTTTCGATTCGCCAGCCCGGGGCCTCGCGAGCGGGTGCTGTCCCGGCTGGCCCGCAAGCTGTTCATGGGGACGATCGTCGAGGTGGCGTTGCTGATCCCGCTGGATGTAATGATCCGTCGCAAGACCGATTGCTACTGCTGGAGTGGCTCATATTGGGCCCTGACACTGTGCGGCTTCGTGGGTGTGTTCGCACTTGGGCCGGCGATCTACCTGCCGTTGCTCGCCAAGCGGCGAGCCACCTGGTATGGGGGGCACTGCGGAGTATGCGGCTACGACATGGGCGGGAATCTGCAGGCTCATCGGTGCCCGGAGTGCGGCAGCGGCTGGAAAACCAGCGATGAGGACGACGAAAAGGCGGAAACCGGGATTTCAGGCTGATATCGGTATGAATTGTGTACAATCAATGCAAAGTACACGCCCGTAGGTGAAAGCAACCGGCGGCGACTCCCAATGAGACCTCGCCGGGGCATCGCGCTGGAGGCGATCGAACCGGCAGGGATTGGAGAAGCACACGATGGAAGACATCGTTCATCAGATCATCGAGAAGGAAGAACTCTTCTTCGTGCTCGTTATTGCGGGCTCGATCACCATTGTTTCGGTGTTCAAGTCCCTCACCGGCATGATCGCACGCCTCGCGCACGAACGCACGCGCCGCGAGGTGGCCGCGTACATCGCCGAGGGGTCCATGACGCCCGAGCAGGGCGAGCGGCTGCTGGCGGCTGAACGGAAGAACGATGGCGTACGGATGTGCGGCTGAGCAACAAGAACACACTGACAGGGACGAACAATGGAAGAAATCTTGCACAACATCACCAGCGATCGCGGCATGTTCACCATCGCTGTCGTCTTCGGCGTCGGCGGGCTGATCGCCCTGATGGGGATCTTCTTCGGGACGATCAAGAGCACGGGCGAAACCAAGGAGCGTGAGAAGTCGCGCCGAGAGATTGCCGCGTACATCGCCGAGGGATCGATGACCCCGGAGGATGGCGAACGCATCCTCAACGCAGGCAACCCGAAGAGTTCGACCGAGCTTGCGCTCGAGCACCAGGCGCGGTGCGCCAACCCCAAGCGGGCCTGAACAGGAACGGATGACACCATGGGCGACGCATTCCAGAACATCACCAGTAACAGCGACAGCTTCATTATGTTTCTGATCTTTGTGGTCGGGGGCGGAGTCGGCGGCATCGTCGCGCTCACCGCGATCGTGCTCGGCACGCGCCAGAATGTCCGCATCGCACACGAGCAGGAGATGTCGCGCCGCGAGATCGCCGCCTACATCGCCGAGGGTTCGATGAGCCCCGAGGACGGCGAACGCCTGCTCAACGCCGGCAAGTCTGCCAAGAAGTGCTGAGGCACGCAAGAGAGGATCACCGAGAATGGACGAGATCATTCACAACATCACGAGCAATGAGGACATGTTCAGCCTGTTCGCCGTATTCGGCATGGGCGGAATGATCGCCATCGTTGCGATCGTGTTCGGCTCTGTCCGCAAGATGGTCGTGAGCTCCAATGTCGAGAAATCGCGCCGTGAGATCGCGGCGTACATCGCCGAGGGATCGATGACGCCCGAGGACGGCGAACGCCTGCTCAAGGCCGGGCGCGAGAAGTCGAGCTGCGGCTAATCGAGCGTGCGTGATACACGCACCAGCATCCTGAGCGTTTCCGAGATCGACCACGCCTGCGCAGGACACCCCTGCGGGGCGTGTTTTCCATCCGGGCCGGGCTCGGCGTCGTAGATTTCGAAGAGCGAGCCGATGCTGTCGTGATCCATCATGGACGCGAGCGTGAGCAGGGCGTCGGCCGCATGCTGGCGTGAGGCCGGTGATGAATCGGTGCGGAGCTTGGCCTCGCAATACGCGCCCATGAGCCAGGGCCAGACCGTGCCGTTGTGGTACGCGCGATCACGCTCGAACATCGTGCCCGTGTAGTGCGGGATGTATAGCGGGTGATCGGGGCTGAGCGTGCGGATGCCCACCGGGGTGAGCAGCTGCGACTGAGCGGCCCGGACAACCTGCTGAGCGATGTTCGATGGGAGCTGCACGCCGGGCAGCGAGACCGCGAAGAGCTGGTTGGGTCGGCACTCGTCTGATCGCTGCCAGCTGAAGCTGCGAACGGCGCTCACCGGGGTGAGGCAGTCGACGAGCCCGCCGTGGGAGCCGGCGGTCATGGCGCTGAGGATCGTTCGTTGGGCGTGGTCGGCGTTGTGGAGCAGATCATCACGCCGATCATCGCTGATCGAGCCCATAGCACATCGCGCCCGCAGGGCGTTGATCCAGAGCGCGTTGATCTCGATGGGCTTGCCGTGGCGTGGCGTGAAAGCCACGCCGTCGCGGAGCGCGTCCATCCAGGTGAGCTGTGTCTTGGCGTCGCCGCACCGGATGAGTCCATCGTGCGGATCGAGGGCGATCTTGTTGATGGTGCCGCGCGTGTAGGCATCGATGATGTCGTCGCAGGCGTCGATGAGCGCGGGTTCGAGCGGCTTGTCGGCGGCGAGCGACCACTGCTGACAGGCGTGGATGAACCAGAGCGGCGCATCGACGGTGTTGAAGTGGGCCGGGCCGTCGAAGTCGTCGAAGCGGTTGGGGATCAGCCCGTGCTGGCGCGCTTCGGCGAAGGTCCGCAGGCAGTGCAGGGCCTCCTCGTGACGGCCGGTGGTGAGCAGCAGCCCGGGCAGGGCGATCATGGCATCGCGACCCCAATCGCTGAACCAAGGGTAGCCGGCGATGATCGAGCTGGATGTCGTGCCACGCATCACGCGATCGACGACGAAGTCGTCCGCAGCGCAGGCGAGCTTGGCGATGGTGTCCCGGATGTGCTGATCGCTTGGGTTGCCCGCGCTGGCGAGCGCGTGATCGATCGAGGATTGCACGCGCGAGCTACGCCGCTGCTGGGCATCGTGGAGTTCGGGCGCGCTGGTTGTCAGTGAGCACTCGATGCTCACGCTCGTCGTCGCACGCGGTTCGAGCACGACACTGAACGACACCGGGCACAGCAGGTCCTCGCGATCGCTCTGCCCGCGGAGGGTTTCGTGGTCGTAGCGTACGGCGTGCCATATCGCGGTCTCCTGATGAGCCTGCAAATGCACGCCGCGGAGATGCAGGGCGGCATCGAGCCCATGGCGCGTGACACGCACCCCCTCCACCGCCGGCTCGCGGATCGGCTCGAAACCGAACTGATCGAGCGTCAGCGTATGGTTGAGCTCGTGGAAGTCGCGCATCGCCAGAAGTGGACGAAGTGTGAGCGTGATCGGGCGATCGGGCTCGGGCGAGTGGATCGCGGTCTCGATGTCGTAATCGATGCGGCACGCATCGGCGCGGTCGCCCAGCGTCAGCGTCTTTCGCACGCGCACGGTGCCCAGCTGGGTCGGGATGGTGTGGTCCCAGGTGCATGTGCCAACGCCCTTGGTGAAGCCCGCGAGCGTGGGTGGCGGCGATGGCTCGGGGTTGTCGGCGAATCGGAACCGTGTGAGATGCCCGTCGTGATCGAGGCAGCACGAGCCGCCGTTTGGCACATGCAGGTGTTCATCGATGGCGCTGAGCATCGCGAACCGTCGGACCGGAGGGGTGAGTGCGGCGATCAGCAGCGCGTGGTAGCGGCGCGTGGGCGTGCCCCCGGCGGTGCCCATGGCGAAGCCGCCCCGCGCATCGGCAAGGAGCCACTCTCGGGCGGCGGCGACAGGGTCGGGCTGCCCGGGTGTGAAGCCGAGTTCGAAGCCGGGCAGGGGCATGGTGCTGGTTTCGGTCATCTGGGCACGCATCGAGAGCACGATAGGTCAGAATCGAGCGCCGATACGCCCCGAATGCTGGACAGGCGGGGACCAGGGTGGGATACTCTCTCATGGAGACCATTGCAAAATCCCAGCCGGCCACGAATGAACCCGGATCACGCCCTTTGACGCATGATTCGGGTCTTGTCCAATCGCCCAAGATCGTGATGGACGGCATCACCTTCGACGATGTGCTGCTCATCCCGCAGGCATCGAGCGTGATGCCCGCGACGGCCAACACCGCCACACGCCTGACCAAGGACATCACCCTCAACATCCCGCTGGTCTCGGCGCCGATGGACACCGTGACCGAGTCCGAGTTGGCGATCGCGCTGGCCCAGGAAGGCGGGATCGGCATCATCCACAAGAACCTCGACATCGAGAGCCAGGCACGCGAGGTCGCCAAAGTTAAACGCTCGGCCAACGGTGTCATTACCGACCCCATCACCCTCGGCCCCGACGACACAGTCAGCCGGGCGATGGAGCTGATGCTCGAGCACAATGTGTCGGGCTTCCCCATCACCGAGGACGGCTCGCAGGACCTGCGCTCCAAGGGGCGGCTGATGGGCATCCTGACCCGGCGCGACCTGAAGTTCGCGCAGAACCAGAACACGCGGATCCGCGATGTGATGACGAGCGAGAACTTGGTCACGGCGCAGGAGGGCACGACGCTGGCGCAGGCCGAGGGGATCCTTAACGAGCTCAAGGTCGAGAAGCTGCTGATCGTGGACGCGCAGGGCTGCCTCGCGGGTCTGATCACGATGCGGGACATCGAACGCCAGAGCCAGTTCCCCAACGCGTGCGTGGATGTACGCGGGCGTCTGCGGGTGGGCGCGGCGGTCGGGCCGGGTCAGTACGACCGCGTCGAGTCGCTCATCGCCGCCGAGGTCGATGTGCTCGTCGTCGATACGGCCCACGGGCACTCGGCACCGGTCATCGACACGGTGCGTGAAATCAAGCGCCGCTACAACATCGGCGTCATCGCGGGCAACATCGCCACCGCCGACGCGGCCATCGCGCTGGCCGAGGCCGGGGCAGACGCGGTGAAGGTCGGCATCGGGCCCGGATCGATCTGCACGACGCGCGTCGTTACGGGCGTGGGCATGCCGCAGGTCACGGCCGTCATGAACGCCGTCGAGGGGCTGCGGTCCATTGGTTCGGATGTCACGGTCATCGCCGACGGCGGCATCCGCCTGAGCGGCGACATCGCCAAGGCCATCGGCGCGGGCGCACACTGCGTGATGATGGGCTCGCTCTTCGCGGGCCTCGACGAGTCGCCGGGCGAGCTGGTGATCAGCGGCGGGCGTCGCTACAAGAGCTACCGCGGCATGGGCTCGGAGGGCGCGATGAACGCGGGCAGCGCTGATCGCTACCGCCAGGCCGAGAAGCTGCTCTCGGGCGCCAAGGAGCAGCAGAAGTTCGTGCCCGAGGGCGTCGAGGGGCTGGTCGCGTACCGCGGCAAGCTGGCCGAGTTTACCTACCAGCTCGTGGGCGGCTTGCGATCAGCAATGGGCTACTGCGGCTGCGCCACGATCGACGACATGCGGAACCACGCGAAGTTCGTGCGGGTGTCGGGCGCGACGGTGGTCGAGAACCACCCGCACGACATCAAGATCACGAAGGAATCGCCCAACTACACCTTCGCGCAGATCTGATCTCAGATCCGGGGGTGCCCGTACTCGCGGCGCAGCCGCGCAGTGCGGCCAAGTGTGCGTCACACGACCATCATCTGATTCATTGTTCGTTCAGCCGCACTGCGCCACTTCGTGGCGAGTACGGGCACCCAGCTTCGGACCTTCAAACAAGTACTCGCATGTCCGTTATATGCCAAATCGGCAGGTGTGAAACGCATTGAACCGATGAACCAAGAACCGGGATCAGCGTAGAATACCCGCTGAGAACGAGTTTCCTTGGGAGGCATATCGCATGAGCGTACTTCAATCACGAAACCCCGCGATGCGGATTCTGGAGCAGGACGAGGGCTTCGGTGTCGATCGCACGCGCGTGATGACCATCGGCGGCACCGTCACCGCGACGGGCATCCTGCTCTCGATCGTTGCGATCGTTGGCGTCATCAGCTGGCAGATGATCCAGAGCTACTACACGGCGAACCAAGCTATCCCAGGCTGGGCGATGCCTGTGCTGCTGCTCTCGTTTGTCGGCACGATCGGGCTGAGCTTCCTGATCTACGGCAAACCCAAGACCGCGCCGATCGTCGCGCCGCTGCATGCTGTGCTCGAGGGTGCGCTCGTGGGCGTGGCGACTTTCATCATTCCGATGCAGTTCGTCGATCCTGCCAAGGTCAATGTCCCGATGATCGCTGCTCAGGCGGCCGGTGCGACCTTTGCCGTTGCGGCGGCCATGCTCGCCGGGTACGCGAGCGGGATCCTGCGTGTAGGCCCTGTTGTACAGAAGATCATGATGACGGCCGTCTTCGGGCTCATCGGCTATGTTGCACTGCTCTGGATTCTGAGCTTTTTCGGTGTGAGCATCTGGAACGGCTACGCGGACACCGGCGCCATGGGCATCGGCTTCACGGTGCTCTGCGCCGGGCTGGCGAGCATGTTCCTGCTGCTCGATTTCCAGTACATCGAAGAAGGCGTGAAGCATCGCGCCCCCAAGTACATGGAGTGGGTCGGGGCGTGGGGGCTGATGGTGACCCTCGTCTGGCTGTACATCGAGCTGCTGCGCCTGCTGAGTAAGCTGCAGGCACGCGACTGATCGACACGGAACTCGACGAAAACCCAACAACCCCGCGGGCCCGCTCGCGGGGTTTTCGTTTATTATCAAGTGTTGAATCAACGAAAGGACGGATCGATGGGTGGATGCCTGCTCGTGCTCGGAACGCTGCTGATGCCGCGCGTGCTGCTGTTCGTGTACTGGATCACGGGCACATTCGCCAAGGCCGACCCGTGGAACGGCTTCCTCATCCCGCTGCTGGGGTTCTTCTTCCTGCCGGCGACGACCTTCGTGTACGGCATCTGCCATGTCTACGGCGGCGGCGAGTTCACACTGCCGTGGATCATCGGGATGGTGCTGGCGGTGATGTACGACCTCGGTGCCCACGGGAACGCGGGGGCGTCGAAGAGGAGATCCGGCTAATGACCGATTGGCCACTCGTTAGAAATCTCGCCCGTTTATGCCATTCGGCGTGTCGTGATAGGTCTTTGGCTCGGCTTGAGTGATGCGATTCATCGTGGGCGTCGTCGCATCTGAATCCAAAGCATCGCGTGCCGCACCATCGGCACTGAGCACACCCCTTGGTTGCTCTTGCTGATTTCGTTCCGACAGGTACGGGCGGGCGGCATCAAAGAACATCGCCTTTGCGCTGGGGTACTGCACCTGCCCCGAGCTCGTGGACATTACACGCGCGACGCCGTTGTCACTCCATGTGCCGGGTGTCGCCACGAAGGAGTTGCTCATGCGATAGCCGGGCGGCAGCCAATGGTTCTGATCCTCAGCCCTCAGCCAAGGCAGTTGCCCGTGCTCACGACCTACCCCGATCCAACTCGCGTAGTTGTCAGTCCATGGCGCGACACGGTGCATCGTCGTCACCCATAAGTAGGACATGCTCCATGGATCATCGTTGCCGACAAAGATCGTTCCGAGTGGGGCATCGGGTGGCCCGATGAGGTGCGTGGTGTTCGGTGGGAAATAGGGGTAGACGCCTCCAGCGTCTTCTGTGTAGAGCTGAATCGAAATCCCGATCTGTCGTAGATCGTTCAGCGCCTTCACCCGGCTCGCACGCACCTTGGTTCCGCTCAACATAGGGAGCAACAATCCGACAAGAATTGCGATGATGCCAATCGAGACAAGCACTTCGATCAGCGTGAAAGCCGAACGCATCGCAGGATCGGATCGGGAATGGATCATCACATCCATAGCGCAGGGAGCGCCCCCAGAGTGCCGGAGGGATCGTATACCGCTGTGCGGTACGGGAGCCATTTGTTTCTGGACTGATCCCAGACGAAGCTCAAAGTTGCGAAGAGGACCATGATCTTTGCGTCAGGCTTGTTCTCAGGCGGGATCATCACCGGGATGCCGATGTTAAATACTGTTGCCCCACTCTCAACGAGTTGGTTCGCGCCGTATACACCCGGATCGCCGAACTGAGTTTGCCGGCCACCCCAGAGTCCATCACCCATAGTGACGCTCCCAAGATCAAGCGTTGCTCGTGTGGTATCGATGGCGACTCCCGCATCCTTGTAAGTACTTGCGAAAACAATCCAGAGCTTCTCGTCCTCAAACATTGTGCCCTGTAATGATTCACGTCCATCTTGCCCGAGCAACTCACCGACCTGACGCACAAAGACATCGTACTCGGGGTTGAACATCAACATCAGACGATCGGTGATCAGTTGACGCAGCTGTGCTTCGTTGGGAAGCGCTCGGCCGCGAATCGGCTCGAGCAGACCGGGCGTTGACAACGCCCGCTCCACGATTTGATCCGCAACTTCCTTGCCTTGTTCTGGGTCGCTCGGGTCGATAAAAGCCTCGATTGATTCCAGCTCTGCGATCGCACGCTCATTGATCTCGATCGATGCGCTACCCGAGTTACGCGAACCAAAGTCGATTCGCGTCAACATGAAAACCAGACCAACAGCGGAGAAAATCGCTGCCATGCATATGGATACTTTTCGATTCATTGCTTAGTACACGCAATCTGAGCCGTAGCCGCACTGAGCAAGGGCCCAGGGCTGGCCTCCCTCATTCGTTCCATGAGTACCTAAACAGCCACAATATGTTTCGCTCTTCTCATTGACATTTGGGCATGAAACTGAATCGCACACATTTGGCCATGTAGGATGGCAGTATCTGCAGAGATGCCCTCCGCCGACTTGTGCGAATGAGTGACTCGTCACAAACGCAACAGTTGCGAATACGATCACCAATAGAATACCAAGCGATATTGAATTACGACGCATCACTTTCTCCTTTCAATGTGTAGCGATAATAAACATTGCATCAACCTACCCCCCCCAGCTATGTTGTCAACCAACTCCTTGACCGATCGGAAAAAATCTCTAATCCTCTCCACTGAATCGCGATGCAAATCCTTATGCACAAATGATTTACCGCTCAGATGCATCGCCCAAAAAATACGAGCTTCTCAATCACGCAAAATCGAGCTTTACATGCTGTTATTCGATTGCTTCAACTCAGTTGTGAGTTTTTCGACTACTCAAGAACACAACTACGCATCTCCGATGCGAGTAATGCCGCCATGCAACCAGATCACAGGAGACTTGATCGACCCGCTCTCCGCCAGAGGCGAACTCCGCGTGAAACCTCTCCCGCAAGCGCGGGGGAGGAGAGCGATGGATCAGCGGCTGAACAGGAAGTGGCACACATCCGCGTCGCGCATGGTGTACTCCTTGCCCTCGATGCGGAGCTTCCCGGCTTCCTTGATCGCCTTCTCGCTTTTGTATTCGATCAGGTCGTCGACGCTGTAGCACTCGACGCGGATGAAGCCCTTCTCGAAATCCGTATGAATCACGCCCGCGGCCTGGGGGGCCTTGCAGCCGATGGGGATGGTCCAGGCGCGGACCTCCTTCTCGCCGGCGGTGTAGTAGGACTGGTAGCCCAGCAGCTTGTAGGCCGCGCGGGCCAGGGCGTTGAGCGCGGGCTCTTCCATGCCCATGTCCTTGAGCAGCTCGGCCTTGTCCTCGTCGTCGAGCTCGGCGAGTTCGGACTCGATGCGGGCGCAGACGGGGACCATCTGTGAACCCACCGACTCGGCGTGGGCCCGGACGCGCTGGGCCAGCTCACCCTCGCCGTTCACATCGTCGTCGGAGACATTGGCGATGTAGAGGATGGGCTTGACGGTGATCAGGCTCAGCATCCGCACGGCCCGGACCAGCTCGGGGTCGTTGAACTCGACCGAGCGGGCGGGCTTGCCCTCTTCGAGGGCGGGGATGATCTTCTCGAGGACCTTGACGCGGGCGATGGCGTCGCGGTCGCCGCTTTTGGTGTTGCGCTGGGCCTTGGGCAGGGCGTTCTCGCAGGTCTGCAGGTCCGCGAGGATGAGCTCGAGTTCGATGGTTTCGATGTCGCGGATGGGGTCGACTGAGCCGTCCACATGGGTGATGTCCTCGCCGCCGGGGGCTTTCTCGAAGCACCGGACGACCTGGATGACCGCGTCGACATCCTTGATATGCCCGAGGAAGGCGTTGCCCTTGCCCTCGCCCTTGGAGGCGCCGCGGACGAGCCCGGCGATATCGACCAGCTCGAGGACGGCCGGGATGATCTTCTGGGTCTTGATAAAGCCCTGGATGATGCCCAGGCGGGGGTCGGGGATGGGCACGACACCGACATTGGGGTCGATCGTGGCGAACGGGTAGTTCGCGGCCAGCGCTCCCGCGTTGGTCAACGCGTTGAAGAGGGTGGATTTACCAACATTGGGGAGACCGACGATGCCTGCCTTCATTTGCGCTCCGATTGAACGAGGTGGTCCTGTGAGTGGCATGGTGACACAGAACCATGTCCTCCGACCGCCCTTTGATCCAGTTTCCGGGCAGTCTAGAGGCAAGACCTCATGAATCAACAACTTCAGGTCAACCGGGATCGAGCATATGTCGATTTCTCGGCGGTCTGGATCAAGCACGGAAGCAAATGAGGAGTGTTTTATGCGATTTCACAGCTTTGGGTTACGGCCGAGACTTTTCGCGATCGGCACGCTGGGTGTGGGCTTCTCGCTCATGATCGGTCTTTTTTCGGTAGACGCCATTCACACAAGTGATCAGGGCATCGATGGGCTGACCCGCCTCACCGAAGTCCTCCAGTCCAATGGCGACACGGACATGATGCACGACAAGATCCTGGGTGATGTGAACCTTGTGATCATGAGTGAGTCCGCGGAAGATCTCGAAGCGTTCGAGCAGGAGCTCCGTGACGACGCGAGCTTCATGCGTGAGAGTGCGACAAACAGCCTTGCGCTTCTCACTGAGGACGACGGCGATCTCTATGTCGCGGCCAAGAAGGCGAAGGAGGATGTCTTCGCCTACACCGAATCGGCCCTCTATGTTCTTGAGCAGAAGGACGCTGGCGCAGATAAGGAGCAGCTCTATAAGGACCGCGAGGATGTTTCGGTCCGCTTTGATCAGCTCGAAGAATCGCTCGGCAACTTCTCCGACATGATCGTCGAATCGAGCCACACCCTGGTTGATAACTCACGGAATGGGCTCGCCTCGGCGCGCACCACGCTGATGATCACCATGGGGCTTGGTTCGCTCATCGTCATCGGGCTCACGGTGCTCGTGATCCGGAGCATCGTTTCGCCGATCCGCAAGACTATTCAAACCGTCTCACGCTTTGCGCAGGGCGATCTGCGTGAACGCCTCGAGGATATCGGTGGTGCCGAGTTCGCGCAGCTGCGTGAGGCAATCAATACCATGGGCGACGATCTCTCATCTGTGATCAGCGAGGTCCGCACGAATGCGCAGGAGGTCGCTGGTGCGGCGACGCAGATCGCGGCCTCGAGTGAGCAGCTGATGCAGGGCGCAAGCAACCAGAGCTTCCAGACCCAGCAGGTGGCCGCGGCCGTCGAGCAGGCATCGAGCTCGCTGCGTGAATCGAGCGAGATGATGTCGGAATCGAGCAGCAAGTCGTCGCAGGCCGGCGAACAAGCGAAAAAGGGTGCCGAGGTCGTCAACGAGACGGTCCAGGGCATGAACTCGATCATCGAGGTGGTCGACGCGTGCGCCGAGGTGATCGGCGAGCTGGGTCGCAAGGGCGAAAAGATCTCCGAGATTGTCAATGTGATCAACGACATCGCGGACCAGACAAACCTGCTGGCCCTCAACGCCGCGATCGAGGCAGCCCGAGCGGGCGAGCACGGGCGTGGCTTCGCGGTTGTGGCCGACGAGGTCCGCAAGCTGGCCGAGCGGACAACGAGCGCGACCGACGAGGTTTCCAGCTCGATCCGCGAAATCCAGGACGGCACGAGCCAGGCCGTGCAACGGATGAACGATGCGCAGGAACGCGGCGCATCGGGGATCGGGCTCGCTCAGCAGGCGGGCGAGATGCTCCAGTCGATCGTTCGTGGTGCCTCGGAGGTTCAGCGGAGCCTCGAGTCGATCAACGCCGCGGGCAACGAGCAAAGCAACGCGATGGTCGAGATCTCGGACAACATCCAGCAGATCAACGAGATCTCAAATCAGACCACCCGTGGCGTCGAGGAAGCGACCTCGGCCGCCAGTGAGCTCTCGCAGAAGAGCGAGCACCTGCTCGCCCTGACCGAGCGTTTCCGCGTCTGATCCAGACTCTGATATCGGTTCTCCTCTTACATGCCCGGGCGTCCATGCCCGGGCATGTTTTTCTTGGCACCGATCAGGCCGTCGCGATCAGCACGCAGGCGATCACGCTCCGGGCGCTCCAGAGTACAGTGCGGGCCCAGTTGGTCGCGACGAGTCGTCGGTGAGCATCGGGCGCAAAGCCGCTCGTGAGGACCTTGTGGGCAGGGACCTGCAGGGCGGCAGTGGAGATCCACAGCAGCGCGATCAAGACAAGCCCCGGGATGGTGTAGGCGTAGAAGGCCGCCCCGAGGAGTGGCAGCAGCAGCACGGCGGTGGTCAGCTCCATCAGCATGAGGGGCGCGACAACCCATGTTGTTCGGCTCATATGGCGATGCTGATATCGCGTGTATCCGTCGGCACCAACGGCGTTCATCAGCGGGTAGTGCACGATCTGGACGAACCAGATGAGCCCAAACATTGCGAGGGTGGAACCCGCGTGCAGGAGCAGCACGAGCTGGGTTGTTGGGTCGTTCATGTGGTGCTGATCTCACAGGCGCAGGCCATGGACTCGTATCCGGGTCGATCGCCGGCTGTTGAGTGCTTGAACTCCTGGATGACCTGCCCTTTATGGATGATGAAGACGCCGGGCATCTGGAATCCATCGCCCACGAGCTTGCCCACGGTATTGCCCTTGAAGATCGCCCGAAGCCCCTGGAACCAAACGCGGGGGCCGAAGAGCTGGAGGAACGATCCCCGGCGGAGCTCGAAGGCACGGTAGAGGTCCTGGTCCGGGTCGGACACGCTGGGCAGATCATCAAGGTTGTACTGGGCGAAGCGTTTGCGGGCGGCTTCATCTTCGCTCATGTGCACGAGCACGGGCTGGATACCCTGAGCCTCGATCCGGGCTCGTTGCTTTTTCAGATCCTGGAGCGTCTCGAGGCAGAAGGTGCAGCCGAGGTGACGCAGGAAAACCAGCATGACAGGTTGGGCATCGGCGAGGTCGCTGAGCGGGACGCCTGTCTGGGTGCTGTGCTCCTTGAGTGCTGCGTCGATGGACATGCGTTGTGATTCCTTGTTGTGCGTTGCGGACTGGTGATGCTTGGCGCTGATCCAGAGCAGCATCGTGAACGGCACCCACCAGATGATGTCGTTGGGAATATTGACCCAGAAGAAGCGTGCGGGCAGCTCGTGCATGATGAGCGATGCGTAGACGAATCCGATGGGGCCGAAGACCTTGCCCAGCAGCCCGACGAGGACGATGGGCCAGTGGCGGATTGGGTCGCGGGCTGCGATGAGGTAGCCCACGCCGTATACCCCCACGATCATGCCCACGCACTGCCAGATGGCGGGGTAGGTGGGCTGGGGGAGATCCATGATCGTAAAGAGCGAGGCGGGCAGCAGGATAACCCACGCGCCCCAGAGGAGGTTGTATATCCCTGCGAGCATCAGGATCCGCCTGAGCCAGAGTGGAACGGGATGGGTATCGGGAGCTCTCTTCATGCGTTTCTGCTGTTCGTTGTGGGAAAGGGATCAGATTCATACACGGGCAGACTCGTCCTGGGTCCCCGCTTCTCATCATCGGCTGTTGAGAGTACACTTGAACCAGATTGCCCTCGTAGCTCAGTTGGATAGAGCAGCGCTTTCCTAAAGCGCAGGTCGCAGGTTCGAGCCCTGCCGGGGGTGCTTTGAGCAAGCAAACCCGCGACAGCACGGCTCCGGTGCCACCCGATCGCGGGCACCTGCTCACCGAGCAGCCCAACGCCCGATCGGTCAGCTTGGATGCCATGGGGACGCTTGGCTGCCTTGAGCTGATCAACGACGAGGACGCGATGATCGCGGGCGCGGTCCGCGATCAGATTGGGCACATCGCGGACTTCACAGACCGCGTCATCGCGTCGCTGCGGGCGGGTGGACGACTGATTTATCTGGGCGCGGGCACCAGCGGGCGACTGGGCGTGCTCGATGCCAGCGAGTGCCCCCCCACTTTTCAGAGCGAGCCGGGGCAGGTGATCGGGATCATCGCCGGGGGCGATCGTGCCTTGCGGCTGTCCTCTGAGCATCGCGAGGACGAGCGGAACGGGGCCCACGAAGAGCTGCGGCAGCTGGCGCTGAGCGAGCACGACGCGGTGCTGGGGATCGCGGCCGGTGGGACGACGCCGTATGTGCTGGGCGGGGTGGAGTTCGCCAAGTCGCTGGGGGCGAGCACGGGGCTGCTGACCTGCACGCCGATCGGCAAGCCCGCCTGGTGCGATGTGCTCATCGCGATCGAGACCGGGCCCGAAGTCCTGACGGGTTCAACGCGCATGAAGGCGGGCACGGCCACCAAGATGACGCTGAACATGATCAGCACCGGCGCGATGGTCGGGCTGGGCAAGAGCTACTCGAACATGATGGTGGACCTGCGGGCGACCAACGACAAGCTGCGGGACAGGGGCGCGCGGATCATCAGCGTGATCTGCGCCACGAGCCGCGACGAGTCGTTCGCGTTGCTCGATCGGGCGCGCAACAGCGTGAAGCATGCGATCGTGATGCACCGGCTGGGCATCGGGCATGACGAAGCAGAAACCAGAATCCGCGATGCGGGTGGGCACCTGTCCAAGATCATCGGGGCGAGGACCAACGGAGGTGCGTCGTGACGCTCTCGGAGCTCATCGGGTCGTCGCTGATGTTCGGGCTGCGAGGCTGCACGCTCAACGAGGATGTGACCCGCGCCGATGTGGATGCGCTCAAGGGCGTGAAGTGCAAGGGCGTGATCCTGTTCGATCACGACATCGCGGGCAATCACCTTCGCAATGTTATCAACCCCGAGCAGTTGCAGCGGTTCATCGCGGACCTGCGCCACGAGCTGGGTAGCGACCTGATCGTGGCAGTGGATCAGGAGGGCGGGGCGGTCGCACGCCTCACGCAGGAACGGGGCTTCCTGAGCACGGTGTGCGCCGAGGAGTTCGCGGGCTGGGCGGAGATCGACCGCCGCCAGTACGCGACCAACCAGGCCAAGCAGCTTCGCACGCTGGGGATCGACCTGAATCTGGCGCCATGCGTCGATCTGGCGATCGAGCCCGACTCGGCGATCATCGCGGGCAAGCGCCGCGCGTTCGGCGAGGATCACGACACGGTGGTGGCGAGCGCGAGCACCGTGATCGAGTGCTTCGGGGATATCGGGGTGCGCTGCTGCATCAAGCACTACCCGGGTCACGGATCGACGCTGATCGATACGCACATGGGCATGTGCGACATCAGCGAGACGCACTCGCCAGACGAAGAACGCGTCTACCGAACGCTGATCGATCGGTTTGGTGATTCGATCGCGGTCATGGCGGGGCACCTCTCGGACAAGCGTGTTGATGACCGCCTCCCGGCGTCGGTCTCGCCAGCGCACCTGACGGGCAGGTTGCGGGGTACGCTCGCGTTCGACGGCGTGATCATCAGCGACTCGATCGACATGCGGGCGGTTCGTGATCGCTTCGGTGAGGGGCGTGCGGCGCTGATGGCGCTGATGGCGGGGTGCGACATCGTGATCGATGGCTTCAACGCCCCGGGCTATCGCGAGCCGGGTGGGCAGGTGCGGATCGTCAACACGATCAGCGAAGCGATCCAGAGCGGCCGATGGGGCGTGGGCGAGGAGCGTCTGGCCAACAGTCGGATACGGATCGATCGCTTCATGGGGCGGGTGCCTACCCGATAACCGCCCGAAAAGCCGGGTTTTCCCGCCGATTCTGCCCGTTCATGCTGAGATTGCTGGCAGCAGACCCTGTGTTGTGGTCGTGTGTATGTATGCCTGCACATCTCAAGATCATGAACCTGCGTCTGGCGCTCCCGTTGCTCTCATCGTTCGCGTTGTTGGGGTGCGCGAGCAGCCAGCAGCGTGGCGAGGATATCCCCGATTGGGATTGGGGCAACAGCGAGATCCAGCAGGGTGATCGGGCGTCGCTGACGACGCACTCTGGCGAATCGGGCGCTGTGATCTTCTCGCCCGGTGTCGAGGCACAGGGCTCGTGGTACGCCTATGAGCGTGAGTACGCCCCAGAGTACAACCGTCGCGATTCGGAGTTGAGCGTGCGGATCCCCGACGCCACGGCGGGCTGGTACGCCTGGCCCGAGCAGCAGCGACCTTCGCTCGACGATCGCGGGTACTTCCGGACCAGCAACAACCCCGAGACCTATGTCTTCCCGGGCTCGGATCGCCCCGTCTATGGGCGCCCGCACTACGGCGGCTCGTACCACCACTACCGTCGCGACACGGGGCGCGGCTCGGACTGGCGTGGCAATGACCGCCGCCGCCATGTTCGATGAGTGGTATCTGAACCTGGCACAATCAAAAAAGGAGGAGCCCGACCCGTGTGAACGGGTCGGGCTCGCACCAACACCAACATGCGCCAGTGGGAATCAGTCGTAGAGTGCCGCGGTGGGCGGGAGCTGCACGGTGCGCAGCTGCATCGTGGTCTCGATGCGGAAGTTCGACTGGGTGCGGTGACGCTCGGCGAAGAAGAAGCTGAGCTTGTACCGCTGCCCGTCCTCGAGCCAGTCGAGGCGGTCGAGCTCGATGGTCTGTGAGACGGCCGAGTGCACGCCACCGATATCGATCACGAGGCGACCGTCCACGAAGACCCAGACATCGTCGTCACCGGTGAAGGTGAACACCTGGCCCGAGTCCTCTTCGTAGCTGAACTCGGTCTGCAGCTCGAAGGTGAAGTGGAAGTTCTTGTTGTTGTTGGCCGAGTTGCCGAACAGATCGCCGTTGATCGGGAAGAACCCACCGAGGCTCGCGTACGTCGCGTCGCGTTTGTCATCGAAGACATACACATTGCTTCCCGCTTGACGCACGAGGGTGAGGTCGAGCGGTTTGGAGACATTCACGCCGGGCACATTGCGGAACCACTGGTCCAGCGATGCTGCGTCATGGATCGCGCCGGCAGCGCTGCCGAGGCTGCCCTGATGATCACCCTCGCGGGGTGCGATGTAGTCCTTGGACTGGATGATCTTGCGTCCATTGGCATCGGTCCAGTTGCTGCTGACCTTGTAGCCGGTGGAGTTGAACACGGGCTTGTCATTCTCGTTGAGATAGTCTGAGACGATGCCCATGTAGTGCCCGAATCCGCCCGAGGGACGGAACTCGAAATCGGTGTGCCCGCCCGCAACCGTTCGTTCATTGAAGTCACGCACGGTGCCGGTCAGGGTGATCTGATCGGGGAGGTTGGAATAGTCGCTGTCCTGCGCGAGGGCGGTGCTTGGGATCATCATCGCGGCGGTGCCCGCGATCATGGTCAGGGCGAGGAGCGGCCGGGAGGTCATGGTGGTTGTGTTCGGCTTGTTCATGTGAAACTCCAGGGCTGAGGGTGTGCTTGGGTAGGGTCCAGATCGCGTTGCTTGTACTGCGAACAGTGGTTTAGGGACTCATGACCAACTCCTGCAGCGTGCTCGCTGCGCACCCCGCTTCTACTCGTTCACCGCGACATCCGCGCTCGCCTGCTGGTCCGACGCGGAGGCCATCGCGGTCCCGACTGAGAAGATCATCGAGAGACTTGATGCGGCGATCGCTGCGATGAGCAGCGCCTGCATGAGGCGGTTGCCCGGGGACTGCGATTCGCCGGCGGGGTCTTCGATGTGCTGCTGAGCCGTGTTCATTGACCGCTCCTGATGGCATGCTGAGGCCCGCGTACGCCGCGGGCTTGGTGTCTGGGTTGAATCTCCATTTCACACTGGGCGATGCCATCGACGCACGCGAGATTTGCGCACTTGGGCGCTGGGCTGCAGCGTCTGTGCGGGCTGTGACGACTGGGCAAGTCGAGCCCGATTCAGGAGTGAGAATCGCGATCTTGCCGATGATCAGGGCGGAATCGGCGATCGGGCGGTCTTTCTTACCCCCGGGCTGGTACACTGACAGGCGCACGACGCACGGGAGGCACGCATGGATGTATTCGTGATCGAGGGTGGACGCAAGCTCAGCGGCTCGCTGCGGGTCAACGGCTCCAAAAACGCCGCCCTGCCCCTCCTGGCGGCCACCCTGCTTACCGATGCCCCCGTCACGCTGCGGGATGTGCCCGAGCTCTCCGACATCTTCAATATGCTCCGCCTGCTGGGCGAGCTGGGGGTCGAGAACGAGCGGGACGGGACCACCATCCGCCTTCAGGGCGTCGATGAGACTGAGGTTCATGCCCGCTACGACATTGTGCGGACCATGCGGGCGAGCATCTGCGTCCTTGGGCCCATGCTGGCCCGTCGGGGCACGGCCCGCGTGTCCATGCCCGGGGGGTGTGCCATCGGTCAACGCCCCGTGGACCTGCACTTGCGTGGTCTGGAGGCCCTCGGGGCTCGGATCGAGCTGGAGGGGGGCGATATCGTCGCCCGGGTGCCCCAGTCCGGGCGTCTGATCGGCGACACCGTCTTCCTGGGTGGGCCGTTCGGCTCCACCGTGCTGGGCACCGCCAATGTGATGTCCGCGGCGACGCTGGCTGAGGGAACCACAGTCATCGAATGCGCGGCGTGCGAGCCGGAGATTGTTGATCTGGCGGACATGCTGATCTCGATGGGCGCCAGGATCCGCGGCGCTGGCTCGCCGCGGATCACGATCGAGGGCGTTGAATCGCTGGGTGGGACGGACCACACGGTCATCCCGGATCGCATCGAGGCGGGTACCTATATGTGTGCCGCGGCCGCGACGGGTTCGACGATCGAGCTGACCAACTGCCCTCTGGACGCGATGATGTCGCCGATCGATCGCCTGGAGGCGATCGGAGTGCATATCGACCCGACGGACTACCCGCGCGGTGTGGCTGCGGACAACCCGATGCGCCGCACCTGCACGATCAGCGCCCCCGAGCCGCTGCGATCGGTGCAGATCACGACCCAGCCGCACCCCGGCTTCCCGACGGACCTGCAGGCCCAGTTCATGGCGATGCTGTGTTTGGCGCAGGGCAACTCGGTGATTACCGAGAAGATCTTCCCCGAGCGGTTCCTGCATGTGGCCGAGCTGACCCGCATGGGAGCGCAGGTCCATCGCCACGGCACGACGGCCGTGATCTCGGGCGTGAGTAAGCTGACCGGGGCGCCGGTGATGGCGAGCGACCTTCGGGCCAGCGCCGGTCTGGTGATCGCGGCGATGGCGGCAGAGGGGACGACGGTGGTCAACCGCGTCTACCACATCGACCGTGGCTACGAGAAGCTCGAGGAGCGCCTGTGCTCGGTCGGAGCCTCGATCACACGGATGAGCGAGAGCGAGCTGAGCGAGCAGGGCGTGAACGCGCTGGGCGGCTGACCTGGTCGCGGGTCCGCACCGATCAGTCGTCGGTCTCGTCGAACCCACGCGAGACGAGATCCGCCAGGTGCGACAGGGCATCCTTGGCATCGGGGCCGGAGCAGAGGATCTCGATCTCGGTGCCCTGCGTGGCGGCGAGCATCATGAGTTCCATGACGGATTTGCCGTCGGCCTCGTCATCGTCGTGACGGACGGTGACGCTGGCCTCGAAGCCCGCGGCGGCCTGCGCGAAATCGGTGGCCGGACGCGCGTGGAGCCCGTATCGGTTCGTGATCTTCATCTTGGACGAGCAGGTTTCGCTCACGATTAGCGTGTCCGGTTGGGTCCCGGTGAACTCTGGGGTGTCGGCCTGAACGGACGGATCAGCCCACGACACGGTGGTGGTCGGCATCATCGAGCAGGGCGTGGATCTTTTCGGCACTGTCTGCCTGTCGAAGCTCACGCCGGAAGGTGTCCTTGGACAGGTTCTTGAAGATCAGCTCCATCGCCTGGAGGTGCTCCTCGGGTCGGCTCTGGGGGCTCAGCAGCAGGAACACGGTGTAGACCGGCTGCTTGTCGAGCGAGTTGAAGTCGATCCCGTTGGCGGAGATCCCAATCGCGGCGGTCATGCCGTCGATGCTGGGGTGCTTGACATGCGGGACCGCGACACCCCGCCCGAAGCCGGTGGAGTGCTTGCGTTCCCGCTCGAGCACCTTCTCGAGCAGCTCGTCGCGGATATTGGCATCGGCGGCCCCCGACGCGATGAGTGCGTCGATGAGCTCGGCGATGACGGTGTCGCGATCGGTCCCCTTGAGGGGGACGCGGATCGCGTCGGCTTTGATGATCTCCGTGAGTTTCATGCGAAGGGTCCTCCCCGACGGGCGATGCTCAGGCGCGATTCTCGGTCTTGAGCTTTTCGCGATGGTCGTTGAGCTGACGACCCACCTTGGCGATTGCGTCATCGATCACGAGGTACAGGTCGTGACCATCCGCTTTCGCGATAAAATCGGCATGGTTGATCACATCGACCACGACTTCAACACTGAAGCTTTCCTGCGCCGTGTTCTCTTTCCAGAACTTGATCTCGATCTGCTGCACGATATCTTCGAACTTGTCGAGCTTGGTCGCCTTGGATTCGGCGTGCTGACGGATCGGGTCGGTGACTTCGAGGTGTCTGCCGATGACATTGATGCGCATCGTGATCTCCTTTCGGACGCTCCCCGGGCGTGAACTGCATTGGGCACGAGCGGGGATGGAACCGATCTATTCTAGCGTAAAGCGGGCTGGGTTTGCATCGACAATCCGATCGTTCGTGGATGCGGGTTTCATACGCCCCTGGGCGGTCTGGCGGGGTCGATCCACATACACTCGCACTCATGTCTGCACGAACCACGAGGATGCTGATCCAGTACGGGCTTATGGGGCTGATGCTCCTTGTGCTCGGCGTCTTTCTGCTCTACCCGATCGCGTTGACCGTGCGGGGGGGCTTTGCCACCGACCCGGCGACGGGCGAGGGGTGGACGCTGGACCACCTGCGGCTCGTCTTTGCCGACCCCAACCTGATGGGCGGGATCGTCAACGCGTTCAAGATTGCTTGCGCGACGACCACCCTGTGCATCATCATCTCGCTGCCGCTGGCGGTGCTCAGCGCCCGTTATACCTTCCCGGGCAAGAAAATTCTCAACGCGTCGATCCTGGTGCCGCTCATCCTGCCGCCCTTCGTCGGCGCGATCGGTATCCGGGCGCTGCTGGGTCGTGAGGGCGCCCTCAACGCGTTGCTGGGTACGGAGTGGGACATCCTCGGGCAAGGCAAGTTCTGGGGGGTTGTGGCGGTCATGGCGCTGCACCTCTACCCCATCATCTATCTGAACGCGACGGCCTCGCTGGCGAACCTCGACCCGGCGCTCGACGAGAGCGCCGAGAACCTGGGAGCAGGCGGCTGGCGGCGGTTCTTCAAGATCACCCTGCCGCTGATCCGCCCGGGCCTCTTTGCCGGGGCAACGATCGTGTTCATCTGGAGCTTTACCGAACTGGGCACGCCGCTCATGTTCGATTACTACCAGGTGACGAGCGTGCAGATCTTCTACGGGCTCAAGGAAGTCCAGAACAGCGCCGAGCCCTACGCGCTCACGCTGGTGCTGCTCTTCTCTGCGGTGATGTTCTACCTGCTGGGCAAGATCGTGTTCGGGCGGAAGGGCTACGCGATGTACTCCAAAGCCTCGCGGGCGGGCGGAGAGATCTCGCTCTCCCGGTTCTGGGGCTGGATGGCGTCGATCGGGTTCCTCGCGGTGGTGCTGCTGGCGATCATGCCGCACATTGGTGTGGTGCTGACCAGCATCGCCGAGCCGGGCTCGTGGTATGCGAGCGTGCTGCCTCATGAGGTCACGCTCGATCACTTCAACGAGGCGCTGACGGCGGGCGAATCGTTCAACTCGATCAAAAACTCGCTGATCCTGTCGCTGATCGCGATGGTGCTCAATATGACCTTCGGCGTGCTGATCGGCTACCTGATCGTGCGGACCACGATCAAGGGACGATCGCTGCTCGATGCCCTGTGCATGCTTCCGCTGGCGGTGCCGGGGCTGGTGATGGCCTTCGGCTATGTGGCCATGACGCTCCGCTGGCCCTTTGGCAGCGGTGGCCCGCTGGAGGGCACCTGGCTGAACCTGGAAGTCTTTGGCGAGAACCCCAACCCGTTCCCGCTGCTGATCATCGCCTACGCCATCCGGCGACTTCCCTACATTGTGCGTTCGACGGTGTCGGGACTGGAGCAGACCTCGGGCGAGCTCGAGGAGGCGGCCGTGAACCTGGGGGCGACCCGTGTGGCGGCGGTCCGCAAGGTGATCGTGCCGCTGATTATGGCGAACCTGATCGCGGGCGGGCTGCTGGTGTTCAGTTTCTCGATGCTGGAGGTGTCGGACTCGCTGATCCTGGCGCAGCGGAGCGACCACTTCCCGATCACCAAGATGATCTTTGAGTTCACCAACCGTCTGGGCGATGGCATCTATATCGCCAGCGCGATGGGCGTCTGGGGTATGACCCTGCTCACAATCACGCTGTTCGGCGCATCGCTGATGCTGGGCAAGAAGCTGGGCTCGATCTTCCGCGTCTGATCGCGGTGTGCTACATTGGGGCTTCGATGCGGATCCGACTGATGCACAGCGACGACTGCCCGCACATCGCGGCGGTGCTTAACCACGCCATCGCGCATGGCGTGGCGCATTTCGGCACCACCACGACCGACGCCGACGAGGTGCTTGGCGACTGGCAGGGCACCCGCGAGCACATGCCGTGGCTGGTGGCGCAGGGCGAAGACGGCACATTCCTCGGCTTTGCCAAGGCATCCAAGTGGAAGGTGCGTCAGGCGTACGACTGGAGCGTCGAGTCGGGCATCTATATCAGCGATCACGCCCAGGGGCAGGGCGTGGGGCGAGCACTGTATCACATGCTCTTCATGCTGCTGGCGGCCCAGGGCTACCGGATCGTGCTCGCGGGCGTGACGGTCCCCAACCCGGCGAGCGAACGATTGCACGAGTCGTGCGGGTTTACACGCGTGGGCGACATCGCACCGGCGGGATACAAGCTCGGGCGATGGGTCAGCGTGCGGATCTACCAGAAGCATCTGGGCGCTTTTACCGAGCCACCCCGGATCCGCCGCGTCGAGGATGTCTGGCGCGAACTTGAGGAGCACGCACAAGCATGAACGATCAGCAGCACCACGATGAGACCCTGGCACGGGCGAGGACGCTGCTGCGCATGCACAGCGAGGGCACCCTGCTGTGCGACGCGAGCCCCACGCAGGCACGATACATCATCGACCCGAGCGCCGGCTCGCTGGTGATGTGCATCTCTCTCGACATGCTGGGATCAGACGACTGCGTGCTGGCGATCCCGGAAGACCGGTTCGACAGCCCGATCCGCGTGACGGTGGCGCTGCAGGAGGTACCCGAGAGCATCGTGACCGATCGCTACCTCGCCTACCACCAGCAGCAGGAGCGTCCGATGTGGGTCGAGGCGAGGATCCTGTTCGCCAAGGTCGACTCCGGTGGCGTCGCGGACGGCGATGCGCTCATGACTCCCAATCCGCTGTGCGACGCCATCGGGAGGATGTGCAAGCAGCTCAACAGCAATCAGGACGCGCTCCGCGAGGTCTGCGAGCTGCTGGCGCGGGTGCGGATCGAGCACCCGGTGGCAGTCGGCGTGGACGATGAGGGCTTCGATGTCCGTGCTGAGTTCGGCGTTGTGCGAGTTCCCTGGCCCGGCCCGGTTCATGATGAGGACGAGTGCTCGCGGGTCATCGAGTCGCTGATCGGCGGTGCGCTGTGAAGCGCGTGCTGCGCGAGGCCCACGCGCACATCTTCCAGCTTGGGCGATCGCTCTCGATGCTCGAGCTCGGCGGATGCGGCAGCGCCGAGCAGATGCTCGATGCCATCGCGGATCGGGCCAAGACACTCGGCGAGGATGAATGGCTGCTCGCGCAGGGCGCACGCCCGCAGGGCTGGGACAACCCAAGCTGGCCTGGGCGAGCGCAGCTCGATCAAGCCGGCGGCGGTCGACCGGTCGTCGCGTGGTGCTTTGATTATCACGCGATGGTTGCGTCGAGTTCGGCGCTAACGCACGCGAGGATCGATGCCAGCACCACCATCGAATCGGGCGTTGTCGAGCTTGATGAAGCCGGCGAACCCAGCGGACTGCTGCTTGAGCACGCGGCCTTGCGGATGTGGAACAGCGTACCCGAGCCCGACGATGCACAGCGGCGCGAGCTGGTGCTCGCGGCCTGCCGGCACCTGATCGGGCTTGGCTTCAGCGAGGTGCATGATCTCAAGGCCCAGCCGTGGCTGGGGACTGTGCTCAGCGAGCTGCTCGCCGCGGGCGAGATCGATATGCGCTTCGAGCTCTTCCCGCTGGTGCCCGATCTCAAGGCGAGCATCGAGGCGCAACGGGCGGGCTTTGATGAGCGTGTGCGGATCGCGGGTGGTAAGTGCTTCGTGGATGGCACGCTCAATTCGCGCACGGCCTGGATGCTCCACCCCTATGCCGACGGGCGGCCTGAGCATCCCAGCGGTGTCGCCATGATGACCACCAAGCAGATCGACAATGCCCTGCTGGCGTGCAAGGAGCACGGGTTGCCGCTGGCGTCGCACGCGATCGGCGACGCGGCCGTTCGAGCGGTGCTCGACGCGATCGAGCGAAACGGCTGCGAGCGCACCCGTTGCCGCATCGAGCACGCCGAGCTGATCGACGCGGCCGACCTTCGGCGGTTTGTTGAGCTCGGTGTGATCGCTTCGCTGCAGCCGTGTCACCTGCTTGCGGACATGGAAGCCCTCCGCCGGGCCGTGCCCGATCGCCTCGATCGGGTGCTGCCGATCCGATCGCTGCTCAAGTCCGGGCTCGCGCCGGGCGTTGATCTTCTGTTCGGTTCTGATGTCCCAATCGTTCGAGCCGATGCCGAGGATTCCATCCAGGCGGCGATCCACCGGCGACGGGCGGGGATGAGCGAGTCGGAATCGATCAATCCGGGCGAGGCGATCGATGAGGAAACCGCGTGGGCGTGCTTCGCCCCGGGAAGTGAATCCTAGATTTCTCATCCGTTTTCGTGGCCTGCCCACAAAGGTGTGTTATCTAAAGGATGGCCAGTTATCGGCCGCACACACACCACTTTGAGGGAGGACCATATGAATCACATCAACGCCGTTGTGGCGACATGCGCTCTGATTTCGCTGACGGGCAGCGTTCATGCTCGGACAATCGTTGAGGATTTCCTCGATGGCATGGGCGGGGCCGCGTATGACGCGGAGCTGGATTACGCGTTCAACACCGGCGATTTCTGGGATCTCTTCCCGGGCGAGCTGAATCTCTACCCGGCGACGGCAAACATCACCGTGAACTCGCTGGTCGCCGGCGAGTACATCGAGTCGGTCGAGGTCGTGTGGACCGATTTCTGCGGGCTCGGCTGCACCAGTCTCGAGATCTACGGGGCCAGCAGCTCGGCAACTCAGTTCAATACCTCGGTGAGTACCCAAGAAACTTGGACCCTGAGCACGGCGGATATCGGTGAGGAGATCCTGGGCTTTTCGCTCCACTCCTTCGAGGGTCGTATTGAGCGGATCTCGGTCAACATCGTGCCCGCACCCGCCAGCGCCACGCTGCTGCTTGGCGGTCTGGTCGCGATGCGTCGTCGCCGCTGATTTCCAGATTCTGTACGCAAGTGAACAGAGCAAGCCCCGTTGTCATCAACGGGGTTTATGCTCATTGATCCTGATCGAGGGGGATGCTCAGCAGGAACTCGGCCCCGTGCCCGCGTCGGCTGACCAGTTGCAGGTCTCCACCCATTTCTCGTGCGAGCCCGCGTGAGAGTGCCAGACCAAGCCCGAGGCCCGATCGGGCGTTGCCCAGCCCGCGTCGCCCTCGCTGGAACTCGCCGAAGATGCGGGCCTGCTCGCTTGGCAGGATCCCCGGCCCGTGGTCGGCGATCAGCATCTCCAGCGTGTTGTCGCGCACCGCGACATCGAGGTGCACGCGCGTGTCGGGCTCGTCTGTTTCGTTCTCCTCGTCCGATGGCGCTGCGTACTTGCAGGCATTCTCCACGAGGTTCATCATGATCCGCTCCACGGCGTGCGGGTCGATCGTGATGGTGCGGTCCTGCACGCTCTCCAAATCGAGCGACGCGACGAGGTCGAGGTTGCTCTGACTTAGGCGGCGGGCGAGCGCGGGGCGGAAACGGGCGACGAGTGCGCCGGGAGACAGCGTCTGCTCGCCCGATGGCTTGCCTCTGCCCGAGCGGACACGCGTGAGGCGTGCGTACTCGAGCACATTCTCGACGATGCCCGTCAGGCGTTCGCTCTCTCGTTTGAGCGTGCTCAGGTATTCCTTGCGGACCTGCTCATCGCTGACCATGCCGTCTGCGAGCATCTGCGAGTACAGCCGGAATGTCGTGAGCGGCGTGCGGAGCTCGTGCGTCACGGCGCTGACGAAGCGCCCGCGACGCTCGGAGAGCACGATCGCGGCGCGGAGCACGATGCCCACCGCGAAGATCGTCGCGATGATGGCGATCCAGGTCACGACCAGCCCGACCTTGGCCGGCGACCATGCCCACGAGGTAATCGTGGCCATGGGCGGCGGGATCAGCGCCACTGGGATGGTGGCCATGCGGTAGGTGCTCGAGCCCTGCGTGGGCGCGGACGGCACGAGCATCGCGCCGGGGAGCACATCCTCGATCGAAGTGGTCAGGTCGGTTCGCAGCGCGTCCCAGTCGAGCTCCACGCCCTGCACAACCGGCTGCCCGTTGAGCGTGGCGCTGCGTGTGAGCAGGAGCTTGGGGCCGTCGGGAGCGTTGATCCAGCGCGGGGTGAGCGTACCCGCAGATGAGGTCAGCGGCACGACGAGCTCGGGCGTCTCCTCCTGATGGTCCTGAATGCCGAATCCCTGCACCTGATCCGGAGACGAGCTCAGGTTCAGTTCATGCCTCACCTCATCGCTCTGGTCTTTCAGCCCGCGTTCGCTCTGCTGGGCTTCCTCCATCAGCTTGGGCTGCGCGTTCTGCACGGCCATCTGGGCGACGCGGCTGCGGGCCTCGTAATCGGAGTCCTTCTGGCTCTGCACCTCGACGCCCATCGAAGGCTGCGCTTCACTTGCTGTCTGCGTTTTGTGCTGCGGACGATCGGCAGTGCTTTCCCGCTCAGGCTCGATTGACACATACAGCGAAGCCAGTTCGTCCTCGACCCGCCCATCTGTCAAGTACACGCTTGCGCTTGGGATATTGAAATACTGCTTGGCGTAGCTGTCGTAGTTGAGTGTCTGCGTGCCAACAGAGACCTGCCCCAGCCCCGGATAGGGCGACTGCTCGAGCAGCTCGTACGCCGTGGTCGGGCGCGACGCCTCCACCGCGAGCAGTGGGGCCACCGTAGAATCCAGACGCCAAAGGGCACGCCGGATGGTCTCCTGACGATCGGCGCTGATGCGGGATCTCACCTCGCTCCGCTCCAACGCGACGACCTGCACGCTCACCCACGCGAGCGCGCCCAGTGCCAGCGCGACGCTGCACCAGAAGATGACCCAGGTCATGACACGGCGGGTATTCACGCGGCCCCCTCGCCGGGCTCGTCGGGGTTGGCGAGCATGTAGCCCTTGCCGCGCACCGTTTTGATGACCTTCGGATCGCCCGGCTCGTCGTCGAGCGATTCGCGCAGGCGGGCGATGGTCATATCGACGGTGCGGGTGTGCGTGCCGCGCGGGTCCAGCCCCCACACGGTCTGCAGCAGCTCCTCGCGGGAGATCGCGCGTCCGGGGTTGGCGCAGAGGAACTTGAGCACCTCGTGCTCGCGTTCGGTGAGCGATCGGCGCACGCCGCCGGGCAGCACGACCTCGCGGCGCTCGAAGTCGATCTCGCGCCCGGCGATCGTTATCGCCCGCTGCCCGCTGGGGCGGCCCGGCGAGCGGCGCAGCACCGCCTCGATGCGGGCGATGAGCTCGTCGATGCTGAAGGGCTTGACGATGTAGTCGTCCGCGCCCAGCTTGAGGCCCTTGACGCGGTCATACTCCTCGCCGCGTGCGGTAAGGAAGATGACCGGCTGGGCGGGCTTGGCGCGGCGCAGGCGCGAGAGCACCTCGAGCCCGTCCATCTTGGGCATCATGATGTCCAGCAGCACCAGATCGGCGTCGGTGCTCAGGATCAGCTCCAGCCCGGCCGCGCCGTCGGGCGCGTCGTGGACGGTGTATCCCGAATACGACAGCGCGTCGGCGAGACCCCGCCGGATCGCGCTGTCGTCTTCAACAAGGCAGATCACTCCGAGCGACATGCGCCTCCCTTACCAGCTATAGAACACGGTGTAGGTCATCACGACCTCGCCCTCGGGGTCGACCGTGACGGGGACATGCATGGTGCGCGAATCGAGCATCTCGTGATCGTGCGAGATCTTCTCGATCTTGGCGTTGCTCCAGCGGTACATGTGCTCCTGGATATGCACCTCGACGGCGTCCTCCTTCTGGTTGCGGATCTTGACCTCGATGGTCTCCCGCATCCAGCGCGGCCCGCGCTCGAAGCTCACCTGCCGGCGCTCGCCCACGACATCGAAGGCGTTGCCCAGCATGATCGAGACCTTCTCGTTGCGGGGGGTGTGGTCGATGACATCCTCGCCGACGAACTCGAACGAGCCGTCCGCGTCATCGAGCTGGCTCACGCGAATGCGCCCGCTGGGCAGCGGCATGCCAAGCCCGTCCTTTTCCTTATTCTCAAACTGCAGGAAGACCTGCACCTTGGTATCGCCCTCGAGCCCGAACTGCTCGCCCTCCTGACGACCGCCGTAGTACATGTACTGCTGCGTGCCGTCGAAGAGGAACCGCTTCTTCACGGGCACATCGGTCGCCTGATCGAAGAGTTCGAGCTGCTTGGTCGAACGATCGGGGATGGTGGTCGGGCGGCCGAGGGTGTAGAGGTGGTACTCGAAGAATGATTTTTCTTCGAAACCCTTTTCCATCCGAGAGTCGGCCATCGCGTAGACCTCTCGCCCACCGCTGAACGGCGACTGCCCGCCCGTGGGCGCACGGTTCACATCGCCCGCGACGAGCTTGAGGTTCGCATCCTCATAGCTGCCGCCGGACTGATTCAGGATCGAGACCCACGCGTTCAGGTCGACCGTGCCCTCGTTGGGGTTGCGCCCCTCCTCGTAGATTAGGTTGTAGTCGGCCCACCAGGTGATGCCCTTGGTCTCGTAGCTGATCCGGGTGTCCTGCTCGCCGCCGCGATCGGAGCTGATCATCCAGTTGAGCGTCGGGCGGGTGATGAGCCCGTCGGCCACGGCCGGGAACTTCACCCCGTCGTAGCCCTGCACGAACTGGATCGCGCCGTCGTTGCCCTGGATCAGCATGCCACCGCCCGAGACGGACATGAGGGTGACCTCCTGGCCGTCCCAGACGATCTGCTTGTCGATGTAACGCTCGAGCATCTTGTCCATGCTCAGCAGGTCGAAGCGGTAGTCCTGCTCGAGCACGCTGGTTCCATCGGGGTTGGTGAGCGATTCGAAGTGGACGGTCGTCGGGTCAAGCAGCGCGGCCACGCCCTGGAAGTTGAGCTCGGAGACTCCGCGTTCGATCTGCAGCGTGCGTTCCTGCTTGATGATGGCGTAGCCGGGGATCTGGTTGTAGCGGCTGTAGCCCATGCTGCCGCTGCCGGGCACGGGGCGGTAGAGATCGGGGTTGATGGCGCCGGGGGTGGCGGTGGAGTAGATCGTCAGCGCGACATCGTCGCCCATAGCGCTGCCCGCGAGCATGGCCAGGGTGGAGACCGCGGCTGCGCGGAGCTTTGGGGAGTTGAACATCATGTGGGGAATCCTTTCGTAACGGTTCGTGGGTTCACGATTGCCCCTCTGTGGGTCTATCGGCATCATTGGGGGTTCTTGACGAGCACGCGCTGCCCGTGGTTCAGCAGGTAGATATCGCCGCGGTTGCCCAGGATCCACTGGCGGTTCTGGGCCGTCAGATCCTCCAGCAGGGTCCAGTAGGCCTCGGTGTCGAACTCGACGGTCTGGTCGGGTTCCTGGTCGGCCTCCTGGCCGAGCTGGGCATCGACCCACTGGTTGTTCTTGCGGTAGATCGTGCCCTGCAGCCCGCGCTGGACGGTCTGCACGCTGATCTGACGCATATTGGCATCGTAGTAGGTGTTGCTGGTGATCTGCCCAAGCCGCTGCACCTTGGCGCCAGAGTAGGCGTAATCATCGCCCTGCTCTGCCTCGGCCTTATCGACAATGAGCGCGAGCGACTCGCTGTCCTGGTTCTTGCGGTTCTGTGACTGTGCCACGCCGGAGCTGCCAGTGCGCTCGTTGTTGGACTCGATCATCATCAATCGCGTCTGCATGCGACCCGGAGCAGAAGCCGCACGCGCAAGATCCATCGTCTCGTCCGCGAGGAAGGCCGTGTACTCGCTCATGATCCCGTGCTCCAACGAGAGGCGCACGATCTCATCGACGAGCTCCTGATTCGGCTGGCTGCCATCCGCGCTCGCGAGGCGGATCTCCTTGAGCAGGGCATTGATCCGCTCCTGAGCCCAGAGCCGAGCAACGAACGCGTATCGGTTCGAGGCCTGCTCTGGATCGAGCACGGCGGTGATCCTCTTGCTCGCATCCTGCTCGCCCCTTGATGCCAGCTGGAGGCGCATCGGCTGGCCGCCCTCGTATCGTCCCAGAATGACCACGCGCGAGCCAGAGAAGAGATCGGAGAGTTCTGATGGCTCGACCGATGTGATGCGGGGGATCACCAGGTCAGCCGCAGGTGCCGCGTGCTGTGGGTACGCGATGAAGACCGGGTCGATCATCACCGGGCCGTCGAGCTTGTCGAAGACCTGTCCCACCTTCATCTCGACATCCTCGCCCGGGAGCACGAAGGTCGAGTCGGCGCGTGTGTCCATCGCGATGCCGTCGAGCAGCGGCGCGTTGACATCGTACCCGACGCCGAAAGTGAACACGCGCCGCTCGCTGGCGTTGGCGCCCTGCGCGTCCTTGCGGATCGAGGCCTCGTCGGTGGTGCCGATCGTCGCCAGCCCGTCAGTGAGGAAGAGCACCATGGGCAAGGTATTCGGGGTCGCCTGTGCACGCAGCGATTCCATCAGCGCGCCGTGGAGGTTGGTGCCGCCGCGCGACTGGATGTTGTCGATGTACGCGACGATCTGCTCCACGCTCTCGGGCGTAAGCTCGACGGCCTGATCGCTAAAGGAGCGGACATCGTCGGCATAGTCGATCACCCGGATGAACTCGCCCATGTTCATGCCGCGCACGACCTGCTTGGCGGACTCGCGGGCCTGCACGATCTTCTCGCCGTTCATCGATCCCGAGCGATCAATCACAATGGTGATCTCGCGCTGGATGCGATCGATCAGGCCTTGGTCCTGCTGCTCGGCGATGGTCGGCGCGTCGGCAACGAACATGAAGTAGCCCGAGTCCGGGTCGTCCGCGTCCGGATAGAGCAGCGTGGTGGCCTGATCGCCCGAGCCGAGCATGGCGTAGAGGCGGAAGGCGCCGGGCTCGCTGAGCACGGGCACGCCCACGCGGGCGAGCTTGTCCGTCACCGGCTTGGTCACGATCGGGTGCGAGGGCGAGAACACCGGGCCCATGGCGCCGCTGCTCTCGACTTCGATATCGATCGTCCATCCGATGTGGTTGCTCGCCATCGAGGCCGAGCGCGGCAGCACATACTCCACGCGCCCGCCGTGCGCCTCGAGCGACTGCTCGTACACGATGGTCATGGTGCGCTGCCCGCCGGGCTCGACCGGGAAGACCGACGACTGGATCATCGCGTTGCCCACGAACTCGAGCAAGCCCGGATCGGTCATCGATCGCACGATCTCGTGGTAGCGCCGGGTCGCCTCGGCACGCGGGAGCAGCTGTGCCGTGGGTTCGTCGCCGATGCCGTCGATCCCGAAGGTGCTGATTGTCGCGCCCGCGGGCACCGGGAGCACCAGCTGCGCCTGCGATCGGCTTGAGCCGTAGTTCTGCACGGTGACCTTCATCTCGGTCCTGGCGATCGCGTCGGTGATGCGGACATCGACATCGACGGCGTTGACCACACACTGCACGCCCGGACGCACCGGACGCTGCGGCGTCACCCACTGGATGTGCGGCTGCTCCAGGATCACCGGGTCCGCGGTCTGCGGCGGCGGGGTCGAACCCTGCTGCGCGAGGGTGGTACCGGAGATCATGCTCAGAACCAGTGCGGTGCTCATCATTGTGCGTGTCATGCGTTGCCTCCTGTGGGTGTGCGTGCGAGACCCGGTTTGTTGTACGCATAGTGATACATGCCAGATCAACGCATGGCTGTCACGATGATGTCACGGGCATGTTGCAATCCCGTGACAAACGATCAGAACGCCCGATATGGGGGGGGGTATACACACTCAGTCGCGAGCAACACGGCGCACGAGTTCACCGGGGAGCAACATGGCGATCAGCCCCGCCACCAGCAGCACGCCGGCGGTGAAGGTGAATCCTGCCTGCAGCCCCATGCCCTCAATCAGCGGTTTGGCAATCCGCTCATCCAGCCCCGCGACCCAGCTCACGAGCCCCTCGGGGGCGCTGGGCTTGTTGGCGAGCCCCTTGTGGATCAGTTCGGCGACGATCGGGCCCATAAAGGCGATCGTCCACGCGCCGCCGAGCATGAGCCCGGAAGCGAGACTGGTCCGGTGCGGCAGTAGGCGCTGGGCCAGCGAGATGCTCACCGGGATGACCGCGCCGAAGCCCACGCCAGTCAGGATCGTCGCGAGGATCGCCACCGGGACCTCGAACCCTGGCGCGAACGCCCCAACACGCGGGATGAAGAAGAGCGCCACCGATCCCAGCAGCGGGATGACGACGAACGCGAGCTTCTCAAATCTCGCGGAGAGGATCAGCCCCAGCACGATGCCCATGCCGCCCATGCCGACCTGCATGGATGCCTGCATGATCCCGTTGAGCTTGGAGGCCTCGACGCTCAGCCGCTCGGTCATCATGGTCGCGTCGTGCTTGATGAGCACATACTCGCTCGCCCACTCGATGAGCAGGTAGACCAGCGCCATGTTCACGCTGAACCGCAGCATGTTGGTGACATACAGCACGCCCACGGCGAACCAGCGCCGTCGGCGCTCGCTCGCGTCCCAGCTCGTGTGCGAGCCGTGCGCCCCGTGGTGGCGGTGACCCACGCCGTGTGTGGCGCGAGCGAGCATGAACGCGCACGCCAACCCGATCGGGATCAGATACAACAGCGACTTGAGGCCCGCGGTCGTGTCCGGGTGTCCGTCGATGCGCGGCGTCATGGCCGCGACATACTCGGGAATAAGCACATTGCCCGTCATCCCCCCCACCATGCCGGCGAGGAAGAAGAACGCGACATACTTCGATCGCTTGCTGCCGCCCAGGTGCCCGGTGATGGCGGCCGCGGGCGGATGGAACGCGCCGATGCCCGCCGCACCCAGACCATAGAGGACCGCCAACTGCGTGAAGTTCTGCGCCAGCCCGAAGCACCCGATGCACAGCACCGCGACCACGAAACCCATTGTGCCGACCGCGCGGGTATCGAACTTATCGCTGACCCATGCAACGATGGGCTGCACCACGCCGCTGCACAATGAGCCCAGCGCCAGCAGCAGCGCCTTCTGCTCGGTGCCCATGCCCAGCGTGACCGCGAGCAGGGGCATGAGCGAGACGCCGACAAACGAGAAGACATCCACGACAAAGTGCACGCCGATGGTGGTCGTAGCACGTGTCGCTGGGCGCGTGACGATGGGTTCGCTCGCGATCTCGGTCTCAGGGGGCACACACTGCGTCGATGCACTGCTCATCGCTGCATTGTTCGCCGCCCGACAAGCCCAGACGCAGCGATGGCTTCAACTCAGCGAAAACAAGGCGATCAATCCACCCCGGCGGGCACCCCGCCCTTGCGGGGGTCGCTCGCGGCCTGCCAGCCGCGTCCCTGCGGGTCGACCCGGATCAGCTGCACATTGCCGACATCGCGGCGCTGACGCACCTCGTTCCAGTTCCCCCGAGCCTCAAGCCGCGACATGAGCGGCATCAGCCCCGGCTCGGCATACAGCACATCGGGCAGCCACTGGTGGTGGATCCGCGGGGCCGCGACCGCCGGGCGCGCGTCCATGCCCGACAGCGTGTTCAGCAGCGCCTGCATCGTCCCGGTGATGATCCGGGGCCCCCCAGAGGCGCCCGCGACGGCGAAGACCTCGCCGTCTTCGTCCAGCACGATCGTGGGCGACATGCTCGAGAGCGGGCGCTTGCCTGGTGCGGGCAGGTTGCGGTCACTCTGCACGAGCCCAAACGCGTTGGGCTGTCCCCGCCGCGTCGTGAAATCGTCCATCTCGTTGTTGAGCACGAAGCCGTAGGCATCGACACCCACCAGCGAGCCGAACGAGAGATTGATCGTCTCGGTCAGCGCCACCGCGCCGCCGTACGGATCGACCACCGAGAGATGGCTCGTGCCTGCATCGGCGGGGATCAGGTTCGGCGTGCCGTAATACTGCGGCGGGTGCACCTCGTCGTTGATCAGCTGGGCCCGTTCTTGAATGATCGACAGATCCAGCAGATCGCCAATCGGCACCTCGACAAAGTTGGGATCCGCGAGGTACATGCTGCGATCGGCGAACGCGTGCTTCATGGCCTCGGTCAGCAGGTGCGCCTTGCGCTCGTCCATGATCGCCTGATCAAACGGGTAGTTCACCGCCTCCAAGATCATCATCGCTTCCAGCATCGTCACCCCCCCGCTGCTGGGCGGCGGCATGCTGATGAAAGTCTTCCCGTCGACCTGCCCCGTCAGCGGCTCGCGCTCCTCGGGCTCGTAGCCCGCCAGCAGCTCGGGCGTCATCTCGCCGCCCGCCCGATCGATCGATCGAATGATGGCCTCGCCCACCGGGCCGCGGTAGAACCCGTCGCGCCCCTCGCGGGCGATGCGCTCGAGCACCAGCGCCTGCATCGGGTTGGTGATCCGATCGCCGAGCTTCACCTGCCCATCGCGGAGGAAATGGTTCCAGACCAGCGGGTATCGCTCCTTCATCATCGCGTCGTCGTTGAACTGCCCGATGAGCTCCTCGCTCATGAGCATGTAGTGCTCATCCACCACGAACCCGTCGCGCGCCGCTTCGATCGCCGGCGCCAGCACATACGCCCGATCGAGCGTGCCGTAGCGATCCAGGGCGTACAGCAACCCCGCGACACTTCCGGGGATCGCGACCGCCCCGCCGCCGGTGGTGCTGGAGACGCCGGTGCGCTCGTAGTAGTCCGGATCGACATAGGCCGTCTCTCGGTAGTTGATCGCGGTGTGCACAAAGCCGTGGCGTGGGTCGTCGGGCAGGTGCACGAGCATGAAGCCGCCGCCGCCGATGCCGCACGAGTACGGACGCACCACGCTGAGCGTGAAGCTCGCCGCCACCGCCGCGTCCACCGCGTTGCCGCCGTTGGCGAGCATCTGTGCGCCCGCCTGCGAGGCGATGATCTGGTCCGCGGCCACCACCCCGCTCGCGTACACCCCGTCCTCGTGCACGATCGGCTCGGAAACGCGGGCGATATGCAGTGAACAACCCGTCAGCGGGCACAGCACCAGCAGGCACAGCAGGATTCGCTTGATCATGCGATCAGTCTACCCGATCACGCTCCTGCGCGGCGAGCACCCGAAACCTCTATAATGGTTTCACGCACGGATCGCGCCAACCCCATCGGGAGCACTGATGAACCTCTCGCAGTTCTTTGAGCACTGGTCAATCGTCGAGAACCCGTTCAGGGATGAAGAGGCACGACACGACGCGATCTTTGCGCGCATGGGCATCAGCCCCGTCGCCCGACAGACAGTCAATGACGAGGTCAAGCCAGGCGACCAGTCGCTCGCCATGCCACGCTCGCAGAGCATGCACCCCGATTTCGAAAAGATCATGGGCGAGGTCGCCCAGCCATCCACCTCGATCGTGTTCGGCGAGAAGGGCTCGGGCAAGACCGCCATCCGCCTGCAGCTGGCCGCCAAGATCGATCGCCACAACAAAGCCAACCCGGAGGGCAAGGTCTTCCTGATCCCCTACGACGACCTCAACTCGGCGCTGGACCACTTCAACTCATCCACCGGCGGCAAGAAGGACACAAACCCCTTCACCACCATGCGCCTCGTCGATCACATGGACGCCATCCTGAGCATCGGCACCGCCCGCGTGCTCGCGTCGCTGCTGCCCGGTGCCAGCGATGCGCTCCCGGCCGACCTTGGGGATCAGCCGCCCAAGGCCGTACGAAAACTCCCCCAGAGCGTCCGCAAAGACCTGCTGCTGCTGCAGGCCGTCTACGACAGCGCGGACACCAGCGGTCACCGCACGGCCCAGCTGCGCCAGATGCTCAAGCTCCCTTCAGGCGGGCACGGGCCGCTGATGGTCATGCTGCTCTGGATCGGCTGGGTCCCCGCGATTGCGCTCTTCCTGGCCGCCCGCATCTTCCTCGATCTGCCCGAAGAGTGGATGGTGATGGGCACCGACATCCTCTCGGGCATCCTGCTGCTCGCGTGGGGCGGGCTGATGATCAAGGCCTTCCTGCTCGATCGCCTCGTCGTCAATCGCATCGCGGGCAAGCTCAGCAAGCAGCTGCGGATGGTCAATCGACCCGCGAGCGGGTTCCTCGGCTCGCTGCGGCGCATGCCGCGCGGCGTGCTCAGCTCGGGCGAGCTGCCGCTCGATGACTCCGACGAGCAGCGCTACGCCATGCTCGCCAAGCTCCGCCGATTCATCGAGCACTTCGGCTACACCGGCGTCATGGTCGTCATCGACCGCGTCGACGAGCCCACGCTGATCAACGGCGATCCGGAGCGGATGCGCAGCGTGATCTGGCCACTGCTCAACAACAAGTTCCTCCAGCTCGAGCGCGTGGGCATCAAGATGCTCCTGCCCATCGAGCTCCGGCACGCGCTGTTCAAGGAATCCAGCGCCTTCTTCCAGGAGGCCCGCCTCGATAAGCAGAACATGATCGAGCGCCTCAGCTGGACCGGCGCGATGCTCTACGACCTGTGCAACGCCCGCCTGGGCGTGTGCCGCCCGGCCAGCGCCGAGCCGATCTCGCTGATCGACATCTTCGATGAGGAGGTCTCGCGCAACGACCTCGTCGAGGCGCTCAACAACATGCAGCAGCCGCGCGACGCGTTCAAGTTCATGTACCGCGTTCTCAGCGAGCACTGCGCGAGCGTGACGGCCGAGGACGGCCGCTGGCGCATCGCCCGCCACACGCTCGATCGCGTCCGCCGAGACGAAGCCGAGCGTGTCATGCAACTGCAGCGCGGCATCCGACCGGCGTAAATCAGATTTTCTCGCTAGTTTATTGGCCTCAACACCCTGAGTGCGCATGTTTGGATGACACACATCACACTCATTTGGGGGTTATCATGCGCAATCTGCTCATTCTTTCGACCGCACTCACCTTCAGCGCGACCGCGAACGCTGAGTTGATCACCTTCGACGAATCCGCCGCGACCAATGGCGCAGGCTTCGGGCTCACGAACGAGTACCAATCGCTCGGCGTCAGCTTCACCGCGGGCTTCGCCCACACTTATGACGGCATCAGTGACGGCGACCCGGGCGGGTTCGGCATCGATGGCGACGGCAGTGTCCAGTTTCTCGGCATCCGCTCAGCACAGCCCACCGTCCGCATCCAGTTTGACAGCAGCGTCGAGCAGGTCTCCCTTCGCGCCATCCAGGGCGGAATCCCCTTCCCCACTGACTCGCTCAACATCGTCGCCTGGAACGGGTTGCAGCAGGTTGACGCGCACTTCATCGGGTTCAACTTCGGATCGAGCTGGATCACCGTGAACCTGAGCGGCACCATCGACGCGATCACCATCTCGGGTACGGGTACGACCGGTGCCGCCGCGTTCGGCATCGACAACCTGCAATGGACCGCCGTGCCCGCGCCCGGTGCCTGCACCGCCTTCGGGCTCGTTGGGCTCGCCACGCTGCGTCGTCGCCGTGCTTGATCAGATCCGCTCTACCTCAACCCCGCCTGGGATCGCCTTGAGGAACGAACGCCCGTAGCCCGTCGTCAGCACACGCGGGTCCAGGATCACCACCTGTCCCATGTCGGTCGCGCTGCGGATCAGGCGACCGAAGCCCTGCTTGAAGCGGATGACCGCACGCGGCAGCGCATCATCGCGGAACGGATCGCCGCCGCCCTCGCGGATCTTCTCGCCGCGCGCCTCGACGATCGGGCGGTCCGGCGGATCGAACGGCAGGCGCGTGATGATCACATTTCGGAGCGCGCTGCCGCGCACATCCACGCCCTGCCAGAAGCTCGCGGCCCCGAACAGCACGCCGCGATCGCAATCGCGGAACTCGTCGAGGATCTGCGTGCGTGAACCGTCGCGCCCGTGGACCCAGACCCGCATCCCCAGCGATTCCAGCGGCCCGCGCAACCGATCGGCCGTCTTGTAGAGCAGGTTGAAGCTCGTGAACAGCACGAACGCGCCGCCGTCCGTCGCGATGACCTGATCGTGCACCCGCGAGGCGATGGCGTCGTCGAACGACTCGCCACTGCCGCCCCCGCCACGCTTGTAACCGGGGCTGGGCACCGTGGTATCCACGATGACCCGCACCTGGTTGCGATAATCGAACGGCGAGCCCAGCTGGAGCGTCTTTGAACCCTCAGCGCCGAGACGATTCAGTGTGTGCGCGAAAGCCGTCTCCGCGTGCTCGGGCTCCTCATCCTCGAGCACCTGGCGCGTGCTCAGCGTCGCGCTGGTGAGCACCACGCTGCACGACTGCCCGAACAGGTGCTCACGCAGGATCGGCGCGACCTCGATGGGCGAGCACGACAGCGTCACCTTCGGCCCGCCTCGCCCGGTGCCCTGCGTGGACTCGATCCAGTACACGCAGTTGGGCATCGTCTGCTCCATCAGCGCGTGCGCGTGATCCCCGATCTCCGAGGCCCGGATGCTGTACGCGTTGAGCTCGAACTGGTCCTGCTCGCGCGTCACGATCTCCTTGAGGCGTTTGAGCCGCAGCGACAGATCGCCCATCACCTGCGAGAGGTGGTTTTCGACCATGTTTGGCTCGCGCATCCGCCCGTTGATGAGCTTGCCAGAGGTGCTCAGTCGGTAGAGGTCATCGAAGAACCCCTCGCACACCCGCCGCGCCATGTCGACCAGGCGGTACGCCTTCTCGATCGGCTCGATATCGCCCGCCTGCAGCGTGAGATCGCTCAGGTAGCCCTTGCCGGTCTTAGCGTTGTAGAGCTGGTTGAGCAGGAACGACACCCGCCATTCGGTCAGGCGCAGCCCGAAATGGTCGGCCGCCGCGTCCTCCACGCCGTGCGCCTCATCGAGGATCACATGGTCGTAGTCCGGCAGGAACCCCGTGCCCATCGATCGCAGCGCCAGGTCGCTGAAAAACAGCGCGTGGTTGCACACCAGCAGCTGCGCCCCCTCCATCTCCCGCCGCGCCACCTGATAGAAGCACGCGTTGTAGTTGGGGCATTTGCGCCCCATGCAGTTGGCGCTGTCGCTCATCACATGCGTCCACACGCCCTGGCGCTCGAGCTGCGGAAGCGTGGAGAGCGTGCCGTCGGGCGTCTCATACGCCCAGTCCTCGATCATGTCCAGCGATCGACGCTCGGCCGGATCGCCCAGCAGCTTGTTCTTGCGCTCGCTCGCGAGCTTGAGGCGACGGATCGACATGTAGTTGCCGCGCCCCTTGACAAGGACCGACTTGCAGCTGCCGTACTGCTCCAGTGCCCGATCCAGCAGCGGGATGTCCTTCTTGACGATCTGCTCCTGCAGCGCGATGGTGTTCGTCGCGACCACCACCGTCTCGCGGTTCGTGATCGCCCGCATCATCGCGGGGACCAGATACGCAAAGCTCTTGCCGACCCCGGTGCCCGCCTCGACGAGCAGGTGCGTGCGTTCCTCAAGCGTCCGCTCGACCGCACGCGACATCGCGATCTGCTGATCGCGCGGCTCGTACCCCTCGCCCAATAGCGTCGAGATCGGACCCATATTGCCCAGGATGGACTCAACGCCAGTCATTCTGATTGACGTCTCCTGACAGTTTCGGGCGACAAAAACGCGAGTGTGTAAAACCCGAACCCGTACATGGCAGAGAACATGATGAAAGAAGCAACGAGAAGAAATACTCCCGTGAAGAATGTACGAAAGGGCCTTTCTTCACCCGGAAGTGATTCTGTGAAAATTAAATCTCGTGAACTAGCAAAAACTAGCAAAGAAACAAGGAAGACAATAAGCATGCGATAGAAAATCTTCTTTGCAGGTTTATGGATCAAGTCACTGTGCCTGGAAGAGCATGCTGTTAACCGCATAAAGCGTTGATGGAGATGTGCCATTGGAAACATCATCGCAAAGAACCAGGACATAAAGCCAAGTATGCCTCCACCATGTGCAACAAAAGACTCGAATACTGACGCTGATTCCTTGCTTGAGACTTCCGCCCAAAGAGTACAGCTAAATCCCACGCCGAGAACAACAAAGCCAATAGCCAGCTGAGTTCGGAGCGGCTTAGAGGCAATTTTGCTGTAGTGTTCCTTCCGATACACTCAAGCCCCTTATCCCGCATGTTCCCGTGCTTGCTCGGTGTCTTCACCCTCCAGCTGCATCTTGAGCAGTTCCGCGTACCGCCCGTCGCGCTCCAGCAGCTCGTCGTGCGTGCCGACCTCGCGCACCGTGCCGTCCTCGATCACCACGATCCGGTCCGCGTGGCGGATGGTGCTCAGGCGGTGGGCAATCACGAAGCTGGTCCGGTTCCGCATCAGCCCCGCCAGCGAGTGCTGGATGAGGCGTTCGCTCTCGGTGTCCAGCGCACTTGTTGCCTCGTCGAGGATCAGGATCCGTGGGTTCGCCAGAATGGCCCGCGCGATCGCCAGGCGCTGCTTCTGCCCGCCCGAGAGTCGCACGCCGCGCTCGCCGATGCGTGTGTCGTAGCCGCGCTCCAGGTCGGTAATGAACCCGTGGGCGTTGGCCGCCTTGGCCGCCGCGATGATGTCCTCCATCGTGACATTCCGCTTGGCGTAGCCGATGTTGTCCCGCACCGAGCCGTCGAACAGGAACACATCCTGCTCCACGATGCCCAGCAGCGACCGGTACTGCTCGATCGGGATTGCCCGCAGGTCGATCCCATCGATCGTGATCCGCCCGCTCGTCGGATCATCGAATCGGGCGATCAGGTTGCACAGCGTGGTCTTGCCCGCGCCCGAAGCACCCACGAGCGCAATGGTCTCGCCGGGCTCGATGTCCAGGTTGATATCCGTGAGCACTGGCTCGCCGCGTGTGTCCTGCTCCTGCTCGCCCGTGTCGCTTGTCTCGCTCTTCTTTGCCCGTGTCGGGTAGGCGTAGGTCAGTCCCTCGATGGCGATGTGCCCGCGCACCTGCGCCGGGTCGATCGTCACCGTGGGCGTCGTGTGCTCGAACTCGCGCTCCTCGGCCAGCAGGTCCAGCACCCGGTCCAGCGCCGCCAGGTTGTTCTGCACATTCGTCGCGCTCGCCACCAGCGCCTCCAGCGGGCCCAGCAGCGCGAGCAGGTATGCGGAAAACGCCATGAGATCGCCGATCGTGAGCGTGCCATCGATCACCGCCGTGCCGCCGTACAACAACACCGCGATCGACGCCAGCGGGATGAGCATCATCCACACGATCTCGATGCCCCGCGCCCACCACCATGTATAGAGCTCCTGGCGCGCCAGCAGGTGCCCCTCGCTGGTGAACCGGGCCGCCTCGGCATGTCGCCGGTTGAATGCACGCACCACGCGCATGCCAGAGAAAGCCTCGGCGCTCATCGCGTCGATCCCCTGTCGGCGCGTGCGGATATCGCGATAGAGCGGGCGGATCTTGGTGATCCAGGTCTTGTGCGAGAACCAGATGACCGGCAGCACCAGGATCGCACCGATCACCAGCCGCCAATCGATCAGCAGCAGCACGCCCAGCGTGCCGATCAGCTGCGTGATGGCCCGCCACGGGTTGTAGATCAGCGAGAAGATCAGATCGCCCACGCCGCCCGCGTCTTCACGCAGGATC
>JAGQON010000019.1:66972-69442 GCA_020427395.1 Phycisphaerales bacterium
CCGCCGGACTTGAGCTGATGGATCCGGTGCAGCGGCAGGCGTGACGCGTGGGCAAAGACCCGCCGCCGCAGCGCCACCTGCACCCGCTTGGTGATGCGGGTGCACTGCCAGCGCCCCCACATGCCGATGCTCACCGACAGCGTCGAGACCACGACCATCGCGCCCCCGAGCATCCAGATCAGGCGCACCCGATCGCCACGCTCGCCCGTGAACTCGCCCAGAAAACTCGGCAGCCCGGTTGGGCCGGGCGTGTCGTTGATGATGTAATCGATCGCGACCTTGGTCGAGTAGGGCAGCAGCAACCCCAGTAGCACCGAGACGCTCAGCGTGACCAGCGACATCGCCACCACGAACCGGAATCCCGTGATCAGCGAGATGAAGGCCCGAAGAAGCCCCACGAACGACCGCTTCGCACGCTTGGCGCGGGTTTCCTCCGCCCGCTCGTCCACATGCTCGTGGACGCGCTCCTGGGCACTCCGCTGCTTGCGCTGCTCGAGGTAGGTCTTGAAACGGGAACGGCTTGAAGATCGTGAAAGACGCACGGCGAATCCTATCCGCCGTGCGCCTCAGATGCTTGGGGATTGTTCGGCAAACCGCGATCAGCGACGACGACCGCTCGCCAAAAGCCCGCCCAGACCCAGAAGCGCGACCGCGCCCGGTGCCGGCACCGCGGCCTGGCTGAAGCTCACGCGGAAGATCGCGTCGTTGTGGTCCATATCGCCCCGGGGGTAGCGGATGTCCTCAACACCCACGATCACATTCAGCGGATCGCTCGCGTCCACGCTGAACTGCGCCCAATCGTTTTCGAGCCCCATCGAGAACGCATCAATACCGCCAACGATCACTTCGTAGCGGAAGTCGATCCGCTCGCCGGCGCTGAAAAGGCGTGACAACGCGTATGACTGGTCGCGAGATGCGGACTTGTTCGTCCACAAAGTCTCCGGCGATGACTCCAAACCGGTATCCACCCACTGAAGCTCACCCGTGTAGCCAGCGTCCGACGAGACCCAGACCACCTCAACCTGCGCGTGATCAAAAGGAGAGAAGATGCCCGGATCATTGGTGGGCAGGATGTCCGCGTTGGCCGAGCTCGCGCTCAAGACGAACACACCGATGACACCGCTCCAGATCATTGACTTCTTCATCTTGGGATTCCTTTCGCAGATGGATTGTGTGCCGCCATGCGTCACGGCCGGGCAGCAAAGGGAATAGACACCGGCTTTCAGGCCGCGACAACGCTTCCGTGGCGGAATGCTCGCGGGGCTGCCCCACCACCGATCCACAATCCCCAAAGACAACCCAGACTCACACCGCCCAGGGTGTGGCACACCATTCACGCGTCCGGTAAGGTATGGTTCACGCACACCAAACCCGCCTGGGAAGGGACCACCCCGTGAGTCAGAAGCTCAAGATCGCGTTGCACTGGCAGATCCTCATCGGGCTCGCGCTCGGCGTCATCGTCGGTCTCATCATCAACCTCGCCTGGTCCGCCCCCACCGACACCAACCCGGGCACATGGGCATCGCTGGGCGTCAACGACATCCCCGCCTGGATCAACGGCGGCCCCGCAGAGGGTGCCAACGCAGACGCCGCGCTGGGGGCCAAGGCCGCCCGGCTCGTTCGGGACGCCAACGAGTTCGTCGGGCAGCTCTTCCTGCGCGGCCTGCGCTTCATCGCCGTCCCCATCGTCATCTTCTCGCTCATCGTCGGCGCATCGAGTCTCAACGACCTCTCCAAGCTCTCACGCATCGGCGGCAAGACCATCGGCATCTACATCGGGACCACCGCCGTCGCCATCAGCATCGGGCTCCTGCTCGCCAACATCGCCCAGCCCGGCTCGTTCGTGCCCGAGGAGACCCGCGACCAGCTCGCGGCCGACTTCCAGGCCAAGGCCGACGCGAGCATCGCCGCCGCCCAGAAGCCCGATGTCTGGGACACCGTGCTCAACATCGTGCCCAAGAACCCCTTCGAGGCCATCGCCGCGGGCAACATGCTCCAGGTCGTCTTCGCCTCGCTGCTGGTCGGCATCGCACTCACGCTCATCAAACGAGAGAAGGCCCAGCCCGTCATCGCCTTCTTCGATGCGATGACCGATGTGGTCATCAAGATCGTCGAGATGGTGCTGATGATCGCGCCCTACGCCGTGTTCTCGCTGATCGTGGCGCAGATCGCGGACCTCGGGCTCGATGTGCTGGGCGCGCTGGCCGCGTACTCGCTGGTGGTCGTCGCCGGGCTGTGCATCATGATGTTCATCGTCTACCCCGGGCTGCTGCGCCTCTTTGCGGGCGTGGGCTACGGGCGCTTCTTCAGCGCCATGTCGCCCGCCCAGCTGCTCGCCTTCTCCTCCGCCAGCTCCAGCGCCACACTTCCCGTTACGATGGAGTGCGCCGAGCAGCGATTGGGCGTGAAGGAAGAAGTCAGCTCGTTCGTGTTGCCCATCGGCGCAACGATCAACATGGACGGGACGGCG
>JAGQON010000001.1 GCA_020427395.1 Phycisphaerales bacterium
GCACCTGCGCAACGCGCTCGAGGAGGCACAGCGTCTCGACGATCAGGCGGCCCAGCGCCAGCTTGAGCGTGCCCGTGAGGAGCTGCGAAAGCAGTACGCCGAGGCGCTCGACACGCAGGCTCGCATCCACGACGAGACCGTCGCGCTCGGCGAAGACCGCCTCGATCGCCGGGCACGATCGCAGGCCAGAGCAATCGCGCAGGAGCAGGAGGCACTGCGAGATGTGCTGGAGCAGTTCCCCCAAGAGCACGAGGGGTTGGCGGAAGCACCGATGTTCACCCTCGCGCACGATCAGCTTGAGCGACTCATGTCACAGAGCCGCGACGGGCTCGGCGAGTCGGAAATCAATCAACGCACACGATCGGCCCAGCGTCAGGCGATGAGCATCCTCGCGTCACTCATCGATGTGCTCAACGAGCAGCAGCAACAGCAGCAGGAAAACTTCGAGGACGGCAGCGACTCGGGCGGCCAGAGCGGCGGCAGCCAGCAGGGCGGCGGCGATGAGCCGCTCATCCCACCGGTAGCGGAACTCAAGCTGCTGCGCTCGATGCAGCAGATGGTGGCCGACCAGACCCGGGCACTGAGCGAGGAAAGCACCGCCGACCCCGATCTGGTGCGTGCGGTGGGGGTCCTGCAGAAGCAGCTCTTCGAGCAGGGGCGGGCGTTGATCGATCGAATGAACCCGTCATCGCCCCCCGTTTCGCCGGACTCGGGTGAAGAACCCGTGAACCCTGATCCGATCAAACCGGTAGAGACTGATGGGGAACAAGAGCCATGAACACCCGCTTCGCCATCTCGATGCTGATTTCGCTGGGTCTGCTGCCCGCGATGGTGTCGGCCCAGCCGAGCGAAGAAAGGCCCAAAGGCGATCCGCTGCCATCGCTGGATGAGCTGCTGGGGCTTGAAGAGCAGGGGAGCAGCAGCGAGGACCCCAACGACGATGCGCTCAGCGATATCCTCTCGCCTCGCGAAGCGGGCGAGGCGCTGGGGCAGGCAATCTCGCTCATGGACCGCGTCGCGCAACGAATCGGAGACGGCAACGATCTCTCCCTGCCGACCCAGCGACTGCAGGAGGACATCCTCCGCAAGCTCGATCAGGTCATCGAGTCCGCCCAGAACAACCAGCAGGGCGGGGGCGGCTCATCAAGCTCGCAGTCATCTTCATCCAGCAACCAGCAGCAGCCCGACCAGCAGCAGCAGGATGGGCAGAGCGGCAGCCAGAGCGGCGACTCGACCAACCCCGACCAGGCGAACATGCCCGGCGGCACCTCCGCGGCCAACCCGGGAGATGCGCTCGCACCCAACGGTGTCAGCTGGGGCGCCCTGCCGCAGCGCATCCGCGATGCGCTCTCGCAGGGTATCTCCGATCGGTACTCGGAGCTGTACCGCTCGCTGACCGAGGACTTCTACAAGTCACTCGCCGAGGAGGAGGAGCCGTGATTCGCACCGCAATCATCTCATGTTCGCTGCTCACCTCGGCTTGCCTCGCTCAGACCGCAACACCCGACAACGCCGGCGCACAGAACAACCCGCTCGAGCAGGAGATCACGCCCGAGCTCGATCAGGCTGTGAATGCTGGCATCGCGTATCTGGCCAGCACCCAGCAGCCCGACGGCTCGTGGGATTCAGGACGCTACGGCAAGAATGTCGCTATTACTGCGCTCGCGTGCCTCGCCATCATGAGCGACGGGCATATCCCGGGACGGGGTGAGCTTGGAACCACCGTCGATCGTGGCGTCGAGTTCATTCTCAGCGCTTCCAAGGAATCAGGACTCATCACTTCCGAAGCCAACAACGGGCCGATGTATGGGCATGGCTTTGCAGCGCTCTTCCTAGGCGAGGTGTACGGCATGACGCCCGGCGGCGACGACGCACGCGCCGATCGGATCCACGAAGCGCTCGTGAAAGCCGTTCGATTGATCGAGCAGACCCAGAACGACGAGGGCGGCTGGCGATACAACCCAGTGCCCTACGACGCCGATGTCTCGGTCACCATCTGCCAGATCATGGCGCTCCGCAGCGCCCGTAATGCTGGCATCGAGGTCAACGCGCAGGTGATCGACCGCGCCGTCGAGTATGTTCGCATGTGCCAGAACAGCGACGGCGGGTTCAAATACCAGCTCGGCTCGGGCAACAGCGCCTGGCCCCGCACCGCCGCGGGTGTCGCGTCGCTTTTCTACGCGGGCATCTACGAGGACGAGGCAATCGACAACGGGCTCGCCTACCTCGAAACCCACGCCATGCCCGGAAAATCGAGCCCTTCGCGCTCGCACTATTTCTACGGCCAGTACTACGCCGTGCAGGCGATGTACCTCGCCGGCGACAACCACTGGGCTCAGTGGTGGCCCGCGGTGCGTGAGGAACTCGTCGTTGCCCAGAATGACGACGGCTCCTGGGATGACCGATCGGTCGGCCCGCCCTACGGAACTGCGATGGCCCTCATCGTGCTGCAGATGCCCAAGCGATACCTCCCCATCTTCCAGAAATGAAGCCGCTCGCCCTTGCCATCCCGATCTGCTCGCTCGCATTGCTCACCGCGAGCAGCTTCGCGCAGCCCATCAAGGGTGGCTGGGTGGTCTGCACCCGCGACCTGCAGCTCCGGGAAGCCCTGATCGATCGGGCAGACGAGAACGAGCTGATGCTGGTCAACAGCTACGGTATCCGCAGCGTCGTTTCGATCGATCAGGTGCTCTTCATGGTTCGATCCGAGTCCATCGAACCAGTCACACAGGCCGAGATCATGGGCGCACCCATGCAGGAGCGCAGCCCGGTCCGACTGATCACACTACACGACGGGCAGGCGATCCGTGGCTCGATCCGCGAATCAGATCTGCCCGAGGAGCTGGCCCTGCAGCTCATCGCGGGCAAAAGCGTGCACGGCGAAGCCCACATCCCGCTCGAGCATGTCCTCCGCATCGAGGATCAGGACGCGCCTTCTATGCGTGTTGAGCTGCGCGACGATCTGCTCATCGCACGCAACGGTGACCGATTCGAGGGTTTCATCGAATCGATCGGGCCGAGCGTTCGCATGTCATTGAACAACGGCAGCGAGATCGAGATCGAAGCAGCCCGGCTCGCGAGCATGCACATCGCCAACGACCCCGAGCAGATCGATGGCGTCTATCTGTCCTTCAGCGATCGCGAGCAGCTGCGTGTGCTGGGCTTTGATGTTTCGTCGAGCCAGTCGATCCGTGTTCGGGTCGATACCGACTCGCTCGGGCTTGCCGACACCGGTAGCAACGAGTGGCGTTTCGATGCAGGCTCACTGACGGGGCTTCGTGTGATCGATGATCAGGCCAGCGTTGTGGCGCTGAGCACCCTCGACCCCAGCTCCGTGGAACCCATGGGCGATCGCGTCTGGGCTCAGCGACCCACCGTCATCAACGAGCACGCGGGGCATCCTGCCCTGATGGGCCTGGACCTGCACTCACCCGTGCGGGTGTCCTACACCCTCCCGGTTGGCGCCACGCGGTTCGCGTGTGTGCTTGAGGCCCCCATCGAGCGATGGACCGACTGCATCGCCCGAGTACGAGTCGTGACACCGAGCGGGACACGCACGCTGGGCGAGCACCGGCTGCGTGCTCAGAGCGCAAACGCCGAGCTGAACCTGCAGCTGCCTCGAAACTCGGAAACACTCGTGATCGAGATCGATCCTGGCGAGTATGGGCCCATCCAAGATCGGGTCCTGTTGCTCCGCCCGCGCGTGCTCATCGGCGAATAGCTTGGTTTAGAAGATTTCGTACTTCTCGAGCAGCTTGGCGATCTGCTTGGCCGGGTCGCCCTTGTGGTCGATCTGCTCGGCGACCCATCCGAACGCGCGAGCACCCTCTACATTCTCCGCCGTGTCGTCGAAGAACAGGATCTGCTGCCCGGCCGCACCAACACGCCGCTCAAATGCCGCGAATGCCTTCTCATCCGGCTTGGCGAGCCCGAAGAGATGGCTCGCATGCTTGTGCTCGATGAGCCCGGCGATGGGGAAGTCGGTTTCCATACGGGCCCAGTGAGCCGCGTTCGTATTCGAGAAGAGCGCGGTGGAGAGGTCCGCGAAGCCGTTGAGCTCCTCAATCAGCTCGCTCATGCCCTTGTACTCTTCGAGCAGCCAAGCGTGGTGCACGGCAGCGATGTCTTCGATCGTGTGGTGCTCCTCGGATTCCTTGGCGATTGCGCGGAAGAAGGCCTTGTCGCTCATCTGCCCGGTCTGGAACCTCGGTGCCAGCGCGTCCTGCTTGGCGAGGCACTTAGCGGCGATCTTCTTGCTCGGTGCCTTGATGCCAGCCGCCTTGCATCCCTCTTCCCAGGATCGGCAGATCTTCAGGATCACGCCGCCCCAATCGAAGCAGACGAGCCGAATGTCATGATCCATCTGCGCCCTCCAAGTCCTGCAGCAACTCGGTCTTCATGACCTCGTCCATCACGGTCGTCGCGAACGAGCCACGCGGCAGCTCAAAGGCACAACGCACATACGCCCCGTGCTCGTCGATCCCACCCTCGACCTCGGGGTCGATGACGGGGATCCGCAGCGGGCGACGATCACCCCCGATCATGGGGTAGTCACTCCGCTGCTCGCACAACTCCATATCTTTCGTTCCCACACCGGCTTGGGCAAGGGCATCGAGCTCCAGTTGCCCAACATCGCCGCCCGCGCGGGGCATCGTCGTCCCCCACATGGGCCCCGAGGGGCTGATTTCGAAGCGTTCCATCCGTGATACAAGGTCCTCAGGGGCCTCGCTGGCCTCCTCGGCGCTGACTAAGAAGGTCGACCGGCTCTTGAGCACAAACGCCAGATCCCCCCCGAGCAGGCGATCAAGTGTCCCCGATCGGACCCGCTCGTTGAGCACCCAGTTGAACACCGCCGACTGGAACGAAGATACAAAGAACCCCGCCGCGGTCGGGTCGATTGCCCTGATTGCCCGCTCGGGGGGTTCACCTCGGGCCAACGCCAGCAGGGCGTACCGCTCGACCTTGAAGACCTTTGGCATCAACTCGGCCGCGCTCTGATAGTCACCCCGAGCGTACGCCTCTCGGGCGTCAATGCTGCCCTTGGGCGCATTGGGGTGGGGGGCAAGGATCAACTCCAACGCTTGCCCGAAGTCACCCATGATCAACGCACGACCAACGAGGTGGTTGTTCATCAGGTATCCGAACCGTTGGACACCGAAACGGTTGGGCACACCAACGCGTGTAAGCATGTCCAGCGATCGTTTCGCATTCCGCACGCTCATCGGATCGACGCCTCGCACCTTGATCGAGAACCGGTTGCCCGAGAGATGCCCGCGCTGGAGCTTGTTGTGGTGCAGGTCGACCCACAGCACCCGCGCCCGATCGTGCTGGAAGCTTGGGAAGTCCTCGGGCACCTTGCCCGGCGCGTGCACCGATATGACCTGGCGGGTCACCGCGTGCTTGTCCTTGAGACCCGCGTGGCCGATCGCTTTGCGGTGCACTTTGAAGTGATGCGCAATCGCGTCCCGCAGTTGCAGCGTCGACAGTCCCTGCTTCTCTACGAGCATGTAGATATGCTCGCCCTCCCCCGATGGGGTATACAGCGGGATCTCCTCGACGAGGAAGTCCTCCGGCCGCTGCTTGATCTCGCCACCGATTCCCGCGACCTCGTGCGTGAGGTACAAGGGGGTGGTGACTCCCGTGTTGAACGATTCGCTGCTCATCGGATGTGGCGCCATCATCTCACTCGAACCCATCGAGCGGCGGCATGATCGCGTCTTCGATCACCTGGTCGCTCACAAAGATGGGCACATCGCCCGCGATGCCCAACGCGATCGCGTCGCTGGGGCGGGCATCGATCTCAACCCGCTTTCCGTCGCGGTCGCTGAGCACCAGTGCGGCATAGAAAGTCCCATCGATGATCTCTGTGATCGCGATGGACTCGAGCGTGGCACCCAATGCGTCGATCGTCTGGGCCAGCAGGTCGTGGGTCATCGGTCGCCCCACCTCGAAGCCAGACAGTCGCCGATCGATTGCCACGGCTTCAGGCGTCCCGATCACGATCGGGAATGACCGTCCCTCGCCGTGGAGCGGGTGAAGCTCGCGCAGCTCGATGATCTGAGCGCTGGCGTGCTCACGGATGAGGATTCGGGCAAGGTGCATCTCGACGAGCATGGTAGGGTTCTCATGGTCAGTGTCGTTCAATTGTAGCGCGTGTTCTCGGTCCAACACTGCCGGCGCTGACGCATGCCAACAAGGGCTCTCGGGGGCCTGAAGGCACATTTCTCCAAAGCCGCTGTGTTGAGGGCGATGATCACGCGAGATCAGGTTATGCTCTCGGTGTATGGTTCAGACAGCGATGATAATGAAGCAAGCAGACAAACCCGGTTTCTCACTCGCGTGCCTCGCGGTCTTTACCGCCCTGTCGGGTGCCGGCGATCGTGTCTCAACATCGTGGCTGGGTGCGAGCGACGGCTCGTATCTTGAGTCGTCCAACTGGTCGATGGGTGTCCCGCAGAATCAGACGAACCTCAGTTTCGATGCGATGATCGATGCAGTGGGCATCCCCTACACTGTGCGGTTTGATCCCGCCAGATCGGCTGACCCGGTTCATATCCAGACCCTGAGCATCGTTTCACCTGACGCGACGCTCTCTCTCGAGAACCAGTTCAACGCAGGTTCTCTTTTTGTGCATGAATCGATGGTCATCTCCGCTGGCACGCTGGAACTCGGGCAAGCCGGACTGATTGGCTCGGGCGGACATGTCCCGATGGTGGTCGCCCCGGGTGTAGATGTCAAGATCCACCCTTCCGTGACAGACCAGTCATACGCCAAGCTTCAGGGCTTCGACATCATCGCCGACGAGCTATTCGTCGGCGGTACCGACGCGCTCTGCATGTACGGCTCAAGCGTTGTGGGTGGCACACTGTCGACCGCCGGGGCGACCGTCGGTGTCAACACACCTGTTTCGTATGATATTCGCCTCGGGCGTGCTCCTGGAGAAACCGGAACACTCAATACCCCGCTAACGAATCTCGAGATCGAACAAGGCGTCGAGATTAGCGGGTACGGGTTCCGAATCCAGCGATTTACCGAGCCATTCTTCGGCCCCGGGCTCGGTGGCTCCTTCATCAACCATGGCGTGATCACCTCTTTGGGCGGCGATTCGGATGTGCAGCGGGTGACCAACCTGGGCTTGATCGCCGTCACGGACGGCAGGCTGACTGCCCCTGAGAGCAATGATGGAGTACTGCGAGCCAGCGAGAGCGGTGAACTGAGCCACTACGTCACCAATAGCGGCAGCCTGCGCACCTTCACGAATCGCGGAGTGATCGAAGCCGATGGGCCCAATGCCCGCTATGTCGTGAACTCGAGGTACATCAACGAGTTCGAGTTGGCGCAGAGCTTCTGGTTCAACGAGGGCGTAGTCAGACTGATCAACGGGGCCCACGCCGAGATTGGTTCGGCAGCATTGAGTCACCTCGGTCAGTTCGAACGAGACCCGGATGCGACAATCGCTATCACAGGCCCGCTCGATCTCGAGGGTGGAACACTCACCCAACAGTCATTCGCCGGTCCGATCATCCTCAAAGATCCCGATGATGTCTATATCCTCTCGGTCCCGATCATCCGCAATGGATCGATTGAACGCCCAATGGGCTGGCTGCTGCACCAGGGCGATGAGGGAAGACTCAGCCAAGTCTCGATCACGGGTGGTGATTGGATTGTGGACACCCGCAACCCCAACGGTGGGGGGGCGTCAGGCGAGACCATCCTGAGCATTCAGAATGTGGATGTGCCAGACGGCGATATCGTGCTGGCCCCGGGTGCCTACATCCGCTTCCAGCACCTTGAAACCGACGGCGGCGATCTCTACACCAACGAAACGATCCGATCCCAATCTCGCTCTGGATTCCGAACAAAGGTCGGCATCATGTTCGGCAACCCACTCACGCTCGGACCCGATGCACGGGTCACTGGCGCGATCGATTTCGGTGTGGGTAACTACCTCGGACGCAGGGTCATCAACCGCGGCATTATCGAGTCGGACAACATCAGCGGGCTGCTCCGATTCAGGTGCTTACTGGAGAATGAGCATCTCGTGCGTACTTCTCTCACGGACATCGAGTTAGAGGATGTCCAGAACTCGGGTGTGATCTCGGCGCTCTTTGGTGGAATCGAGACCCGTCAGCTTGAGAACAGCGGCACGATCAGTTTGCAGATCTATGGGTGGATCCATGCGAGCTCGACGCTGACACTCACCGAAGATTCAAAGATCACCGTGACACCGGCCAGCCAAGCGCCACCCTGCATCGCGTCCGATTTTTCCATTGAGCTGAGCGGAGAACTCGAGATCAACTGTGCCGCGATCCTTGAACCCGGAAGGTATCAGATTCTGTCCGCACCGATGCTTGAGGGGAGATTCGATCGACTACGCATCGTGGGTTTGCAGCAGGGCTTTGAGTTTGCCGGGCTTGATCAAGACGGATTCATCACAATAAAACCACTGCGATCAGTCTTCGGACGAGGTCCGCTCTCCCGCTGAACTTTCGCTCTGGTGCAAAGCTGCTTGCTCGAACGATTCAGGATCGGAGATCCCGATCGGGCCGAACGGAAGAATCAATGTCAGACAAGCCACGATTAGCCATCATCATCGATGCCATCGGCGTTCATTCTCGGAATCTGGCTTCGATCGATCTGCCAAGTTCTTCCAGCAACTCAATCGGTGCCCCGATCGGAACCACATGCACCTCGCCGAGGTACTCCAATGCCTCCACCCGGGCCATGCCGGGCTTATACCCTGCGAAGGTGACCGTCCGATCCGCATACACCACATGATCACCGAGCGGCTCGCCACGCTGCACATCAAGCCCGCTCGGGCAGTCCACACCAAGCACGCGGGCACCCCGCTGTTGGCGTGCTTGGTTGGTGTAATCAATGAGATCGCCGGCGAGCCCCTCGATTGCCCGGCTCAGCCCTGTCCCGAACAATGCATCGACGATCAGGACGGCCGATCGATCGCCTCCCGAATCGAGGAATGCTTCCGCATCGTCGATCCGGATCCGCATCTGCTGGATAATGCTCAGATTGATCGCAGCATCCCCCGAATAAGCACTCGCCGATTGGGTCTTGACCACCCGAACCGGGATTGTCTCGTTGTGCAGGTGCCGCGCAAGAGCGAACCCGTCGCCACCGTTGTTGCCCGGCCCAGCCAGGATCAGCACGCTGGGCTCAGCGCCCGAACTGAGCATCGCCCGAGCATGGGCCGCCAGCCCGATGGCGGCGTTCTCCATGATCACGATGGACGGGATCCCATAGCGTTCCACGCACAGGCGATCGAGTTCGCGTGACCGTTCAATGCTGAACTCAAACATCGGCATGCTCGCCCGCGTGTCACGCGGAGTGCGTGGACCTTGAACACGGAAATGGTCTGGTTCACGCTCATTCATTGCGAGATGGTAGGGTGCGGGGCTCGGGCTCGACCCCCATCCCCTGTATGGGGGTATGTCCATTTAGTCTGAAATGGCGTAGGTGACTTGTGTGCGGATCCGATAATATCGAGTCCAGTTGCTCGCAATGGTGAGCACAGTGAACGACAAGAGAAGGGATCAATTATGACTTTCAAGCGGTACACGGCGCGACATTGGTCGCTGCTGGCGGGTATGTGTCTCTGTACTGGATCGGCGATGGCCCAGTTCGCGGGCTTTGGTCCCCGGACGGACATCCCCCTGGGTGAGAATCGCCCGACGGATTCGGCATCGGGCGACTTCGATGGCGACGGGGATATCGATATCGCAGTCTGTTTCCAGACCTCTTCGCCAGCCAATCTCGGTCGCGTCGCGGTGCTGCTCAACAACGGTGACGGCACCTTCCAATCCCCGGTCTTCTACGGCGTGGGTGAGGACCCGGCCGCGATCCGGGCCGCGGATGTGAACCTCGATGGTGATCTCGATCTCATCACCGCCAATGCCGGGACAAACGATGTGTCGGTGCTGCGAGGCAGCACCGGGGGGGCGTTTCTCCCCGAGGTCTTCTTCGGTGTTGGTACCGGCCCGGAGGATATCGCCGTTGCGGATGTCAACGCGGATGGACGCCCAGACATCGTTAGCGCCAACGGAGCGGCGAGCACGGTGAGTGTTGTCGCGGGAAACGGCAGTGGGACGAGTTGGACGATCATCGGTACCTATTCAACCAACAACGGAGGCGGTACCGGCGGGCAGAGCCCGTCGTCGATAGCGCTTCGTGATCTCAACGCGAACGGGCTTCCCGATATCGTGACGGCCAACAGCGGAAGCGCCAGCTGCACCGTGATGTACAATATCGCCAGCAGCCCCGGGTCCTATTTCTCCGGTGACTTTGGATTGTTCATCCCGGTCGGCAGCAACCCGCAGGATGTGCAGCTCGTTGATATCGATCGCGACGGCGATATCGATCTCGTCACGGCCAATCGCAGCAGCAGTACCGTTTCTGTTCGATTGAGCAACAGGGTGCAGACTGGTGATACCTTCCCGAACTTTTCCGGGAGTGTCAATGTCGCGGTCCCCTCGGGGCCGATCGCGATCACGGTAGCTGATATTGATGGTGGCCCAAGTTCGCTCGATGGTGATCCCGATCTGATTGTCGTCAGCGAGACCGCCGATCGGCTCTCGGTCCTGCTCAACAACGGCTCGGGTGGGCTTACACTCGATAGTACCTATGTCACCCAGAGCAGCCCAAAGAGAGCGGCGGTCGTGGACCTCGACGGCGACGGCGATCTTGATGCCGCATCACCGAACCTGATCAGCAACACAATCTCGATCTTCCTCAATCAATCGACCGTCATCGGAGGCCCGCCCCCAACGGTGAGTCTCATTGATCCCGATGACGGTGGGTGCCTCTGCGCCGGGCCCAACACCATCATCGGGACGGTCAACCCCGCCGCGGGCACAGTTCTGGGCGGCTATACCCTCGAGTATCGCCGCTTGGGCAACCCCACCTACACCACCATCGCCACCGGCTCCACGCCCGTGATCAATGGTTCGCTCGGCAACTGGAACACCAGCGGGCTTCCCGAGGGACAGTACCTGCTGCGGCTGACGGGCAGCAACGCGGGCGGCATCTCCGCGAGCGATGAGTCGGTGATCTATCTCGGAAGCGATTTCGACACTGTCGTGGCGCGTCTGGGTGCAGGCATCGACGGCTCGGAGGTCTCGATCGTTGGGCGCAACGCCTGCATCTTCGGGTCCATCAGCGATTCCGGTTGCGGCCCGATCAGCTACAGCGTCGATTTCCGTCCGACCTCGGGCGGGGCATTTGTGCCCGTCGACCCCGCGAATCCAGTGTACAGCGGCGGTCGCACCAACACCACCCTCGCAGACTGGGATACCACCAGCATTCCCGACGGGAACTACGAGATCAGGGTCTCAACGGTCAACGGCTGCGGCGACTCCAAGACCGTCAACTTCACCTGCACCGTGGACAACACCTCCCCGATCGCGAATATCGATACCCCTGTATCCTGTGAGTATCGCTCGCCGGGTGAGATCATCGAGATCAAGGGCACGGCTTCGGATACGAACCTCAGCAGCTGGTCGGTGCAGTACACCGGCGGCTCAAGCCACGGCTGGACCACCATCGCCTCGGGCAATACCAATGTCACCAGCGATGTGCTCGCCAACTGGGATACCAGCGGGCTTGAACCGTGCGCGTATACCGTGCGATTGAGTGTTGGGGATCAGTCGGTGCTCAACTGCGATGACCCCGGCAACTCGGCCGGGTATCTGGTCTCGTTCGACTTGCGTTGCCCCGCGGACCTCAATGGCGATGGGGAGGTCAACTTCTTCGATGTCAGTTTCTTCCTCACCGCCTACAACGCGGGGTGTCCCTGATACCGGACCAATGCATCGGTGAATATCGAGTTGTTTCGCTCGGTTTACATCAGATACCCGCATGCCCGGCTCAAGAGCCGGGCATGCGATTCATCATCTTCGCCAGCGTGATGCATCTGTCATTTCACTCCTAAGATCTCGCGATGCTGTTTGATGCGATCATCTTGGCACTCATGCTCATCGCTGTGCTGTGCATCGTGTATTGGTCTGCCGTCGCGATCCAGGTCTGGCGGACCCATGCCCTGCTTCCCACGGCCCGAGATGGGGTGGTGCTCGCTGAGCAGACACCCCCGACCCAGCGGGTCTGCGTGATCGTCCCATGCCACAACGAGGCCGGGAATATCGCGACGCTGATCGCCTCGCTCAAAGAGCAGGACTACGACCGTCTCCGGGTCGTGCTGGCGTTGGATCGCTGCACCGACGACACGCTCGGCGTCGCCCGCAAGGCCATCGGCGACGACGACCGATTCGAGATCATTGAGATCACTCAGTGCCCCGAGGAGTGGGCGGGAAAGGTCCACGCCGCGCATTCTGGGTTTACACGCAGCGAGCACGCCCGCAGCGCAGAAGTGCTGATCTTCACCGACGCCGACACCGAGATGGACCCGGCCTGCGTGCGGGCCTGCATCGCGCTGATGCGCGATCGCGAACTCGATTTCCTCAGCCTGCTCTCGACACTCAGCTCGGTCGCCTGGTACGAGCGGTTCGTCCAGCCCGTGACCGCCTTCGAGCTGGCACGCCAATACCCGCTGCTGCGGGTCAACCGCAGCGACGAACGCCAGCGAGCGTTCGCCAACGGACAGTTCATGATGTTTGACGCGGGCGTCTACAAGGCCATCGGCGGGCACGAGTCCGTCAAGGATGCCATCCTCGAGGATATCGCCTTTGCCCGGCGCATTATGTTCCAGAAGCACCGGGGCGGGCTGCTGCTCGCCGACACCATGCTCCGCTGCCGCATGTACGACAGCTGGAGCGAGTACACGCGCGGCTGGAAGCGGATCTACACCGAATCGGCCAACCGCGAGATCAAGCGCCTGCGCCGATACGCGCTGCGGACCCCGGTCGTCACGACGCTCTTCCCGCTCTGCGCCCTCGCGCTCGTGGTGCTCTCGCTCGTGCCGGCCTTGCATCCGATCATGCTGGCGGTGGGCTGCGTCGCGCTACTCGCGTGGGTGGCGGGGCTGTCGATGGTGTATCGCATGAGCCACGCGCCGCTCATCGACCTGCCCATGTCGCTCGTTGGAGCCCTGCTGACGGGACGCATCTTCTGGTCGGCCGCCCGGGACCTTGCGACGGGCACACCCACCAGCTGGGGCGGGCGCAGCTATGTCCGAAAGGCGGAGGGCTGAGCGATGGGTTCGCCACGGCTTACACGAAGAGTCCGACGCTTGGGCGACGACGCACGCGTCGAGCTCACGCCCATGATCGATGTGGTGTTCCTGCTGCTCACCTTCTTTGTGTTCTCGATCGTGCTGATGATCCGCGCTGATGTGCTGGATGTGAAGCTGCCCGAACTGACCTCGGGTCAGAACGCCGAGCGGGTGACGCCGATCACCATCGCGATCGCCGAGGATGGCTCGATGCACCTCAACGCCGAGCCTATCGAGATCGATGCCATTGTCGAGCAGGTTCAGGCCCTGCGGACGCAGCAGCCCAGCGCTCCGCTGCTGCTCGCGGTGGATGTGCGATCCGATGCGGGGACCATGATCGAACTCGCCGATACCCTGGTTGGGGCCGGTCTGGGCGATTTTTCGATCATCGGGCGTCGCTCCGAGGACGCGAAACCAGCGGAATCTGAACCCGCACCCACCGATCAACCGTAGAAGAAGATATGGCGACCCCTGAGCGTCCAACCAAGCTCGCCGCGAAGGGCAGCACGCACTGGCCCGTGCTTGCGGGGTGTCTAGCGCTCAGCGTCATCGTGCACCTGCTCACCGCGACCAGCGCTGGTGTGTATTTCGGAGCACACCCCAACCGGGTGCTCGAATCGACAACACCGCCTCGTCTGCCGGACTTTGCGCCGCCTCCGCCGCAGGAAGACCCGCCGATCCGGCTCGGCCGTGAGGAATCCAAGCAGGCCTCGATCACCTGGCTTGGGGTGCAGGAGAACCCCATCGAGGGCGAGGCCCCCGAGTCGAGTGTCGATCAGGCCGAGCTGACCATCACAAATGGCGAGCAGACCGAGTCATTGCCCCAACCCCAACCGCAGACCCAGCCAGAAGAGCAGGCCCAGCCGAGCGTGCCCGTCGAGCCGATGCGGTTCGAGACGCCGCCCGATCCCCTTGTCAGCGAGCAGCAGCCCGAACCCGATCCGGACCAGCAACCCGAAGCACAATCCGAGGCGCAGACGCCACCGGAGCAATCGACCCCGCTCGAGCCGATCAGTGAACAGTCCGAGCAGCCGCAGGTCGAAGCGATCGACACGCCCAAGATTGATCCCCAGCCGCAGCCCGAGGAAGTGCACGCGCCCGAAGAACAGCCAGCGGAGCAACCAGAATCCAAGCCCGATCAGCAAGAAGAACTCCCCGAACTCGTCGCACGCTCCACCAAACAGCCCGAGCAAGCCGAACAGCCAGCAGAGCAGGCACCCCAGCCGACCACATCAAGCAAGCAGGGCAAGCCCGGCGAAGAGGACGATCGCGAGTCGGTCGCCTCGATGATCAAGCGGGCCGATGCGAAGAAGGCCAGCGATCTCAACCGTCCGCTCTCATCGGCAGGCCTCGAGATCAAGCCCGTCGAGCCCCGTTACCCCGCGGCCGTGCGATTCACGCAACTGCCGCGCAACCCGATCGTGCGGATCCGCTTCAACGCCGAGGGCAGGGTGATCTTCGCGGATTTCCTGCGCGATGAGGAAAAACGGATCATCTACGACACGGGCAGCAAGCCGGTCGATGAGCCGCTGATCAGCGCGATCTACAAGTGGCGGGCCGAGGGCAAGCCGCTTGAGCAGCTGGACCCAAACGACCCGAACTCGTTCATCGAGATCCCGATGAAGATCCTCTTCCGCGACGAGGACTAGGCATCAAGCTCGCGTTCGTCCTCGATGCATGCCATCAGGTACGCCATCGCAACGGGCTGATCACGCAGTTCGGTGAACCAGGCCGCGAAGCTGCGGATCCGTTCGCAGGGTTCGGTCCCCAATGCCCGCTCGAACCGGGACTGTTCAGCGTTTGTGGTCTGCATCCGAACCAACGCCAGCTGATACTCGGGCGAGCAGATCAGGTGCAGCTCGTCGTGCAGGTTGTGCGATCTGAGCGATTCATACTCGCCCTTGTCGAGCCAGAAGCCACTGGTCGGGTCGAAGTCCACACGGAATCCGAGCCCCGAGCCCACGCGGCACTTCCGCATCAGGCGTCCCGAGCGGGGCGAGAACATCGGCGTGTCGTTGTCATCATCGATCGTGATTGGCTCGGGTGACTCAAACGAGGCACTCGGCTTGGGAAAACCCGGCTGCGTTCGGAACCAGTCCCAGTACAGCACCACATCGATCCATACGCCGCCCGTGGATGGGCAGGCATGTGCGATGAGCCCCGGGAGGAGCTCGGTTCGGACGAGTGTTGTGTTTCGATCGCGTGGTGATTGCATATACCACTGAATTGGGTTTCGGTGATCAACGCTTGCAGCTGGCTAGTCGTTCCAGGCGAACACAATTAGAGCCGCCAGAGCCAGCAAGGCCCCGGCCCACATCGCCAGAGCCTTGATGCTCGCCTTCCTGGCCTTGTCCTTCTCGATCCAGGCGCTGCTGCTTGGGCGCACGCCCTGAATGAAGAACACGCTGGTGGCGCTGAGGTTGATGCACACGATATTGGTGGTCGCCAGCGTGGCCGCCTCGCCGGCCTTGAGCCATCCGCCGGCCCCCGCGAGCATACCCGACGCCGCGGTGGGGGGTAAAAGCGCCACCGCAACCATCACTCCGACCACCGTCGCGGGCGCACCGGAAGTGAACGCGATAGCTCCGGCGGCACCCGATGCCAGCGCCACGAGGATATCGCCCAGATCGACCACGGTGCGGGCGGTGAGCTCGTCTCCCATATTGTCCATCTGCACGAAGTAGCCAAAGGCGGCCGAGCATGCCAACGCAATGCCCAGCCCAACGAGGTTGGATCGGATCGCCCGGCGGACCATCTTGAAATCACCAAGCGTCGTTCCGAGCGCCAGCGCCATGTTGGGGCCGAGCAGCGGGGCGATGACCATCGCGCCGATGATGATGGCCGGCGAGTCCTTGATCAGCCCGACGCTGGACACGATGGCCGCGATGCCAACCATGATCATGAACACAGGCGTCGTCTTGGACGACCCCTCGATGTCCTCGATCAGTTCCTCACGCGAGACCCGCCCGAAGCGGGGCGACCACTTCTTGTCTTCCTGCAGTTCCGGGTCGTCTTCTTTCTCCGGCTCGGGCAGCGGCGGGTGCGTCGCCTCGACCGGCAGCAGGAGCATGCGGAAACCGTCGCAATCGCCGAACTTATCCTGCACCGCATCGCTGATTGGCTCGACGAGCTCCATGCGGAGCAGGACCGAGGTCATCACCTGATCGTCGTTGAGGTCGGTGAACCAGCGCGATGGCGGGCTTGCTTCTTCGAGCAGACCCATGAGCGCCTCATGGTCGGCTTGGGGGACGACGATTTGGACGAGGCGCATGGACACGTGCGAGTTTAGGTGCGAGTGATAAGAGTATCATGGATACCATGGCAATACCGAGTGTAAAAGTACGAGAGGAATTAGTTATGGGATTCTTTCGAAAGAAGTCTTCGATACAAAGCGACCAGGGCAGCACCCCGACACGCGAACATCAGATCCGGAGAGACGAGCTGGTTTCGATGATGAAAAGTGGCAATCAGAAGGCGATGCCCGAGCTGTGGAATTTGTTCTTTCAACTGGAGCAGGTTCATATGGTCGCCCGAGGGAGTATGCCAAACCCCACCCCATTCATCGCAAACATCGAAGGGCAAGGGATGATCGCTGTCTTTACAAGCAGTGATCGAGCTGTCCAGTTTTCATCACTTCAAGGCACCGCATACGAGGGAACAGAGGCGCACTCGGTGCTCTCAAACCCCATGATCCCTTTCATCGGTTACGCGGCGCGGTTATACCAGAGTGGAGTGTATGGGATCATCGTCGATGAGGGTGTCGGCGGGGGATATTACGCGCCCATCACGAATCTAATCGGGATGTTTGAGCAAGCAAGAGGTGACATCCCCTTGGTCGTCGTCCCCGCTGGCCAGGGGGAGTTCGATCATCGAACACAGTTGATGCGATCCGCCACGAATGACCAAGAGCGAGTGTCAGCTACTCAGAAGCTCTGGGCACGGTATTTTCTGATCCCGCACTGGCACCTTCTGGTGGATCAGGAATCAAATGAAACACTGCGGGCACCGACACCGGATGGACGCGATCGGATACTGATGTGCAGCGATCCATGGAATTTAGAGCGAGCGAAGGAATCGCTCGGGGCTGCTTCTGGTCGATCAATCACTTCAACGACGGTTGAGACAAAATCGCTGATCGATCACATTGAGTCGATCGGAGATGACAACATCCTTGTGCTCATCAACCCCGCCGGATCGAGCAACCAGACCGATTTAAACGCGATCCGTGGTATCTGGAATGACATGCCCAGCGTGCGAGCCGCGCATGGCGTGTCATGAGTCAGCAGTGTCAGATGCGCCGATGGTCACCGAAACCGTCGAAGCCTTCTCCGAATCACTTTCGATGTGCAGTCGCTTGGTGCGGTGCTGCGACCAGTCGGTTACCCGCAGGTCGGGCGAGTTGGGACCGGTGTGGGTCTTGATGACATCGTACACCGTGTCGCGCTGGGCCGGGATGAAGCCCGCGTTGCGGATGAGTCGGCACAGCACCGCCTCGTCGAGGCAGTAGGTCGTGCCCGCAGACGAGACGACATTTTCCTCCATCATCACCGAGCCCATGTCGTTGGCGCCATATCGCAACGCGACCTGCCCGATGTGTGGGCCCATCGTCACCCACGACGAACCGATCGAGTAGATGTTGTCCATCATCAGGCGGCTGACCGCCTGGGTGCGCAGGTACTCCGTCGAGCCTGCCAAACGCAGGCGACGACCGAAGCGATTGTCCATGTCTTTGGTGCCGCTGCCGTCGAGCTTGGCGACGACATCGCCGGGGAACGGCAAAGTCTCACCGGTTTCAGGGTTGAAATCGTCGGCGGTGGGCCACTGCGGCACGCGCCCCAGCGAAGTGTTGTCGGGCTGGAAGGGCCAGGAGATGAAGCCGAGGTAGTGCCCGCCGGTCTCCGGGTGCTTGACCGTCGGGTCGCTGGCGACCTGCGTGGGCACCTGCCCGGTGCCGAAGTCGCTGATCGCCTTGTCCTGCCAGTAGCGTACGGAGCGCATGTGGTGAATCCGGTCGGCGTAGCCCTCGATGTGCCCATACATCATGGAGGCGCTGGTGAACATGCCCAGCGAGTGGGCCGCGTACATCACCTGCAGCCACGCGTCCATGTCGCACTTGCCCAGCCCGATCTTGGTCCGCACCGCGGGCGCGAAGATCTCGCCGCCGCCGCCGGGCAGCGAGCCCATACCGGCTTCCTTCAGGCGGATCAGCACCCACTGGACCTTCTCGACGAGGGTCTTACCGGGCGGGTTGAAGAAGTGCACAAACTCGATCAGTTCGGGCGGCGAGAACGCATGGATCTTCACATGCGGGAAGCGCTCGCGGATGCCGTTGAGCAGCTCCAGGTACCAATCAAGCGGCAGGTTCGGGTTCATGCCGCCCTGCATCAGGATCTGCGTACCGCCGATGTCGCTGAGCTCCTGCACCTTTTGATAGAGCTGCTCGTGCTCCAGCGTGTACGCGTCGTGCTCGTCGCCCTTGCGTTTGAAGGCGCAGAAGATGCACTTGGCGGTGCAGATGTTGGTGTAGTTGATGTTCCGGTCAATGATGAAGGTGCGGACATGGTCGCCGTGTATTGTGCGGCAGCGGGCGTCGGCGTAGCGCCCCAGGGTGTGCAGCGGCGCGTTGGTCAGCAGTTCGAGCCCCTGCTCGGGCGTCAGGCGGGCCTGGCCCTCAGAGACGGCGCGGAGCAACCCGGGGTCCTGGGCGCTGTGGGCGGGGAACTCGGGCAATGGCTGATAGATCGTGCTCATGCGGGCCTCGGTCGCTGGGCGTACTTTCAAGAATCACTGAAAGTATAGCGTGCCAACCCGCGTTTCTCAAACCCGGCGGGCGTTCAAGACCCGGGCAGGCGGGACGGCTACGCTGGGCATCAGGAGGCCCATCGATGAAGATCGCGTATGTCAGTTGCACCAACCTGCCCGAGCCCGATATCGACGAGCAGCCGCTGGTTCAGAGGCTGATCGACGCGGGGCACGACGCGAGCGTGGCCGCGTGGGACGACGAGTCGGTCGATTGGGCCAGCTACGACGCGGCCATCATCCGGGCGACCTGGAACTACGCCCAACACCTTGACGCTTTCCGCGACTGGCTGCGTCGGGTGGATGCCCTGACCACGCTTATCAACCCACTGGCGACACTCGATTGGAACCTGCACAAGGGCTATCTGCGCGAGCTCGAAGCGGCGGGTGTGCCCATCACGCCCAGCGCGTTCTTCGATCGCGGCCAGCAGGTCGATGTCGGGGCGCTGTGCACCGATCGCCAGTGGGCCAAGATCGTGATCAAGCCGACGGTCTCCGCCGGCTCGTTTGGCACCCGCTCGTTCGACCTGTGCCGGGGCGAGCTGTCGGCGGCCCAGTCGTTCTTCAACGAGATGGTCGCCCAGCGCGATATGATGATCCAGCCGTACATCGAGAGCGTCGATACGGTCGGCGAGACGGCCCTGATTGTCATCGACGGCACGCTGACCCACGCGATCGAGAAGCGACCGCGTTTCGACGATCAGGACGAGGAGGTCTATCTCCGCGAGTCGATCAGCGATGAGATGCGCACCATCGCGGCACGCGTGCTCGAAGCCGCCAACAAAGACCACCTCTACGCCCGCGTCGATGTCTTCCCCGGCGACGACGGTTCACTCATGCTCTCCGAGCTGGAACTGCTCGAGCCCTCGCTCTTCTTCCCGCACTTCCCTGAGGCGGTAGGGGTGTTCGTTCGAGGCGTGGAACGGCGGCTCGCTTCGGTTCACTCCTGACCGGTCTTGGCATATCGCAGGTCGTCCTGCACACCTTCGAGCTGCGCTTGTCCCTTTCTATCGAACAGCGACACAACCACCGCGACCGCGAACCCGATCAGGAAGCTCGGCAGCAGCACATCCAGCGACACGAGATAGCCCGCGATGTCGCTGAACAATGTTGAGGTCTGTGTCGCGAGCCCCGAAGCGATGTCCTCGGGCGCTGGTGCCGGCGGGTCGAAGCTCCGCAGCAGCGGGGGCACGGCGAAGCTGAACAATGGCACACACATGAACCCAGCGATCATCGAGCATTTCGCGCCCGTCGAGGTCAGCTTGCTCCAGAACAGCGACAGGATCATCGTGGGGCAGAAGGTCGCCGCGATGCCCGACCAACCAAAGATGATGATCCAGAACAGCGGCTTCTCTCGGTCACGCAGCAGCAGTCCCATCCCGATCGCGAACGCCACGAGCGAGAGCGCGATGGTCACCTTGCGTGAGAGCGATACGAGCTTCTCGTCGCTCATGCCCGGGTGGCGGGTCTTCTGCCAGTAGTCACGCACGCCCGCAGACGCCGCGACAACCAGCAGCGAGTCGATCGTGGACATGATGGCGCTGAGCACCATCGCGATGAAGATGCCCGAGAAAAACGCCGGAAGCAGTTCCATGGCCGCGGTGGGAAGGATGGCCTCATGGTCGCCGCCGAGCTGCTCGCTGCTGAAGACCGCGCGCCCGAACACACCCACAAGCACGGCACCCGAGTCAGCCAGCAGGGTCCACACGAGGGCGGTGGCCGCACCCGGTGCGATCTGCTGCTCGTTCTTCATCGAGATAAAACGCACAAAGACCTGCGGCGACCCCCAGAACCCGATTCCGATGGCGGCGAGTCCGACAATGGAGACGATGGTGGCTGTTGTCCAGCCTCCAGTCCCCGGCACGACGACTCCGGCGGCGTTCTCTTCGCCCGGCCCGTGCAGAGACAGCAGGTGCGGATCAATCGAGCGCAGCGTTTCGGTGATGTTGGTCATGCCGCCGGCTTCCATCAGGATCACCACCGGGAGTGTCACAAGCCCGAGGAACATCAGCGATCCCTGGAACACATCGGACCACACGACAGCGGTGAACCCGCCCTGCGTGATGTAGAGCATGACCACCGCGAAGCCGACGGCCGCGCCGATCAGGTGATCCCAGCCGAGGAAGCTGTTGAACGCGTCGCCTGTCGCAAAGACCTGTGCACCGGCATAGATCGGTACGAAGATCACGAGCGCACCCGCGGCAATGAGCCGCAGCCAGTGCCCACTGTCGCGGAAACGCGATTCGAGGTAGTCGGGCACCGTAATCGAGTCGTATCGATCGCTCAGCCGCTTGAAGCGACGCGACATGATGAGCCACGCCCCGCCCACGCCGATGATCTCACCCAGCACGACCCAGAACGCCTTGACCCCCAGCGCGTACCCCATCCCGGTAAGCCCGATGAGCAGCCAGGCGCTCTCGCCCGTCGCCCGCGCCGAGAACGCCACATTGAAGAAGCCCAGGTTCTTGCCAGAAGCGAAGTAATCGCGAATGTCGTGCATCTTCTTTGAGGCGAGATACCCGATGACGAGCAGGATGATGGCGTAGAGGGCCACAGCGAGCAGTTTCATGAGCATGTCGGTATCGATAGCGCACCTCCGAGTCGTGGCATGACAGGCGATATTCCTTGAACCACCACCATACACGCATTGGCGGTCTGCCCGCAAATGCGGGCTTGATACGGCGTTCAAACGAGAAAACCGTCCCCCGAAGGGAACGGCTCTCAAGAGTGTGGACCGAAGGGGCTGGATTCAGCGGCGACGGATCGCGCGAACGCCAACGAGTCCGCCCAGCAAACCAAGCCCCGCGAACGCGGCCGGGGGAAGCGGGACGACATTGACCGTGATCTCGCTGCTCGCCACGATGCCGGTGCCATCGAACGCCGTCAGGCGGATGATGTAGGTGCCCGCCATGCTCGGATCGATGCCCTCCAACGCACCCGAGCCCAGGCCGTTGAAGAACCCGTAGTTCCAAGAGTTCTGCGCAACATTGTTGCCCGCGATCAGCGAAGCGTACGAGATGGGATCGCCGGCAACGCTGTCCGTCGCGGCGGTCGTGCTATTGTCGCCGATCGAGTGGTCCGCGTAGAGCGTGTTAATCGGGTCGAACACGAACGCGTCCGCCAGGTTGGTTCCGTCGGAATCAACCGAGAACAGCGCCAGCTGGTAGGTGAAGTCGCTCAGGTTGTTGCCGGTGTCACCATCGACATCGGTGTTGATCGACCATTCGAAGTTCCACATCGCACGGTTTGCGGCGGGGCTGCCGTTGGCCGGGTCGAATGTGTAGGTGCTCCCGCCGTCCCAGTTGAAGGTGTTCTCCGCTACGCCCGACGAGTTGTAACGCGTCTTGGCGCGGAGCCCGATCTCGACGCCGCTGTTGCTGTCGATCGTGAACGAACCGTTCGCGTTGCCGGATCCAAAGATCACGCCCGGATTCACATCGCCCGCAAGCGCGGCCGATGCTCCAAACGCGATCGCACATGCTGCAATCTTGGTGTACATACTGCTCTCTCCAGTTGAGAAAAAACGATTAACGCATCTTGATATAGAAAAACGCGTCCCAGTGACCAGAGTTGGTCGGAGAAGGACTGTACCTCATCAGCACGCCAAAACGGTCAATTAATCGAGTGTTTTGCAAGAATTCAGACAACGCGTCTACTCTTGTTCGCAATCGGTCAGTACCAAGTTTCAGGGGTGTTTGCAACATCACCCGCGTGGGTGCAGTGTCCGCACCGTTCTGTGCAGCGAGGTGCGATCCACATGAGTGTAAATCTGGGTTGTTGTGATGTCGCTGTGCCCCAGCAGTTCCTGCACGATGCGCAGGTCCGCGCCGCCCGCGAGCAGGTGCGTGGCGAAGCTGTGGCGAAGCATGTGCGGATAGGTCTTGGGCAGGCCCGCGACTTTGGCCCAGTGCTTCACGATCTGCCACACGCGCACTCGCTCGATCGGGTGCCCTGTGCGTGACAGGAACAGCTTGCCCTTGTCGCGGCGCTCGGCCGCGCGTTCGGCGGTGATCAGCATCGGGCGGCACTCGTCAAGGTACTGCTGCAACGCCCGCTGCGCGGGCCTGCCCATTGGCACCAGGCGCTGCTTGTCGCCCTTGCCCAAAACCCGCACCACGCCGATCTTCTCCATGATGTCGATGAGCCCGATCTGCCCGACCTCGCTCGCTCGAAGCCCCGAGGCGTACATCAGCTCCAGGATCGCCTGGTCCCGCAGCCAGAGCGGTGGGGCTTTCGTCGCCTTTTCGGGCGGCTGTGGGGCCTCAAGCAGCTTGCGTACCTGCGAGGGTGTCAGCACGCCCGGAAGCCGCTTCCACTTGGTCGGCTGATCGAGGTGGTCGCCCGGGTTGTCGTCGATCTGCCCCGTCGCCAGCAGCCAGCGGAAGTAGACCTTGATCGTGGCCAGGTGCCGCGAGACCGTGGAGGCGTTGTAGCCTCGCTCGCTTGACATCCTTCGGACATGCCCGATCAGCTGCTCGGGCAGCGTCGTTCGCGTGTCAACCACCCCCAACTCCTGCAGGTCGAGCATCAGCTGCTCGAGATCGCGGGTATACGCGGCGATGCTCGCGGGCAGCAGCCCGCACTCGATCCTCAGGTAGTTGATAAACGCGCGGCGCGAGCGCTGCATGGGCTCGCTCAGTCGATCGACGCGTTGCTGTGAGGCGCTGGACACAGTCTATAAATCGACAGAATACGATGTGCGCGCACACAAACGCCCCGGGCGGATCAGGCCCGGGGCGTGGAGTGTCAGCTCTAGAGTTCAGCGGATCTGATTACCCGAGGAGGGCAAGGACCTGCTGGGGCTGCGAGTTCGCGAGCGAGAGGACGTTGGTCGAGGCCTGCACCAGGATCTGGTTACGGGTCAGCGACGCGGTCTCGGTTGCGAAGTCTGTGTCACGGATGATCGACTCAGCCGCGGTGGTGTTCTCGTAAGCAACACCGAGCGAGCGGATGGTCGCACCAACGGTGTTCTTCTGGAAGGCACCCAGACGACCACGGGTCGAGGAGACCTGCTCGATCGCCTCTGCGACGATCTTCTGAGCGTTGTCGAGGTTGTTGCCGTCAACAACATTGAACGACTTGCCCGAGGCGAGGTCATCGAGGTATCCCAGCCCGGTGGTGCCGAGCTTGCGGGTCGAGATGTCCTTGATGCCCAGCGAGGTCTTGCCGGCGATATCAATGTTCGAAGCGAGCTGGAAGTCCGCACCACCGCCGGTGATGCTGAAGGCCGAGAGACCGCCAAGGGTCTGCGAGGCCGAGGTGCTCGCGGTGAACTCGAGGTCGAGGAAGTCCGAGGTGACCGAGAGGGTCTTGCCACGACCGACGGCCGCCAGACCGTTGATGGTGCCGCCGACATCCTGGCCATCATCGCGGATGCCGTTGGACGCCGCGGTCGAGTTCCACGCACCCTCGGTGGTGAGGCTGGAGGTATCGGCGAAGTCAGCCGCGTAGCTGGCGATGTTGCCGCCGCCGCCCGCGTTGAGCCCACCGTCCGAGATGACCTCGACCGAGACATACTCGTTGGAGCCGAACTCGGTGCTCTCGAGCGCGACGGTATTGGCGCTACCCGAAGCGGTGACGCCGGTGACATCCGACACCGCGTTGATCGCAGCGACGATCTGGGTGACGGTGTTGCCCGAAGCGAACTGGAGTTCGCGATTGCCGAGCGAGCCGGCGATCTCGATGGTGAAGCTGCCGTTGGTGCCGTTCAGGTCCAGCGCGGTGCCGCCGAACGAGAGCAGCAGGCCGCCCTGCTGGGCCGACTGGGTGATGATGGCTTCGACGGCCTGGCTGGCACCGTCAAACTTGGCGCCGCGGACATTGATGTCGCTCACGCCAGCGTTGACGCTGGTGACCTGGTAGTCAAAGTTGCCGTTCAGGAGCTTGGTGCCCTGGAACGAGGTCGAGCCCGCAACGCGGTCGATGGTCTGCAGGATCGAGTCGATCTGGAGCTGGTTTGCTTCCTTCTCCGATGAGCTCAGGCCTGCGTCGTTTGCCGATGTGGTGAGAAGGCCCTGGAGTTCGGTCAGCAGGTTCGAAACTTCCTGCAGACCACCCTCGGCGATGTTCACGACCTGGTCAGCACGCTCTGCGTTCTTGAGAGCAGCGTTGATACCGCTCTTCTCTGCACGCAGATTCTCGCTGGCGATCAGACCCGCCGGGTCGTCCTTACCACGGTTGATGCGAAGACCAGTGGACAGACGCGAGAGCGAAGTGCCGAGCTGGCTGTTGTTCTGACCAAGCACGCGCTGTGCGGTCAACGATGAAACATTGGTGTTGATGCGACTCATTTGCTGACAACCTCCGTGTATTTGCCGGGGGGATTTGTCCCCGACCGATGCGACGGGCGATCAGTCCCGTGCACCCGCCTCGCTGCTCCGTCGCACGAGGCCTGGTCTGCCGGATCACCGGCGGACGCATTGCCAATCGTCGAGCACGGGAGGTGAATGAAGTCCTACAACTCAATTGACACAGATTTTTCGACGCCGCGTTATCGGGACCCTGCCGCGACAAACCCCCTGCGAGGTCGCGGGGCGCACGAAAAACCCCCGCATCGCGGGGGCTTTGGGGAAACGCAAGATGTTGAAACTTCGAGGCTTAGCCGAGCAGCTGCAGCACCTGCTGCGATTGCTGGTTCGCCAGCGAGAGCACACTCGTGCCCGCACTCTGCAAGATCTGGGCGCGGGTCAGCTCGCTCGTTTCTGATGCAAAGTCCGCGTCTCGGATGACCGAGCGGCTGGCCGTCAGGTTCTCGAACGCGGACTGCAGCGACCGCTTGTTCGTATCGAGCACGTTCCGCTCGAAGGCACCCATCCGCCCGCGAAGGATCGAGACTTCGTCGATCGCGTTGTCGACGATGTCCTGAATCGCGGAGAAGTCACGCCGATCCGCGGCATTGTCGAGCGAGTTCGTCTGCCCGTCCGTCAGGGACGACAGGAACTGCAGCTCGCCGTTGACGAGCGTCCCGCCCAGGCTCTCGGACGCTGTGGATTGCACACCGATGTTGGCCTGCTGCAACGCGGAGATATCCGGGCCGAGCTGGAAGAGCGATCCACCACCGGTGATATCAAAGGTTGCCGCCGTCAATGTCGGGTCGGTCGCAAAGGTCTCGTTGAGCAGGAGCTCAAGCCCCAGCGATGGCGAGTTGACCGAGACACTGATCCCGTCCCCTGTGGCTAGGATGCCGTTAATCAATGCCGAGACATCGGCACCCTCATCACGCGTGACATCGGCCAGCAGGCTCGGGTCGCCCCAGGGCACGCCGTTGGCGGGGATGGGGGCGTTGTCGTCGAGCTTGTACAGCGTCCAGTTATCACCGGTAGCGGGCTTGTCGACACGCTCAACGCTCACGAACGCGTCGCTGCCGTACTCGACCGAGCGGAAGACGATGCCCGAGTTGGCATTGCCGTTGACCAACGCTGCTTCGACGCCGGTGAGTTCGGTGAGCGAGTTGATCGAGGAGACGACCGACGCGAATGTCTGCCCGGACTCGAGCACGAGCTCGCGAACGCCCTCGCGGCCTCGGATCTGGATGGTGGTCCGCGAGAGGATCTCGCCGTCCGTGCCGCCCGCGCCGCTGTTATCACCGCTCAGGTAGAGGTTGCCTTTCTGAGCCGAGGAGATGACATCGACATCGACATTGATGCTGGTCGTCCCGACGAAGCTTGCGGCCGTGATCCTGGCCTTGGAGATCTCGCTGTTGGAGATGCCCGAGGTGATGTAGTCGAGCGAGCCGTCGAGGAGCTTGAGCCCGCCGAAGGTCGCCGTGTTGCTGATCCGGGTGATCGACTGGATCGCCGAATCGATCTGCAGCTGGTTGGCCGCGCGTTCCTCATCGGACAGGGCGCCGGTGTTGGCCGCCTCGACCGCGAGTGCCTTGATCGAGTTGAGCAGATCGGTGATCTCGGTGAGCGCACCCTCGGTAGTCGCGATGACCGCGCTGGCTCGCTCGCCGTTTTTGATCGCCTGCTCGATGTTCGAAATGTCTGTTCCCAGGCGTTCCGAGATGATGAGCCCCGCGGGGTCGTCCTTGCCTCGGTTGATGCGCAGGCCCGTCGAGAGGCGCTCAAGGCGGAGCTGCAGGTCGGCACCGGATCGGTTGAGTCGCTGCTGTGCGATGACGCTCGGGATGTTGGTATTGATGCGTGTCATGGCAATCCTCCGTGATTGCGGTGAGTCCCCCGATGGTGTCGGGGTCGCGTGTTAGGCCGTGTCCTTGTCGTGGTTCGTGACGCTTGTCGCGCCGACTCCAGGCTTGACGCGGGTTGCGCCCAGCACCGTACCGGTGTCGCCCTGCTCGCGAATCTCGCGTCTGGCTGGTCCCGGCTTGATCGTCTGCGCCAGCGAATCGAGGTCGCTCGCACCCAGTCTGGCTGCCTGGGCGTTCTCACGCTTGATCGCGTCGTACACCTCTTTGCGGTGTACCGCGATCCGGGTGGGGGCGTTGATCCCGAGACGAACCTTGTCGCCTCGGATATCGACGACCGAGATCTCGATCTCGTCCCCGATCATAATGGTTTCATCACGCTGCCTTGAGAGCACAAGCATGCGTTGACTCCTTGCTCTCGTCCGCGCCCTGTGTGTGCTCACCGGGTGCGGCAGGTTTGGGTTCTTCGTTCAACGGGCCCGTTCGCCCCGCCGACTAGGGACAGATTGACCACGCAGCGCCGAAACGGCGCGTACACACGAACGAGTCGCGTGGCCTGTCCTTCTCTATAAGGCAGCCGGTCAGGCCGAGGCGGTCTGGGTCGAGCCCGAGGACACTCGCATCAGCGGGTGACGGGTCGTCCATCGTTTCTCTGCCATCACGATCTGCTGCCCAACCTTGGTCAGCGTGTTGATCAGCAGCGGGCCCTGGAAGTTGCCCGTCAGCTGATCGCCGATCTTATTGACGATCACAAAGACCTGCGCGTCCTCGAGCTTCTCCAGACTCAGCTCGGTCATCTGCTCAGGGCGGATGGGCACCGAGTAGTCCTGCTCGAAGAATGTCGGATCCGTGACCACGAAGGCCAGGTCCGCATCATCGACGCACTGAAGCCAGAAGAAGCAGGCATCGTCGCCCGGCTGCAGCAGGCAGTACCGCTGCCTGTCCGCGAATCCGAGCAACCCGTCAGGGAAGGTGATCACGCGGTCCTCCGCGATCTCGATCACCCCAAAGCGTGTGGTCCGCACTTCCATGTGTGCGCTCCGATCATTTCGGCCGGTCCAGTTCAGATCGACGCCGGCGTCCTCGCCGGGCGACATCCTGTCTTTGGCTCCAACGCCCGGCCGAAGGGGCGGGGAGCCTCGATCCAATCCGCTCACCGGGCTCTCGCCCGACGAGCCATGCCCGGGCTCAGCCCAGGAAGTCCAGCAACGAGCGTGACTGCGTCTGCGCGATCACGCTCATGGTCGCCTGCATCTGGAGCTGAAGTTGCGCGAACCGTGACGATGCTTGCGCATAGTCCAGGTCCCGCAGCTGTGATCTCATCGCCAGGTCGAGCACGCTCTTGTCCTCTTGCCTCAGAACCTCTTCATCAACCCGCCTCGCGTAGCCCCCGACCAGCGCTTCCGACTGGATCAGGTCCTCAAGCGAGGCCTTCAGGTTCTCTGACGCAATCTGGATGCCAAGCGTGTCGTCTTCCCGCAGGGCCTTGGAAAGATCCAGCAGATGCGTAAAAAGGTTGTTCACACGCACGCTCGCACGATCACTCGAGGTCAGCGTGTTGCCTCCCGGGGCCAGGTCGCCATCGAGCAATCCCAGCTGCTCGGCCGCAGCCGACCGCTGCGGGGAGATCGCGATCGGGCCCGAAGCCCCGATCGCCGCGTCCTGCGTGAACTCCAGACCGTTGGTCGTAGAAGACAACGCCACGCTGAAATCGGTCGTCGGACGCCCCGCGGCCGTCAGCTGGGCGTCCGCTTGAGTGTTGATCGCTGTGATCAGCGTCCCAACGGTGTCGATGTCAGAAGAGGTCAGATCGATGGTGATCTCGAACCCGTCGCCGAGCACGATCTTGAAGTCCTCGTTCTCCGTGGCAACCGCGTTGCCCTCGGCGATATCGATCCCCCGCCCGTCGTTGAAGACGCTCAGGGGCGTATCGAGGGCGTAGGAGCGGATCCCCAGCAGGGTGGCCGTATCATTGCCGCCCGCGACCTCACCGATCGAGAGGGCCAGTTCCCGGGTCCCCGCGGTCTCGGTAAAGACATTGATCGAGGTGCCGTCCTCGCTGATCTTGACCCGCAAACCATCGCTGGCGGCCTCGATCGCGCTGCGGATCTCACCCAGCGTTGTCGCCCCGGAGAGGTCGACATTGATCGTCTGCCCGTTGTTCGTGACAGCGATCTGATCCAAGCCCGCGCCGCCCAGGCCTTGAAGGGCCGTGATCGGGGTGGTCCAGCTGAGCTTGGCGTCCAGGTCGAGTCCCAGGTTGCTGCCCGTTGTGAACGGTGTCGCGGGGTCCTGTACGAGACCCAGGTCAGCACCGATATACGAGCCCTGCTGATCGAAAAACTCAAGGTTGCTCCCGCCGGCGATATCGAAGCTCAGCGAGCCACCGCTGATGCTCACGCCTCCCGGTCCAAGGATCGAGACGCTGTTATCCGTTTCATACTGCAGCAGGGCGGCCTCGATGGAATCGGCCACATCGCCGATAGTGTCGGCACCGCTCAGATCTAGCTGGGCCGTTGGGCCGCCGCCGTAGCTGAACTCGATGACACCCAGCGAGACACCCAGATCGCGGGCACCGTTGAGGTTGCTCAGGCGAGTGTTCAGCGTGAGATCGGGGTCGAGATCGACCGTTCCCTTGATGCGGTTGCTCAGCGCCCCGATGGCGTTGTCCGCGCCAAGCGTGATGGGAACATCGCTGATGGCTCCGAGCGCCGCGGTCAGCCCACCCCGCTCGCCGGTGAACCGGTAGCCGCCCCCGAACTGGCTGACGGGCGGGCGCGTGGGGTTGGTGCCGCCAAAGATGTAGCCAACGAGGGATTCCGTGTTGGAGATATTGAACAGCGAGCTGACCAGCGAATCGATGATCGTCGCCTGCCCCGAGCGTGAGTCCGCGTCGGAGGGGCTGGAGAGCTGCTCGCTGGCGATCGAGAGCGCTTCGTCGATGAGCGACTTGGCTTCGCCCAGCGCGTTGTCGATGACACCCAGCGAGTTGCCCGCGAACTCAAGGTTCTTGAGGATCTGATCGCGATTCTCGAGGCGAGAATCGAGGATCGAAACGGTGGCGCTGCGGATCGGGTCGTCGCTGGGGCGAAGGATGCTCAGCCCGGTGGCGAGCTGCTCGTTGAGGCGTGCCAGTGAGTAACTTGTGCGACCCAGCGCGTTCAGTGAGCCCTGTGAGAAGATCAGCGAGGGTGCTCGTGAATAGCTTGTTGGGAAGCTTGTCATGGCGGACCTCCTCTCCGTTACACCAGCGACAACAGCGTGTCGAACATGGTCTGTGCTGTGGTGATGACCTGGGCCGCGCCCTGGTACTGCCGCTGATAGCTCAGCAGGTTGATCGATTCCTCGTCGATGCTCACGCCCGAGATGCCCGCCCGCTGCGCGTCGAGCGATTCGCGGATCAGGGTGTCGGCGTTGGCCTTGTTGTACGCCGACGAGGTCCTCGTCGCGATATCGGTTGCGTGCTGCGCCCAGAACTTCTTGCTCGACAGCCCGCCGAGCCCCGCCATGGCCTCGTCGGCCAGCGAGCCGATGCGCTTGGCCGTCCCGTTCGCCACGAACTGACCATCTTCCAGGCGTCCGAGCATCACCTCCACGCCCTCACGGACCGCGATGTCTGCGGCGTTGTCACCCGTGAAGAACGAGTTGACGCCCATCACCGCCAGCGCCCCCGAAGTGTCTTCACTGAACGCGAACGAGTAGCCCGCGTCCGAGGTGATCTGCAGCCGCCCGGATGAATCGAAGCTGGCGTTGATGCCGTTGATCGCATCAATCTGCGCTCGGATGTCCTCGGCGCTCGTGTCGTCCCCGTTGAGCCCATCGAGATCGATATCGATTCGCTGGGTCACCTCGCCGCCGCCGGGTGTGCGGATGGTGATATCGAACCCTCCGTTCTCGGCCGCGAAAGGGAGATTGGCGAACGAGCTGTTGTTGGGATCGTTGAGTGCCAACGCCTGATTCGTTGTCGAAACCTGCAGCGTCGCGCCTGTGCTGGTGAGCCAGTCCTGGTTGATGCCCGTGGAGTGCAGGCGGTTGACCTCAAAGATCAGCTGCGACGCGAGCGTATCGAGCTTCTCGATGGTCGCGTCGATCGCGCCGTCACGCGAGGCCAGCAGTCCGCCGATCGAGCCGCCCGAGACCGGCAGGGGTGTCGAGTCCGCGATGATCTCCACGCGGACGCTCAGCTCGCCGTTCTCGTCGGTGACTCGGTTGATCTCAACGCCCCGGTTGCGGGCTCCCTGAACGATGGGAGTCGATCCCGAGTAGATGTCATATGCACCCGAGTTGGTCTCGTGCACGCTCACATCGATCAGCTGCGACAGCTCGGTTACCAGCGCATCACGCTGGTCACGCAGCCCGCTCGCCTCGGTGTTGCTGATCTCGCTCTCGGTGATGGTCTGGTTGATCGTCGCGATCTCGTCGAGCACCGCGTTGGCCCGCAGCACCTGGGCATCGATCTGGTCCTCGATCTGCCGGCGCTGGGTCACGAGGTCCGAGCGGATGTTGCGGATGAACGAGGAGAGCGACTCGCCCTGGTTGCGGATCGTGGCCGCCGAGTCCAGCAGCGTGGTCGCCTCGGTCCAGGTGTTGAAGAAGCCCGAGAGCTGCGAGGAGACATCGTACTCGGTGCCCTCGTTGAGAATTGTCTCGATCTGCGAGAGGATGCTGTACTGCTGGGCGCTGGAGTGTTCCGCTGAGTTGCCCGCCCACAGGCGGCGCTGCAGCGCCTCGTCGATCTGGCGACGCACCTCGGTCACGGCGACACCCTGACCGATCTGGTAGGGATCGCTCACACGCCCGCGGATCGCCTGCAGCATCGCGATCTGGCGTGTATACGCAGGGTTCGCGGCGTTTGCCAGGTTCTGCGAGGTCACCTGCAGCCCCAGCTGGGATGCGGTCAGTGCCGAAGTCGCGATGTTGATGCTCGATGTCAGACTCATCGTGTGCTCCTTGCGATCAGCTCACCGTGTCCAGGCCACTCACAACCTGCGTCCGCCCGGTCTCGATCGACCCGCCCCGCGAGTAGGTCCCCGCGTGAGAGAGCGATGCGCTCACCTGCTTCATCAGCCCCTTCATGTGCAGCGCCAGTTGTTCCGAAGCCAGCTTGACCGCACGCTGCTCGTCGCGAACCCGCTCGATCAGCTCACGGAGACGCTTCCTGCGTTCATTGAGACGAGAGCGGTCGTCCTCGCCGAACCGCTTGAGCAGCTCGTCGAGCGTGTCCACCGGCTCGCCGCGTCTGGCGATCATCGCCTGCCGTTCCTGCTCGATGCGGGCGATTCGCATCAGCGTCTCGCTGGTGCGCATCGTAATCCGCTGCAAAGCTTGCACATCGGCGTGCGTCAGCGCCTCCCGGTGCTCGTGCGCTAGTCCCAGCAGCACGCCGTGCTCGTCCTCGAGCTGCGCCAGCATCGAATCGAGCCGATCCGCGTCGATCGCGCCCTTGGGTGCCGCCTGCGTGTTGTTCATCGTGAGTGTGCTCATGGGATCGTTTACCTCTTCCTCACGCGTTCAGATCGACGCTCGTGGTGGGCTCCTGCTGGGGCAGATGCTGGGTGAACTGCTTGACCAGACGATCAACGATCGGGAACTGCGACGCCCGCGCGATCTCGTCCGCCAGCTCGTTGTCCAGCAGCGAGCCGAACTGCTTCTCAGCGCTCGTCGGGCCGAAGGGTGGCGGGGCGTTGTTGCTCTCACGCACCTGCGAGAGGATGGGCTTGATGAAGCTCGTCGCGACCAGACCCTCGGCCGCCTTGCGTGCCTCGGCGATCTTGGCTTTCACGTCAACCGCTTCACCGTCCTTGGCTGCCGTCGCCGCGTTTGGAAGCGGCTGTACCTTGGCGCGTGTCAGCAGGTCGAAGCTCTGGTTGTAGCGTGTGCTGATGGTTCCCATGTGCTACTCCTTACTCGCGCCCGTCGATGATGAGCTTCGCGTGCAGCTTGCCCGAATCGCGGAGCATCTTGAGGATGTTGATCTGCTCGACCGGTGGGATGTCCAACTGGTCGAACGCGGTGATCAGGTCCTGCAAGCGGGAGGTGTCCACCTCGTCGTCGCCCGCGTAGACGGCCGCGAACTCGCTGGTCTGCGTGATCTCCTCGCCCGGGAGCGGGGGGACGGTCGTGGTGATGGTCAGGTCCTTGTGGGTGATGACCGCGGGGGAGACCTGCACATCGCCGGTGATGATGATGATCCCCGAGCTTGTGTCGCACCGGACCTGGGCCGGCAGCTTACGCAGGGCGCTGGAGATGTCCGTCTGCATGATGTCACCGAAGAACGCGGCCGGCCGATCACGCTCGGTGACGGGCACCGTGACGCGGATGGTCCGCCCATCGACGACTCGGGCGACCGAGTTGTCGATGCTCGAAGCGGTCAGCAGGTACTGCTGATTGATCTCGGCGCTGATCGATGCCGCGGCACCCATCCCCGAGAAGCTCTGATCAATGATCAGGTCGAACGAGCCGCTGATGCTGGGCGTCGTGTTGATGTCGCGCACCATCTGCGCTCCACGCGCAACGCGGGCACCGGTGAGCATGTTGTCGTCGGGGATCGTCAGCTCACCCTCGGCGAACGCGTAGACGACACGCTCGCGGCGTGGCCCGATCAGCGGGGTGATCAGCAGGCGACCGCCTTCCAAGCTCTTGGCGGAGTTGATCGCCGAGACGCTGACATCGAAGACATCGTCGGTCTTGGCCCCGTCCCGTGGGATGCGGCAGCTAACCATGACCAGGGCGACCGATTTGCCCTTGCCAAGCTCATCCACCGGGATCGGGTTGCCCAGGTTCTTGAGCGTCTCGGCCAGTGGGCGCGCCATGACAAGCTCGGACGCCGAATCGCCCGTGCCGTCGAGCCCGACCACGAGCCCGAGGCCCTGCACAACCGAGGCGCCCTGGCCCTTGATGCGTGCGATCTCGCGCAGTGTTTTGCCCGCGTGGGCCTGCTGCGCAAGCATTCCCAGAACGAAGAGACTGATGATGGTGACGATCCGTCGTCGCATGGTGAGATTCCTTCCCGCAATCACATACGCGAACGGCGTGCCAAACGAAGAGCCAAGTACGGGAGGCATCTGCGCAGAAAAAGGCACGCGCGGGCGTGGTGACCCGCGCGTGCCGGTGGTGGGTGTAGTGATCGGCTCAGAACGCGAAGACCGCGTCGAGCACGCGTGTGATCAGCCCTTTCTCGGCGGCCTCCTTCACGCTGCCCTGGTTCTCCAGGATGATCTTCAGGTCCGCCATCTGGCTTGACAGGACCGTGTTCTGCTGCGTGACATCCTCCTCACGGACGAGACCCGAGAGCACCAACTCCGAGATCTCCTTGTCGCGGGCGATGGTCTTGCGGGCCTGCAGCACGAGCGTGCCGTTGGGCTTGATGTCGATGACCGTGGCACTGATCCGGGCGGTGAACTTGTCCTTCCGCTCATAATCCCCCTCACCCTTGAAATCACGCGAGGTCGAGAGATCGATCAGGTCCACATTGTTGATATCACCCTGCTCAACCCGAAGCTCCAGCAGCTTGAGCCAGTCAACCAGGGCGTTGATCGAGGCACTCGAACCCGAATCTTTCTTGGTATCGAGCGACTGCGAGCTGGTCGTGGTGCTGTTCTCGTCGATGAGGATGGTGATGATGTCGTGCTTCTGGATGATCCGGGCCTCTGGCTCAGCGATGTAGTGCATCGAGACATCGTTGAGCAGGATCGTGGGCTGATCCGGCGTCTGCGACCGCTCGTTCGCCGATGCGACGAACAGACTCTGGGCGTTTACGCCGCTGCAGACCGTGGCGAGCAGGATCAGTGACGAACAGAAACGGTTCATGATGAACTCCCGGAAGTGGGGGTGCTGGACTGGTGGATGATGACGACACGCCCACGACCCGCCACGCGGGCACTGAACTGCTGCTGGCGATCGCGTGATTCGAGTTCGATGATGTCACCGAGCTTGCCGCTGTCCTTGGCGCGGACCTGGAGCGAGACGCTTACGCTCCCTGCGATCGAGCGGGCGTTGACAATGTCGCCACGCTTGACGAGCAGGGGCTCCTCAAGCATGGACGAGAGGATCAGCTGCCCGGGGTCGATCGTGGTATTGCTCAGCAGTCCCACCGCAACGTCCGGCGGTGCCGTCGTCGTGGTGACGGGCAGCCAACGGCGCTCGACCCGGGTGTTCTCGTCATTGATCAGGTCGCGGCGTTTGATCTGCTGCGTCGCGACGCGGGCCGGCTGCTCGATGAGCACCTCGACCTGGACGGATCGGTCGATCACCACGCGCTCGTGCTCGATGACCACCACGCCCACGATCACCCGCTGGGAGCGACCGATCTCTCGCAGTTCGACGACGCGGCTGGCGCTGGGCGTGTTGAGGATGTCGTCGTCCCGCTCATCGAAGCGGATACGGGAGAGCTCGGGCGTGGTATTCAGGCGGGCGATGAGCCAACGCTCAACCTGTTGGCGCACAGTGCCTTGCGCTGGGTTGGCGGGGGCGGAGCCGCCCGCCAGATCCGCGCCGATCGCCGCCCGATCGACCAGACGGGTGATGCGGATATCCGGCCCGGTGAGCACGACGGCACCGTAGTTGATCGAATCGGCCTGCTTGACCTGATCCTTGATGTCCTCGATCGTCAACTCCGACCATACCCCAGGGCTGATCGATTTCTTGGTCTTGATCGCAAGTGTCTGTAAAACATCAGTTTGCGGACCGTCGATCCGCGCGAGATCGCCCAGAGTCAGCTCGGTCTGATCGATCCCCAAACGCACGGTCGATCGAAGCTCGACCCGTGTGACCGTGGCCGCCTCCTCCGAAGCCCACAGCGTGGGATTCAGGGCCATCAGAATCGCGATGATGAGTGTGCGGATCAACTCAAGTACCTTTCAGGTCGTGATTTACCGGCGAAGCTGGGCGACCGACTGCAGCGTCTCATCCGCGGCTCGGATGGCCTGCGAGTTCATCTCGAACGCCCGCTGCGTGCGGATCAGCTCGATCAGCTCACGCGAAGGATCGACATTGGAACCCTCGAGCGTGTTGCCCAGGATCGATCCGAAGTTCTCGGTTGCGGGCTGACCCTCGATCGGTGGGCCGGACGCCGCGGACTCGGCCCAGAGGTTCGTGCCGATCGAGCTCAGACCCTCCGGATTCACGAAGATCGAGATCTGCAGCTGACCGGCCTCCTGCGGCTCGGCGTCGTTGGCGGTGCTGTACTGCACTCGCCCGTCAGGGGTTACGAAGACATCGAGGGCATCGGCCGGGATGTTGATCGCCGGGTCGAGGTAACGCCCATCCGAGTTGGCGAGCACGAGGTCACCCTCGGAGTTGCGGATGAAGTTGCCGTTGCGGGTATACGCCACGCCGCCTGCGCCCAGCGAGTCCTCGACGCGGACCTTGAAGAAGCCGCGTCCCGCGATCATCATGTCGGTCGAGGAGCTGGTTGAGATCGGGGTGCCCTGATCGAAGTTCTGCTGGGTACCGCTCACCTTCACGCCCATGCCGACATACAGCCCGGTCGGTCGCTGGTCGCCGATGGCGTTCTCCACGCCCGGCTGCGCCCGTTCCAGATAGAGCAGGTCCTCGAAGTTGGCCCGCGACGACTTGAAGCCCTCGGTGTTCACATTCGCCAGGTTGTTGGCGATCACATCGAGGCGGGTGTCGAGCGCCCGGAGCCCCGAGGCGGCGGATTGCATCGCGATAATGGCCATATTTCGTATCCCTTTGTTAATAATCGGCTTAGCCGAGTCGTCCGTAGGTGTTGATCGCGCGGGAGATCAGGCGATTCTGCAGGTCGATCATCCCGATGTTGCTCTGGGCCCGGCGTGAGGCGCTCTGGATCTTCATGAGCGACTCGATCTCGTTGGCCGCGGATGCTTCCAGCGCATACTGACGCACCAGCCCGGTCGCGTCGGTGAGGGTCAGGGGCGAGCCGGTCTTGCTGCCGAACTTGCCGCCGCCCATTGGGGCGAGGATCCCGCGGTTGGCGACATCACCCAGCCCGAGTTGGGCGATGGTGCCGCCGTTCTGCGAGATCCGCCCGTCGGAACCGATCAATACGGGGCCTTGTGTGGGGTCGATGTAGATCGGGTCCTGCTTGCTCGAGAGCACGGGTGTGCCGGTCGTGAGCATCACGAGCTGGTTGTCACCGTTGAGGGTGAATCGCCCGTCGCGGGTCAGGGCCGGGTTCGAGGAATCGCCAACAAGGAAGAACCCCTCGCCGTCGATCGCGACATCAAACTCGGATTGGGTCGTTTCCAGCGCACCCTGCGCAAAGTTGATCACTTCGGGCGCAGAAAGCACGCCTGAGCCCAGACGCTCCAGCAGCGAGTTGGAGCTCAACGCGGGCAGATTGTCTTCAATCCGCGCGGCCTGACGGAACATCGTCCCGGTCAGCAGTGGCTTGAATCCGGTGGTGTTGATGTTCGCAAGGTTATTCGTGAGCGTATCTTGCGCGTGTATGCTCGCGAGCGCCCCTGAGGCGGAGATTTGCAGCCCGTAGTCCATGGCAGTACTCCCGCGATCGTTCGGTCTGGCCCTGTTCATCCGTGAACAGCAGCCAGCCGTCGCTGGAGATACACAAACCGCGTGCCAAAGTGGTGCTGGTTAGGGACACCCGTTGTTGAAGGCCGTCAGGAACAGACTCACATCGAAGAAGTTGATCAGACTATCGCCGTTGAAATCTGCGAGCGGGTCCTGATTGAGGTACGCCGTGAGGTAGGCACTGACATCGAAGAAGTTGAGCACGCCGCAAGGGTCGGCCAGGTCGGCGGGGTTGCACCCGCAGAAGTTCGGTGGGCACTGGTTCAGGTAAATGTGCAGGAAGTTCGAGACTTCGTAGACCGCGGCGACATCAGGGCCGCTATCACCATTGAAGTCACCGATCGTGACGCCTCGGGCGTTATTGCTCCCGAGAAAGTCGTACTGCGGCGAGAGTGAGCCGGACCCATCGTTGAGCAGCATCGCGATCGAGGCGGGGATATTGCTCAGTGTCGCGACCATCACATCCAGATCGCCGTCGCTGTCCATGTCGCCGAGCTTGATGTCGGCGGGGACCAACTCGCACGGGAAATCCATTCGGGTGGAGAAGTTGCCGGACCCGTTGTTGAGATGGACCGCGACCTGGGCAAAGAAGGTGCAGACGACAAGGTCCAGATCGCCGTCGTTGTCCATGTCACCGATCTGCACATCGAATGGCACAGGGATGGTGTCAAAGCCGATGGGCGTTGAGAATGAACCGGCCCCGTTACCGTAGAGCACGAAGACCTTGTTCGTCGATCCGGCCGTGACCACCACATCGGGGTTGGTGTCGTTGTTGATGTCAGCGGTCGCGATCGAGGTGATGCTGTTGATGACGGGGTGGAAGACCGGTGCGGCGAACGAGCCGTCACCGTTGTTGAGCAGGACATAGACGGAGTTGGCCTCGCTGGAGACCACGATGTCGATGTCGTTGTCGTGATCGAGGTCAGCGGAGATCATGTCGCTGGGGAGGACGAAGAACCCCGCGTCGTACTCGCCGCCGAAGGTGAGGGCACCCGTGCCGTCGCCGAGCATGATCGAGAGGGTGTTCTCTCCATTTCCCACGGCCAGGTCGAGGTGCCCGTCCATGTTGTAGTCCGCGACACTCAGACCCTGCGGCCGATCCCCGATGCCATCACTTACGGTGTACACAACGGGCGTACTGAAGGTGCCATCGCCAACACCCAACTGCACCGAGACCCGGTCCGCGCCCCACTGGGCGACGATGAGGTCCAGCGCGCCGTCCTGATCGAGATCTTCGGCGATGACTCTTCGCGGGTCCGTGCCCGGGCCGAGTTGGAACACATCGGTCTCAAGGAGCAGCGTCGCAGGGTCGCAGGGGCCCGCGAGTGTCAGCGTTGGACAAAACAACGACAAGAGGACGATCGAGCAAGACGAGCGCATGGTTTCCCTCCCATTGCACAGCATGTGTGTACAGGCAAGGTACCAGATGATGCGCGGTGCGCAAAGCGCTGTGTGATGAATCACACGACGAAGGGCGTTTCGCCCAGCGTGTCGTTCACCTTGCCCAGCCAATCGCTGTACCCCTCGCGCCCCATGAGCCCGAAAGTGGCCTTCTTCCCGGTTTCCACGGCGGGCTGGTCGTAGGCGTCGATGTTGAGCATCAACCCCGCGTAGGCCGTCGCGATCTCCCACAGGGCGATGAACTCGCCCACATGGTGCGCATCGATTTTGGGGAACCTGATCGTGTAGTTGGGACGCTGGGACTCGACGAGCGCGTACTCCGTCGCACGCTTCTCGGCGTTGAGCAAGTCCACCATCCGCTTACCTTCGAGGTACTCGATGGCCTCAACACCCATACCGGTGGGGATGGTCATGCCCTGATTATCGCCGAAGTCCTCGACCTCGCAGAAGCCGATGACCTTGTCGTTGGGCCCCTCGCGGTAGAGCTGGACCTGTGAGTGCTGATCGGTGGTGCCCATCGCGCTGATGGGGGTGTAGCCCGCGAAGACCTCGTTGCCTTGCATATCGAACTTCTTGCCCAGCGATTCCGCCCAGAGCTGGGCGTACCAGTCGCCCATGAGCTTGAGGGCGTTTGCGTAGGGCATCATCACATGGTTGGGCTTGGGCTGCATGTCCGCGGTGCCGTTGCCAAGTTGCACGAGCAGGTGAGCGAGCACGGCCGCGGGGTTTTTCGTTGCGTCTTCGTTGGAGCAACGCTCGTCCATCGCCTTGGCGCCGTCGAGCAGGGCCTCGATGTCGATGCCGGCCATGGCCGCGGAGAAGAGGCCCACCGGCGAGAGCACGCTGAACCGCCCGCCCACGCCCTCGGGGACTGGGAGCGTGGTAATGCCTGCCTTGTCGCAGATGGTGCGCATGGTCCCCTGTTCGGGGTCGGTGATCGCCACGACATGGTCGGCCCAGCGGCTGCCGACGCTGTCCTGGAGCATCTGACGGATGATCATGAACTGCGAGGCGGTCTCGGCGGTCTCACCCGATTTGGAGACCACATTGAAGAGTGTCTCCTTGGGATCGCAGATCCGAAGCACGCTGGCGAGGTTCGCTGGGTCCACATTGTCCACGACAAAGATCCGCGGCCCGGGGCGCTTGGCGCAGGGCAGCAGGTTGTAGGTGGGCTCATTGAGTGCGGACTGGATGGCGATGTTGCCCAATGCCGAGCCACCGATGCCGAGGACGATCAGGTTCTTGAACCGCCCCTCGCACTCGTTGGCGATGGCCTGCACCTGATTGAGGTGGGTGTCGCGCATGGGGTTGTTCCAGAGCTCTCGCCACCGCTCCCAGCCGGTGCCCCTCGAAGTATTGAGCGAGCGCGTCAGATCGCCGAGTCGCTCGGCGTTGGAGGCAATCGTGTTGTCCGGCAGCCCGTGGGGGCCGACGCGTGATGTGAGGCAGTTGGCGTAGTCGATCGTCAGCATGGCGAAAGCATATGCCCAATGGTCCGATACCGGGCTTTGTCGAGCGGAGATCGACAATCGTTTGTGAACTGCGGGCGTGGGGGTGGAGATCGCGGGGTGGGGGGGTACGCTTGATCATGATCCACCCATGGCACGATGTCCGCCCCGGTCTCAAGGAAAAGCCCCTCCCCGCGCAGTTCCGCGCGATCATCGAGATCCCCAAGGGCTCGAGCAACAAGTACGAGCTCGACAAGCCGACCGGGATGCTGCGACTGGACCGGGTGCTGAGCAGCGCGGTGTACTACCCTGCGAACTACGGGTTCATCCCCCAGACACTGGCCGAGGATAATGACCCGCTGGATGTGCTTGTGTTCTGCACCGAGAAGGTGCCGACCATGTGCATCTGCGAGGCCCGGGCGATCGGCGTCATGACCATGATCGACGACGGTGCCCCCGACCACAAGATCATCTCGGTGCTCATCAACGATCATGAGTTCGAGGACTACCAGACGATCCAGGACTTCCCCAAGCACACCTTTAAGATGCTCAAGCGATTCTTCGAGGACTACAAGCAGCTCGAGGGCAAGACGGTCGAGGTCGATGAGATCCAGCCCGCGGCCCTGGCCCACGAGATCATCGACGCGTCACTGGTGCGGTATTCCGAGGCACGGCAGTCGGGCGAGCTGTGAGCAAAGCGTGCCTATCGTTGTCTCGTGTTCCCCGAGATTGAGCGCATCCTGGTCACCCGCGAGCAGATCTCGCAACGCGTCAGAGAAATGGCGGCGGAGATCGTGCGCGATCTCAAGGCCGATCTGGCGCGGGACGGCGAGTCGCCGCTGGATGAAGATCGCGTGATCATCATCCCGATCATGACCGGCGCGATGATCTTCGTGGCCGACTTGGTGCGCGAGTTGCCCATGAAGCTCTCGCTCGGCCTTGTGGCGGTGTCGAGCTATCCGGGTGAATCGGTGACGAGCAAAGGGGCGCACCTGGCGAGCGAGTTGCCGGCGGATCTGGCAGGCAAACACATCATCGTGCTCGACGACATCCTCGATTCGGGGCAGACCTTGGCGACGGTCCGAGCGCTGATCGAAGAACAGAAGCCCGCGTCGCTCCGCATGGGTGTTATGCTCGACAAGAAGACCAAACGCACGATCGATGTGCCGGTCGACTATGTGGGCTTCGAGATCCCCGACGAGTTTGTGGTGGGCTATGGGCTGGATTTCAACGGCTACTACCGCAACTACCCGGAGATCGCCGTGCTTCGGCCCGAACTGATCCCGTCGCGCTGACCGGTTCATTCAACACAGCTGAAAGAGTAGAAATAAAAAAGCCGCCCCTCTCGGTGCGGCTCTCTTGTGGAAATTGCTGAAGCGATCGGCTCAGCGCTGACGCAGCTTGCGGATGCTGGCGAGGCCGGCCAGCATGCCCAGCCCGGCGAGTGCCGCCGGCGGGAGCGGGACGACCGCAAGGTTGCCCTCAAGCCCGCCGAAGATAAAGTCAGGGTCCGAGGTGCTCGAGCCAGTGTTGACATTGCGTACCGTAACAGAGTACAGCATATCGCCGACACTGAGCCCGAAGTCGGTCAGGTTGAACGCGATCTGGTTGACATTCTCGACGCTGAGTGAGGAGTTATCAAGGAAAGTTGCATCGCCGAGATTGGCGCTGAAGAACGCGCCGTTGTTGAAGCTGATTTCCCAGCTCGTGCCCTCGACATCGACGCCTGAGTTCGAGCTGGTGATCTCGTAGAACACAAAGGTGTCGTGATTCGCATCACCCACGCTCAGCCCAGTGGCAAAGCTCAGCGTGAACCAGTCGGGCGTGCTGCGATTATTCAGCGACAGTTGGTCACCCGGGTCGGAGCCGTACTGCCCCGCAGCGAGTTCGCCTATGGTGTAGCCGTCAACGCCGACGGCATTGTCCCAGAGCTTGCCGTCAAAGGTGACCTGGCCGCCGTCCGCGTTTGAGCGGTATGTGACGGCAGCGCCGGTGAACTGATCGAGATCGAACGAGTAATCGCCGATGTCAACAGTGCCCGCGGCCGCTGATCCACTCAGGACTGCGATCGCGCAGGCGGTCATTACGAAGTTCTTCATGGTGTTCTCTCTTTCGGCTGTGTGTCTGAGCCTCAGTGCCAGATGATGCGCTCCTTTCCACGGAGCGCCTGGCTGGGATCTGAACTATCATCATCTCAAGTTGGACCGATCGATCAAGCGAGAACCGTGGGGCGTGCGTTGTTTTCTCGGCTACATTCCCTATCTTCTCAGTATTCGTGTGGTTTTTCAGCGGTGGATCATGTCCGATTTGGAGCGAGCGACCTGATGCAGAAGTCCGAACGAGGAACCGAGCGCGTGCTGATCGATGATCGCCCGCATATCGCGTTCGTCTTCACGCAGATGTGGCAACTGTTGGTGGTCATGCTGCTCGCGTGGGGCATGCTTCGCTGGGTGGCCGGCAACAGTGGGCATGCGGTGTATCTGCAGATGAGTTGGGTACCGCTGCTGATCGTTGGCGTCCGGTTCCTGCTGGGCTTGCTCGATTGGATCGCTCGCAGGCATGTACTCACCGAGACCATGATCGAATCGCGCAGCGGCATCATCCGGCGCATCTCTGTAGAGGTTCCCCTGCGCCGGGTGCAGCACACCATGCTCGTCCAGCCGCTGGGCGAGCGTGTGATGGGGCTCGGGTCGATCGGGGTAACCACGGCTGGCACGGGCGGCATCGATCTCGTCTGGCGCGGAGTGGAGAACCCAAGCGAGGTCCTTGGTACCATCAGGGCGCAGGTGCAACGCATGTCATTACACGGCTCCGGAGTTCAGGTCACCCCCGTCATCGGCATCGTCGGCGGGATCGGAGCGGGCAAGTCCAGCGTCGCCAAAGTCTTCGAGTCGCTGGGTTGCGTTGTGTCGGATTCTGACGCGAGCGTGCGAGAGATCCTGCGAGACAGGAGCGTGCAACACCAGCTCGTCGAATGGTGGGGCAGGGAGATCATCTCAGCCGACGGCAGCGTGGACCGGTCAAGGATCGCCCAACTGGTCTTCGAGTCCGATGCCGAGCGACGAAAACTCGAGGGGCTGATCCATCCGATGGTGCACGATCGACGCCGCGCTTTGGTCGAGCGGGCCCGCGAATCGGGGGCCCCGGGGGTCATCATTGATGCACCGCTGCTCTTCGAGGCCGGGGTGGACAATGAGTGCGATGCGGTGGTGTATGTGGATACCCCGCGTGAAATTCGGCTCTCAAGGGTGAAATCGACGCGTGGTTGGGACGAATCAGAGCTCGATCGGCGAGAAAATGCGCAGTTGGGACTTGAAGAAAAGAGAAAACGATCCGATTATGTAGTGAGCAACTCCGGCTTGCCCGATGAACTTCATGGGCGCGTCGCACGGGTGCTGGCTTCGATCCAGAAGGATCTGAGAGACCGGCAGTCGAACGGCTGAGTCGAATCGATACACATCAACCCACTGACAACTCGAAGCGATCGACTGGTGCCACTGTGCAGCACCAACGGGCACTCTGTTCCGCAAGCATGCGTGAAGCCTACCTGGCCGCTGCGAGTGATGACCGATGCGGGACCTGATCCCACCCTTCCCTCTGAACTGATCTCATTGCTCGTTTCTGAGCAGTCACACACAAGTGATTCAGCACACTGACTCTCCGGCCATGAGTTGGCACCCCGTCTTCCGGGGTGCCGGGCCGAGTAAAAAAGGACCATAAAATGGCCAAATCGTCCGAGGTCGTTGAGCAAGAGCCCAAGACCACCAAGAAGAAGCGCACCACCAAGAAAGCGGCCACCACCAAGAAGGCCAGCGCTGAATCGAGCGTGGAATCCAAGCCCGCCGCCGACTCCAAACCGGCAGCCGAGTCCAAGCAGCCCGCGAGCAAGCCCGAGAAGGCATCCGAAAGCTCCGGCTCCAGGGGGCAGAGCGATCAGGGTGATTCATCCGGCTCCGGCGGTTCCTTCTCCCACGGGGATGGCGGTCAGGGCTCGTCGCAGAACGACAACAACCGCCGACGCAAGCGCAAGAAGCGTCGCGGCTCGAGCAGTGGGAGCGGCGGCGGAGGTGGCAGCGGCGGGGGACGACCCAAGAGTACCTCCAGCGCCTACCCCTCACACATCCTGCCCAGCGACGAGCAACTGGAGCGCGAGGCCGAGGAACTCGAACGCATCGTGGCCGCCTCGGGCGGCAAGATGGTTGATGACGGGCTGACCATCGCTGACTTCCAGCGGATGGACCACAAAGAGATCCTGTCCATCGCGGACAAGGAGGGGCTCGAGGAGTTCCACCAGCTGCCCAAGCAGGACCTGATCTTCAAGATCCTCAAGGCCCGGGCTGCCAAGCAGGGCATCATGTTCGGGGAGGGCACCCTCCAGATCATGTCCGACGGCTTCGGTTTCCTCCGCAGCCCGGAGATGAGCTACCTGCCCGGCCCCGATGACATCTATGTCTCACCCAGCCAGATCCGACGCTTCGGGCTGCGGCGCGGCATGACCGTCCGCGGTGCGATCCGCCCGCCCAAGGAAAGCGAACGCTACTTCGCCCTGCTCAAGGTCGAGAAGATCAACGGCAAGGACCCGAGCGTCGTGCACGACCTGGTCAACTTCGAGGATCTGGTGCCCATGCACCCCGAGAAGCGACTGCTGCTCGAGACGTCTCCCGACTCGATCGAGATGCGCATCATGGACCTCGTCTCGCCCATCGGCATGGGCCAGCGTGCCCTGATCGTCGCCCCGCCCCGCACGGGCAAGACCGTGCTGATGCAGAAGATGACCAAGGCGATCAACGAGAACTACCCCGATGTCAAGGTCATCGTGCTGCTTGTGGACGAGCGTCCCGAGGAGGTCACGGACTTCAAGCGCAATGTCGGCAAGGATGTCGAGGTTGTGGCCAGCACCTTCGACGAGCAGTCGGGCCGCCATGTCGCCGTCGCCGAGATGGTGATCGAGAAGGCCCGGCGTATGGTCGAGTTCGGCGAGGATGTCGTCATCCTGCTCGATTCGATCACCCGCCTGGCCCGCGCCTACAACAGCGAGATCCCGCACTCGGGCAAGATCATGTCCGGCGGTCTGGATTCCAACGCCCTGCAGCGCCCCAAGAAGTTCTTCGGTGCCGCTCGCGCCATCGAGGGCGGGGGCTCGCTGACCATCATCGGCACGGCCCTCGTCGATACCGGGTCCAAGATGGACGAGGTCATCTTCGAGGAGTTCAAGGGCACGGGCAACTCTGAGCTGCATCTCGACCGTCGATTGGTCGAGAAGCGGATCTACCCCGCGATCGATGTGGCCGCCTCGGGCACCCGGCGCGAAGAGCTGCTCATGGACCCCAAGGAGCTGGAGCTGGTCTACCGCCTGCGCAAGGTTCTCGCGGACATGAACGTGGTCGAGGCTATGGAGCTGCTCAAGAGCCGATTGGGCAAGCACAAGACCAACGCCGAGTTCCTGATCTCGATGGCCATGGGCTAATCCGTGACTCAGCGTCGTTGGCTGAGCCTGGTGCTGATCGCACTGTTCGCGGGTGCCTGGAGCGTCTCCCTTGGCGTGCTCGGGCTGTGGTTCATGATGGGGCAGCATGCGGGTCTGCTGAGCAATCGCTGGGTTTCAGGCAGCGCCGGGCTGGTCTCGATCGGGGCGGCCCAGCTGGTGTTCCTCGCGTGTGTTGCGGATCGGTTCTTCCCAAGCACGCACGAGCGGGTGCGTCGGGCGATGCAAACGCTGAATCTGGCGACCCTTGCCCTCGGCTCGGGCGTACTCATCACGGCCTCGCTTATCGCGAGCGTATGATGCCCTTCAGCGTGTATAGTGAATAAGTCCGATACTCGCTCCGCAGGAACCGAACTACTCATGACCACGACCATCCGCTCGGCGATCACGCTTGCACTGTTCTCTGGGACGATCTGCGTCCCCGCGTTGGGCATGCAGCCCGAGGCCGCGGAGCCATCACCCACGGTTTCGCGCGCGGTCATTGATTCCGATTCATCGTCCGATCGCACACGCGTGTCGCTCATTCAGGATCTGCCGTGGCTAGTGCGTCGTGCCGCGATTCTCGATCTTCGCCTGCACGAGTCGCCGGCACCGATCGACTACGAGTTGACGGCCAACCTGCTCTCGATCGCTTCGGACCTGGACCCGACCAACGCCGAGTATGCCCGCGACATGGCACAGGCCAGTTGGCTCGCGGGCGATCAGTCGCTCATGCTCGAGGCGACACGGCGGGTGATCAAGATCGATCCGAAGGACAGCGTCGCCCAGCTCCGCCTCATCAGCGCCAAGATCAATGAGAAGCAGACGCTCGAAGAACGCAAGGCCCTCTACGACCGGTTCCTGAGCGATGCGGGCAAGTCCATCGACCCCAGCGTCCGTTCGCGTCTTGCGCTCGACGCGGCGCTGCTGGAGCGCGAGGCGGGTAACACCACGGGGTTCATCGAACGCCTGCATCAGGCGACCCGCCTTGATGTCTCCAACAAATCCGCCGCATCTCTGGCGGCCCAGTTCTACGCGTCAGAGAGTTCAAATCTCGCTACGACACTCGATTACCAGCTCCGCCTGCTCTACGCCGACCCGCTCGATGCGAATGTTCATTTGTCGATCGCCCGAAAGCTCGCCCGAGAAGGCGCATTGCGTGCGGCCAAGCGCTATCTCGACAACGCGTATGAGCTCTTCAAGCTCGAGACCGGTCGGTCGCCGGAGGATATCGAGGAGATTCGGATCGCGATCGATTGGCAGGTGGACGGTGCCGATGCGCCCATCGGGCGTCTCAACGCCATGCTCAACGATCAACGCATCGCGGCTCAGTCGCAGATCGAAGCGTTCGAGCTTCAGCAACTCCCGACTGACGATCTCACCCGCCCCGAGGAGATCCGCTACACGCTTGGGGTGGATCGGCTCCGCCTCCTTGCGGCACAGGCCGAGGGCGATGCTGAGCAGGTGCGCTCGGTGCTCGACGATATCGAGAAGACGATCAACGATGAGCTGATCCAGTATGCTCAGATGTCGCAAGCCCCCGGCGCGGATGTCAACACGCTCTTCAGTTATGTGGTCCAGCGCTTGGCCGAACTGCAGACTATGCGTGCGATTGTGGGGCTCGATTCGGAGAAGATCCGCAGCGATATCAAGGAGATCAAGGAGAAGCAGCCGGGGCTCGCCGCTCGCTTGGGCAGCATCGAATCCATGGCGCTCTTCGCCGAGGGGCAATACGAAGAGTCACTGAAAGCCGCGGAAAAGTATCAGGGTACCCCCGTGGTCGAGATTGTCCGGGCCCAGTGTCTCGAGAAGCTCGGGCGAACGGACGAGGCGATCGAGCTCTACCTGCGTCTGGCGCACAGCAACGCGACCAACGGCTACGGCGCATTCTCCCACACCCGCCTGCTGCAGCTCGGCGCTGGCGACCGAGTGCTTACCGAGGTTGGGCGCGAGATGACCCAGATTGCCGAGCGTGCCCCGTTCTGGATCGAGGAGATGATCAATCGCCCCTCATCGTTCCAGTACCTATCCGTTACACAGGATAAGCGGGTTTACAGCGAGGCCGACCGACCGATCCTCACGATCAAGCTCCAGAACACCGCACCGATTCCGCTCGCGGTCGGCCCGAACGCACCGATCAGTTCGCGTCTCCTCATTGAGCCCGTCGGTGTCGCGACACCGCAGAACGGCTTCGTGGGTGATCCACGCGCCAACATCGTCCAGCTCGACACACGCCTGCGGCTCATGCCTCGTGAAGCGATCGAGATTCAGATTGTTGGCGATTCGGTCAACACGGACTGGCTGATCGAGCAGCAGCCAAGCCTGTCCATCCGCCAGCGATGGCGCCTTATCCAGGGATTCACGCCGCGGCTTTCCGATCAGATGGCCAACAGGAGCGTCCACTCGCCGGACTCGAGCGTGTTCGGGTTGGTGAAATCCCCGCTCGGGCTGACCGCGGAGACCAAGGTCGTGCAGCGTCTCGGGCTCACGGTGTACCGATCAGAGCCGGGCGAGCTGATCGCGATGCTCGAATCGGGCGATCCTGATACCCGTCGCAGGGCGCTCTCGGCCATCAGCGCTCGATTCCTCAACGCCCAGCCCGAAACACAGTTCGATCAGGCCTCGGTGACGAGGATCATCGAGGCCATCAACACGCTTTATACCAACGCGAGCAACGAGACACGGGCGGCGATGCTGCTGACCCTGCCTCAGCGACATCAGGTGCCGGCCATGATGGCATTCGATGATCATGTCGCCTCATCGTTGCTTAGTGAAGCGCTGATCGATTCGAGCGTCAATCCGCTCGTGCTCGCATGCGCCCTGCTCACACGGACCGACGATCCCGATTCTCCGATCTTCGAAACCATCGAACATGCAAACGATGTGCGGGTTGCCCGCATCAGCGAGATCGTGCGGGTGCGGCTGCGTGAGGGAATCCCACTCATCGGGACGCTGGGGCCCGGTGTCGAAGCCATGACCCCGACCTTCGACGGGCTTGACTACTGATCAGGGCACTGCGATGAATGACTCCGAGCCCCCGACCCCACGACGGCGATCGACGACACGACGCGTCGGGTTCGTGCTCGGCATTGCCCTGCTCTGCGCCGCGGCCGTCTACCTCATCGCAGATCCGAGTGAGCTGCGCGCTTTCTCAGATCGGATCGCGCACGCGCCGGCGTGGGCGATCGTGCTTGTGCTCATCGGCCCGCTGCTCAACTGGGTCTTCGTATCGCAGTGCCTCTGGGCGCTCAACCGCCGACACGGTGAGATCGCGCGAACCGAGATGCTCGCGCTGGTTGGCAGCGCGTGGCTGCTCAATCATCTCCCCATGCGGCCAGGGCTTGTCGGACGGATCGGTTATCACGCCAAGGTCAACCGCATCCGGGTCCGAGACGCCGTGGAGGCGAGTGTCTGGTCGCTGGTACACGCGATCATCGCCAACCTCATCGGACTCGGGCTTGCACTGCTGCTCTCCCCCGAGATCGGCATCGCACGCCTGGCACTCATCCTGAGTTCGCCCCTGGCCGCGATGCTCCTGCTCTCAGTCCTCGCCGAAACAAAGAGTGACCAGCTGGGGCTCATGATGCGAGCGCTCATGTGGCGCTATGCCGACCTGCTCGTGTGGATGCTGCGCTACGCGGCCGCGTTTGCCATGCTGGGTGTGCAGATCACACCGGTCCAGATCGCGCTGATCACTGCCGTTTCACAAGCCGCCCAGGTCATCCCCATCACCGGCGGCGGGCTGGGCTTCAGGGAGTGGGGGGTCGGGCTGGCGGCCACCATGTCCAAGGGCACCGCCGCGATCGACATGCGCACCGCCGTGGGTGCCGATGTGATCAACCGTATCGCCGAGACCATCATCGTGATCCCGCTGGGGCTGATCTGCACCACGATCGTCACCCGCCGATTCAAAACCGCCATGGACACAAGGCGTGAGGAGCAGGCTTCGATGGGGCCGGTTTTACCCGAAGGCGAGGCGGTACGCCATGCCCAGGAGGAGCACCAGGGCGGGCATCCCGGCGAGCAGTAGCCAGCGGATTACGGACTGCTGCCTGATGTCGAGGGTCTTGATGGTCGCGATGGGTCGGGCCTCGCTCCCGGTTCCGATCAGGTCGTCCATACCAGCAAGCCACGCGATCGACGAATCGAACAGGGCCGAGTTGCCAGCCCATTGCTGCATCACACGACCATCGATGACCTGCGCCTGCCCCGTGAAGATCGCGTCTCCGCTCCAGCCGTTGGAGCCGATGACCACGAGCCGTTGCTGTGTGCCCGCCCATTCACGCTGCGCGGCTGCGGCGAGCACCCATTCATCACGCCGCACATCGTCTCGATCGTTGAACTCGGGCTGGTTGGGCATGGTTTGGCGTGACTGGGCCGGGCGGCGCCAGAGCGAAAGCCAGCCGCTCTCACCCCAGAGCTCATCGCTGCCAGCCAGAGTCATCAGCGGACTATTCGTGACACCTTCGCGGGCTTCGATCTGCAACGGAACTGCCCAGGTCAGCACTGTGCTCAGCCCCTCGATCGTGCCCGCGATCGGGTGCGGGGTGTCCTCGCCCGACATCTGAGGCACGAACGCGGTGAACGGATCGGCAATCCGTCCGATGGGGCCCATGCGTTCTCGCATCAACGGGTGACCGGTGTCGGGAAGAATGCCGAACGCTTCGACCGCGCTGGCGAGCGGGTCGGGCCGCCCGGCGCTGGGGAAGATTGACGGGCTCAGCGAGACAACCAGATTCTCGCCAGAACGCAGGAGTCGCTGGACCGTCTCGCCAAGTGCCTCAGCACGCTTGGCACCGCTGAGCCCGCTCTGCGTGCTCTGGGTTGTAGAGTCCGGTGCGATCACAAAGTACACCCTCGGGCGATTGCCTAGCGGATCGACAACATCGAGCCCAGGGACGGAGGTCTGCTCAAGGGCCGCCCACTCAACCGAGTCGATGCCGCGATCACGCAGCTCGTTCACGGTCTGTGTGTAGAGCTGGCTTGCTCCGAGCAGTTCGCCGGGCTGACCAGAGTGCACGAAGACAAGCACGGGCTGGGCCGGAGCGACGAGGCGAGCAATGGCGCTGGCGATCAGTTCCTGCGCACGCGGACCGATATACCCCATCGCTGAGATGCCCGAATCGTCCAGTGCCTGGCTAGAGACAAGCAACGCATCCAGATCGACCGCGGCCACGCCCTGTTCGGGCGGGCCGATGATCAGCATGGTCTCGCCGGTCTTCAGCGCCCGATCCACGCGCACCGCGTCTACGCGCGGCATGCGAACCACGCGATCGAGTGTCTGGGCGATCGAGTCGCGCAGCGCTTCGGTCTGCTGCACGATCGGTCTGGCCACGGTCCGCGGCCCCGATTCCAGTTCTTCGGCGTTCGAAAACGCCTCAAGCTGGGACGCGAGATCGTCGAGCTGTGTGACGACCTGCGTGAGCGACTGGGCGACGGGACCGGCGGCGGTATCGAATGGGAAGAGCTCATCGCTCGCGCGATCCCCGTTGAGGATGGGGGCGATGGCGTCGAGGAGCTTCTCGCCCTCGCTGGCCAGCGTCTGAGCCGCGATCCGCACGATGGCGCCGCGCTGCTCGAACACCGCCCGGTTGTTCACATTGGTCTGTGTGGTGGCGGGGATGGCTTCTCGCAGGCGAGCAAGCGATTCGCTGAGGGTGTTCATCTGCATCGCGACCTGCTGCATCCGCTGGGCCGCGCTGCGGAAGGTTTCCAGGTTGGCATCAATTACGCCGCGTTCCTGGGCCGCGAGGTCGCTGATCAGGCGTCTGCTCTCCTTGATCGCATCGGCCTGGTCGAGATCGATGAAGCTGGTCTCGATCAGTTCGCTGGATTGGTCATAGTTTTCCAGCACATCGCGAACGATGTCCAGCGTGAGTTGGTCGTTGATGTTTGATCGAGAGACCGCCAGCACGATCTTGGTGGGTGAGTCCAGTCGCTCCACGATGCGTTTGGCACGGTCCGAGAGCTTGTGGGCGCTGGTCGAGGTCACATCGAACCGCTCGTGGTGCAGGCTGGTGATGTAGCCCGCGAAGCCCGCGGCCGCGCAAGTCACCAGTACGAATACGATCGTGGTTGCCAGCGTGTAGGCACGCGGGCGACCGAGGCGTTTGATCTCCAGCGTGCCGGCGCTGAGCACCAGCATCCAGGCGCTCCCGATCAGGAAAAACGCGATCGTTGAGGTATCGATCACGCCCTTGGCCAGTTCGCCCACGCGGCTGGTGATCGAGATCGAACGCAGCACTCCCGCCCAGAACACGCCGAGCTGGGCGATGATGACATCCGTGAGCACCATGAGCAGGATCAGTGACATGACGGTGCCCAGAAAGGCCAGGGTCTGCGATGCTGTCAGCGAGGACGCCAGCATGCCGATCGCCAAATAAAGCATCCCCACGAGCACCAGCATGAGGTACCCCGCGCCAATCGGTCCCCAGTCCGGGGTGGGCTCGGAGACCATCATCAGCACCAGCGGGTACACCAGCGACGGCACCAGCATGAGCACCAGGTACCCGACCGAACCGAGGTACTTGCCCAGCGTGACCGACCAATCGCCCGCGGGGGCTGTTCGCAACGATTCGAAGCTGCCGGAACGGTACTCCTCGCTCATCAGACGCATGGAGATCGCCGGGGCGATGGGGATCAGCAGCCAGCCGGAGTACATAAAGAAGTACCGCAGCGTGCCCGGCTGCCCGGGAAGCAGCGTCGTGTTGACGAACAGCACCCCGGTCAGGAACGCGAAAAGCGCGATGATAATCCAGCCCGCCGGGACCCGGAACATCGAGCTGAGCTCACGCTGGGCGATCGTGATGGTCCGCCTCATGCTCCGACCTCCCCGCCCTGACCCGGCACGGGTTCGGCAGCCGTATCAACAAGCTGGACGAATAGCGACTCGAGCGTCGGCATCAGCGTCCGAAGCTCGCGGATGAACAGCCCGTGGTCTTCGGCCGAAGCGGCGATCGCCTCACGGAGGTCATTCTCGCCCGGCTCGGCCTCGAGCTCGATGATCGACCAGCCCTTGTTGGCATCAAGCGGCTGGTTCGGGGCTGGCTTGCTCATCGCCACACCCGGCACGCCCGCGAGGGTGCGCAAAGCATGCTCGATTCCAGCGCTGGGGTTGGTGCGGACCTCGACGATGTACTTGGGGCTGCGCTGGGCACTGCGGATCAGCTCGCTCGGTGTCCCGTCGGCCCGGATCTGCCCCCCGGCCATGATGATCACCCGATCGCAGGTCCGCTCGACCTCGGGAAGGATGTGCGAGCACAAGAGGGTGGTGCGGTGCTCAGAGAGCTCCCGGATCAGCGAACGGGCTTCCCGGATCTGCGTCGGGTCCAGCCCGTTGGTGGGCTCGTCGAGGATCAGGACTTTGGGATCGTGGACCAGTGCGGCCGCGAGCCCCACCCTTTGGCGGTATCCCTTGGAAAGGTGCCCAACCCGGCGTTTGGCCACATCACTGATGCGGGTCTGCCCCATCGCATGGTCCACCCGTCCTCCGATATCCCTCCCGGCAACCCCGTAGAGCTTGGCCCGGTGCTTGAGGTAGCCACGGACACTCATCTCTGGATAGATCGGGGCCGATTCTGGCAGGTAGCCGATCTGGGACTTGGCGGCGGTGGCGTGCGACTGGATATCGTGCCCCGCGATCGCAATTTTCCCCCGGTCGGGCGTGAGAAATCCGGTGATCATCCTGATCGTGGTGCTCTTCCCGGCGCCGTTGGGGCCCAATAATCCAGCGATCTGCCCGCTGGGAAGCTCAAATGAGACTTCCCGCACGGCGCTGAGTGAGCCGAAGGATTTGGAGATGCGATCCACCAGAATCATGCGTGTTTCACAGCCTTTGCTGGCACTATGCCGATATGGGGTCGATACTTCGTTTGGCTTCTCTGGTGCTCGGGGCACAAGAAGCAGGGTCGATCGTCGAACCGCTCTTGGATTCGGTGCGAACAGTATATTAGGGTATACGCAGGAGCCCCCGGTTGCTGATCCAGCAACTGTTCTGATCTGAGCTGCCGCGTCATGGTAGAAACTCAACCCAAGCTCGTTATTGTCGGAGGCGGCCCCCAGGACGCCAAAGAACTCGCCCAGCTCGTGGGCGATCGCTACGAAATCGTGCACCAGCCCGATGAGCAGGGCGTTCAATCTGTCCTCAGAGCGCTCGGCGAGGGCATCTGCATCGTCGATCCCAAAGGGCGGATGACCTGGAGCAACGAGTATTTCTGTTCGCTCGACGAGTCGGTTCGCCGCGAGGTCCGGTCGCTCTGTGTTCAGGCCGCCGACTCCGTCGCGACCCTGCATCACGACGCCCGAGGGGCATTGGTGACCAAGCACGAGATCCAGAACACCGAAGGCTCCCGAATCTTCGATGTCTACATCACGGGCATCGCAGAACGCGATGACGCGGGCATGCACGCCGGGCGCGTCGCGGCCATCGTACGGGATGTCACCCTGTCCAAGCTGGCTCAGCGCAAGATGAACGCCATCGACCGGGCCGGTTTCGAGCTCGTCCGTCTCGATGTCCAAGAAATCCGAGAGATGAACGCCATCGAGCGCCTGCAGTTGCTTGAGAAACGGATCATCCGCTATGCGAGTGAGCTGCTCAACTTCGATCACTTCGCCATCTTCCTCATCGACCAATCGAACAATCGCCTGCGCCTGGTGATGCAGTCGGGCCTGCCCGAAGAAATCCAGGACCTGGACCTCTTTCTCGAGAAAGAGGGGTCGGGTATCTCGGGGCATGTCGCAAGCACCGGGCGCAGCTATATCTGCAACGATGTCACGCTCGACGATCGCTTCCTCCCTGGCCTGAGCGGTGCCCGCTCAAGCCTCACCGTTCCGCTGCGGGTTAGCGATAGAGTCATCGGCATCATGGATATTGAATCGATCAAGCCTGGAGCATTCGACGAGCAGGACAAGATGTACGCCGAGATCTTCGGGCGCTATGTCGCGATGGCCCTGCACATGCTCCAACTGCTCGTCACCGAGCGAACCGAGACCAACCTCACCGCGTGCGATCGGGTGACCGGCGAGATCACCGAGCCGCTCGATGACATCGAACTCGAGATCGGCTGGCTCAACGAGCACGAAAAGAACGCCGACCCCGAGACCCGCGATCACATCAAACGCATCATGCTCGATGTGGAATCGATCCGCAACCGCGTCCGGTCGGTCGCCAGCGGCCCGCAGACGCTCCTCGGTGTCGATAAGGCGATGCTCGAACGCGAGAAGGACCCGGCACTCATCGGAAAACGCGTCCTCATCGCCGACGACAACCAGAAGATCCGCAAGATCATCGGCGAGGTGCTCCAGCACCGCGGATGCCAGACCACCGTCGTCTCCGACGGCGTGCAGGCCATCGCCACCCTCGAGAAGATCGCCAGAGAAAACGGCTGCCCCTTCGACCTGGTCATCTCGGACATCCAGATGCCCGACCGCAACGGCTACGAGGTCTTCAGTTGCGCCCGCAAATACTGCCCCGATGTCCCGGTGATCCTGATGACCGGCTTCGGCTACGACCCGCACCACTCCATCGTGCGTGCCTCGCAGGACGGGCTCCAGAGTGTGCTCTTCAAGCCGTTCGAGATCCAGCTGCTCATGACGCAGGTGCGCGAGGCGCTGGGCGTCGAGCCCAGAGACTGATCAAACCCCAATCACGCCCGCTCCGCGATCAGCACCCGGTCGTGCCCGTCGCTATCCTTGGCGATCCGCTCACGCGCGAGCATGGGGTGTTCTGCCGCAAGCTCGAGGCACACCCCAGCGTTGCAGGCCGCGATCTCAATCAGCAACATCCCGCCTTTACGAAGCAACTCCGGCGCACGCTCGATGATCGGTTTCACGAACTCCATCCCGTCGTCGTTTGCACGCAGCGCCATCGTCGGCTCATGGTTCTTCACATTGGGCTCCACCGCGTCCCATTCATGATCCGGGATGTACGGCGGGTTGCTGCACAGGTAATGCAGCGAGCCCTTCTGCCCCGCCACCGGGTGCGCGAAGATCGGTTCCAGCAGATCGCCCTGCACCAGATCCACCCGCTCGTCGAGGTCGTGGCGTGTGATATTCATCTGTGCCACCTCAAGCGCGTCGGCGGACTTGTCGCTGGCGATGACGCGGGCACCGGGGAGGTTCTTGGCCAGCGCCGCCGCGATGCACCCGCTGCCGGTGCACACATCCGCGATCATCATCCCGACACCGGCATCGGAGTCACGCAGGGTACGATCGTCCGGGTTCTTGCGGGCGTGGTTGAGCACCTCGTCGATCAGCGTCTGCGTCGAAGGGCGCGGGATGAGCACCCGCTTGTCGACATGGAAAGACATACCGAAGAATGACTCTTCGCCGACAAGATACTGGATGGGCTCGTGGTTGAGCGCGCGTCGCACAAGGTCCCGCAGGGTCTCACGCTCGATGGGCGTGGCCGGGCGGTCGGTGTCCATGTACAGGCGCAACCGATCGCAGCCGATGATGTGCGCCAGTAGCATCTCGGCCATGCGTCGCGGCGAGTCGAGGTCCTTGGCCTCGAAGGCCTTGGTCATCCAACCGAGCAGATCGCGGGTCGTCCAGGTTTGCGGGGCGGTGGGGGGCACGCGTGGATTCTATCTACTCCTGAGCGGCCACGAACACCGTCTCGCCGCCGATCACGGTCATCAGAACCTTGGTGGCGGGGATGTCGGCGGGGGCGCAGGTCATGATGTCCCGATCGATCACGATGAAGTCGGCGAGCTTCCCGATCTCCAGCGTGCCCTTCTCGGTTTCTTCGAACGCGGCGTACGCGGCCCAGATCGTGAAAGACTTGAGCGTTTCCAATCGAGTCATCCGCTGGTCGGGCTGCCAGCCGCCCTCGGGCTGGGCATCGAGGTTCTGCCGAGTAATTGCCGCATAGAAGCCCAGGAACGGGTTGTGCGACTCCACCGGGAAGTCGCTGCCGCCCGCGATGATGACGCCCGTGTCGAGCAGTGAACGCCAGGCGTACGCACCTTGGGCGCGTTCTTCGCCGACGCGGTCCTCGACCCAGCGCATGTCACTTGTGCAATGGGTGGGCTGCATCGACGGGATCACACCCAGCGATTTGAACCGCGGGATGTCCGCTGGGCTCAGCAGCTGCGTGTGCTCAACCCGGAAGCGGGCGTTCTGTGCACCGGCTTGCTCGAAGGCATCGAGTGTGCGCCGGTTCCCACGGTCGCCGATCGCGTGCACGCAGACCTGGTACCCGTTCTCGACGCCGTTGCGGGCGATGAAGTCGATGAACTCTGGATCCATCAGTGTCAGACCGGTGTAGGGGTTACCTTCATCGTCTTGTGGGCGATCGGCATAGGGCTCGAGCATCCACGCGCCGCGTGAGCCCATCGCGCCATCCATGTAGAGCTTGGTTGCCCGGGCCGTGAACCGATCCGAGATATAGACCCCATTGGTTGAGAAGTACCGGACCGCATCACGCCCGGGGAGCGCGGCGTACACACGCAGCTTGAGCAGGTCCTCTTGGTCGAGCTGCTTATAGAGTTCCACCATTGCAGGCGGAACGCCCATATCGTGCACACCAGTGAGTCCAGCCGCGAGGCACAGGCGTTGCCCGACAAGGAGTTGATCACGCGTCAGTCCGCGTGCGCTCATCGGAATGACACTCTCAACGAACGACTCGGCGTTATCAACAAGAACACCCGTCGGGCGTTTGTTCTCGCCGCGGATGATCTCGCCGCCGGATGGGTTCGGTGTGTCGGCATCGATCCCCGCTTCTTTCATCGCGGCTTCGTTCGCCAGCCCCGCGTGCCCATCCACACGCAGCAGCCACACCGGGTGGTCGGGCACGATATCCGAGAGTGTCTGATGATCGGGCAGCATCTTGCTGGGCCAGGATTCGTGGTCCCAGCCGCGACCGATGATCCAGGTACCCTCGGGGAGTTCCGCGGCTCGCGCCCGAACGATCTCGATGACCTCTTCGTACGATGTGGTCGCGGACAGATCGATCGTGCCCACCTGGAGTTCGCCGAGTCCGCTCAGGTGCGCATGCGCATCGATCAGCCCCGGCAGCACCGTTTGGCCTTCGAGGTCAATGAGTTGTGTCTGCGTGTCACGCAGCTTGAGGAGATCGGCGGAATCACCGATCGCGACGATCCGATCATCCTCGATCGCGATCGCTTGGGCGAGGGGCATCTCGTCGTTTGCCGTGTGGATCTGCGCGTTGTGGTAGATCAGATCCGGTGCGGCATGAAGCGGGGAGGCACGCCACAGCAGTGGGAGCAGGGCGGCGAGCACGATGTTGGTAGATTTCATGCCGTCAGTCTAACCGAAACTGGAAGTTACTTCCCGTCGTACCAGTTGCTCGACACATGGGCATCGACTTTGAGAGGTACCTTGAGGTCCATCGCGGCCTCCATCCGCTCAACGATCAGGTCGCGAGCCCTCTTGGCGTGGTCGTATGGAGTCTCGAAAACCAACTCGTCGTGGATCTGCAGGATCATCTTCGTGCCCTGCAGCGGCTCATCGGGGGCGGCGTCGGTGATCCGACGGTGCAGGTCGATCATCGCCAGTTTGATCAGGTCCGCGGCCGACCCCTGCACGACCGAGTTGATCGCCATGCGCTCCGCGAGCGCCTTGCGCTGCGGGTTGCGGTCGTCGATGTCGCGGATTGGTCTGCGACGCCCGAGCATGGTCTGCACATAGCCGTGCGAGCGGGCGAACTGCACGCATTCATCGAGGAAGCTGGTGATGTTGGCAAACTTGGCCTTGTAGTTGTCGATGATCTCCGCGGCTTCGTTGTTGCCGATGTTCAGGCGGCGCGCGAGCCCCCACGGGGTGACGCCGTACACGATGCCGAAGTTGACCATCTTCGCGCCCGAGCGCTGCTCGCTGCTGACCTGATCGAGCGGGATGTCGTTGATCTGCGCGGCGACCGCCCGGTGGATGTCCTCGCCCGCGTGGAAGGCCTCAATGAGCGCGGGGTCGTCGGAGAGATGGGCAAGGATCCGCAACTCGATCTGCGAGTAGTCGGCGCTGATGAGCTGGGCCCCCTCGGGGGCGACGAACGCCCGCCGAATCTCCCGCCCGATATCGGTGCGGATCGGGATGTTCTGCAGGTTCGGGTCCGATGAACTCAGACGCCCGGTGGCCGCGACGGTCTGGTTGAAGCTCGCGTGGATGCGTCCTGTCTGCGGGTGGATATCCTCGGCCAGCGACTTGAGGTAGGTCGAGACGAGCTTGGTCAGCTGCCGGTATTCCAGAATCAGCGATGGGATGGGCGTCTGGATCTCCGGGTCCTGGGCGAGTTTTTCGAGCACCTCGGCGTTGGTGGAGTACCCGGTCTTGGTCTTCTTGAGCGGCTTGATGCCCAGCCCCTCGGGTTCGTCGTCGGGGCCGTTGAACAGCGCCTCTGATAGTTGCTTGGGGCTGTTGAGATCGAAGGTGCGGGCGATCGACTTCTTGGATTCGGCATTGATCTCTTCGATCAGCTCATCGATGCGCTTCTGCAGGCGCTTTTCCTGATTGTTGAGCTCGGCCTTGTCGACGACCACGCCGTTGATCTCCAGCTGTGCGAGCACCTCGACCAGCGGCATCTCCACCTCGCGGTAGAGCTTCTCCAGCTCGGGCTCTTTGTGGATCATTGGCAGCAGCTTCTGATCGAGCTGCAGCGTGATGTCCGCGTCCTCGGCCGCGTACGGGCCGGCGAGTGACAGCGGCACCTCGTCGAATCGCTTCTGGCTCTTGCCTGTGCCGATCAGGTCCTTGATCGAGATCGGGTTTCGTTCGAGGAAGGCCAGCGAGAGCGCATCCATTCCGTGGCTGGATCGCGACGCATCGAGCACATACGACGCGATCATGGTGTCGCCGGCCATGGATTGAGGGTCGCTTGGCACCACGCCGTCGAGACGCACGGCGCAGTTATGGAAGATGATCTGATCGTACTTGATGTTCTGCCCGATCTTCTCGATCTTCGGGTCTTCGAGGATGGGACGCAGCGCGTCGATGACGGTCTTCTCGTCGAGGTGCTTCTCGCCCTCAGGCGCGAGCGTCGGGATGTAGTACCCCACCCCGGGCTCGATCGAGACGGATACGCCCGCGAGCTTGGCCCACATGGGGCGGATGTGCGTCGTTTCGGTATCGACCGCGATCCGCTTGGCCTTCTTGAGTTGCTTCACCAGCGCATCGAGATCCTTCTTGGTCGTCACGGTGTGGTAGTCGCCCTCGACCCCTTCCACAATGGCGACGCTTTCAGTTGGTTGATTGAACAACCCGAAACCCTGATCGTTGTTCACTTTGGGCTTGGTCTTCTTGGGCGCGTCCTCAGCCGTGTCGCCCGCGATCATCTTCTTGAGCTCGTCTTGATATCGATTAAAACCAAACTCTTTGCAGTACTCAATCAGCTTGTGTAGGTCGATCCTGGCGATGCTCGCCTCCTCGACATCGAGCTTCACCGGCACATCGTGGCGCAGTGTCACCAGCTCCTTGCTCAGCGGCAGCCATGCCTTGGCTTCGATGATGTTCTCCGCCCGCTTGCCCTTGATCGCCCCGTCCTCGGCCGCGCGGATGATCGCGTCGAGGTTCCCGTGCTCGACCAGCAGCTTCGCGGCCGTCTTGATCCCGATGCCGTTGACGCCCGGGATGTTGTCGGCCGTGTCGCCCATGAGCGTGAGCAGATCGATGACCTGATCCGGGCGGATGCCCAGCTCCTCCATCAGGTCATCCTCGGTGATGAGGATGTCCGTGTGCAGGTCGTACATCTGCGTCGCCGGCGTGCCCAGCCCCAGCAGCTGCTTGAGGTCCTTGTCCTTGGAGATGATCCGCACCCGCAGGTCCGGGTGGGCCTCGGAATAGCTGCTCGCCAGCGTCGCCAGCACGTCGTCGGCCTCGAACCCCTCGCACCCGATGACCGGCACGCCGATCGTCTTGAGCATCTCGATCGCCCGGTTCACCTGCGGCATGAGGTCCTCGGGCGGCGCATCGCGGTTCTTCTTGTACTCGGGGAACAGCTGGCTGCGGAATGTCCCGTGGTCGCCGCCCACATCGAGCGCCACGGCCACATGCGTCACCCGCCCCTGATCATCCTTGAGGTGCGACCCATCGTTCTTGAGCAGCTTGATGAGCATGCCCACGAACCCGTAGGTCATGTTCGTCGGCTCACCCGTGACCGGCGAGGTCATGGGCGTGCGGATCGCGTGGTATGCCCGGAAGAACTGGGCGAAGCCGTCGATGAGGTAGAGCGTGTTCATCGCCCAAAGGATAGGGCGGGTTCGGGTATGATTCGGGGATGGAGCTGTCAGAGGCACAATACGAAGAATGGACCCTGCTCTCGACCAAGCGGTGGAACCCGCGGATCGGGCGGAGCCGTCAGGTCGGGGTGCTCATCGAACGAATCTGGCTCGTACTCATTCTACTGCTCATCATTGGACCGATTTTGATTGGACCATTGTTCTTGAACATAGGCACCATCCCATTCGGAGATTTCGTAGGGCTGGGCTTCGTGATCCTGATCAGCATCCCAGTGGTCTGGTTCCGGTGGAAGCGGCATCAATACAAGGCAAGGGTCTTGAAGAACGACTACTTTCTCTGCCCATGGTGCCGGTACGCGCTCACGGACCTGGAGGATACGGGGCTCTGCCCGGAGTGCGGCGTGACCTACGAGCGTGAGCTCTGCCGCCTGCTCTACAAGGCCGAGTTCGCACCCATCCAGCCCGACCTGCGGATCGTGCAGGACCGTGAACGCCGTGGATGGCGGCGAGCGATCATGCTGCGTGATGGGTTGATACAGCCTGGAGCCAAGCGTGAATGATCATTCGCAACGCGATTTACAGTTGCTGCTTTCACAGCGGTGGGACCCCCGTCGAGGGGTCGGGAGGCGATTAGGCACTATCCGTGCATGGTTGACTACTTTCTTCCTGATCATGATCGTCTTCGGGCGATACATCACCGCCGGGATAGCTACGAGTCCGGCTGGTCATGTCTTAGGGAGCATCGCATATCTCTTTCCTGCAATCGGGCTGATCCTGTGTTGGTTGATCCCGTGGAAAATCCGAGCGAGAACAAAGCAGCGAGTAAGCGATCACGACGGGTTTCTCTGTCCCTGGTGTCGATACGCGCTTACGGGGCTCCCAGACAACGGCACTTGCCCTGAGTGCGGCGTAAGGTATGAGAAGGCGATCTGCCAGAAGCTCTATGAGTGCATCTATCGCAGCTACAAACCGGATCAGAACGAGATGAATCGGCGAGATCGGGAATCGTGGACGCGAGCGATCCGGCTACGCGATGGTATTACTCCGCCTTCCCCGCCAGATGACTCACATCCTTCCCCGGCCAACTGAACGACTCCTGCCCCGTCACCGTTTCATGCAGGATCGTCAGCCGCCGCGAATAGGCCTGCGACTGCTTGATCCCGCGTCGTCCCATGGCCGTCATCGAGACATCGACGAACTTGCCCAGGCGGTAGTGCTTCACGCCCGCGTCGGTGTGCCACGAGAACGGCTCGGTGGTGCCGGACATCGCGCTGCTGGCCGCGAACATGGTCCCCGTGCCCACGATCGCGCCGGTCATGATGCGGGTGCCGATGGCCGTCTTGGTGTGGTCGCCCATGGTGACGCCGAGGAAGGTCTCGCCGGTCTTTTCCATGCTCGCGCCGGGCGCGGGGCGGGCGGTGACCTCGCCGTAGGTGTTGAGGAGGTTGGAGTTGGTGGTGTCCGCACCGAGGTTGGCCCACTCGCCGATCCAGCTGTCGCCAAGATGCCCGGCGTGTGCCTTGTTGGCGTAGCCCTGGAAGACCGAACCGCCGACCTCGCCCGCGACCTTGCAGACCGGGCCGATGGCGGTGTTGGGCTTGATGTTCGCCTGCTCGAGCACCGTCGAGCCCGGGCCGATGTAGGCCGGGCCGGTGATGATCGCACCGGGGCGGATGGTGGCGTTCTCTTCAATGACGATGGGCCCAGCGGTGGCGTTGAGGATCACGCCGGGCATGACCTGCGCCTCGCGTGAGATCGCGATACCCTCGGTCCCGATGATCGTGACCCCCAAGGGCGCTTCCTCGACCTTGGCCATGCTCTGAGCAATGACCTGCAGGTCAAACTCGAGCGACGCGTCTCGGAAGTATCTCCAGTCCCACGGGCGGCGCATGAGGTGCTTGCCCTCGACCGCGATCGGCGTCATCTCGGGCTGGTTGCCGCTGAGCAGATCGCGCACACCGCTCTCCGTCAGCCGCACGGCGATCATGTCCTGCGTCTCTTCCTCGATGAGCACCTGCCCGACCTTGATCTCCCCGATCGCTCGCACCGGCAGCGGGCAGCGAGCGTTGATCAGCAGCACCTCGTCATCACCTCCCTCGGGCGGCTGGTTCACGGGCAGACTGGTCAACTCGCCGGTCAGCTCGATCATTGCCCGCGGCACCACGACGCCGATCGGCACGAGGTCGAACGCCTGCGTGAGTCGCTCGGAAATCGTCATCGCGCCATTACGGATCGCGTAGGTCGGACGCAGGTCATTGAGCGGGGAAAGGATGCCCTTGCCGTCGTCGAACAGGATCGCTTTGGTTTGCTCTGCCATACACCCACAGTGTAGGACAAATCACGCTCAGATATGGCGCGCGAAGCGGGTCGGAACGGTCGTCGAGAACCCGAACACCGGCCCAAGCGCGAAGAAGATGAACGAGAGCAGCAGGGCGCTGATCCCGGTGTAGAGCGACGAGAAGAACCGCTGCTGCAGTTCGTTACCGGCATCCCAGACGAGCGATGAATCCCCAATCCCCCGTGCGGTGAAGATCGCGATGACGACGATCTGGGCGATCAGCATCACGAGGATCGACATGACGACCATGGTCAGCGGGTTGCGTCGGATGAGCATCCCTCGAACCGCCATGATGAAGTGCACACCCAGCAGGTACCCGAGCGCGTGCGGGCCAATCACGGTATATGTGCCGCCGTCTACCGCCGGGATGGGTTTGAGCAGGTCCATGACAATCCCGAGTAGGATCGCACACCAGAAGGTCGGTTTCCGTGGTGCGTTGATCCCGACAAAGACCAGTAGCGGAACGACCATGCTCGGGTGCACCCCGCCGGATCCCGCATCAAAGACAGGGAGCAACGCGAGTTCCAATCCAAAGCACACCCACGCGATCAGGATGAAGACGAACCAGTTCATGGTCGATCCTCCTGATCTTCCCTGTCCGGGATCCGGAAAGTTACCTCGGGTAATCTGCGAAGATCATCGAAGGTGGGACGGATCACGATTTGTGGGCGTAGGGGTTGTTCCGGGTCGGGCTCGATGCGTTCGATCGTGCCGATCATCAGCATCTGCGCACTCGTCGGCCATTGAGAATCGTACAAGCGGACTTCTTGCCCGACCTCGATTCGTACTGTTTCTTCGAGCGACGGGCGGGCGACTTCTCCTCGGAGGGTTCCATTGCCGGTTGGCCTGAGGAAACAGCGTACCTGTTCTGTCCCATCGTCGTTGAGCAGTACAACTCCCATGATCGGTTGCGCGCCAGGGGCTGTAATCGGAAGCACTTGAGCTGTTTTCCGATCGACACGACTCACGCGTCCTACAAGCTGGGTCGTTTCGGACACAACAACAGTGCCTTGCGTCAGCCCTTCTACATTTCCCGTGCGGATGACGAGAATGTCGCCGGCCAGGTTATTCACGCGGGGTCGTACCGCCAGCCTGATGCGCTCTTTGTAGAAGGTGTCATCAAACTTGAAGCGCTGTTCCATCTGACGCGCGAGCCGCGCGTTCTCTTCTCGTGTCTGCAGAAGATCAAGCTTGAGTCGTTCGACTTCGTTGAGCAACGCACGTTCACGCTCACTCGCTGCGGGATTCGAGATCCGGGCGGGAACGATCGTGTCGACGACGATTGTCATCGGGTGTGTAATGGGGACAATCGCGACCTGGACCTGTGCGGAGAACCAATCCGTCCACTTGAGCAAGCGAGCAGGGAGGAAAGAGAGAATAAACAGCACCACGATTGTGATCGGCATCGACCATCTCGCAATCGGGTGTTGGTGGTACATTGTTTGCCTCGTCGGTGCGTCGCGTGCCCGTTTGGGCGCGACGCTACACGCTCAGATGTCCGAGTTATTCTCGAGGGTTTCCTTCCACTCCTCGATATTCTCGAGATAGATCGCCGTCCCTCGTGCAACGCAGGTCAGCGGGTCTTCGGCCAGGGTCACTTCCAGACCCGTCGCCTTGTTGATCTCGATCGAGAGCCCACGCAGCAGCGAGCCCCCGCCAGCAAGCATGATCCCGTTGTCCACCAGGTCCGCTGCGAGTTCAGGCTCCGCCCGCTCGAGCGTTCGCGTCACCGCTTCGATGATGTTGTACACCGGCTCGTGCAGCGCCTCGCGGATCTCTTCGCTGGTGACCTCGGTCTTGCGGGGCAGGCCCGAGACCATGTCACGCCCACGCACTTCCATCTTGGTCTCGTCGCCGATGCGGGCCGCCGACCCGATCTGGATCTTGATCCGCTCGGCCGTCTGCTCACCGATCATCAGCGAGTAGTTCCGTTTCATGTGGGCGATGATCGCCTCGTCCATATCATCGCCCGCGACCCGTACCGACTCGCAGTTGGCGATGTCGGCGAGCGTCATGATCGCGACCTCGGTCGTGCCGCCACCGATGTCCACGATCATGGATGCCGTGGGCTCGGCGAACGGGAGCCCCGCGCCGATCGCGGCCGCGATGGGTTCTTCCAGCAGGTAGGTCTTGCGCGCCCCGGCGTGCTCGGCCGAGTCGAACACCGCCCGCTTTTCCACGGCCGTGATGCCCGAGGGGATCGAGATCACCACACGCGGCCCGAGCATGCGGACACGCCCAGTGACTTTGGTGATGAAGTAGTTGAGCATCGCCTCGGTGATCTCGAAATCCGAAATCACGCCGTCCTTGAGCGGGCGGATCGCCGTGATCGAGCCGGGGGTCTTGCCCAGCATCTCCTTGGCGACCCAGCCGACAGCCTGCCCGTTCTTGAGGACCTGATTGGTACCCTTGCGCACGGCCACCACGGAGGGCTCGTTGAGCACGATGCCCTGCCCACGCACAGCGACGAGGGTATTGCAGGTCCCCAGGTCGATGCCCATGTCCACGCCGAACGGTCCGAGTAGGCGCTCATACCACACTGGTGATTGGTCTCCCTGGGGCGCACCCCGCAAGATGATGGGGTCCGGCCCCATCGGTGTGTGAATATAGGATAGCCCTCAGGGTACCCAAAGAGACGGGCTTCTGCGCCCCGATCACTCCGTTTTCTGCACGCAAGCACCCAGTCGGCGCAATTCCCGCAGGTCCGACTGGTTATCCCGAATCAGTCCCGACGAGCGAGGTTCTCGCGAGAGATCATCAGCTCCAGCGTCTGCGCCACCAGATCAACATCCCGACGGGTCAGGTCCGCGTAGAACGGCAAGGCGATCGTACGCTGGCTTACGCTCTCCGCGATCGGGTAGCTGCCAGCAGGAAGACCCATCGCACGCTGGTAGATCGGCTGCAGATGGATGCAAGGGAAGTAGTCCCCGGCCCCGATCTCGTGCATCCGAAGACCCGCGATCACCCGGTCACGCTCCTCCCGCGTATATCCTGCGGCCAATCGCACGACGAAGACGAACCAGCTCATCACGCTGCATTCGGGGTCGATGGTGGGGAGCATGAGGTCCGGCACATCGAGCAAACGCTCGATATAGCGGTTTGCGGTGTCATTGCGTCGCTCGATCAGCTGATCAAGACGCTCCATCTGAGCCACGCCCAGCGCCGCGTTGATCTCCGACATGCGGTAGTTGAACCCGAGGCGTTCGTGGTGCAGCCAGCTGCCGGCCGTTGATCCACCGGCGATTGAGCCGCGCCCTGCCACCGCCCGACCCTGATTGCGAAGCGAGCGGCAGGCGTCGGCGAGGTGATCGTCGTTGGTGACGATCATGCCGCCCTCGCCGGTGGTGATCTGCTTGTTGGGGTAAAACCCGAAGACTCCGGCTCGCCCAAAGCTGCCGGCCGGCACACCCCGGTACACCGTGCCCAGCGCCTCGCACGAATCCTCGATCAGCGGGATCTCGTGCTTGGCCGCGATCTTCTGGTACTCATCGAAGAACTTGGGGTTCCCGAACGCCTCGACCGCCAGGATCGCCTTGGTCCGGGGTGTGATCGCTTTCTCGATCAGCTCCGGGCTGGCATTGAGGCTGCTGGGGCAGATATCCACGAAAACCGGCTTGGCACCAACATAGAGGATCGCGTTGGCCGAGGCGATGAAGCTGAAGGGCGTGGTGATGACCTCATCGCCAGGACCGATGCCCAACGCCACCATCACCATGTGCAGACCAGCAGTGCCCGAAGAGCACGCGATGGCGTGGGTCGTGCCGCACCGCTGAGCGACCAACGACTCAAACCGCTCCTGCATGGGGCCGATCGAGAGACGCCTGGAGCGGAGCACCTCCATCACGAGTTCTTCCTCGTGCTTGGTGATGTCGGGACTGCTCAGCGGGATCTCGTGGTGCGCCATACGCCGATTGTCGGCTCAATACCGCTGCTTTGGCAAGGCGCAACATCAGAAATGTGCACGCCCGATCAGGCGTGCTGCACGCTCTGGGTCAGCCGTTGCGTCAGTTCGCTCAGCGGAAGCCCGTCAAACGGGCAGTCCGCAACAACCGCCTGTGCATCATTGAGGCGATCCTTGAACCGCTTGGCGGCCGTGATCACGGTCGAGTGGTTTCGGCGTCCCAGCTCGTGGGCGATCTCCGGGAAACTCTTGCTGGTGAGCTGCCGGGCAAGATGCACGATCAGTTCTCGTGCAAGAACAACCTTCTTCTGGCGTCCCTTTCCCCGCAGGTCGCCGATGCTCACACGCAGCTCAGAGCACACACCACGAATGATCGAATCCAGCGCGAGCGGGGCGTTGCTGGCGGGGGCATCCTCGCCACAACGCAGAGCCAATGCCTTACGCACATGGGCGGCGGTGGGGGTAAAGGCCCCGGAACCGGGGTGCTGTTCGCGATCGAGGAGGCGGGCGACCGCCTGAATCTGCACGACGGCTCCCTCGAGGTCGCGCACGCTCGCCCCGCGACCGGCACCGACACGCTCGCAGATGACCCGGGCACACGCGTCGTCCACGATCATGCCACGCTTACGGGCGATCTCGTGCACAAGGCGTGCCGCAAGTTCGCGGTCCGGCTCGTCCACCCGGACGACCAAACCCGCGCTAAACCGTGAAGCCAGCGCCTGATCGAAGCGGGCGATGGTCCGCGGGTGGGCATCGGAGGCGAGGATGATCCGGGCTCCTCCCAGCGAGAGCGTGTTGAAGATCTGCAGCAGCTCGTGCTGCGTTGCCTGCTTGCCGGCCATCAAATGGATGTCATCGATGCACAGCAGGTCGAGCCCGCGATACTTCTTCTGGAACGCATCAACCGTCCGCGTGCGGATCGCTGTTACGAATGCGTTGGTAAACGCCTCTCCGGTGGTGTAACGGACCTTGCACCCAGGTCGAAGTTTGCGGGCGAGCATAGTTGCGCCGCGCAGCAGGTGGGTCTTGCCCACCCCGCACGAACCATGCAGGAAGACCGGCACACCCGCCGAGGAAGATTCGACACACTGGCGGACAGATTCAAAAGCGAGCCTGTTGGACGCTCCCACGATGAACTCCTCGAGACGCGGCGTCCGGGCGTACGGCTCAGTGGAAGCAGGTAGCCGCTGGGCGACCCGGTTCTCCACCCCGCCCGTACGAGCGGGCGCGGGCTGATCGTGCTGCTCTGGGCGGTGCGATTCTTCGATGCGGTAGCGGACCACCGGCTCGGTCACGCCCAGGGCGAACTGGGCCGCGATGCGGATCGATTCACCGAGGCGGCGCTCGATCATGTCCAGCGTGAACGCATCGCCCGCGGTGAGCTCGATGCTCCCGTCCTCAAGCTGGGACATCCCGGTCCGCTCGTTGAGATACCGCCGCACGCGATTCGCTCCCAGCGAGCTCACGATGTGCTCACGGATCCGATCGCACGCCGACGCCCCGACGGGGGCCTGCGTGCGGGACGGGGCATCGGCGAGCGATGCGGTTCGGTCGGCCTGATCGAAGCGGAAGCTGCGTGGTGCGTCCGTGCCTGAGCCGTGCCGTGTTTCCTGCTGCGTGTGATGCACAGTGAGCCTCTTGGTCATCCTGGACCGCCCGTCGCGGTGCGCGTGCGCGATCCGATCGCGCTCCTTGCGCACCGCCTGGGCGAGCAATTCAAAGCATTCAAACGAGTCCTTTCACCGTGCGAACCCGATCCGACTCGCGCACAGCCATCGCCCCGGCTCTTGCGAAAAGAGCGTTCCTGTGACGAGCAGCGCTGCGTGTTCAATGTCCCCGCGAGTCGATTCGCGAACGGGTTCGGGCCGGTCGATCCTGACCAGCGAGGGGCAGTTTAGCCCGACGCAATCCGAGCCGCAAGCCAGCGAAAAGTCACGATCGCCGAGTGCACAACGCAGTGTGCGCGTTTTCAGTGACTTCGGCGCTTCAACTTTTTTTCGTCCACCGTCGGGTCCGGTTATGCACAAATCCAAGCGGGCAATGTGAACAAATCTTCACGCAACGAAAACACAATCTGTGCGCATCGGCGCAAGTCATGAACCCAGCGGCAACGGCGCAACAAACCCGATCCGAGAATCGAAGCGAGAGAAGCCCAGCGACGCGTACACAGAGATCGCTGGTGCGTTCCGTGTGTCCACCGCACAGGTGACCTCGTGCACCGGGAGGTGACGAACACGCTCGATCCCATACGCCAGAACGCGTTTACCCAGTCCCATCCCGCGACCCCGCGGACCAAGACCCAGATAGACAAGCTCCACGCTGGCGCTGGCGGGGCAATGCGTCAGAAGGCAGCACCCCACGGGCTCATCGTCTCGGAAGATCAGCAGCCAGTTGCTCACATCAAAGCTGCCTGTCGCCATGTGTGATTCGATGATGTCATGGATCGAGCGCAGCCCGCACAGCTCCGGGCAATCCAAAGTGCCCTCGTAACTCGATTCCAGCGCTCTGGCGAGGTGCTCATAATCGCTCACCTCCGAAGCCCGATCGAGCGAGCGGATCGGACGCACGACGATCCCCTCTCCCCAATCCTGCTCGGCCGGAACTGAGACGCCGGGACCGATCGGTTTCCGCATGTACGCCAGCTCGCCCACGCTGATCATGCCTGCACCAGTGCACACCTCCGGGGCCCACTTATGCCGAGGTTCGATGAGACACTGGGCCAGTGCGGCCCGCTCCGGTATCAGACTGAGCTCTTCAAGCGCTCTCCGCAGGCACGCCTCGATCTCCTCGCATTGGCGAGCCCGTGGGCCAAAGACCTTGGGCTGTTCCGGGCTTGAGTGGAACAGCATGGCCGTCCGACCCGATCCAAGCACCGCCAGACAGGTCTGGCGAACCCTGGGAGAGTTCGAATCATCCGCCGGGGCGAGCACGCCCCACATCAGATCCAGATCGATCCCGTGCGAGCTCGCCGATCGCATGAGGTTCTGCGCCGCCTTGCGCCGGTCGGGGCCACTTACCAGCCGCTCGCAGGCCCCGATTCGCAGCGTTTCGGGTATCCGCACGGCCTGGGGGGGCGTTCCCTCCGTCGACGAAGCGGGTCCGAATGGGGAAATCGCGGTCATGAGAGCTGGCTCGGGGGCGTTTGGGAACAGAAAACCCGTGCCGGGCGTACAGATTTGACGCCCGGCGAGGGCACACTACACTATCATCCCACCACAGCACTTGCCGGCGTGGTTGTTCACGATTCGTCGGCCGCTGAAAACCAGCTCGATCCGAGCCGAACTCATCCACGCCGATCAACACGGGAGCGTGTGTTCATGAACCGATCCGCCGATGCAATCACCCGAACCGGATACAAGGCCATTGCCCGCACGCTGATCAGCGTTTGCGTCGGTGCCGCCGCCCTGATCGCGACCCCAGCCGCCGCGGCCGCCCCCGAGCCCGCGCCCGTCGCGACCCAGTGGGAGTTCACCTTCGAGCCCGGCCCGCTCCGTCTCGCCTGGGTCGACGAGAACGGCACCACCAAGCCCTATTTCTACCTCACCTACCGCATCACGAACCACTGGGGCGGTGCCAAGCTCTTCGCTCCCGATGTCTCGCTGATGACCGACAACACCAATGTCCTTCGCTCGGGGCGCGGCGTATCCGCCAGCGTGACCGCCGAGATCATGCGTCGCCTCAAGAACCCGCTTCTCGAGTCGCAGATCGACATCGTCTCCAATGTCCTCGAGGGCGTCGAGCATGCCCGAGACGGCGTGGTCATCTGGCCCGCCGAGGACCTCCAGGCCGATGAGATCGCGATCTTCTTCGCCGGTCTCAGTGGCGAGTTCCAGTCCTATGTCACCGGACGCAATACCAGCGACCCCCAGCGGTACACCCTCCGAAAGACCATGATGCTCCGCTACTCGACCCCCGGCGAGATGGCCCAGCAGGGGGACCGCCCCTTCGAGCTCATCGAGGAACGCTGGGTGATGCGGTAATCGCCCTCGGAGTTGGGGTCTGGTCGGGTCGCGAAGAATCGCAAACCACTGGACTTGAAGCATCTGCGGGGCTACGCTTGCCCCCGCGACGCGCACAAACGGGCACTTCGCGATGATTTGACACCCCTCGGGCAACAACGCCCGATCGCTGACGGAGAACCTCGTTATGGCACATAAAAAAGGCCAGGGCTCAACCAAGAACGGCCGCGACTCAAACCCCCAGTACCGCGGCGTGAAGCTCTACGGCGGCGAGTTCGCCAAGCCCGGCGCAATCATCATCCGTCAGTGCGGCACCAAGTTCAGCCCCGGATTCAATGTCCGCAAGGGCAAGGACGACACCCTCTACTCGGTCGCGACCGGCAAGGTCGTCTTCCAGCAGAACGGGCGCGTCCATGTCGATCCCGTCGAGGCAGATGTCGCCCGCCCCCAGTGGCTGCGTGAATACCGCGCTGCCCACGCTGGGTAATCTGTAAATCAACTCAGTAAGCTGATATGGAGCCGTTACCATTGGTAACGGCTCCGTTGTAATTAGACCCGGTTTTCGAATCAGATGTACGGACATCCAATCGCGTACAGCTGCAAGAATGCGCTGACATCGAAGAAATCGAAGTTCCCATCATTTGCAAGATCCGCGGCGGGGTCGTGCGAGCTGTATGCGATCACGAATGCGGAGACATCGAAGAAGTTGAGCACGCCGTCATTGTTGAAATCAATCTTGCAACCACGATCAAGCACATACGCCGATCCGGACCACATCCCGAAGATATCATCGTGGTACGCACCAGCAACCACGACTCCTCGATCGAGCCCGACCGAATAACCCATCGTGTCTTGTGGGCCTCCATCACTCGCGGTGACTTTCAGCAGTTGCGTCCCGTCGCTCGCATCAAAGAGGTAGAACGATCCGAACCGATTCCCGCTCTCCCCATCGAGTGGTGATCCCACGCATACCAATCCGCTGCTGATCGAAACTGAGTATCCGAACCAGTCACTTGTCATCCCGTCATCGGGCGTCAGCTTCGCGATCTGGCTCCCTGTCGTAGCGTTGAACAAGTACGCTGATCCGGACTCGGTTCCAAAGGCGTTGTCCTTATACGCGCCGACCACCACGATCCCCTCATCGATCCCGATAGACCAACCGAACTCATCGCTGAGTTCTCCATCGCTTGCGATGAGTTTGTGGAGCAGGTTGCCGGTTGCGATGTCGAATAGGTACGCGGATCCCGAACTCTCACCGTTGTCATCATCCAGGTGTGCGCCGACAGCGACGATCCCGCCATCGATCGCAACTGATTCGCCGAAACGGTCACCCGTGGCTCCGTCTGGCGCGGTGATCTTCCGGATCAGGTTTCCGCTCAATCCGTCGAAAATGTACACCGATCCGGATTCTGGTCCGTTGTCATCATCGCCGAATGCGCCGACAGCGACGATGCCGTTGTTGCTCGCGACGGACCAGCCGAAGTTGTCGAACTGCTCTCCATCGAGTGGGAACAGTTTCGAGATAAGTGAGCCATTCAAAATGTTGAACACATATACCGAGCCTGAGAAGAACGGGGTGTCATTGAGTGGTGCTCCAACCACGACGATCCCGCCGTCGACGGCGACCGAGTACCCGAACCAATCATCCATCGCGCCGTCGGTTGCGTGGAGTTTGAGTGTCTGCACACCGGTCAGTGCTTGATAAATGTATACGGATCCCGAGTTCGGCCCCCGATCATCATCGTGCCGAGCACCGACCGCGATGTATTGACCATCGACATCCACCGAGAATCCGAACTCATCGAACGCCGCGCCGTCGGTAGGGGTAAGTTTGAGGTCCTCAAAGGCTGATTGTCCATACGCGGCTTGACCAAGGACAACCAATCCGCATACCAGTGCCATTCCAACCCGCCGAAGAAAGACTGTGCATGTTTCCATTTCAGTGCTCCTTTCAACATGTGCAGTATGACGAGAACAAGAATGGTACAGCCGGTCTTGAGCCGCCCTATGGTGAAACCTAACGAAATAGCATAAATTTGTCCGAAATCATGTGGAGTCCTGTCCTGAAGACATGCTTCACCTGTATCCCGAGGCACAGGCCTGCTGATCGAACGGGTCAGATGAGTCAACAAAGGCCGTCCGCCATTGCGGGCGGGTTATCGTCGATCAGGGACACCCGTCGTGGAACGCGGCGACATCGAAGAAGTCGAGCTCGCCGACGATCGTGAGGTCATCACGCGAAGTGGCGTTCCAGAGCACACCCTCGACATACCCGTGGTCGAGCCCGATGATGGCGAGGCGGAGGGGTGTGTCGTCCTGCGCCAGAGCCGGGCGTGTGATGAGCATGAGGGTGCAGAGGAGCACGCTTGTAAATCGTTCAAGCATGGGCACACGATACCCGACGCGGGCGTGTTACGCGCTCGCGTGAATGAATTCGCCGCAGTCGCTTCAGAATCAGGCTCCCGTTTAGATCGCTGCGCTGGAAAATGATCGCGTGTGTCTGGCAATCTAGATGCCGCAGTTTGAGTTAAAAAGGTTGTGGTATCAGTGCTCGCTTTGGGTTTGATTTACTTCATCTAGCCGCAAGTCATACTCGTCGGCAAATGTGGTCGTAAACTTCGCAAGCTGAATCCACATCGGTCCGTTTGTTTGACCACGCTGAGCAAAGATGAGCCAAGTGCCAGAGATAATCCATGTTTCGTCGTCAGCCCAGTTGTATGCGAATGCATCAAGTCGATTTCGATTTGTGATGAACCAATCAACAAGCGGCAGCAAAATGCTTCGTCCTTGATTGATGTCTTCACACGTGAATGCCCTCTCTCGATCAAATCGATCATCATATAATGGGCAATATTCAGATTTCGAGTCGAGTTTTGATTTTGGCTTGATACGGAGACTTGGCGACTCGGCGAACAGTTCGACTGCGCATGATGTAAATACTGCAAGAGAAGTTTCTGAGCTGGCAAGGTGTTGCCCCAAGACTACTCGGCGTCCATTCCATTCGCCTAGGAAGAGGTCTCCGATTTCACTGCGTCCAAGTTTGGTTGAGCCTTTACTGCGATACAGCGCTGCTAGTTCTGGTTCGACTTCATGGCTCTGTAAAACTGTGAAATCATGCTGTCCGAGGAACGACTGGACTTTGCGATACAAAACCTTCTGTGGATAGATATAACAGACGCATATCCCAATGACCATGCCGATGGAACTCGCTACAGCAAGTGGAAGCGGTGGAGGTCCGCTCGGCGATGCGATCCCAATCAGCGCGAACCATAATGCAATCGGTATAAAAATTGGCCAGACAAGTTTCCACTTGAACATCTTGGCCCTGTTTGGAATGCTCATGCTTTTCGAATCTTCGCTGCGCTCGTGATGATCTGCTCGAACAAATCAAACCCCACCTGCGTCGCCCCGTCGGACCACGCTTCCTTGGGGTTCGGGTGGCACTCGACGAACAGCGCGTGCACACCAATCGCCGCAGCGGCCTTCGCGAGCTGCAGCGCCCGGTCGGGGCGCCCGCCCGTCTGCTCGCCGCTGCCGGGAAGCTGGGTGGAGTGGGTCACATCGAAACAGACCGGGGGTGAGCCCACATCGCTGAACGCGCTGCAGTCGAGCTCCATCATGTCCGCGATGCCGATGAAGTCGTTGACCAATCGGTGGTAGCCGAAGAAGGTGCCCCGTTCGGTGAGCATGAGGTTGGCGCAGCCCGCCTCGGTCGCCTTGCGGATCGGGCCCGCCATCTCGCGTGGCGACAGGAACTGCCCCTTCTTGATGTTCACGCCCTTGCCCCGTGCCTGCGCGGCCTTTGCCGACGCGACGACAAGGTCCGTTTGTCGGCACAGGAACGCCGGGATCTGGATCAGGTCCACGGCCTCCGCGATGGCTTCCGCCTGATCGGGCTCGTGGATGTCGGTGGTGGTGGGGACCCCGAGGGCCTCTTTGATGGCCTGGAAGTGCTCCAGCCCCTGCTCCATGCCGATGCCCCGTTTGGAGCCGATCGAGGAACGGTTCGCCTTGTCGAAGCTCGCCTTAAAGATGAACGGCAGCCCGAGCGAATCGCAGACCGATTTGCAGTGCCGCCCAACCTCGAGCCCGAGTTCGAGCGATTCAAGCGTGCACGGGCCGGCGATGATCGCGAGGGGCTGATTTTCGCCGATCTTGATCGGGCCAACGGTGCAGTAGCGGGGCGATGTGTTGCTCATGGGCAACCATAGGTCACGCGATGCGGACCCGGGTTATTTGGGGTCCGCGAGATCGTGGCGGATCATGAGGGCCGTGGGCATCGGCGGGTACTTCATCGTCACGCGGTAGCCGTAGAAATCGTTGGCGTCCCAGGCCATGCGCTGATAGACGCGGTTGACCATCTTGCTGTAGCCGGGGATGAGCGGCGTAGATGCCACAGGTGGGCAGTGCCCGATCGACTCGACCTCCTCGGCCATTGGCAGCTCATCATCGAACGCGTCCGATTCGCCGAGCGGCTCTGGCCCCACACCGATCTGGCTCAACAGGATCGCCCGCGGATCGCGAGCGAACTTGAGGTCGCGATGGATCTGGATATCGCACAGGCACCACTCGCATGGCATATTCAGCGGCGCGAGGTGCTCGCCGTAGGTATTGAGCTCGTCGCGATAGATCGGCGCAAACTGGCGGATGCACTCCCCATACACCCATGTGTTGAGCCCGGAGTTGCCCACCGGCCCGGGCGCCAGCTGCCAGCGGACGGTGTTGCCCGAGCTGATCTTGGTGAAGCGGGGGACGGGCTTGGAGCAGAACTCATGCATGAGCATCAGCTGGTCGTCGTCGCTGCCGATCTCTATGGGCTCGACCTCCGGCGGGCGCATGGCCGTGCCGTCGTCGTTGTACGCGAACCGCGTCATCAGCGGCACCGTCGCCTTGCTGCGGAGCCGGCGCACATCGATCAACCCGCCCAGGCTGGCGGTGTCCAGCAGCTCGGGGTTGTCGGGGTTGGGCGCAAGGAAGAATGAGGCCATCCGCACGCGTGCCTGCACGCCCCAGATGCTCGAGCTGCACTGGTAGCCCATCTTGCGGGTGTTGTGCAGGTTCTCGGTGGGCACCCGCCCGGGCTTGTTGCTGGCGAGTACAAGCTGCAGGGTGGATCGATCCCCAACATGGGTCTCGACCATCCGATCGAACTCGACGAGGCGATCCCGCGCGGATTTGATGGTGTCGCGGGGTGCACCGCCTGATTCGAAGGCATCGAAGATCGTGTTCATCCCCGTCGTGCCGGGCAGATTCGTGAGCACGGCGTGTGGGTCGCTGATGGTGATAAGCTTGGAGAGCTTCCAGGCGAGGTTCTTGTTGATTTTGAAGCGACGCGAGATGTCCTGCGGACGATTGATGTCGGCATCGACCGATCCGATCATCTCGGTCAGTGCGCCGCGCACACGCTGGAACGCGTGGTCGAGGGCCTCTTCGAAGGCATCTTGAACTGGTGGTTGCTGGGGCATGGGGGGCATCCTGCCGGTCAGATTGAAAACACATGTGGGCATGAAAACCCGATCTGGAGGTCAGTATAGCCGATCCGGAGATTGCCCGCTGATATATTTTGACAAATTTCCCATGGGAAACTTGTCGGGATGATCAGGGCTGGCTACATTTACCCAATCAAGAGACCGCCGCGTGGTGATCTCAAGGAGATTCTGGGCGGTGTTTTCCGGATCGTGTGCGATACTGGAATGCTCGGCCGGCCAGCAATGCACCGCACGCGTCACCGCTTCACGACAGGCGCGACACCGAACGGAGAGAACCAATGAAGACGACCATGCTGCTCAGCGCACTCGCGATCACGACCCTGCCCGCACTCGCCGGCACGGTGAACGATGTCCTCGTGGAAATCCACGGCGATGTCTACTTCAACGGCATCAACCGCAGCGACTTCCAGAATGTCAGCGCGGGTGAGACCATGACCTACTCGTTCGAGCTCAGCTCGAGCGATTTTGTCGACGGCTCGTTCCCCGTCCGAGGCTACACCATCGACATGTCGACCTTCCAGGTCGCCTTCTCGGGTGGCACCGTGGTCCACGCCGCCAACCCCTACCCTGCGGGCTTCACCCCGTCGTTCGTGGTCCGCAACAACGACCCCCAGGCCGACGGCTTCTTCATCACCGACGGCTCGGTGGACGGCTTCCCGAACGGCGTTGTGACCGATCAGGCCGGCGTGTTTGGCAACTTCCTGGCGACCTTCAATGTCTCGTATCTTGGCGATACGATCGATTCGCTCAACATCCTCGATGCCGCCGGCACCTACGACTTCACCGGGCTGACCGTGTTCGGTCTGGGCATCGACGACGGCCCCTTCGAGAATGCCCTCGGTGCGGACTTCAGCCACATGACCATCAGCATCATTCCCGCCCCCTCGAGCCTGGCGCTCGTCGGGCTCGGTGGTCTGGTCGCGACCCGTCGCCGCCGCTGATTCGATTCAGCCCACAATCTACACATGCGTGCCAGTCACGCTCGACCCCGGCGTAGCCCCTCTCCGCCGGGGTTTATTCTATTTTCACTCGGAGTCGAGCAGGAACGGTCTTTGATCGGGCTCGCAAATGGGCGGGGTTTTCCCTATTTGTGCATTATCAGTGTAAGTAATTTCGTTTCTGTGGTTAGATATCGACCCAAATCCGGCCTGAAACGGGTATCTTTATCAGTATCTTGATCTGCCCTCTCTGAGATCGTTCGAGCGTTGCCCGACGATTCACACCGAGTCAGTTGGTGATGACAGCTCCCCGCCGAGTTCCCTCCTCGGCGGGGCGATCTCTTTTTGGGCAGAGCACAGATTGAGTGTTTACTCACCCCGACGAGCAACGATTTGGTGGGTATGCTCAGGTCTTGCCGGGCGAGTAGCTCAGTTGGCTAGAGCGTTCGCCTTACACGCGAAATGTCGTGGGTTCGAGTCCCTCCTCGCCTATTGCTCCCGGCACATCAACCCGCATCGATCAGCACGATCGATGCGTCGATGTCTCCGGGCATCGCGCGGATGATGTCCGTGGCGATCGCCGGTGCCTCGTCGCTGGTTGTGAGCACCAACACACAACCACCGAAGCCTCCGCCGATGAGTCGCGAACCCAGAACACCTCGCATCCTTTGCGCGATCTCCACGATCCGGTCTGCTTGTGAGCAAGAGACCTGGAGTGTGTCACGCAGCGATCGGTGGGATTCGTTGAGCAGATCACCCAGCGTTGCCAGATCGCCGCGTTGAATCGCCTTGATCGATTTGTCCACGCGGCACATCTCACTGAGAGCATGCACCGCCGCGCCTTTGAGCGCCGGGGGCATCGCCGCTGAGAGCGTGCTGGTGCGCATCTCGTAGGCTTCTCGCATGGAGCCCTGCCCCAACGCCGCCGCGGCCTGCTGTGCGGCCGCTCTTCGGTCGTGGTATGCCGAGTCGCTCAGTGTGTGGCGAATACCAGTGTCGATCACGACCAAGCCCATCCCGTGCGGGCGATTGAGCACCCGACCCTGCTCGCTTCTGCAATCGAACGCCAACAACGCGCCCGGCGGTGCCATCGCCACCACGGCCTGATCCATCAAACCGCAGGGAACTCCCGCGTACCGATGTTCTGCCCGCTGGCACAGCTTCGCCAGCTCAACGGGAGTCATCTTCATTCCTAGCAGCCCGCACACGCCCCGCGCTGTGGCAACCTCGATGGCCGCTGAACTCGAGAGCCCGGCCCCGATCGGCACATCGCTGCAGAGCGTCAGGTTGAGTCCAGGCGTCTGCGCGAATGCGTCTGGCGTGTGCTCTCTCAGTTCAGCGATCGTGCCCAGGACATAGCTCGACCAGTGGTTGTTCGGTTCTACCGGCTTGGCAATCGGGTGCTCGAGCGACTCCTGAAGCTCGATCGAGTGCACTCGGATCACTCCGGGCTGCTCACTCATGGAGATCGCGACATGCGCGTATCGATCGATCACGATCGGGAGCACGATTCCGCCGCTGTAGTCGATGTGCTCGCCGATGATGTTGACCCGCCCGGGTGCATGCGTGACCAGCTCTGGCTCGACCCCGAACATGCGGGTGTGCGCCGAGCGAAGCAGATGGTCATCAGGATACGGCACGCCTTTCCTCCCCTTGCACAGATCGGCTATCGTATCCGCGGTGAATCTGCTCGATCTGCTCTACATCCCGCTCGGGCTCGTCACGGCCCCGTTCTGGCTGCGCAAACGGCGCGAGGGCTGGGATCAGCGGTTCGGTCATGTCGCCGCCATGCTCGATGAGCAATCGTTCGATGCCGAGAAGCCGCGGATCATGCTCCACGCGGTCTCCGTGGGTGAGGTCAACGCCCTGCGTGACATCGTCCCAAAGCTGGCAGTCCACGCCAATGTTGTCGTCTCGACCACGACCGACACGGGCTTGGCACGGGCCCGGTCGCTCTTCGGGTCGATCAAGTGCGTGTGCGTTGTCCGTTACCCGCTCGATTGCTCTTGGATGGTTCGGCGATTCCTGGATACTGTCCGCCCCGAGATTGTCGCACTCGTCGAGCTTGAGGTCTGGCCCAACTTCATCAAGCAATGCGTGAAACGGCGCATCCCCATTGGAATCATCAACGGGCGGCTTTCTGCGCGTTCGTTCAAGGGCTACCGCAAGATCCGGTTCCTGCTCCGCCCAACATTCTCCCGCCTGGCGTTCGCCTGCGTGCAGGACGACGATTACGCTCAGCGCATCAACGCTATGGGCGTACCGATCGAGTGTATCGAGATCACCGGCTCCATGAAATGGGACTCGATCGACGCGAATCCGCGTACGGAGATCAGCGAGCGGGCGCGAACCATCGCCAGCGAGATGGGGATCGACCTCACGCTTCCTATCGTCGTCGCGGGATCAACCGGCCCAAGCGAAGAGCGATTGATCCATGAGTCGGTACCGGGCGATATCCAACTCATTGTCGCCCCCCGCAAGGTTGAGCGGTTCGAGGAGGCGGCAGCTTCGATTCCCGGCGGTATCCGTCGATCGAGCGGCGAGCAGCGTTCCGGGGCGAAGCGCTTCCTGCTTGACACCATCGGCGAGCTCTCCAGCGTGTACGAACTGGCGGACATCGTGATCATGGGGCGTTCGTTTAATGATCAGTACGGATCGGACCCGATCGAGCCCGCGGCCCTGGGCAAGCCCGTCCTGATCGGGCCGAGGCACAGTGACTTCGATGCCGCGGTCTCGCTCCTGACGGCTGCGGGGGGGCTGCGGGTTGTTGCCCGCGATGAACTCCCTACGGCAATCGGGGAGTTGCTGGGCGAGGAGGCGAAGCGGGCATCCATGGGTGAGGCCGCGCAGGCGTGCGTTCGGGCCCAGCAGGGCGCCAGCGATCGCCATGTCGGGGTGCTGCTCGGTCAGCTCCGGGTATCGGAAAGCGGCCACTAATTCGCGGCTTCTGAGCGTTGCGGGCGTATCGGCGGCGTGATTTCAACGAAGTCCGTGCGTACACTGTCTCTCTGGCCCGCGTGGAACCGGGTCTGACCCGTATTCCGATCCCATTGATCGGCGATGGGGGAGTAGCTCAATCGGTAGAGCAACGGCCTTTTAAGCCGCAGGTTCAGGGTTCGAGTCCCTGCTCCCCTATTCACCTCACACGAGCGAACCCAAGGGAAGCTTTCTTGATCGAAACCCCGATGAGCGCATGCCAACGATCGGATCAGGTGATCCACGCCAACTGGAGCGCCGGGCGTCTCCATCTCTGGTGTGAACAGGCTCACAACGCTGATCCTGAATCGAACCCGATCCAGAGCGATCTGCCGCAGCACCCGTTCGCGGTCCGCCCCTATGGGCTGCCCGATTGGGTCCATGGCGATCAGCGTACGCTTTCATTGCGTCTCCCCTCGCTCAAGGACCGACCTGTCCCCAGCGTCACGCTCTCCCGCCTGACCGGACGCGATGACGACGAGGACCATGCCGCAATCCTGCGAGAGTACGCGATCCCCACGCTCGCGATCAGGCCCATCGACGCCGGCCCGGTGCTTGAGTGGCTCATCGAGCACAACGACCCTGATGCGGACGAGCAGGACGATCAGTTTGGCGGTTTGGGTGCTGGCATTTCGTACTTCGTTGCCGCGTCGCGTCTGGCTTCGCACCTCTTGGCCGCGCATCGTGTGGTGCCCATGATCATGCAGGATGCCCAGGGCGAGCTGAGCGCGAGCTGGTGGCCGTGGCTGAGCGATGGCATGACCGCCGATCGCGTGCAGAAGCTCGTAGGCTCAATGCCGGGCGTGGCCCGAGCGGTGACGGACGAGCACGCGCACGACGCATGGTCGCTGACGACTGAGTTCCTGGCTGGCGTGACCGATGCCCGTTGCCGGGCGACGATGATCCGCGAAGACATGCACGACACGGTCGAGGACGCCGACGCCGACAGCGACCCGCAGGTCGCCTGGCTTGAGGGTCTTCTTGACGCGACGGAAGAGGTCCCCAGCGTGCAGGGGCAACGGGCCGAGATTGTGCGAAAGGTCCGTCGCTGGATCAGCGAGCTTGAAGACCGCGGCGAGTCGAGCAACTGGCGATTCGGGCTGCGGATCGCTGAGCCGATCGCTGAGGGCCTGGCTGAGGATATCTCCAAGCCCGATGCCACCGTGAAGTGGTCGCTGAGCTTCTTCCTGCAGAGCGTCGACGACGAAGAAATTATCCTGCGTGCGTCGGACATCTGGCTGATCCAGCGCGAGCGGATCGTGATCTCCGGTTTGACGCTCGAGAACCCGCAGGAGCTGCTGATGGCCGAGCTCGGGCGGGCCAGCCGGCACTACAAGAAGCTTGAAGAAGCGCTCGACGCGAGCGAGCCCATCGAGATCCTGCTGGATTCGCAGGAGGCGTACGCCTTCCTGCGTGAGAACAAGCCCATCCTTGAAGAACAGGGCTTCGCGGTTCACAGCCCGCCCTGGTGGGACTCGCCGAGCGGTCGTCTCGGCGCGCGCCTCAAGATCGAATCGGACCCGGCCGAGGGATTGTTCGATGAGAACGGCGACCCGGACGGTGCTGGTGCCCAGTTGGGGCTGAGCACGCTTGTGGGCTACCACTGGGAGATCGCGATCGGCGATACCACGCTCACGCTGCATGAGTTCGAGCAGTTGGCGCAGCAGAACGCGCCGCTGGTCCGTATCGGTGGTAAGTGGGTCGAGATCCGCCCCGAGGATGTTCAGAACGCCATCAAGTTCATCAGCGAGAACCCCGGCGGCGAGATGGAGCTGGGCGAGGCGATGCAGCTGGCGCTGGCTTCAGACTCGGCCCAGACCGGGCTGCCCGTCACCGGGCTCGAGGCGACCGGTTGGGTCGCGTCGCTGCTGGGCGGCGAGGGCGGGGCCTCCATTAAGCTCCCCGAACTGGAGACGCCCGAGCATTTCAACGGCTCTTTGCGACCCTACCAGGCACGCGGCATGAGCTGGATGGCGTTCATGGAGCGATTCGGCTTCGGGGCGTGTTTGGCAGACGACATGGGCCTGGGCAAGACGATCCAGATGCTCGCGTTGCTTGTGCATGAGCGGGCGGTCGCTGGCGAGGCGGGCGTTGACCCCACACTGCTCATCGTTCCGATGTCCGTCATCGGCAACTGGATGAAGGAAGCGCAGAAGTTCGCGCCCCAGCTTCGCGTGATGGTGCACCACGGCGTTGAGCGGGCGACGGATCAGGCGTTCGTCGACACCGTCGCCGGCACCGACCTCGTGCTCACGACCTACGCCCTGGCGCACCGCGATCGTGAGATCATCGATAAGGTGAAGTGGGGGCGCATCGTGCTCGACGAGGCGCAGTTCATCAAGAACCCGGCTGCCAAACAGTCGCAGGCGGTGCGATCGATCGTTGCGCCTAAGCGTGTGGCGTTGACCGGTACGCCTGTCGAGAATCGCCTGAGCGAACTGTGGTCGATCATGGACTTCCTCAACCCGGGCTACCTCGGGGCTTCGGGGACATTCCGCAAGAAGTTCTCGCTTCCGATCGAACGTCACCGCGACCAGAACAAGATGGCGCGACTGCGTTCGATGGTCTCGCCGTTCATCCTGCGTCGCGTAAAGACCGACCCGACGGTCGTTTCAGACCTTCCCAGCAAGATCGAGAGCAAGGAGTGGTGCCCGCTCACCCCCGAACAGGCCAAGCTCTACGAGGGCTGCGTGCAGCGGATGCTCACCGATGTCGATCAGAGCGAGGGCATCCATCGTCGCGGGCTGGTGCTTGCGGCACTCATCAAGCTCAAGCAGATCTGCAACCACCCGGCGCAGATGCTCAAGGAGAGCGACCCGCAGTTCGGCAAGGTCATCGATCCGATGCGATCGGGCAAGTGCGTGCGTCTGCTCGAGCAGACCTCCGAGCTCATCAGCGAGGGCGATCAGGCGCTGATCTTCACCCAGTTCCGCCAGATGGGGCACATCCTGAGCAACATGCTCCGCCACGAGCTGGGCAAGGATGTCCTCTTCCTGCACGGCGGTACACCCCAGGGCAAACGCCAGAAGATGATCGACGAGTTCCAGGAGGCAACGGGCAAATCCCCGATCCTGATCCTCTCGCTCAAGGCCGGTGGCGTGGGTCTGAACCTGACCGCGGCGACGCATGTGTTCCACTTCGACCGCTGGTGGAACCCGGCCGTCGAGAATCAGGCAACCGACCGCGCCTACCGCATCGGTCAGACGCGGACGGTGCAGGTGCACAAGTACATCGTGCGTGGCACGCTCGAGGAACGCATCGACGAGATGATCGAGAGCAAGACCGAGCTGGCAGAGAACATCATCGGGCACGGCGAGCGCTGGCTCACCGAGCTGGGCACCGACAAGCTGCGCGAGCTTCTTACGCTGCGGGCCGACACGATCGCGGACGAGATGTAACCGAGGACGAGCTGATGGCCAAGAAAAAGACATCCAAGCCGTCCGACGCGGACAAGAAGAAGCCCGAAGCACCGAGCGACGATCGCGTGATGAATGTGATCGCCAAGCCCACGCTCAGCGCGCATGTCCCAACCGCCCCCAAGAAGACCAAGCCGCAGTACGCTTCATTCCGCTCGTCCCGCAAGTCGCTCGTCAATCCCCGGCGCGTGCGCGGCGGGGTGAAGTTCAAGCTCAAAGCAGGCGAGGTGCCGCGCAGCTGGGTGACGCAGCGACTGTTGCGTGTTGCCGAGCACGGTGCGCCGGCCGATGTCTACAGAGATGGGCTCGAGTACGCGCGTCTTGGGCAGACCAAACGCCTGATCATCGAGGGCACGCTGTGCGAGGGCATCATCCAGGGGCGCAGCGACAAGCCGTATACCACCACGCTCGATCTCAGCCGCTTCGATGCCGAATCGCAGGAGCGGGTGATCGCGGCCATGGCAGATCAGGTCCGGTACGCGGCCAAGCTGCTCGCGGGCGAGCTGCCCAGCAACATCGAGGATGTCTTCGCGCCCCTCGGGCTCAAGCTCTTCCCGGCCGAGCCCGGCGACATGACACCCAAGTGCTCATGCCCGGACTGGAGCAAGGACCAGCCGTGGTGTAAGCACACGGTGTGCCTCACGGCGTTGTTGGCTGAACGACTGGGCGACGACCCGATGGTCATCTTCGGGCTCCACGGGCTGCCGTCGCAGGAACTCATCGATGGGCTGCGTCAGAAGCGGGCCGTGGGTGTGCAGGGCTCGGGACCTGCTCCGGTGCTGCTGCAGCATGTGCCGGGCGTGTCCGATGTCCCCTCGCCGCCGCTGGATGAATCGCTCGAATCGTTCTGGGAAGTGGGGGCCCGGCTCAAGGAGCTCGATACACCGATCGAGCCACCCGCGCTCAGCTGCGTGCTGCTTCGGCGTTTGGGTCCCAGCCCGTTCCCAGAGGGTCGCTTTCCGCTGATCGGGCTGATGGCGACCTGCTACCAGCTTATTGGTGAGCAGGCGATCCGCGAGGACGAGCATTCACAGGACGACGAGTAAACCGAATAGAGCACCACGAAAAAGCCCCGCCAGCAACGGCGGGGCTTTGTTATTGTGATGGGCAACTCAATCAGGGGCAGCCCGCGTTGAACTGCTGGATGTAGATCGAGACATCAAAGAAGTTCCACTGCCCATCGTTGTTGAGGTCTGCGCTGGAGACCTGCGAGTTGAACGACCCGATGAACAGCGAGATATCGAAGAAGTTGAGCTCGCCATTGCTGTCGAGGTCGGCGGGGCAGGGCGCTTCGATGGTGAATGAGTCGATCCATGTCTGCCAGCCGAAGTTCTTCTGGTACATGCCGACGAGCCAGAAGGTCTTTTCGTCCACGGGATCGATGGCGATGTCGAGGTAGTCGCCCCAGCGACCGTTGGCGGATCGGTCACCGATCGCCAGCTCGATAGGTTCGCTCATGGTGCCGGCTGGATCGCTGGGGAACCGCCCCGCGGCGCGGACACTGGCGTAGGTGCTCGGGCTGGAACTGGCCATGATCATTCCGACATGATCGTCGCGATCGGTGTAGATCGCCGGGAAGTAGTGGTGCCGCGAGGGATCAGTACCGATCTCACCCTGCTGGACGAGCGTGGGGTTGTTGCCCGAGCCGGGCCAGCCGTTCATGTCGATGTGGTACCAGCGGGCGACGGTCTGCCCCGGTGCCCCATCGATTGCGTGGGCGGTGTAGAGGTGCCCGTCACGGTAGTGCACATTCATGATGCGCCCGTCGAGGGTGGAGATCTGCCCGCCGCCCAGGTTCGGCGCGTCCTGCGAGGGGCCCGAGGCGTTGCTGATCCCGGTGACCGAGACGCGCTGCCAGCTGGGACTGGTGGTGGGGTTGTTGATGGTCCAGAGCCGAAGGGCGCTGGAGTTCTGTCGTGATACAAAGAAGCACTGCGGTGCCGGACCGAACATCTGCGCGACCTGAAGCGATGCGCCGTTGTCGGGGGCGATGTCGAAGACCGTCACCGGGCCGCCGCTGAGCATGGGTGCCTTGGGGAAGACACGGAAGAGCTGCCCACCGAACGGGGCTGAACCCAGCGGGAACAGGTTGCCGGTGACATACCACGCGTTGTCGTCAAAGCCGAAGCCCGGGTAATCGACCCAGTAGTCGTCCCCTCCGACATCGATCACCGAGTAGGTGCGGTACTTGTACCAGATGCCGTTTGGGTCCGAGTCGTCCGAGACGGCGATATCAATCCACGAAGCGCCGCTGGTCTCAAGCCCAATCACCACAAATCGCTCTGCCTTATGGTCGTAGAAGACCTTGGGATCGAAGACGAAGTTCGAATCCGCGCCAACGGACTCGAAGAAACCGGGGTTGCCCGGGGTGCCGAGGTGGACTGAGAAGGTCTGGTTGCCGGTGCTCTTGTCGTAGAATGCAATCGCCGCGTTCACGGTCTCGACAATATGGTTCGGGCCGACCGCGATGGTGGGGTCTGGCGGGGTCCACTCGGTCTGGGCAATGCCCGGGAAGCCGCCACCGCCAGAAGTCGACACACGGTCGGCTTCGATCGCCTGACCCACGGGCATGGTCCGCTCGTTGTCGGGGATGTTCTCAAGGGTCTTGTCGCGTGAGTGCTTCGGCAGTTCGTTCTTGATCGCCTTGACCTGCCCCGTGAAGGGTTCGCTCATCTGAATCTGCGGGGTCACCAGGCGGGTGTCGTAGATCGTGGGCTCGAAGGTGGTCCGCGTGAACCCGTTTGGATCGTTGATCACGATCGACGGCGGACGCTGGTCGGCGGGGAGCGCGGCCACTGGGTCGGCGCCGCCGGGATTGAGGGCAGCGGGCTCGCTCCCGCTTGAGACGCTCGCCGAGCCGCTGACGCACCCTGGCAGGAGTGTCGAGGCGAGCAGTAGGGAGATTGAAACGGTGGTGGCACGGTGGCTTGGGGGCATGTGAGACCTCTCAGAAACGTGAACAAGCGAAGTCGCCGAGAAGCATCGGCGATGGGCAAGGCAGAAATCGGCTATTCGGGTCGGCAAACCTGATCCGGCGACCGACCGGGAAGCCCGGAACCGGGCAAAAAAGGATGATTCGCGCCGTTTTGGCCGCGATCGTCACGCTATACGCATCTATTGGGGATCAGTTGATCCAAAAGGGCAAAAACTGAGTTTGCCAGCCGGTTTGACCATGGCAGGCGGCGGTCTACGATTCAGTTCGCGAGCCCGGAGCGACGGACGCTGTCCGATCCGATCTTTCAGATCGAGTCAGATCAGCCGAGGCGCCCCGATGGGTTCATGCTTATGGGATTGGGCTGTGTTCAGCCCGCCCCGCAGCCGCATGAATCCCGCTCCAAGTCTCTTGTGCACAAGCACCTGAGGCGACAGTGCTGCGGCGAAGCCTGCTCGACGATGTCGGGTGTGTCCGAGCCGTACAGATGACGGTTCAGACACCTGCGGTGCATTCGTGCCCCGCCCTGACAGGAGTTGAAGCAACACGCCGCGGACACCCGATGCATTCAGAGCAGCCGCTGGGCTCATGAGCCCGCACATACAAAGCCCCATGGTGTAATGGTAGCACAGCTGGTTTTGATCCAGTCAGTCCAAGTTCAAATCTTGGTGGGGCTGCTTTCTCTGCTCTCGGTCCGTGTCGTCGCTGAATAGAGCGATGAGCGACACACCCAAGCACAACAAGCTCGACGCGATCATCCTTGCCGCCGGCAAGGGGACGCGCATGGAATCCGATCTTCCCAAGGTTTGCCACGAGGTCGGCGGTCGTCCGATGGTCTGCGCCGTGGTCGATGCGTGCATCGACTCGGGCTGCGATCGGGTGGTGGTGGTCGTTGGTTACAAGCAGGAGCTGGTGCGTGAGGCGCTGGCTTCGTACGGCGATCGGGTCGTCTTCGCCGAGCAGCACGAGCAGCTGGGCACCGGGCACGCGGTGATGTGCGCAGTCGATGCCTTCCCGCTGGCCGAGCGTTCGACGACCGATGTCTTCGTGCTCTGCGGCGACGGGCCACTGATCCGTACCGCAACGCTGCACACCATGCTCGACCTGCACCGACGCACCGGAGCGGCCGCGACCCTCGCCACAAGCACAATCGATGATCCCCGGGGCTACGGGCGGATCGTCCGCGGCGTCGGCGGTGGGTTTGAGCGGATCGTGGAGCAGAAGAACGCGAGCGAGCAGGAGCTGGGGATCAACGAGGTCAACCCGAGCTACTACTGCATGAGCGCCCTTGCTTTGTTCGAGGCGCTCAAGCAGGTCAACCGCAACGAGCTGACGGGCGAGTACTACATCACCGATGTCTTCGAGCTGATGCTCAAGCGCGGGCTGCCCGTCGAGGTCATCGACGCGGTCCCGCCCGAGGACATCCTGAGCATCAACACGCCCGAGCATCTGGCGCAGGTCGACGCGATCTACCGCCAGCGTCAGGCCCAGGAAGCACGCTGAATCCGCAACCTACTCCGCACCCCAAAGGAACTGGCATGGCCGAGCTCAAAGTCTTTTCAGGACGAAACTCCAAGAACCTCGCGCAGCGCGTCTGCGCCGAGATCGGGATCGAGCTGGGGCGCGCCCGCACGAACCTGTTCCCCGACGGCGAGGTCTTCGTCAAGCTCGACGACGATGTGCGTGGGCGTGACTGCTATGTGGTGATCTCGACCTGCGAGCCCGTCAACGACAACCTGATGGAACTGCTGGTCTTCTGCGACTGCCTCCGCCGCGCCAGCGCCAAGCGGGTGACGATGGTCATGCCCTATTACGGGTACGGGCGTCAGGACCGCAAGGACGAGGGGCGTGTGCCGATCACGGCCAAGCTGGTAGCGAACCTGATCACCGCGGCCCGCGCCGATCGCGTTCTGGCGATGGACCTGCACGCCGCCCAGATCCAGGGCTTTTTCGATATCCCCGTGGACCATCTCTCGGCGACCCCCGTCTTCTTTGACTACTTCATGGCGATGCGCGAGCAGCTCGGTGACTTGTGCCTTGTCTCTCCCGATGTGGGCAATGTCAAGGTCGCCGAGTCGATGGCGAACCTGCTGGACGCGGATCTGGCGATCATCAACAAACGCCGCCTGACGGGCGACTCGGTCAGGGTCGGGAACCTGATCGGCGATGTGAAGAACAAGACCGTGCTGATGTTCGACGACATGATCTCGACGGGCGGCACGGTCGTCGAGGCCGCGAAGCTGGTGATGGATGAGGGCGCCTCGGATGTGATCTGCGCCGCGACCCACGCCGTGCTCGCGGGCCCGGCGATGCAGAAGCTCGCTGATTCGCCCATCTCCAGGGTGGTCGTCACCGACACCATCCCCGAGGCGGGACGCTGCGAGCAGATCAAGGACAAGCTTGTGATCCTGTCTGTGGGTGAGATCCTCGGGCAGGCCATCACGAGAATCCATAACGATGAATCGATCAGCGCGCTCTTCGAGCGCACCGCGGGTGCCAAGCGCTGATCGCAAACGGATACAACCACGAACCAAGAGTTGATTGTTGAATAAGGAGAACATCGATGAGTAACACAACGACTCAGCTGAGCGCAAAGAAGCGCGAACGCACCGGATCGCGCTACTCGCAGCGCGTCCGCAACGCGGGGGGGCTCCCCGCCGTCGTCTACGGGCATAAGGAAGAGCCCGTCTCGATCACCCTCGACGCGCACCAGACCATCATGCACCTGAGCAAGGGCGAGAAGGTCTTCGAGCTCGATATCGAGGGTGCCAAGCAGCACGTGCTGCTCAAGGACCTCGGCTACGACTACCTGGGCACCAACATCATCCACGCCGACTTCGCACGCGTTGATCTCAACGAGCGTGTCGATGTGAATGTGCACCTGCGTTTCGTCGGCGATGCCGAAGGCCTCAAGACCAGCGGCGCGATCATGATGCACCCGCACACCGAGATCGAGCTCAATGTGCTCGTCACCAACCTGCCCGACCACATCGATGTCGATGTCTCGGGCATGAAGGTCGGCGATGTGATGCACGCCAGCGATGTCAAGCTCCCGCTCGACACCATGAAGCTCGTCACCGATGAGGACACCATCGTCGCCCAGATCGTCATGAAGGCGGTCCAGGAGGATGAGGGCGAGGCCGGTGAGGTCGGCGCCGAGGGCGCATCGCCCGAGGTCATCAAGGAAAAGAAGGAAAACGCTGAGTAATGAAGCTGATCGTTGGGCTCGGCAACCCGGGATTGCAGTACGACAAGACGCGGCACAACGCCGGGTTCATGGTCGTCGATGCGCTCGCCTCGCGTCACGCGGGCGGGCAGATCCCCAGGAGCCGGTTCAACGCCATCACCCTCGATGCGCACATCGGCGCGGAGAAGGTGCTGCTCATGAAGCCCACGACCTACATGAACAGGTCGGGCCAGTCTGTGGGCGAGGCGGTGCGGTTCTTCAAGCTCGATCCGAGCGAGGACCTCATCGTCATCGTCGACGACATCGCCCTTCCCGTGGGTCACACCCGCGTTCGCAAGAACGGCGGGTCGGGCGGGCACAACGGGCTCAGCGATATCGATCGCATGCTCGGGGGCGACGCGTATATCCGCGTTCGCCTCGGGGTCGGGGCCGTGCCCAAGCTCATGAACCAGTCCGACTGGGTCCTGAGCCGGTTCATGAGCGAGGAGCGCGAGGACATCGAACGCGGCATCGAGCGTGCCGCTGATGCAACCGAGTGCATCCTCGATGAGGGCGTGGTGAAGGCGATGAACGCCTTCAATGTGAAGCTCAAGAAGCCCAAGCCCGAGCGCGATGAGCGGGAGCCCACGAACGATCAGCAGCAATCATCAGGGTCGGATCAACAAGAATCAGAAGTCAACAGCAGCCCCCAGGGCTGAGAAGCATTGGAGATACAAATGTCCACCGATACACAAGCACGCACCGGCGTCTATGAGGTCATGTTCCTCGCAGGGCAGGCCGCGGCCGCATCCTTCGGCGACCTCGTCGCCCACATCAACCACCTGATCAAACGCGCCAATGGCGAAGTGATCGCGATGAAGAAGTGGGACGAGCGTCGTCTCGCCTTCGAGATCGATAAGCAGAAGCGCGGCGTGTACATCCTCGCCTACCTCAGCATGCCGACCGACATGGTCGCGCATCTGGAGCGCGATGTCCAGATCTCGGATCAGCTGATGCGTGTCCTGATTACCAGCGCCGATCACCTCACCGAAGAGGAAATGAAGGCGAATGACGACCGCACCGGGCTCGACACCGAGGCCAAGCTCAAGGCCGAGCAGGGCGACGCCGCCGACAGCGAGGGCAGCAGCAAGGCCCGCCTCGGTGCCCCCGAGCAGGCCGCCTCGATGGACCAGGACGCCGACGCCGATGTCGACGCCGACCTCGATTCCGACGAGGACGAGGACTAAGGCCCGGCTGCGAACCAGCCCGTTCCCCGGTTCTCCGGGAAACATGCAAACAATGCCGGTGCATGCGATCAATTGTTCGTATGCACCGGCCTTTGTTTGGTATACTCTTACGACAACGACACAAAACGCACGCCTGTTTTTCAGGAGACACCATCATGGCCGGCAGCTTCAACAAAGTGATGCTCATGGGCAACCTCACCCGTGATATCGAGATCCGACACACCTCTGGCAACACCGCGGTGGGCAACTTCGGGCTCGCCGTCAACCGACGATTCAAGACCCAATCCGGCGAGCAGCGCGAGGAGGTCACCTTCGTCGACTGCGAGGCCTGGGGCCGCACCGCCGAGGTCATGTCGCAGTATCTTGCCAAGGGACGCTCGGTCTTCATCGAGGGACGCCTCAAGCTCGACCAGTGGGAAGATAAGAACGGCGGCGGCAAGCGATCCAAGCTCAGCGTCGTTGTCGAGAACTTCCAGTTCGTCGACTCGGGTCAGGGCGGCGGAAACGCGGGCAGCGGTGGCGGTAGCGGGGGTGGTTACGCCCGATCCGGTGCCGGCGGCGGCGGTGGGGCCGATATCGATCACGACGACATCCCCTTCTGATTCGTCCTTCTCCGGCTCAAGCTCAACCGCCCGCATGGGCGGTTTTTTCAATCCGGGCGACGCAATTCCATGCCGGGGCGATGGATACAACACCAGCGATCGGCCTACGATCCCCTCCCGATCCGGGCATGGCCCGGACTCCTTCGTTGGGGCGCCGCAGCGTGCAGCGCTCCTCAACTCGTCCGGGATACATCCGGACCAGGACAGCAAAAGGACCAATCATGGCTCGCAATGTCAAACTCCTCCTCACCGAGAATGTCGACAACCTCGGCATCGTTGGCGATATCGTCAATGTCCGCATCGGCTACGCCCGCAACTACCTGCTCCCTTTCGGCTATGCCACTGCGCCCAGCGAAGAGCTGATTGCGCAGCTTGCCGACAAGCGTGCCCAGGCCGAGCAGCTGCTCGCCGAGCAGCGCAAGCAGCGTGAGGCAATGATCAGCAAGCTCAACGGGCAGGAGCTCACCCTCACCCGCGCCTGCAACGACCAGGGCCAGCTCTACGGCTCAGTGACCCAGCAGGACATCGCGTCGGCCCTTCGCGATCTCGGCTTTGCCGTCTCGCCGCGTGAGGTTCGCCTGCCGACCACCATCAAGCGCATCGATACCTTCGACATCCACATCAAGGTGGACTCGGACCTCGAAGCAGATATCAAGCTCTGGGTCGTCGCCGACCGCGAGCTCGACCTCGACGAGGGCGAAGAGATGGAGTTCGACAACGAGGGCGAGCTGATCATCAAGGACAAGAAGCGCAAGCCCGCCGCAGCGGCACCCGCCGAGGCCTCGGGCGAGGGCTGATCCCTTCTCTCACCGATCGATCAAGAGCCGGCCGCTGGGCCGGCTCTTTTCATGCGCCGTATTCTCTGGGGGCAAGAAAAACGCCCGCGGATGCGGGCGTGGGGGTGAATCGTGCTGATGACCGGGATCACTCCTGGGTTTCGATGACCGGCGAGAACTTCGCGATCACCATATCGTCGATCACGAATCGATCGATCTCGACGCCCTTGGTCACGATGAACAGTATGAGCAGCTTCTGGTCATCGCGGGTGGTGCTGAGCGAGGGGGTGTCCTCGATGCCCGTAAGCGTTGAGCCGCGGGTGTAGCGGACCTCGTAGTTGGTGTTGTCGATGTACTCGTAGCCGATGGCCTCGTACTCGTTGCCATTGGTATCGAGCAGGCGGAGCGGCTGGTCGAGCGGGGCGGTTTGCACCGGGGTGCTCAGGAAGCCGAAGGGTGAGCCGGCGCTGACATCGAGCTTGATGAGTGTCTGCCCTTCGCCAACGCCATAGCGTTCCACGCGGAGGTTCTTAGAGGTCGGAGCGTTGCGACGCCCGGCTTCTTCCTTGACATCGTAAGTGCCCTGGCCGCCAACAATCTCGTTGTCGTCGTCCACCGTCAGCCCGCGCCGGGCGACCGAGATCGCCAGCACCTCAAGCATACGGGGGCTAGTGGTGAGATAGTCGCTGTTGGGGTCGTTGCCGGCGACGGTGACCGCGTTCTGGCTGTTGTAAGTCACCTCGTCGCCCTTGCCCTTGAGGATTGCGCCCGAACGCACGCTCAGGTCGCGGCGCGAGGCGGTCCGGTAGTTCACGGGCTTGGGCAGCTCGGCGGTATCAACACGCAGGTTCTTCACATAGAGCGCCACGGGGGTGCTGCCGCTGGGGACGACAAACTCGAAGCCCATGGGGACCTTCGAAGAGCCGCCGGTCGAGCTGACATAGACATCGTTGGCGTCAAAGCGCCAGCGACCGAACTCGCCGGGATTGGACGACTCGGAGATGACCGCGGCGGGGAAGATGGTCTCGGTGGAGCCGTCGCTGTTCTCCACGAGCATGCGGACATGCCCGTTGGAGATGATGAGCTGCCCCGCGCCCTTCTCGCCGCGTTCCTTGGCCCCGGCCTCGAACTCGATGACGTAGCCGTAGAGCTTGCCGGCGCTGACGGGCTCGTTATTGATGTCCACATAGCGCTGGGTGCTGTTGCCGTCGAGCTTGAGCAGCTCGCTCATCTGCGCACCCTCGTCGGGGCCGACGGTGTAGGTCCCGCGCATGTTGAAGTCTTTGATCCGCATCGCGTTGCGGGCGGCACCCTCGGGCGAGACACGCGAGGCGAAGCCGGTGAGCCTCAGCTCGGGGTACCAGTAGGCGAGGGGCTGACTGGTGCTCATGGCGCCGTTGGAGAGCTTGCCGTACACCGTGGCGACGAGCGAGTCGACAGGGATCCAGAGCTTGTCGGTCTTGACGAGCGAGCCCGCGCCGGTCGCGCGATCGGCCGAGTACCACAGCGGCTGGTAGCCGAGGAAGTTGGTCGGCAGTCGCATGTTGCCCACGCCGATGACAAGGATGCCGATGCTGATGATGCCCGTCACCAGACCAAACGCTGCGCCGCCGATGTAGTCCACCAAACGGGAGTTCTTGATGTTGTTGGGCACGACTTTGTCGCTGATCACCCGCAGGAGGATGAACGCCACCACAAAGGGGATCACGAGGGACACGCCCCACGCGGCACCCTCGAGGAACGAGAAGAATCCACGCTCGGGGCTCGCGTTCACGAGCATCACCGAGAGGGGTTCCCAGACCGCGAAGGCGATCGCACCCGCGGCCAGAGCGCACAGGGTGTGCAGCATGGCGTTGAAGATGCCCCGGTTCATCCAGGCATAGCCGATGCTGAGCACGAGAATGACGACGATGATGTTCAGGAACATGATTGCTTCTCCCGCGGTGGCTGTTGCCCGCAGTCGTTGGTGTCCGTGTGCTCGTGCTTATGCACTCTTTGTCGATCCACTCTTCTTGGTGCCGCTCGACGAGATCCGGGTGACCTCCTCGATACTGGTCACGCCCTCGACGGCCTTCCGCAGCGCGGCCTGCTGCACCGTCGGCAGAGAACGCTTCCGCATAGCGGTCCGCAGACCGGTCCAGTTCTCGGCGGCGATCATCTTGCGTTCCTCGTCCTCGATCGGGAACACGCCGAAGCAGCCCGTCTGGCCCGAATAACCGATTCCGTTGCAGGTGGGGCAGATCTCGGGCTTGTTGCGGATGAGCACCTGGCCGCCCTTCTTGAACAGTTGCTTAACCTTGTCGCCCGGGAGCCCGAGCTTCTTGAGCATTTCGGGCGAGGGCTGATAGGCCACCTTGCAGTTTGAGCAGAGCACGCGCACGAGCTTCTCGGCGATCACACCGTGGAGCCCCTCGGCGGCGAGCTTCGCATCACCGACGCCACGCACATACAGTTGAATGGCTGACAGCGCGTCGTCGGACTTGAGCGAGAGGTACACCCGGGTTCGGTCGTGGTCCGAGCTGGCGATGATCTTGGCGGTGCTCGCGTCGGGCAGGTCGCAGATACCCACAACATCCGGGTCGCGACGCAGTGTCGAGCGGACGGTGGTCGAGAAGTCCGCATCCTCCTGGGTCTGATCGAACTTGATCTGCTTCACACCCTCGATCGCGTCCTCGATCTCGTACTCGATGGTCTGGATGTTCGAGGTGTAGGCATCGTGGAGCTTGAGCATCGAGTACATGGTCGTGGTCCGACCGTTGTCGCTCGGGGCTCCCAGCAGCACCACGCCCTGGGTGTTTTCCGCCCAGCCCTTCAGCAGGTCCAGCTGCGTGCCGGTCAGACCGAGGTCCGCGGGCTTACGGCGCACGGCTTCCGACGGGTTGAACATGATCGTGAGGACCATGCCGTTCTTTGAGCCGCTACTGACGCACTTGAGGGTCTGGTTGCTCATGCCCTCGCTGGAGACGGTGACACTGCCCGCCTGCTTGCGTCGGCGGTCGCTGACATCAAGCCCGGCACATTTTTTCCAGAGGTCGATGATCTGCACCGCGTCGGTCTGGGCCATCTGCTCGCCGGGCTGACGCACGCCGTCCACAAGCATTGAAACCCCGTAGGTCTCGGGGTTCACCGGATGGACATCGATCTGGGAGGCGTGGGCGTTGTAGCCGTTGATCACGATCTCTTCCGCAGCGACGCGCACCGCGTAGGCGGTGGTCTCCTTGGCCGGTGGCATGACCTTCATCTTGTCGGCACCGACGATGGTGAGTTCCGAGCTGCCCAGCTTCTTGGCGGCCTTTTTCTCTTCGCGGCGTTCGGCCATATCAGAGAAGTCGAGCGTGAGCTTGGCGTGCTCGGGGATGCGTTCGTCCTTATTGGCAATGCTCGCGAAGACAATGATGTCGATCGCGAAGATGACGAGCGAGCCGAAGAAGGCCCCCAGCAGCCCGCCGATGCCGCCCACGGGCAGCAGCACGACCAGAGCCAGCGCGGCCACGCCGAAGAGCATGTGGATCAGGTTCCACTTCTCCTGCCCAAGGAAGAACCGCTGCGCATGCTTGTCGAGGATCGTGGAGATCATCCACGCCCATGCGAAGAACGGAGCGAGCAGGAGTACCGGCTTCCACCAGGACACGAGGGCGAAGGCATCGCCCGCGGCCAGCGTCGGCGATATCGCGCCGAGCGTGAGTGTGTCCGTGAGCGAGCCGATCGCGTGAGTGAGTGGGATCATCGTGGATTCGAGCACCGTCGTTTCCTCTGCTTGCCGTGTCTACCGGATCCTCACCGGCTCAGATGGGTGCCGGCGGAGTAGACCGATTGTAGAAGCCCCGCCGGTGATGCACCACGACGGGGCCGCACCGGCTTTGCCCGTTGTGTGTGGGATTACGCGAACTTCTTGAGCTTCATCTGCAGCTCATCCACATTGGGCGATGCCTCGATGGCCGTACGCATGTGGATGTACTCGGCCTCGACGAGCTTCACGAGCGAGTCGTTGAAGTCGACCATGCCGATCTGCTGGGCCTCGACCGTGTTGAGCACATCGCGAAGATCGCCCTCACGCTCGTCGAGGATGTATTTGCGGACGACGCCGTTATTAATGAGGATCTCCAGCGCCGGGATTCGGAAGATATTCTCATGCAGCGTGGGGAGCAGCTTCTGGTACACGAACGCACGCATCTGGTACGCAAGAATCTTGCGGACCTGATCGATCTCTTCCTGTGGGAAGAGACCGTAGATACGCGAGAAGGTCTGGGTGGTGCTCGACGCGTGAATGGTTCCGAAGACCAGGTGACCGGTTTCGGCCGCGTGCAGCGCGGCCTCGAATGTCTCCTGGTCACGCATCTCGCCGATGAGCACCACGTCGGGGTTCTCACGCACGAGCGCTCGCAGCCCGGTCTTGAAGTCGAGGCAGTCGAGCCCGATCTCGCGCTGATTGATCGTGGCCTTCTTGTCTTCGAAGATGTACTCGATCGGGTCTTCGAGCGTGAGGATGTGCACGCTCTTGCGGGCATTCACATAGTCGAGCATGGAGGCGATGGTGGTGGACTTTCCCGAGCCGGTCACGCCGCAGAGCAGCACGATGCCCTGCGGCTGCATCGCGATCTCGCTCATGACCTCAGGCAGATGCAGCCCCTCGAAGGGCAGGATCTCGCTGGTGATGTTTCGAGCCGCGACGGAGATGGTCCCGCGCGCCTGGAACAGGTTCACACGGAAGCGGTGCTTGGCGTCGTAGTTGTAGGCGAAGTCGACCGAGCCGAACTTATGCAGGTCCTTCATCTGCTCGTCGGTGAGAATTTCCTTGGTGATCTTGAAGAACTCTTCAGCGCTGACCGGTTCGACATCCAGCGCCTTGAGCGAGCCACGCATACGGACCTTGGGTTTCTGGTTCGACTTCATGATGAGGTCGGATGCCCCGAACTTGATCGTGGCCTTCAGGAAGTCGCCCCAGCGGGTCGCGTGCGGGTCCTTTTTGACGATCGCTGGGTCGAGGTCCACATGCCCCGCGGTCGCGCTGGAAGAGGGAGATTCGGTCAAGCTCATATCAGTTTGTCCTTGTTACCGAAGCCGCCCGGAACCGGGCGGGGATGGGTCGTGTGAGTCTCGGCCACGGCTCGATCAAGCTGTCGCTCGATCAGACACCGTGGTGGGGGTTATTCTAGACGGCGCTGAGCGGGACGCCCGGAGAACCCGGGCTGACTTTCGTCCCCAGCATGGGGTGCCGGATCGCTCATGCAGTCGGCAGATCATGTTCGCGAATCGGGCGGATCCGGTTCCCTTGAAGCTGTTGTGTGAAGCTGGGAAAGCGCGTAAGTGAGAGAGTCCATCATGAAAAAGCGGGGCCGGTGTGGCCCCGCTTGTCGTTGAACTGATGAAAGTTGTGCAGACCCAAGAGTCTACGCTGATGCGTCAGTTGGCGCCGATCGCCTCGGCCTCGCGGGCCTCACGCTCGGTGGTGCCCAGGAAGTTCGACTCAAGCTCCTGACGGATCTTCTCCATCGCCTTGTTCTGGATCTGACGCACGCGTTCCTTGGTGACGCCGATGATCTGCCCAACCTGCTCGAGGGTCATGGGCTTCTCAAGTCCGCCGCTCTCAAGCCCGAAACGGTGCTCGAGGACGGTCTTCTCGACATCGGTCAGGTCGGCACGGTTATCCATGACGATCTCTCGCACCTCGCTGGCGGTGTCCTTCTCAAAGTCGGCCCGCTTGGTCTCGAGGAAGTTGGACTTCTCGAGCTTGGGGTCGAAATCGGTCGGGAACCGCTGGCGGTACTTGCTCAGCTTCATCCCCTGGCGGCTGAACGCCTTGAGGATCGCCCGGCAGGCATAGGTCGAGAACTTGAACCCGCGACCAGCGTCGAACTTGTCGACGGCTCGGAGCAGGGCCATGTTGCCCTCGCTGACCAGGTCCGCGAAGTCCACCTCGCTCATGCGGGTCCGCTTGGCCATGGCCAGGACCAACGCGAGGTTGGTTTCCGCGATCTGCTCACGGATACGCTCGGCCTTGCGGTGCCAGTGGAGGAGCTGATCCGCCTGCTCGGCGGTCGGCTTCTTGTCCGGGCGGGCCCAGACCTCTTGCTGAAGCTTGTACACGCGGTAACGCGAGTAGTTGAACTGGTGGAAGAGCACCCGCTCCTCGGCACCGGTCAGGATCACCTGCTGCGACGATTTGACGGTCCGGGTCCGTGAGATCGACGAGATGTCGTCCATCACCGGGTGGTACCAGCTCGTATCGGGCAGGGCGATATCGGGCGCATCGTCATAGATATTCTGCTCGGCATCGTCCTCGTAGAAGACCTCCGAGTCGATGAAATCCTGTTCTTTGGACAGGATCTGATTGAGCAAACGCTCGTCCTCATGCGACAGCTGACGCGAGGTCTTGCCCGCACGGGTTGAGGTGCGTGTAACCCCGACGCGATGCCTTCTGCGCATCTGCTCAAGGGGGCTGGGTGTATTGCTTGCTGCTTGCATCATGCTTCTCCGCCCGCCACGCTCCTGTAGCGGTGAGTTCTCAGGTTCTGGCCCTTCCGGGCCGGTCGTGGGGCAGTGCCCCGGTCCCAAAGCGAACATCGCACAAAGGCTCGCCTTGCCGCTGACAACCCGTTCCTGCTGCGTTGGCGGCTTTCCGATCGATTGATCGGGGCCGATTCCTACGCATCCAGCATGGCTGGGATGCGTGATTCAGGGATATTGGTCCCAAGTACGCAGAAAATCGGATTGTCACTGCTCCGATATCACTCGTCTTCGTCCGAGTGCCGCGGAGCGGTTCCCATTCCTACATGTGGTGCCACACACATCCGGTGTGCGTGGGAACGACGGCTGCCGATGGCTCCATGCTTGTGTTGGCCGGGCATCACTGAGGGCGTTCGCATGAGCGACGCGGAGTGTTGGATGCGGTGCGGCGTGTGGGTGGAGGCCGGGCAGGTTGTCGAGTGACCGTTTTCGTCACTCATGGGGACATGCTCGAGTCGCGATCTGACCGGGGTTTGCCGGTGCGAAACCGAGTTGTCGCCATTCTCAATGCATACGAAGAAGCGACGCATAAGTTTCGTGTAGAACCGTGGTTCGAGACAAAATCTTCGAATGTCAGCCGGAAAAAATCGCTCCGACCCGATCAGCCCTTGCTCGCTGCCTTTTGACGAACAACGCATTCAGGTGTTGATCCTGGCCGATCCTGGCCGCTGCTGGGTAAGCCATCTCACCCGCCGGCGATCGCATCCTGCGATTCGCCGCTGATCCGGAACGATTCACGGTCAATCTGGGCAAGATACGCCCGAAGACCGTCTGGCAACTCGGTTGACGGCCGATAATCTCGGTCCTACTGTCAACCGTCGGGCGATCGTGAAAGCGGTCTGCTTGACCTCTTGGCGCGATCGTGGTGCCCGCGTACCGGGTCGCCAGTATACCCATCATGCCAAAAAGAAACAACACGAACATGCATAATCAGGCATTCCACCCCATTTTCGTCAAAAAAACGGGGTTGATTCAGGTTCTGCACGCTCGTGTGCACGCTTCATCCACAATTCCCACACAAAGACCGGAGATTGACACCGGTCTTTGTCATTGATCGGGCCCCAGAGCCCAGAACCCGAACCAGCAAGGAGAGGCCTTATGCCCTTTGAACTTCCCAAACTGCCATACGAGTACAACGCCCTTGAGCCCCACATCGATGCTCGGACGATGGAAATCCACCATAGCAAGCACCATCAGGGCTATGTGAACAACGCCAACGCCGCCCTTGAAGGCACCGAGTGGGCAGACAAGTGCTACGGCGAGATCCTCGCCCGCATCAAAGAGATCCCCGAGGACAAGCGGACGGCCGTGCAGAACAATGTCGGCGGGCACGCCAACCACTCGCTGTTCTGGACCATCCTCTCGCCCAACGGCGGTGGTGAACCCTCCGGCGAGCTGGCGGACGCGATCAACAGCGCCTTCGGCTCGTTCGACAGCTTCAAGGAGCAGTTCGCCAAGGCGGCCGCGACCCGCTTCGGCTCTGGCTGGGCGTGGTTGGGTTTCGATGACAAGGGCAAGCTGCACATCGGCTCGACCCCGAACCAGGACTCGCCGATCATGATGGGTCACAAGCCGATCATGGGGCTCGATGTCTGGGAGCACGCCTACTACCTCAACTACCAGAACCGCCGCCCTGATTACATCAGCGCTTTCTGGAATGTGGTGAACTGGGACAAAGTCGCCGAGAACTACGCCAAGTGGAAGAGTTGATCTTCAGCGACATCACACCATCAACCCGCGAGCAATCGCGGGTTTTTTCGTGCCCGCTCCGTATCATCACGCGTGAGCAAGAAGAACATCATCCTCACGCTCTGGCTGATCTCGCCGATCGCGACCTTCGCGGGGCTGTATGTACTGATCTTCGTGACGCTCGACAAGGACCGCCCCATGGCCGACGCCGTGCCCTACGGCGCGGGTGCTGGCGACACGGGCGACGCCAACGCCATCGGTCAGTGGCTCGCGGGTCGGAACCCCGACGCGATCTCGCTGGCGACCAAGGCCAAACGCGAGGGGCTGATGATCTCACCCACGGATTGGCCCGGTGGCGTACGGCTCACAATCCCCGCCCGCGCGCTGCCTGAGGATGCGCACTCGGTGTATCTCACTGTGATCTTCAAGGAGCAGGGACGATTCAGCACCACCGGCATGAAGCACGATCAGGAGCAGGGCGTGTTCGAGACCAAGCTTGAGCAGAAGACGCTCAAGCAGGGTGCCCGCTTTGTGATCGCCACATCACTGCCCAGCCGCGAAGGGGATCGGTTCGTGGATGACGACGGGCGGTCTTTGGCGGTGCTCTCGATGTCGCCCGTGCTGGCACCGCGCGCTGTGGATGTGAACGACCCGCTGCCGGTGCTGCTGCCGATCGAGTCGGTGTACAGGGATACGGCGCCGTGAGGCTGATCAGCAGAAAACTCTGGCGGGCGTATCCCCAACTTGACCGCTATAGCGATGAGGTCTGCAAGCGCTACATGCGACACGCGTTCCATCGCCGTAATCTCTGGAAGGGTGTGCTACTTCTGATCACGACAGTAATTGTCGCGATCGTCGTAGCGGCGGTATCAATCCACTTCTTTGGTTATGAAGTGCAGGCGTATTCGGGGTCGCGTCGAGGATCTGTGTCGATCATGTTTGGCCTCATGATCGTTGGGGCATTTCTCACGAGCGTCTTGTGGTTTCCCGTTGTGAGTTGTTTCATAGTTCGTGACTTCTGGCTCAGGCATGTGATCCAAAAGCAACTTCAGTCCACCAACTGCTCGGGATGTGACTACCAACTCCTTGGGCTGACCATCGAGCGAGAAGAGCAATCAGCCTTTGTCACCTGCCCTGAGTGTGGTAATCGAGTTGAACTGAACACAGGGCACATCATGGAAGGTGATGTCGATCCGCATATTCTGCGGTGTTCTTGATCACGCGTTGAGCACCCGAAGGTGATTGAACCGCCCGTCGAGCACATCGCTGCTCTTGGTGCTCAGCCAGTCGTCGAGAATCTCGGCGTAGACGCTTCGGAAGTCGCAGGTGTACTTGAGGTCGCCTTGGTCGAGACTGGTGAGCGAGGGATGGCGCGAGTGGAAGCCGCCGCGCACCTTGGGGCCGAACATGAACATGGGGGCCGCGGTGCCGTGGTCGGTGCCGTTGGAGGCGTTCTGCCCGACGCGCCGCCCGAACTCGCTGAATGCGATGGTAATGACGCGCTTGTCGTTGCCCTGGGCCGCGAGGTCTTTCTGGAAGGAGCGCACCGCATCGCTGAACTGCCCCAGCAGGCGGGCGTGGTTGCCGACCTGGTTGGCGTGCGTGTCGAAGCTGCCGTGCGAGGCGTAGTAGACGCGGGTCTTGAGCCCGGCCCGGATCATGGCGCCGATCATGCTCAGCTGACCGCCGAGGTTGCTGTTGGGGTACTGCACCAGCGGCTTCTCGCTCACGGCCCGGCGGATGGTGTCCGATGACACCCGCGCATCGAGCGCCGTGCGGAGCAGGAAGGCGTTGTTGCTGTCCTTCTCGTGATCGATCCGCTCGTTGATCATGTCGGTGAGCTTGCGGTGCTCCTCGACGATGTCGTCGCTGTACTTCTTCCCAGCCCACGCGAACAGGTCCGCTGATTCGAACGAGACCGGCATCATCGTCCTCCCCGAGAGCATCAGGGGGGCCTCGTTGCCGATGGCGATGGGGGGCTCAACGCGCTTCATCGAGCCGTCGTCCGTCCCGCTCTCACCCTTGCCATAGCCGCAGCACTGGGCATCAACATAGCGCCCGATCCAGCCGTCGCCCGTGCCTGACAGCTCGCCAGTGTGCCAGATGTCCATCGATGCGAAGTGCGAGCGGTTGGGGTTGGGGTAGCCAACACCCTGCACGATGGCGCACTGGCCCTCGTCGTAGAGCTCGCGGATGCCCGTCATGGCGTTGTTGATCCCCAGATCGCCGGCCCCGTTGGTGCCGTTGCGGCTGAGGATGTGCAGGTTGTCGGCCCTCAGCCCGATGCTGGGGCGCAGGCGGTAGTAGGCGTCGTCGCGGTAGGGGACGACAGTGTTGAGCCCGTCGTTGCCGCCGCTGAGCTGGATGATGACGAGAATGTTGTCCTCGTTCACGCCCGGGATCGACGAGAGCCCGGCCTCAGCGGTTGGCATGGCCATCGCCGAGCTCTGGATGAACGCCGGCACGGTGACGGCCGCGGATGCGAGCAGGGCCGAGTGCTGCAGGAACACGCGCCGCGTGTAGGCCTTGGCTCGGGTTGGGTCGTTGTGCAGATTCATGCGGGTTCTCCCGATCGGGGTGCGCTCAGCAGAGCTGGTACTCGGGCATGGAGGTCGTGAGCAGGAGCATGGTGCGGATGCCGTCGCGTGTCGTGGGCTTGGCGACCTTGCGGGCCGCGGAGATCAGCAGGTCGCCGGCACCGTATGGTCGGCGCCCGAGCACGAGGTCCATGAGCTGATTAGCGACGAGGTCGTCTGGCGGATCGCCCTCGATCCGCGGGTCGTTCATGCAGGCGATGAGGCGGCGCGGGTCGTAGGGGGTCGGGTCGACGAAACGCCGATCGGTCTGGGCCAGCTCGCCGGTGAGCATGTACACCAGCGTGTTTTGGCGGGTGAAGAGCGTGGAGGTGTTGATCCAGGCACGCCCGCCGTCCCAGCCCTTGACGCTGGGCGGCATGAACAGACTCTGCCCCATCTGATCCAGAGCGTTGGCCAGCACCACCATGTTGCGAACCGGTGTGTTGAGCGAGCGGACCGAGCCTACAACAAGCTCGACGGGGCTCTTGATCTTGTTGCCAATAACACTCGGATCGTAGAAATGGCGGCTCATGAGCAGCTTCCGCATCACGGGCTTGATCTCATAGCGGCTCTGCTGCATCACCTTGCTCATCGCCCGCACGACCGCCCGCTCCGCGCCGTCGAGTGCGCGGGTGTCGGTGGGGATCTCTTTCACGAAGAACTTGTAGAGCTTGGCGCAGATGAACGGTGCGCAGTGCTGCGACCGAAGGATCGCATTCACGAAGCCGTCGCCGTCGAGGTTGCCCTGAACTCCGAGGATGTACTTGGCGCCCTCATCATGGTTGTTCTTGTCGTATGAGAACGCGTCGTCCCGGAAGGTATACCCCGTGAGTGCGCGGGCACCCTCCTTGATGTCGCGTTCGCTGTAGTTGCCCTCGCCCAGCGAAAAGAGCTCCATGATCTCACGCGCGAGGTTCTCGTTGGGCGCGTCCTTGCGGTTGCGATCGTTGTTGAGGTAGCGCAGCATCGCCGGATCGCGGATGACCGCGCGGAGCAAGTCTCCAAAGTTACCAAGTGCGAAGCCACGGAACATGCGGTTCTGAGCGTACATGTGGTACGAGTCTTCGATGGTGCGATAGCTGGTCGCGAAGTGCCCGTGCCAGAAGAGCGTCATCTTCTCTTCAAACGGACGCGGTGTCTGGATCATGCGTGTGATCCACCAGTGCCGCAGCTCACGCATCTGCCCACGGTCGTCCCGTTGCGACCGCTGTCGCATCTCGCGGATCCTGCTCAGCGTGTTCTCGTCGCCGGTCTGGCGGGCACGCTGGAGCAAGGCCTGCTCGGCGCGCGTCGGCGGACGCATGATGTCGTGATCGAACGCGGTGGGAGAATCGGTTTCGAATGGGATGTCGTGGTAGTCAACAATGAAATCGACGGCCTTCTGCGGGCCCCATGACGCGAGCGTGCGGATCTGCTCGTCCGTGCCGCCGAAGCCCGCCCGTTGCAGCAGGTGCCTCGCCTCGCGATAACCGAACTCCTCATCCCCAATCGGGAGCAGCGAAGTCTCGACCTTCTCCTCGGGTTGTGCGAAATCGGTGTGGATGCCCATGCTGCAGTCTCCCGCGTTGCCTCTGCCCGAACGCTCCAGGCCCCGTGCTATTGCATTAGGCGTGCTCGCGTCGGGCTTTCAGCACCGAGATTACTGCATTTTCGGGCGAAGAGCCAGACGCATGGCCCAGGCGAGGGCGCAGGCCGTGGTCGCCAGCAGCACCGCACCGCTCACATGGTGCATGGTGGCGACGAGGGCCGGGATGGGCTCGATTGCCCCGGCGCTGTTCAGTGTGTCGGAGGTGGGCAGCTCGGGCTGGGTGGAGGTCCAGACGAGCCCGAGGGTGGCAAAGCCAAGCGCAAACTGCCAGCTGACGATCGCGTGCATCATGATCCCAAGGGCTCGCAGGGGCTTGCCGCTCTCACCGGCCTTGCCCGTTCGGATGCCCAACGCGCCCGCGATGATGACCAACGCCACGACAATGAACGAGAATCCCATGTGCGACATCATCGCGTGCGACGAGTGCATGTGACGGGTCAACGCGCCAAAGACAAGCTGGATCAGCAGGCTGATCAGCGCGAGCGTGCAGAGGGTTCGGGCCTTCTTAGCGACCGCTCGCACCTCATCGGTGGCGGCGGTGTCCGTCCAGCGTGGTGTCAGCATGATGGCGATCACGAACGCCAGAGCGAACACGAGCTGGGCAAAAACGCCGTGGATCACGGCGAAGGCGGTGCTCTGGTCCGCGACGCGGATGATGCCAAGGATGCCCTGCGCACTTACGCCCACGAACAGCACCACGCTGAGCAGCTTGGGCTTCTTTCCCACGGGCGAAACCAGCACACGCAGCATCAGCACCAGCGTGGTCAGCCCAGCAAGGGTGCCGAAGAGCCGGTGGGAGTGTTCAAAGAAGATCCGTGGCTCGGCCATCAGCTTGAGCGGGAAGAGGACCGAGATCGCCCCGTAGCTCGTCACGGCGTCGGGTACCGCCAGCCCGGAGTCCGTGCTGGTCACCGCGCCGCCGACGGCGATCAGAGGCAGGTAGGTCAGCGCCGTCACCCACGCCATGCGGCTGAGCCACTTCAGCGGCGGCTGGGTGGGCTGGCTCTTGTTCTTTGCGATCACCGCGGCGATCATCGCGACCATCACCGAAACCGCGATCGACCCCAGAACGACCATCGCAGCGTTCGGGGCGAGGTTGTTCGCCTTCTCGCTCATCTCAGCCGTGGATTCGGGCTGTTCGGCAATAAACGAGCCCAGAATGAGTAGGTTGATCAGCCCGGTGGCGAGCCCGCTGATCGCGCCGGTCTTGATCCGCTTGGCGGGGTGGACCCCCTGGAGCCAGAGCAGGTTGAAGGCGAAGAGGGGGACCAGCAGGATCGGGATAGCGATCGGTGTGGGCACATGCATGCCGGGCATGTGAAGGATCCAGGCAAGCACCCACATGAGCATGGCGGAGGCGAACCCGATGGAGTACGCGGGGGCGAGCGATCCACTATAGGAAGGATTGATGAGCCCATTGTCCGGAAGTTCTTGCTGTTCCATCGGTTGGGAATCCTTCTTGTCTAGTTGAAACTCAGTCGCAATCGATTATTGCTGTCTGGTCGTCACGGTCGCGGGTATCTTACACAAAAACAGTCAGAATTTCGGCGTGGCAGCACAGCCAGCCGGAATGTGCGATGCTACCCTAACCCCACTCGCAGCCCGAACTTTCGGGCCTGTTGCGTCATCAGACGCGATCCTATTGCTCACCGGTGGAGATTCGACTTGAAACCCATCTTCCCCAAATGGATGAACATGCTCCCCACCCTGGGGTTCTTCGCGGCCTCGGGCACGGCGGTGCTCGTGATCGGCGGGTTCTGGTACTACGCCACGCCCAAGTTCTGGGAAGTTGGGTATATGCCCCAGCAACCCGGGTCTGGCTTCAACCACCAGATCCACGCCGGCAAGCTGGGGATGGACTGCCGGTACTGCCACACCAATGTGGAAGAGTCGTGGCACGCCAATGTCCCAGCCGTCGAGACCTGCATGAACTGCCACACCGAGAACCGGCTCAATGTCGAGATCTCGACGGCAACCGATGAAAAGGTCCAGTTCATCCGCGACGCCTACGCCGAGGGCAAGGGCATCGAGTGGCGGAATATCCATGTGGTCCCCGACTACGCGAGCTTCCCGCACAACGCGCATGTGAACGCCGGCGTGAGCTGCTATTCATGTCACGGACAGATCCAGGGCATGCCCGTCGTCGCTCAGGCCCAGTCGCTCTCGATGGGCTGGTGCCTCGACTGTCACCGCAACCCCGATGAGAACCTGGTACCCAAGGACAAGGTCACGGACCTCTATTGGGTCGAGAACCACTGGTTCAACACGATGGACGAGAACGGGAACCTGATCCCGGTTTCTGCCGAGGAGCGTGCCCACAAGGGCATCGACCCGCAAGCGCTTGTTGACACGCTCAAGCGAAACCCGCCGCAGTACTGTGGCGCGTGTCACTACTGACCCCGCAGCGAACCGTGTCACCTACTCGCAACCGCTAGACACACGCTCGCACACGCGGGCGATCAAGAGACGAAACCATGAGCAACCTCGATCAATGCCCATCGAGCAAGGGGAAAACCGAGATCCCGGCCAAGGCACCCGAGATGGGTCGCCTGAACGGCAGGGCCTACTGGCGCTCGCTCGACGAGTACAGCGGGACACCCGAGTTCAAAGAGTTCGTTGAACGCGAGTTCCCCTCGAACGCGTCGGTGCTCTCAGAGCCTTCGCGCCGCAGCTTCGTCAAGATCATGGGTGCCGGTCTCGCCCTTGCGGGGGCCGCGACCGTGCCCGGTTGCCGCCGCCCGGACCGCAAGATCATCCCCTATGCCAAGACCCCGCCCGAGGTCATCCCGGGTAAGCCGCTCTACTTCACAACCGCCATGCCTCTGCCGGGCGGTGGCTGCGAAGGACTGCTGATCGAGACTCACACCGGTCGCCCGACCAAAGTCGAGGGCAACCCGCTGCACCCGGGCAACCAGGGCAAGAGCAGCACCGCCGCGCAGGCGAGCGTGCTGGGGCTCTATGACCCCGAACGCCTCAAGTTCCCGGTCTACAACAACCCCTCGCGCGGCAAGCTCGACGCGACCTGGGACGACTACATCGCATGGGCCACGCCGCACTTTGAGGCACTTGCCTCCAATGGAGGTCAGGGTCTCGCGTTCATCATCGACAAGCAGAGCAGCCCGACCCGTCAGCGACTGATTGGTGAGGTCCGCAGCCGCTTCCCGCGTGCCCGCTTTGTCTTCTGGAGCCCCGCGGAATCGCGTGCCCCGATCGATGGCTCGGCCATCGCCTTTGGCTCGCCTCAGTTCGTCAGCTACGACTTCACCGGTGCCCAGTGCGTCGTCTCGGTCGGCTCGGACTTCATGGCCAGCGGCGCCGGCTCGGTCCGCAACGCCCGCACCCTCGCCAGCACCCGCAAGGTGATGAAGGGCGGCGACCCGATGTCGCGTCTCTACGCGATTGAGGCCAAGCCCACTTCTGTCGGCTCGCTCGCGGATCACCGCTTCCGCGTCGCGCCCTCGCAGCTCAACAACTTCACCATCGCGCTGGCGCGAGCCGTGATGGCTCAGGCCGGCAGCGGCGCGGCAGGCCTCCCCGACGCGAGCGTCGAGGGTATGAGCCAGCACGACATCGATGAGATCGCCAAGGACCTCGTCGCCCACCGCAACCACAGCGTTGTGGTGCCCGGCGACCAGCTCAGCGCCCAGGCATGGGCCATGTGCATGGCGATGAACAGCGTGCTGGGTGCGATGGGCTCGATGGTGAGCACGCGTGCAATGAACGCGGATCTGGCCAGTGACAGCGCCGCTTCGATGATTGAGCTCGTCGACGCGATGAACGCAGGCTCGATCGACACCCTCGTGACGATCAGCTGCAACCCGGTCTATGACGCGCCCGCCTCGATGGGCTTCGCTGATGCCTTCCACAAGGTCGCGACGACTGTCACCTTCGACACCTCAATGACCGAGACCGAGCACGCCTCGACCTGGTCGCTCAACGGCACGCACTACCTTGAGCAGTGGGGCGATGTCGAGGATCTCGACGGCACCTACAGCGTCGTGCAGCCGATGATCGCGCCGCTCTACGACCCGGCCCGTTCGGATATCGAGTTCCTCAGCGGTCTCGCTGGTAGCGAGGGCGTGCACGGCATCGACCTGGTCAAGGCGACCCGCTCGGGCACCGACGCCGCCTGGAACCGCCTCCTCCACAACGGCTTTGCCAGCGCCCCGCGTCCCAGCGCCGCGCCCGTCCGCTCCGCACAGGTCGTGCAGGCCGCGATCGGCATGGGTGTCGCACCCGCGCCGGGTGAGGGCTCGATGGATGTGCTGTTCTACACCAGCAACTTCAACGACGGTCGCTGTGCAAACAACGCATGGCTCCAAGAACTCCCCGAGTTCGGCCCCTCAGTCGTCTGGGATAACCCGCTGCTCGTGAGCCCGCTCACCGCCAAGAAGCTCGGGCTGCTCCCCGAGCACTCGTGGCAGGACGAGTACAACCCCTACACCAAACAGCAGATGCCGCAGGCCCAGCTCGTGACCATCACCCTCGACGGGCACGAGATGGAGGCAGCGCTCTGGATCCTGCCGGGCATGGCGGACAACACCGTCGCGGTCAAGCTCGGCTACGGTCGCAAGATCGTGGGCAAGGTCGGCTTCAAAGTCGGTCACAACACCTACGAGATCAAGCCCGCCTCAGGCACGCTGGCGAGCCGCGGAGCCAGGATCAGCAAGGCCGGCGGCACCTACACCATTGCCTCGACCCAGAACCACTGGTCGCTCGAGAGCCGCACCTCCATCGTGCGAGCACTCGACAAGACTTGGTGGGACCAGTACGCTGATCTCAATGTCAACGCGACCGATGAGATCTACGGCCGCACCTCGGAGGAGCTCAACATCGCCGAGAAGCTCGGCGAACTGAGCCACACCCCGCCGAACATCAGCATCTACAAGAACCCGCTGAATGATTCACGCCGCGACCCTGACCCGAGCAACCTGCACGAGGACAAGGTCCTCAACCGTCAGGTTCCCCCGCGTTACGCGCAGGGGCCCCAGTGGGGCATGTCGATCGATCTCAACGCGTGCATGGGTTGCAACGCCTGTACCGTCGCGTGTCAGAGCGAGAACAACATCCCGGTCGTTGGCAAGAACGAGGTCGCCAAGGGTCGCGAGATGCAGTGGATCCGTATGGACCGCTACTTCGTCGGCGACGATCTCAACAACCCCGACGAGATCTTCGTCCAGCCCGTCGCCTGTGTGCACTGCGAGAACGCGCCGTGCGAGACGGTGTGCCCGGTCAACGCGACCGTGCACGGCGACGAGGGCACCAACGACATGGCGTACAACCGGTGCATCGGCACACGCTACTGTGCCAACAACTGCCCCTACAAGGTGCGTCGATTCAACTTCTTCGACTTCGCCCCGGTGAAGTTCAACGGCGGGCTCGATCCGCAGTACACCTCCAAGGAAATCGCGCAGGAGTTCGAAGAGACGGTCGCTAAGGACCGCACCTTCAACCAGAACTTCATCCCGCCGCGCCTCCGCAAGAAGCTCGACGAGATCACCAAGATGCACTTCAACCCCGATGTCACGGTCCGCAGCCGCGGTGTGATGGAGAAGTGCACCTACTGCATCCAGCGCATCCATCAGGCACGCCAGGAAGTCAAGATCCGCGGCATCTGGGACGACAAGGACCAGGTCGGCCCGATCCCCGATGGCTTCTTCAACACCGCGTGCCAGCAGGCCTGCCCGAGCGATGCCATCAGCTTCGGTGACATCCTCGATCCCGAGTCCCGCGTCAGCAAGGAGCGTGACTCTGGCCGCAGCTACCTGCTGCTGGGTTACCTCGACACCCGCCCGCGCACCACCTACATGATGCGCGTCCGCAACCCCAACCCCGCGATCCGTGTCTACGACGAGCACGACCCCCTCTCTCATGGCGGCGGGCACGGCGACGACTCTCACGGTGGGGGAGACGGCCACGGCGAAGAGTCGCACGGCGAGCAGCATTCGTCGGCCTACATCGATCGGACCAAGAAGTTCATCGATCAGGGCTACTCCATGAGTCTCAAGGTCCTCACCGGAATCAACGCGTAACGCAGCGGAGCAGACGAAGTCATGACCGATATGCATCCTGACCAAGCAATCGCGTACCAGGCCAGCGGGGCCATCAGCGCCCAGCCGGTCTCGCGGCACAACCCGGTGATCCCCGGCACGCGCGACGACGGCACGCTGACGGAGGACCCCAGCAAACGCGCACCGCTCGTGCTGGGCAACCGCTCGTTCAACGATGTCACCAACATCGTGTGCGGCTACGCCGAAGCGCCGATGCCCAAGCCCTGGCTCGCCTTCTTCACCATCACCTCCACCATCGCCGCCCTCGGCACCGGCATGATCCTCTACCTGATCATCACCGGTGTCGGCGTCTGGGGTCTCAACAACCAGGTCGACTGGGCATGGGACATCACCAACTTCGTGTTCTGGATCGGTATCGGCCACGCCGGTACGCTGATCTCCGCGATTCTCTGCCTGCTCAAGCAGAACTGGCGAACCGCCGTGAACCGATCCGCTGAGGCCATGACGATCTTCGCGGTCGTCTGTGCGGGCATCTTCCCGGGCATCCATGTCGGTCGCGTCTGGTTCGCATGGTTCCTCTTCCCGATCCCCAACTCCAACGGCATCTGGCCCAACTTCCGCTCGCCGCTGCTGTGGGACGTATTCGCCGTTTCGACCTACGCGACGGTCTCGCTGCTCTTCTGGTACATGGGCATGATCCCCGATGTCGCCACACTGCGTGACCGCGCGGCCCTCCGTCTTCACAAGGGCGTCTCGCGCCCCTTCGCCATGCCCATGCCCATCGGCAAGGGCCTCATCCTCCCCTTCATGCCCCGCCCGGACACCATCCGCGTGTTCATCTACGGCGTGGCATCGCTGGGCTGGCGTTTCAGCAGCCGCCACTGGCACCGCTACGAGAAGGCCTACCTGATGCTCGCGGGCATCTCGACGCCCCTCGTTCTCTCGGTGCACTCGATCGTTTCGTTCGACTTCGCGACCTCGATCCTCCCGGGCTGGCACACCACCATCTTCCCGCCCTACTTCGTGGCGGGTGCGGTGTTCGGCGGCTTCGCGATGGTGCTCTTCCTGCTGATCCCGCTTCGGGTCATCCTGCCCAACTTCTCCGACCTGCTCACGCTGCGTCACCTGGAGAACATGGCCAAGATCCTGCTTCTTACCGGCACGATGGTTGGCTTCGCCTACTCGATGGAGTTCTTCATCGCCTGGTACGGCGCCAACGAGTACGAGTTTGCCGTCTTCGCCAACAACCGCGTCAACCCAGCCCAGGCGCCCTACTGGTGGGCCTACTGGACCATGATCACCTGCAATGTGCTCTTCCCGCAGCTGTTCTGGATACGGAAGATGCGTCAGAACCCGCTCGTGATCTGGATCGTCGCACTCGCCGTCACCATCGGCATGTGGTTCGAGCGGTTCGTGATCATCGTCACCTCGCTGCACCGCGCGTTCCTGCCGGGCGAGTGGCACATGTTCTTCCCGACCTGGGTCGACATCCTCACCTTCGTCGGTTCGTGCGGCATCTTCATGACGCTGTTCCTGCTGTTCCTCAAGTTCCTTCCCGTCTTCGCCCTCGCGGAGCTGAAGGTCGTGATGCCCCAGTCGCACACGGATGACCACCACTGAGAAGGAGCCCGGAGATGAGCATGATTCACAACATCACCAACGCCGCGGCTGACTACTTCCCGATGCTGCTTCGCAAGGCCCCGCCGCGATTCGTCACCGAGTCCGGCAAGCCCGTGCACTCGATCGTCGCGGAGTTCGATGAGACCCCCAAGGTCTACAAGGCCGCCCAGAAGGTCCGCGACGCGGGCTTCACCAAGTGGGACCTGCACACGCCCTTCCCGATCCACGATATCGAGAGCGCGATGGGCATGAAGACAACCAAGCTCCCGCTCCTGGCCGCCGCCGCGGCGGTCTCGGGCGTCGCCTTCGCGGCCCTGCTGCAGTGGGGCACCTCGTGGGTCCTCTACCCGACCGTGGTACAGGGCAAGCCCTTCGAGGCGTGGCAGCCCTTTGTCCCGATCATGTTCGAGCTGGGTGTGCTCTTCACCGCGTTCATGTGCATCTTCGGCATGCTCGCGCTCAACGGGCTTCCCCGCTGGCACCACCCCCTCTTCACCCACGACCGCTTCATGCGGGTGAGCAACGACCGCTTCTTCATTGTCATTGAGGCGACCGACCCCAGCTTCGAGCCCGCCAAGGTCAAGAAGCTGCTCGAGGACGCCGGCGGATCGCACATCACCCTGATCGAAGACGCCGACTGAGACACGAACCACGCACCCCACAACGGGCCTGCACTGAAACCATGACGACAGGAATCAGCATGATCCCAGCAGTCAATACAACACGACGCACCGCACGCGTACTTATCGCGTGCTCGCTCGCGCTGGGCGCGCTCGCGACGCTCCCGCTCGGCGGGTGCCGCGGCGATCGCACCGACAAGCCGCCGCGCCGGTTCTTCCCTGATATGGACTACCAGCCCAAGCTCAAGGCGCAGAGCGAGACGCAGTTCTTTGAGGACGGCATGTCGCAGCGACCCCTCGTGGACGGCGTGGTCCCCTTCTCGGATCACAGCACCCTCCCCGCGCCGGGCGATGACAGCGAGTGGGCCCAGATGCGTCTGATGGACCGCGCCAACATGCTCCGCGCCGACGAGACCTACTACTTCGGGCTCGTTGCCGGGGCCAGCATGGACAACCCAAGCTGGGTCGCCCGCATGCCCGTCGAAGTTGATCAGGAACTCATCGAACGCGGTGCCGAACGGTTCAACATCTTCTGTGGCATGTGCCACGGCTACAACGGGATGGGCAACGATTCGGGCACCGTCGGGCGACTAATGAATGTCCGCCCGATCAATCTGCTCGACGCCAAGTACCGCGACCGCAACGGTGAGTTCGGCTCCGATGGTTACATCTACCATGTGATCCGCGAGGGTCTCTGGTCGCCCGACGGCACCAACCGCATGCCCGCCTACGGCTACGCCGTCAACGAGCACGACGCGTGGGCCATTGTCGCCTACATCCGCGTGCTGCAGTCGGCCTTCGACGCCGAGGGCAACAGCAACTTCGGCGGCCCCGCAGCCCTGCCCACCCAGAACAACGGGGGTGAAGGATGACCCAGATCGTCACTGATTCCGCCAACCGCCCCGCGCCAGAGGTCACGGCCCTGAGCCCCGAGGCATGGCAGAAGCGACTCCAGCAGATCGCCGCCGACCCGCGCATGAGCGAGGACAACACCACGATCTCCAAGGCGAGCGTGATGAAGTTCGCCAAGCTCCCGCTGTTCATCGGGCTCGTCGGGCTGATCGTCACCATCATCGGCGCCTTCACCGTCTCGGACGTGCACGCGCTCGCCGCCTTCGAGGTCGGGCTCTTCACCGCCCTGGCTATCTCGCTGGGAGGCATGTTCTGGGTCATGGTCTTCCACTCGCTCAACGCGGGCTGGTCCATCACCCTTCGCCGTCAGTTCGAGAACCTCGGCGTGGTCATCTGGCTGCCGGTGATCATGCTCATCGTCGTGGCGATGATCGAGATCTTCAGTCATGGCATCCTGCTCCGCTGGCTCGACCCGCACCTCGAGTCGCACCTGCTGGAAGTCAAGGCACCCTACCTCAACTCGACACGACTGATCGGTTTCCTCGCGGTCTACTCGATCGCCTGGCTCGCGATCTCGCGCTGCTTCTACGGCTGGTCGCGCCGCTGCGACGAGACCGGCGATCGCCGCCTCGGGCGCAAGTCCCGCTTTGTCGCCGGCTTCGCGATCCCCGTGTTCGCTCTGACCACGACCTTCTGCGCCTTCGACTACCTGATGTCGCCCGATTACCGCTTCTTCTCGACCATGTGGGGTGTCTACTACTTCGCCTCATGCGGGCTCTCTGGTGTCTCGGCCGTTGCGATCATCGCGTACCTGCTGCGTCGCGCCGGCAAGCTCGAGGGGCTGGTTGGCGAAGAGCACTTCCACGACCTGGGCAAGCTCGTCTTCGCTTTCACGGTCTTCTGGGCCTACATCACCTTCTCGCAGTACTTCCTGATCTGGTACTCCAACATCCCCGAAGAAACCGCCTGGTTCTACAACCGCCAGGAGTTCGGCTACAACTGGCTCTTCTGGGTCATGATCATCGGGCACTTCATCCTGCCCTTCCTGATCCTGATCTCACGCGTCACGAAGCGGAACCTCGGGACCCTCGCGCTGATGAGCTGCTACATGCTGCTCATGGTCGTGCTGGACATGGTCTGGATCCTCCGCCCGATGGTCGACTTCGCGAGCCCCGAGGGCACCGCGGGATCGGGCATCGCCACCATCTGGCTCGATATCGCGGGCGTGGTGGGGGTGCTGGGCATCTACGCGGGCGTGGTCGCGATGCAGATCGCCAAGGGCCCGCTGCTCCCGATCAAGGACCCGATGCTCCACGAAGCCATGAAGCACAAGAACTATGTCTAAACCCGCCTGATCCTTGACTCGGATCATGCGGATCGAACGAACTCAGGGGTTGGTTTCACCAGCCCGGAAACAAGCGAAACGGGGCATCGAGTGGATGCCCAGACACACCAGGAGGCACTCGCATGAGCGCTGACGGACACGACAACTGGCACCAGCACACCGCCGCCGAAGGCCAGCCCCAGCAGGAGCACGCCGCCCAGGCAAGCCCCAAGGCCCTCGGGCTCACCTTCATCTTTATGGTGCTCGGTGTGCTCTTCGTCATCATCGTCCTCAAGGTCTACTTCGACAGCTACATGTCGTCGTGGAAGGCCAAGGTCGAAGAGAACACCGCCGCCGCCCAGGTGACCTGGGAATGGAAGCAGGACCTGCTTGGCAACATGGCCCCCTCGATCGCACCCGCGAGCGAGGCCGTCATCGCCGAGTACGCCCAGAACTGACAGCCCACAGAGCACCTTTGAGTATCTTATGACCCGCAACACGCTCCACAACCTGCTGCTCACACTGCTCGCTGTCGCGAGCGTGGGTATCGCCGTGCCCTCGGCGCAGGCGCAGCAGCTGCTCGAGCGCGATCAGGTCAAGGAGCTCAACGGCGCGGTCGTGGATGAGCAGCTCGGGAACTTTGTTCCCAAGGCAGCCGTCTTCACCAACCACGACGGCGAGACGGTCACCTTCGGCGATTACTTCGATGGCGAGACCCCCGTCATCCTCGTCATGGTCTACTACGAGTGCCCGGTGGTCTGCCCCGTCGTGCTCTCCCAGCTCACGGCCTCGCTCAACGAGCTCGACTACACCGCGGGCAAGGACTTCCGGGTCGTCGTCGTCAGCTTCGACGATCAGGAGACGACCTCGCTGGCGATGGGTGAGCGGACCAAGTTCCTCGATGCCTACGAGCGCGGCACCGAGACCGAGGCCCGCGACGGCATCAGCTTCCACACCGGCGATGTCCCCAACATCCGCGACCTCGTGACCTCGATCGGGTTCAACTACAACCCGACCTCCTACGGCGAGTACTCCCACCCCATCTCGCTGATGATTCTCTCGCCCGAGGGCAAGGTCACACGCTACATGTACGGGTTCGACTACCCGCCCAAGGAGCTCAAGCTCTCGCTGCTCGATGCCTCGGAGGGCAAGATCGCCCAGAGCTTCGGCGACCGCCTCCTGCACTTCTGCTACCGTCTCGACCCGACCGCAGGCAAGTACTCGCTCCAGGCGTTCCGTGTCATGCAGATCGGGGCGCTGCTCACGCTGGTGCTGCTCATCATCGGGCTCACCCTTCTCTTCATGGGCGAACGCGTTCGTCGCCGCGTGTACCTCGAGAAGAACAAATCGAACACTGAATCTCACACCCAATCCGGCACCATCGCCGGAGCAAACACAGGGCATGTGTCATGATGATGCCAACCCTCGCTGCCGCCCAGCCAGGCCCGTTCTCACGAATGATCTTCGGTGACAAGCTCCCCGCCTCCGAGGCGGCCGCATGGACCGATGCGCTGTTCATGATGATCACCTGGTTCTCGGTGTTCTGTTTCGTCATCCTGATGGCGCTCATGGTCTACTTCATGATCAAGTACCGCCGCCGCCCCGGCGTCGCGCCCGAGCCCAGCCCACACCACAACACCCTCCTTGAGGTGTTCTGGACCGTGGTGCCCTCCTCGTCCATGCTCGTCATGTTCGTGCTGGGCTTCCAGGGCTACGCCGCGAAGGTCTACTCGCCCGCAAACGCCCTCGAGCTCGACATCATCGGCGCGAAGTGGAGCTGGCGTGCGATCTACCCCAACGGTGGCAGCTCGCCCGAGACTCAGCCGCTCTCATACCAGAAGACAGTCGAGAACGGCATGGAAGTCGTGACCCAAGGCAACCAGTACCCGATCTTCTATCTCCCCGAGGACACCGAGGTCAAGCTCCGCATGAACTCGGTGGATGTCATCCACTCCTTCTGGATCCCCGAGTTCCGCACCAAGCGGGATGTGATCCCCAACCGCTACACCGGCTACGGCTTCAAGACCCCCAAGCTGGGCAAGGGCGACACCTTTATCCACCAGGAAACCGGTCAGGAAATGATCGGGCGCGACATGTGGGTCTTCTGTGCTGAGTACTGCGGCGACGAGCACTCACGCATGGCCGCGACAATCCGCATTGTGCCTCAGGAAATCTACGACCAGAAGATGGCGGAGTGGGGTGTGCAGCTCTCACCTGTTGAACTCGGCGAGAAGATCTACAAGCAGATCTGCTTCAGCTGCCACGCACTCAATGGAACCAAGCTCGTTGGTCCGCCGTGGAACTCAAGCACCCTCGATGGGCAACAGTTCGGCTACGGGTACGATGTGGCACTCGAAGACGGCACATCCATCCCTCGTGATGATAACTACTACCGCGAGTCCATCCTCGATCCCGGTGTGCATGTCGTCAAGGGCTACCCGCCGACCATGTCGAGCTACCAGGGACAGCTCTCAGATGAGGACATCTCAGGCGTGATCGCCTTCATCAAGTCCCTCTCCGACCGCGGCACCATGGGCCAGGAAACCGAATCAGAAGACGCAGGAACCGACCAGGCGGAAGAAGCCGCCGGGAGTGAATCATGAGTACGCTTGATGCACACACCGGACACCACGAAGAGGGCTCGTACCTCTCGGGCCCCCCCGGCATGATGGCCAAGATCTGGCAGTGGATGACCACGGTCGACCACAAGAAGATCGGCGTCATGTACCTCTTCGCGGTGCTCTTTATGTTCTTCGTCGGCGGCGTCGCGGCACTCCTCGTCCGCGTCGAGCTCCTCGACCCCATCCGTGATGTCGCGGTCCAGACCGTCAACGCCGACGGCGACCTCGTCACCACGACCACCGTCACCGGGCAGTCGCTCAAGGAGATCTTCTCCGGCATCGGCATGGCCGACGGGCTCACGGGCACGCAGATCTACAACCGCGTCTTCACCCTCCACGGTGCGGTCATGGTTTTCATGTTCATCGTGCCCTCTATCCCCGCGTCGCTGGGCAACTTCTTCCTCCCCGTCATGCTCGGGGCCAAGGATGTGGCGTTCCCTCGCCTCAACCTGCTCAGCTGGTACATCTATGTCTTCGGCTCGCTCTTCGGCATCTTGTCGATTCTGATGGGCGGTGTCGATACGGGGTGGACCTTCTACACGCCATACTCAACGACAACCGACGCCGACCATTGGCGTGTGGTGCTGATGGTCACCGCCGCCTTTGTGCTGGGCTTCAGCTCGATCCTGACGGGCCTCAACTTCGTCGTCACCGTCCACAAGCTTCGTGCACCGGGCATGGGCTGGTTCGATATGCCGCTCTTCATCTGGAGCGTCTACGCGACCTCGATCATCCAGGTCCTCGCGACGCCCGTCATCGGCATCACCTTGCTGCTGCTCCTCTTTGAGCGTCTGATGCACATCGGCATCTTCGACCCCGCCATGGGCGGCGATCCGGTGCTCTACCAGCACTTCTTCTGGTTCTACTCGCACCCCGTTGTCTATGTGATGATCCTGCCCGCCATGGGCATCATCTCCGAGCTGCTGGCCGTGCACGCACGCAAGCACATCTTCGGTTACCGCGCCATCGCGTTCTCCTCGCTGGGCATCGCGGGTGTATCGTTCCTCGTCTGGGGACACCACATCTTCACCGCCATGGGCGAGCTGGCCGCGGTCCTCTTCTCCGGGCTGACCTTCCTCGTCGCCATCCCGACGGCCATCAAGGTGTTCAACTGGATCGCCACCCTCTACAAGGGTTCGATCGCGCTCAACACCCCGATGTGCTACGCCCTCATGTTCCTCTTCACCTTCTCGATCGGCGGCCTCACCGGCCTGCCTCTGGCAACCCTCGCCACCGACCTGCACCTGCACGACTCGTACTATGTCGTGGCCCACTTCCACTATGTCATGATGGGCGGCACCGTGATCGCCTTCATGGGCGGCATCCATCACTGGTGGCCCAAGATGTTCGGCAAGATGTACAGCGAGCCCGGCGCCCTTATCGGCATGGCGCTCGTCTTCATCGGCTTCAATGTCACCTTCTTCACCCAGTTCTTCCTGGGCACGCAGGGCATGCCGCGACGCTACGCGAACTATGTCGACGAGTTCCAGACCCTGCACCAGATCTCGACCTACGGCTCGTGGATCCTCGGGCTCGGATTCGTCGTCCACCTCGTAGTCTTCATCCACTCACTCGTCGCAGGCGAGAAGGCACCCGCGAACCCGTGGGGTGGGCTCACCCTCGAGTGGGAGTGCGAATCACCACCCATCGAGCACAACTTCCACCACGAACCCATCGTGAAGCACGGCCCGTACGACTTCGAGACCACCGTGCCCCCGCACTGGGACCCGGCCGACTGGCCGATCCACCCTGAAGCGGGCAAGCGGCACTGAACTGACCAACCCGACCAGCCAGCCCGGGCACGAAGCCAGGGCCAAAGCAAGGGCTGATACATGAGCACACTGACCAACGACAACCCGATCGGGGTGCCCCAGAGCATCCTCAAGAGCCCCAAGCACTGGCGCAACCGCGCCTTCGGGCACCACTGGCGCACAGGCGATGAGGAGTTCGATGCCGCCAAGCTCGGCATGTGGCTCTTCCTCACCACCGAAGTCCTGCTCTTCGCGGGCATCTTCTGTGGCTACGCCGTGTTCCGTATGATGTACCCCGAGGCATGGGCCAACGGCAGCCACTACCTCGACTGGCGCTTCGGTGCGGCCAACACCGCCGTGCTGCTGCTCTCTTCGTGGACGGCCGCCAACGCCGTGCGGTGTGCCCAGCTCGACAAGCAGTTCTGGCTGCGAATCAACATCATCGTCACCGTGGTCTGCGCGGCCCTCTTCATCGGCATCAAGCTCTGGTTCGAATACCGAATCAAGCTCGGTGACGGCAAGGCACCCGGCACCTTCTTCTCCTACCCGTTCGCGCACGATGTACACGAGCCGCTCTGGTGGTCGCTCTACTATGTCGGCACCGGCATCCACGCACTGCATGTGGTGATCGGAGCGGGCCTCTTCTGCGTCGTGTTCTACTACGCCAAACGCTATCAGTCGTACGGCCCGACCCAGTACACCCTCGTGGAGAACACGGCGCTCTACTGGCACCTTGTCGACCTCGTCTGGATCTTCCTGTTCCCCCTGCTGTACCTGATCCACTGAGCACCGATCTGATTGAATCACCACTCGGCTCACACTGAGAAGAGATACCCATGGATTACACATCGCATACCGCCGCTGAAAACAAGGCACAGCTCGGCTGGGACCCGGACGATCCCCACGGGATCAACCCGCACCACGGCGAGCATCACCACTTCATCGCCGACTGGCGCATGCAGGTGACCATCCTCGTCGTGCTGCTGTTCCTCACCGCGCTGACCGTCGCGTTCTTCCGCGTCGAGGCGTGGGCCGAGGTCGCCTTCGGCATCCACCTCCCGGGCTGGGTGAACATCGTCGGCGCGATGTCGATCGCGACCATCAAGGGCACGCTCGTGGCCGCCTACTTCATGCAGCTTCGCTACGACAAGGTCCTAAACACCTTCGTCCTGCTGTTCTGCCTGCTCGGTGTCGGTCTCTTCCTGACCTTCTCGATGATCGACCTCAACAACCGCAACCTCGTCAACCCCGTCGAGATCGGTGAGGTCGCACGCGGCGGCACGGGCTACTCGCTCAACTCCGCGCCAGCCGACCCCAACTTCTCAGTCCGCCTCTCGCCCAAGGTCAACACAGGCGGGCTCCCCATCGTCTACGCCGCCCGACTCAAGGGCAACAACAAGAACCACGGGCTCGAGTACTACCGCGAGCACAACAAGGAAGCGGAGTTCTGGGAGCACTTCTACGGTGCCCACGCCACACATCGCGACGCGATGGACGAGAACGACTACTTCACACAGCTCGGCTACGCGCACCATGATGAAGTTTCCAACGCCAACGCGTCACGCCCGCGCCACGGACTGACCCCCGACCTCTTCTCCGATGTCGGCCCCGCCGGGCACGGCGCAGACACGCACGGCTCCGAGGACGCCAGCCACAACGATGGCCACTGACCAGCCCAACCCGCCCCGCAAAGCACGAAAAGAGCGCCGGGGTATCTGGTGGGCATTGGTACTGATCTCGCTCGTCGCCATCATCGTCGCGGGCATCGAGCTCACCAAACGCATCGGTGCCTATTACGAGCAGGTGGAGCACCCGCTGTTCGCCTACATCCAGGTGGCCAGCACCGACTTCACCTTCGCCGGTCGTGATGTGAAGCTCGAAGAGCTGCAGCTCGAATCCGGAGAGCCTCTGGTCCGCGTCACCTTCGACGACCAGACGCTCGACCTCGATGTCGTCTACCCACCCAAGCACGAGCTACCAACCCTGTTCGATCGTCAGCGTGAATGGCTCGGCATGTTCTTCTTCGCCGACCGATCCCGCATGACGATGCAGGAGTTCGAGCGTCGCATCATGACCGATGAGATCCAGCCCCGCCTGGCCATCGTTACACGCACACCGTTCGGCATGGAGCCCACCAAGGAGCCTCGATACGACTCGATCGCCCGCGAGGACAACGAGAGCACCGGCGAGAGCCGACGCGACCTCTACCGCTACGACTTCTACGAGTTCAATCGCGACGGTACCATTACGCACGAGGCCAAGCGGTTCCCCGAGTCCGCCAAGAGTTTCATGCGTCGGCGTGCCAATGCCGAACTCAAGGGCGCGCCCGAGCCCCAGCGGTCTGACGACGAGATCCAGGAGTACACCTGGGAGTACGGCGCGGCGCTCAAGGTGACCAACCGCCCGCCGGGCATCACACTCGAGAAGCAGGCACTGCTCAACGCGGGCTGGACCCTCCCCGTCGCCGCCAGCGGCTTCCTGCTGCTGGTCGTCTCGTTCTGTTTCGCGATCGCACCCGACCGCGTCACCGAATCCGACGCCTGATCAAGCATCCAAAATGCATGAAAAAACCGCGTGTTTCCACGCGGTTTGTTGTGCATGCACGGTCAACCAATCACTTGGTCGGATCGATCTTGGGGCGGGTATCCACCGGCGTCGAGGGGGTGTTGCTCGTCGCGTTCTCAAGGCTCGGGCTCACACTGAGGTTGTTCCGGGTCGAGGGCACGAGGTAGATCTCCACACGACGGTTGGCGGCCGTCCCCTTGCCGGGGTTGTTCGCCACGATCGGGCGGTACTCGCCCCAGCCCGTCACGCTCATGCGAGACCAGTCCAGCCCGGCATCGCCCAGCGCCTTGCGGACCGAGATCGCGCGATGGGCCGAGAGGTGCACATTGGTCGGGTGGTTGCGGCGGGTGTTGGCACCGGGCTTTTCGTCATCGGTGTGACCAACGATACGGAGGTCGTACTTGCTGGCCGTGTTGCTGCTGAGCACGCTCGCCAGAGTCTTGAGCGAGTCCATCGCCGAGGGCTGCACTTGATCGCTGCCCGAGGCGAAGGTCAGGTCCGAGACAAAGCGGAGCATGCCGCTCTCGCCGTCGTAGACGATCATGTCGGGGTACTGTGAGGCCAGATCGCTCAGGGCCCGATCAGTCGCCGGATCGAGCTGGACGATCGACATGGAGTTCATGCGATCCTCAAGCGACGCGAATGCGTTCTGCGAGGCCGCGAGCTGGTCACGCAGGGTGGTGTTCTCGCTGCGGAGGCGTCCGATGACGCCCTGAGCATCACCGGCCGAGCCCTGGAGCTGCGAGTTGTTCGACTCGAGCGTACCCAGACGGTTCTGCAGGTCCGCGTTCTGGCTCCGCAGCGACTGGTTCGTCTCGTAGAGCCGGTCGTATTCCTGCTGGCTCACACACCCGGTGCCGAGCCCGGCAACCGCGACAAGCAGGGTGGTCAGGGCGATCGTGCGCCCCCGTGCGATTCGATGGGTGATCTTCATGATCTGCTCCTGGTCAGTCGTTCCAGCGACGCACCAACACGAACCCCGCGCGATGCGTTCGCGACACCTGCATGGTATGAGACCCGCCCGCCCCGCGTGAGCTTCTGACACCAGAATCACACAAGGCGCGGCCCAAACCCAATCGGCACATACCATTGAGTGTCATGAATCACAAGCAACGCGACGAACACGCACCGTACGCGATCGACGCGATGCTGCACGCATGGATGCGCCAGGCGGGCGATCCCGCCACGCCATCGCGATTCGTGCGCATCGATGCCCGCGCCATTGCCGACGCGCACGCCGGGATTATCGACCACGCTTCGCTCGTGCTCGAACGCGCACAGAACGAGAACATCGTCCGCTACGCCCACCGCACCAGCGATCTGCCTTCGCAGTGGATCGATCCCGCGATACCTTGTCTCACGCTCCATAACCAGCTGCTCATGCCGGCGCTCGTCAACGCGCATACCCATCTCGACCTCACCCACATCGGACCCCACCCGCACGACCCCGACGACGGCTTCGTTCATTGGGTCGACATCATCCGGACCCGGCGAGCCCAGACCGATGAGGAGATTGCTGGCTGTGTTCGCCAAGGCATCGAGAAATCACTCGCCGGCGGGGTCATCGCGGTGGGGGATATCGCCGGCGCACCCTCAGGACGCCTGACCCAAGCCCCCGTCCGCACGCTCGCTGCCTCGCCTCTGCTCGGGGTCTCCTTTCTCGAGTTCTTCGGAATGGGCAAGGCCGCCGCGGGCACGATTAAGCGGCTTGAGGCGTTCCTGTCTGGCCATCTGGCCAGTATTCTCGTCGAAACCGCAGAATCTGGCGTCCGATTCGGGCTCCAGCCCCATGCACCGAACACCATTGATCTTGGTGTCTACCGCTGGATCACCCAGGCCGCCCTCGCACGCAACCTGCCGCTCTCCACCCATCTCGCCGAGACCCTCGAGGAGCGAGAGTTCATCGCCTCCGCGTCAGGCCCGCAATGGGAGCTGCTCGAACGCCTCGGGGTCTGGGACGATTCGATCCTGACACACATCGGCAAGGGCAGGAGCCCGATCGAACACCTCCACGAGGTGCTGGCGATGAAGCCCTACCTCGTGGCTCATGTGAACGATGCCGACGACTCGGGCATCCAGATGCTGGCAGAAACCGGCACGAGCGTCGCGTACTGCCCGAGAGCATCCGCGTACTTCCACGCCGCAACGCGATTTGGCCCGCACCGCTACCGCGACATGCTCGACGCGGGCATCAATGTCTGCCTCGGCACCGACTCGATCGTCAACCTAGACACGCCCGACCGGATCAGCACACTCGACGACATGCGCCTGCTTTACGCGCAGGGCGATCGGGACCCCAAACGCCTGCTCGCGATGGCCACCACCAACGGTGCTATCGCCCTCGGGCTAGATCCGATGTCATTCACCCTCCAAACCGGCGCAGAGCCCGCGGGCATCATCAGCATCGATTTAGAGGCCTCATGCGAAGAAAAGGATGCTTGGGCATCTGCATTGCAGGGGTACAATGCGCCTTCGTGGCTGATTTGAGAGGATTGTCGGGCAAAATTCCGATCTGATGCGTAAGATTCCTGCCAAATCAGAACCCTAGATGAGTGAGACCGCATGAGTAAGAAGTGGCAGCGCAACAAGGCATGGGAAGACGAGAACCTTGTCGGCCCGATGGTTCCCGTGCGCATCATCTTGCGTGTCTTCAGCTCGATCCCGCTGGCAGTGGTGCTGCTGCTCTTCGTCTCGCTCTACGCGACGATGGCATCGATCCCGGTCGGCATGATCGCCCGCATCCCCACGCTGCTGATTGTCTCGGCCTTCTACCTGGCGCTCTTAGCAATCTTCATCCTGCCCGCGCTCTACTACACCCGCAAGGCACTGGTGAAAAAGACGCCCCCAGTGCGATTTCTCGCCATGTTCGCCATCGTGCTCGTGCTGGGCGTGGCGTTGAGCCTGCTCTGGCGCGTCGGGATCTGGCCTTCACTTAAATACCACGACGACGGCTCGGGATTCATGCTCATGAGCGGCATCGTGGAGAAATACAAATCCACCACGATCCGGCGGCTCCCCGCCTTCGAAATGACAGAGACCCAGTTCTACGCATGGTGGCCCATGCGACTCGCGCTCGTGCTCTTTGTCATCAATATGGTCGTCGCCACTGTCCGGCGTATCGAGTTCAACTTCAAGAACCTCGGTGTGCTCAGCGTCCACACCGGCATCGTCATCATCGCGCTGGGCTCGATCTTCTACCAGCGCATGAAGCTTGAGGGCGACACCCTGCTCCCCGCAAGTAATCAGGCCAGCATTCCCGGCCCAGCCCAGCGAGCCTTCTACGACCGGGAGGATGTCGCGCTCTATGTCGCCCAGGCACGCACACCCAACGCCCAGCCCCGCTTCGAGCAGCGCCGCATGAGCCGCCTCCCGCTCTATAACGCCTACGGGCTAGAGGCCGGTCTCCCCGAAGGCGCGACCACCCTCTCTCAGGTGCTCCAGCACGAGTGGCTCGATACCGACGAGGGACGCACCATCAGTCAGCCCATCCCCGCAGGCCCGGGCACGCTCGTGGATCCCGACATCCGGTTCCGCGTCGTGGGCTTCGCGCCCTACGCTGAACTCCAAGACGAGTGGTACGAAGCGCCCGTCCCAGCCACCAGCGAGCCCAACCCGTACCGCAAGATCGACCTCTACTTCACACGCGGCGCCACGCCCGGCGTGAAGCCAGACTCCAATGCCATCTTCATGTTCCCCTTCTTCCTGGGTGAACCGGCCAACCGCATCCGCTTCAACGATCTGATGGCCATCGAGTACACCCGGGGCATGGAGCAGCAGCGATGGGACGACCTGCGCACGCAGTTCGGTGCCCCGTTCTCGCACGGCATCATTGTCGAGATTCCCGAAACCGGCTTCCGCGTTGTCCTCCCGATCGACGAAGGGACACGCATCCCGCTGGGCAAAACCGGCTGGACCATCAGCGTCGAGCAGCTCGCCCAAGAGCCACCCTTCCCGATCATCACGCCCGGTTACGAGAACGCGACCAGTTCCGTGGCCGTCATCAACATGAGCAAGGCCGCCACCGAGACAGAGCCCGCCAAGAACTTCTCACGCTGGGTATTCCACCGCTTCCCCGAGCTCAACCAGGACCTGACCCCCAGCGCCTCAGGTCGCCCGGTGCGCACGCCCCCAGATCCCAGCATCCGTGTCTCTTACATCGACGCCTCCAAGCTGCAGATCTACCTTGATGAGACCCAGAACGCCAGCGGCGAGGACATCACACGAGCCATCGTCCGCCAGCCCACCGGAGAGGTCCGCGTCATCGATTCGCTCGACGAGGGCTGGCTCCTCGACCTGATCCCCAACGAGCAGAACGATCGGCTCGATCTGCACCTGGGCGAGACATGGGCGCACGCCGAGCAGATAAAGCGTCCACTGCCTACGCCCTTCGAGCAGCGCGACAAGTCGGTCGCCGGCTCCTACACCAAGGCTTTTCTGGGCATCGAGGTGTCGGTGCCCGCCAGGGGAGCTCAGCCCGAGTGGTCGCAGGTCGTCTGGCTGCCCTTCGTGCAGTATGTCGCGATCCAGACCCAGCAGCGCACCAAGGTCACCCTGCCGGATGGCCGGAACATCATGCTCGCCTTCGGGCGCTACCAGCACCCGTTCCCGGGCTTCGCGCTCTCGCTGGTTGATTTCGAGATGATCGCATACGACTTCCGCGGCGCTCCGCGTGATTACCAATCGATCGTGCGTGTCTCGCCCGATCCGATCTACCCGGGCCCCAAGCCCAACTTCGAAGAGTTCCAGCATGTCGTCAAGCTGAACAATCCGCTGCGAGCACCGTACCACTGGAACCCCGACAAGGCGTGGATCATCAACATGTTCACCCGATTGCGGGCCGGGCTCGACCCGCGTCAGTTCAAGCTCTCGCAGTCGGGGTGGGACCGTCAGGGCTGGCAGCAGTCTCAGCAGATGGTCGACGAGGGGCTCCTCGACAAGCCCCGTGTCTCGTTCACGATCCTGGGTGTTGGCAACAACCCGGGCATCCATGTGATCGCCTTCGGCAGCATCCTGATATCGATCGGGATCCCCTGGGCGTTCTACTTCAAGCCGTACCTCGTGCGACGCGAGAAAGAACGACTCGCGGTCCTGCACAAGAGCGACAAAGCCAAGGAGGCGTCAGCATGACCCGTCAGCGCACGCTCATCTCAACCATCATGTTCTTCACGCTCACACTCTGCGTGGGCCTCGGGCATGCACAGCAGGCACCGGACGGCAACGCCCACCCGGAAACCCAGCAGGTCACCCGCACCGCCGACCAGATCGTCAACCCATTTGGCGATCCGGTCATCACCGCGTTCACCACCGAACAGAAGTCCGCCTTCGCAGACGCGCTCGATCTCTCACCGCTCGAGAAGACGCCCGTGTTCCACAACGGACGCGTGAAGATCATCTCGACGCTGGCCGACGAAACCATCAGCGCGCTGACCGGCAAGGGCAAGCACTTCGACCTGATCGTTGAGGAGAACCCCGACGGCTCCACCAAATCCGTCCAGAAGATCAAGTACGACCCGATGTTCACCCTCTTCGATATGGTGCTTGATCCCATGTACTACCTCGATCGCCCGCTGCTGGGGATCAACTACCTGCCCCTGCGTCGTGCCATCCTCGATGCCTACGAGCAGGACCCCGAGAATGCGGGCCGATCGTTCAACTACGAGGGCTGGCTCAAGACAGGCATGGTTTCTCCCCGCATGGCCAGCCGCTACGCGACGCCCGCGTTCAACAAGTACAGCGACTCCGAACCCTTCCGCAACGCCGTGGGTAAGCTCGATCGTTCGATGGGGCTCTTCCGCAACTCGATCGGCAACTTCGAGGTCGTCGCGCCTGAAAGCGAGGATCAGCTCTGGAAGCACCTCGGCTCGCTGCCCGACGGCTCGCCCGCCCGCGACGCGGCGCTCGCCTTCGGCAACGCCTGGCGTGCCGGCGACGCAGCAGGTGTCAACGCCGCCGCCCAGCAGCTCGCCGACGCGCTGGCGCAGATCAACCCCCAGACCCAGCAGGCCGCGAGCCCCGGGCTCGAGTCGATCTACAACAAGGCCCACGCCTTCGAGTGGGGGCTGTGGCTCTACCTCTTCTCGCTCGTCGCCCTGATCCTCGCATTCGGCACCGGGCGCAAGACGCTCGCCACGATCGGCGTCGTCCTGCTCTTCCTCGCACTCGGGTTCCACGGCTTCGGATTCACCCTCCGCTCACTCATCGCCGAGCGATTCGCGATCCAGAACCAGTTCGAGTCCATGACCGGCATCTCGTTCTTCGCCGCCATCGTGGGCACCGGGCTTATGCTCTGGAAGAAGCAGTGGCTCTTCGGCGCCGCCGCCGCAGGCACCGGCTTCCTGATTCTCATCACCGCCACGACCACAGGGATCCCCGGCGAGCACATCGAGCGCGAGGCCGCGATCCTCAACACCTCGGTGCTGCTCAAGTACCATGTGACCACGGTGCTCACCAGCTACGGGCTCATCACGCTGGGCTTCATTGTGAGTCTGTTCTACCTCGGCACCTATTACAGCGCCAAGTTTTTCAGGGCCCAGCCCGCAACTGAGGGCGCACCCGCGCTTGCATCGGGTGCGCTGGGAAACCTTGATGACAGCGGCAAGCCCGCGGGCCTGCAGCGCACCCTCAAGGACCTCGACACCGCGACCATGACGGTGCTCCAACTCGCGTTCTGGACGCTGGGCGTCGGCATCCTGCTGGGCGCGTGGTGGGCAGACCATTCCTGGGGTCGCTGGTGGGCTTTCGACCCCAAGGAAACCTGGGCGTTGGTCACTTGGATCGTCTACCTGATTGTGATCCATGTGCGCATGACCGGGCTCAAGAACCGCGGGCTCACCACGGCGTGGCTGAGCGTCTCGGGCTTCATCGTGATGCTCTGGACCTACTTTGGTGTGAATCTGCTGCTGCCGGGGCTGCACGCGTACGCGTGATTCACGGCAATGCGTCGATCAGAGTCTGCAGCTTAGCTTCGTCATAGTCACCATCGACCCGCGCGATCACGCGCGAGTCTTGATCCAGCAGTACCGCGTGAATCGTGTCCGTCTCCTCGATCATCAGCGCCTGATTGAACAGACTCACATCGGTGTACAGCGTCACGGTCCGCGCACGCGCGGCCGGGTCGGGAATCCCCGAGCGCATGCCGCCGTCGATGAAGCCCGCCATCCAGCCCCAGCTGCGGCTGGAGATGGTTGGCAGTTCCAGCACCCGCACGCCGGGGATCTGCTCTTCGATCGTGTCCAAGTGCCCAAGCCAGGTGTTCACATTTTCCTGCTGATGCTGGCGGTAGGCGATGAGCAGCAGCGCCGGCTGCCCTTTGAGATCATCGGGAAGCGTGATGGGTTCCTTGTTGAGGTTCTCCGAGCTGATCCGTGGGAAATAGGGGGTTCGCAGGTGCGTGGCCTCGTCACGGATGCCCAGCGATTGATGTCGGCAGCCGCCAACGGTCCACAAACCGAGACCGATCAGAGCGCACACGCCGGTAGTCAGCACTTTGGGTGATGGGAAGGATTTCATACAGGATCTCCTGGGTGGTGGTGTTGCTACCGATGGGTTCGATCCCGAATAATCACCCGATGCAGCGTCCGAGACCCATCACCGAAGCCCGCTGGTTCGCTCGACCGGCCGAGCAGGTCGCGCCGGCCTTGCTGGGCTGCCGCCTCACCCGCACCCTCGACGATGGCACCATCCTCTCAGGAATCATCACCGAGACCGAGGCCTATGTCGGCCCCGAGGACCGGGCCTCGCACGCGTTCGGCGGGCGGCGCACGCCCCGCAACGAATCGATGTGGGGCGCCCCGGGCACCGCCTATGTCTACTTCACCTACGGCATGCATTTCTGCTTCAATATCGCGTGCCTGCGTGAGGGCCACCCAGCGGCTGTGCTCGTGCGGGCGGTTCTGCCCGAGCGGGGCATCGAGACCATGCGGGCGCTGCGAACGATCAAGCCACGCAAGCATCCTCTTCATGATAAAGATTTAAGCAACGGCCCCGGCAAGCTCTGTCAGGCGATGGCGATCGACCGCGATCTGGACGGCGTTCATCTTCTCCAATCTTCCCAGCTTGCCATCTCACAAGGGGTTGCGATCGAGAAAACGGCTATCGAGTGCACCCCAAGAATCGGCATCGGCTCCGCCGGGGACTGGGTGGATAAACCCCTCCGGTGGCTCACTCGGGTGCATCCGGGCGCTCCGGGGTGCGAAAAGGTGCAATGAGATTGCCGCGATTCCCGATACAGGTTTGGGACGCATACAATCCGGTGTTCGCGCCAGAGGGCGCAGAGCAGGTGTGCAATGAGTACGGACAACACACAGATCGAGCTCAAGGAAATCATGGAGCGTGCCGGCGGCTACTCGCCGCTCTGTTTCGCGTTCATCCGTGACGGGCTCGCGCACACCGTAGAGATGGTGCACGGCAACCGCGAGGACGAGACACTCCTTGAGCTTGGGCTCAGCGAGGAGTCACGCCATGTGTCCGGGCATGAACTCTGCATCGGGCTCAAGGAGTACGCGATCGAGCGCTATGGCCTGATGGCCAAGTCCGTCCTCAACAAGTGGGGCATCCACTACACGCTCGACTTCGGCAAGATCATCTTCGCGATGGTCGACGCGGGGCTCATGCGCACCACCGACGAGGATCAGCTCGAAGACTTCGATCGCGTCTACGAGTTCGACGATGTCTTCCCCGATCCCTCGCGGAACTCGCGTCCGGCTCACGCTTCCACCTGATCTGATCCGCCCGTCTTCAGGCATGATTTGCCGTTCTCGGCTATGCTATCGCCATGCCCGATGATGCTCAGAACCCACCAGCAAACGACGAAAGCCGCAAGCACGCGCCCGCGTGGGCCGGGCTGCACCTCTGGCAGATGCAACCCGTGCGCGATGTGCTGCTGGGGCTGGGAATCTTCGCCCTGATCGTCATTGGGCAGAAGACCTCGGTCGTCACCGTGCCGCTGCTGCTGGCGATCCTGCTCGCCTACCTCTTCGAGCCGGTCATCGTCTGGCTCATGAAGAAGTTTGGTGTCTCCCGTCGGGTATCGGTGATCTCGATTCTCGTGGTGCTCATCGTCGGGGTGGTTCTGCCGATCATGGCGGGCGGTGCGTACGCGGCCGGGCAGCTGGTTGGTTTCACCACAGACACCATCAGCAATGTCAATCGCGTGAGCAAGGCGATTGATTCCAATGACCAGACAGTCGCGCGTCAAAGACTCACCGGCGAATATGCCCCCACAGACCCGGCAGAGCCGATCCCCGATGCCATCCCCAGCGCCTGGGTCTGGGTGTACGACGAGATCCAGGCCGCGCAAACCAATCACGATTCATCGCTCGGCGACGCGCTCGATGCCGGCATCGATTGGATCTCATCCAACAGCGAACAGGTCGCGAAGACGACCGCGAGCGTAAGCGTCGATATCGTCAATCGCGCGCTCGGCTTCATCGGTGCCGCCTTCGGGATCGCGTTCATGGTGTTCGTAACGGCCTTCTTCTTCTTCTTCACCGCCACCGAGTGGATTCAGCTCAAGGGTTTCGGTGTCAAGCTGCTCCCTGACAAGAACCGCGACCGCATCATCGACCTGCTCCAGAAGTTCGACGCCGTCATCTCCGGCTTTATCCGCGGGCGCATCACGATCGCGTTCATCCAGGGCATCGTGTTCTCGGTTGGCTACTTCCTCATCGGCGTCCCCGGCGCCTTTATCCTCGGACCGGTCGTCGCCATCCTCTCCATCGTCCCCTACCTCGCCCTCATCGGGCTCCCCATCTCCGTCTCGCTGCTCGCCCTGCAGGGCCACGACGGCTTCCGCGGCGAGTGGTGGTGGATCCTGGGCGCTCCGACCGGCATCTACTTCCTCGGTCAGGCCCTCGACGACTATGTCTGGACCCCGCTCATCCAGGGCAAGAGCACCGGCATGGACACCCCGACGATCCTCTTCGCATCGCTGGCCGGTGGTGCATTGTTCGGCGTATTCGGCTTGCTCATCGCCATCCCCATCGCCGCGTGCGTGAAGATCCTGATCCAGGAGATCTTCTGGCCGCGCTTCAAGGAATGGGCCGAGGGGCGTGCGGACGATCCGTTGCCGATCGAGTGATCAATCCCCGAGGATCTGATCCAGATGGTACTGCAGGTGCGCGAAGTAGTCCTCGATGATGTATCCCAGCGTTGAGGGCTGGTCTTTGGCGACCGGGCGGAACGCCATGACATCGAAGCGGTGCTCCGCGTGCTGCTTCCCGAGGACCTCCGCTGGGATGCGCTCGACGACATTGCAGATATGCATGTTGAGCGCACTCCACAGCGTGACCAACTCCTCCCAGTCCTGCTCCTGATAGCCCTGCAGTTCGACCCACTGCTGGTGCGCGTAGCCCTCGAAAACGATCGAGTCGTTGATCTGCGCCTCGATGAAGCGCTGATGGTTCACGCTCGCGCTGTCGATCAGGTGCCCGAGGATCTGCTTGCGCGACCACGCACCCTCCTTGCGCGGCTTGGCCACGAACGACTCCTGCAGTTCAAACAGGTCCTCCGCGATCCCCGCGACCCGATCCGCGCTAAACCCCAAAGTCGACACCGGCATACCAATCTCCTCTTCCCTGATCCCTGATGGCTGATCCCTGATGCCTCTCTTACTTCCTCTTCTTCCGGCTCTTGATGCTCTTGCTCTTTGTCGATTTCTTCATCGAAAACCCGGGCACACTCATGCCGCCCATGCCGGGCATGCCGCCGCCGCCGAGTGCGCCGCTCATCGCCTTGGCCGCGGCCATCTTGCCGCCTGCGCCCATCGAACCGAACTGCTTCATCACCTTGCTCATCATCGCGAACTGCTTGGCGAGCTGACCCACCTGGTTGGCGTCCGAACCCGAGCCGCTCGCGATACGCACCTTGCGAGAGTGCTTGATGATGTCCGGCTTCTTACGCTCTTCCGGGGTCATTGACAGGATCATCGCCTCGGTCCGGTCGAGCTGCTTCTCGTCGATATCCATGCCCTTGATCGCCGAGCCCACGCCCGGCAGCATGCCCAGCAGCGACTTCATCGAGCCCATGCGGCGCATCATCTTCATCTGCTTGAGGAAGTCCTCCATGTCCAGCTCGCCCTTGGCCATCTTGGCTTCGAGTTCCGCCGCTTCTTCCTCGCTGACTTCCTGCTGCGCCTTCTCCACCAGCGAGACCACATCGCCCATGCCCAGGATGCGTCCGGCCATCCGCTCGGGGTGGAACGGCTCGATCGCGTCGAGCTTCTCGCCCACGCCGATGTAGCGGATCGGCGCGCCAGTGACCTGCTTCACCGACAGAGCGGCCCCGCCGCGCGTGTCGCTGTCGAACTTGGTCAGGATCACGCCGTCCACGGCCAGCTGCTCGTGGAACGCCTTGGCGCTGTTGACTGCGTCCTGCCCCGTCATCGCATCGACCACAAGGAAAATGTGGTGCGGGTTGAGCATCGATCGCACGCCCTTGAGCTCGTGCATCAGCTCGTCGTTGACATGCAGACGACCCGCGGTGTCGAGGATCAGCACATCCACGCCCTTGGCCTTCGCTTCCTTGAGTGCGTTCTGGCACACTTTGATCGCCACGCCCACGGCCCTGCCATACTCGGCCGACTTGTCGTGCTCGCCGTAAAAGTGCACCTGCGACCCGCCCGAAAGCTCCTCGTTCGCCTGGCGAGCGACGGTTTCTAGCTGATCGATCGCCGCCGGTCGCTGCAGGTCCGCGGCCGCCAGCATCACCGATCGTCCCTGCTTCTTGAGCATTCCCGCGAGCTTGCCACAAGTGGTGGTCTTCCCCGAGCCCTGCAGCCCGCACATCATGATGATGGTGGGGGCCGGCGACATCTTGACAATGCCGGGAGGCGACGGCTGCTCCTTGGCGTTCGGGTCGCCCCCGAACAGCTCGATCAGTCGCCGGTGCACGATGCCGATCATCTCCTGACCGGGCTTAAGCGATTTGGTGACCTGCTGCCCCTTGGCGTCTTCGAGCACCTTCTTGCAGAACGCCTCGGCCACCTCGTAGTGGACATCCGCCTCGAGCAGCGCGTTGCGAACCTCGTCCATCGCCTCGCGGACATTGGACTCGGAAATGGTGGAGTTGCCGGAAAGCTTCTTGAAGACGCCGTTGAAACTGTCGGAGACTCGATCGAACATAAAAACTCCCGCACGGGTGTGCGTCGTGGGTTCGTGATTCGAGTCAGGGCCGTGACCGCAGCCGCAACATCATAGGGCTTCGGAACGGATAGAGTCAGCGTATGCCAAAGCAGGAGACAGCACGCGAGAAGCCCATATGGGAGGTCCAGGCCCGCCCCCTCGGCGAGCCCGAGACGCCATGGGTCACCATGAAGGTCCGCGCGAGCTCCATCCCGCAGGCCGATGCCATCATGCGACGGCGTGGCTTTGAGATTGCCACCCAGAGCGTGATCCTCGCCGACGGCCAGCCCGACACGCTCCCAAGTTCCCGTCTCAAGCTCAAGCCGCTCGTCTGCTCGAACTGCGGCTACGCCCTCGCCGGGCTCACGCTCGAGAAAGCGTCCGTGACCTGCACCGAGTGCTCGCACAGCCAGCCGCTCATGCACTATGTCCCCGACAACCACGGAATGATCGATCGCAACCACCCGATCATCGGCGTCCTTGCCGTCATCGGTGCCATCGCCTTGGTGCTCATCATGCTGCCGATCGTGATCTCGATCGTCTACTCGTTCATCTGATCAGCGCTTGGACTTGAGCCACTTGTGCAGCTTGTCCTTGCTCCAGGTATTGATGCACAACTCGGGCGTCAGCCACCCACGCTGACCCGTCAGTACACCGAACCGCAGGTTGTCGTAATCGTCCGGGTGGTGCACATCGCAATCGATCGCGAATTTGCACCCTGCCTCGACGGCCGCCCGCACATGCGTGTCCCTCAGGTCCAGACGCATCCAGTGGCAGTTGATCTCCAGCGCCACATCGTGCTCGATCGCGGCCGCGAAGATCTCGTTCATGTCCGGCTCAAGCCCGGGGCGCCGCTCGATGAGCCGCCCGGTCGGATGCCCGATGATGTGTACCAGCGGGTGCTCGATCGCCTTGAGCAGGCGCTTGGTCGCCTGCTTGGGCTTGGCCCGCAGCCCCGCATGCGGCGAGGCCACCACAACATCCAACTCCGCGAGCAGATCGTCGTCGTAATCGAGCGTCCCATCGACGAGGATGTCCACCTCGCTGCCCGCAAGGATCGAGATCCCCTTGGTGGCCTTGTCCGCCTCGCGCACGGCCTGAATGTGCTTGCGGAGGCGTTCGGGCGAGAGCCCACCCGCGACGGCCGATGATTGCGAGTGATCGGTGATCGCCAGCGTGTGGAACCCGCGTGATTTGGCGATCTCCGCAGATTCCTCGATGGACATCTTGCCATCTGAGGCCGTGGTGTGCGAGTGCAGTTCGGCCTTGATGTCATCCACCTCGATCAGCCGGGGTGTCTCCTCGATCTCCAGTTCTCCGCGGTCTTCGCGCATGGTGGAGGGGACAAACGGCACGCCGAGCTTGCTGTAGATCGACTCCTCGCTCTTGCACGCGACCGGCTTCTCCCCGCGTTGCTGCGGCGGGGTCTTGTCCTTGCCGTCGTCCTTGAACAGCCCGTACTCGTTGAGCGTCATGCCCTGCTTGATCGCCCGCTCACGCAGACGCACATTGTGCTCCTTGGAGCCGGTGAAGTACATCAGGGCCGCGCCCCAGCAGGATTCGTCCACGATCCGCAGATCGACCTGCACGGCCGAGTTATCCTCGGCCCCCCAGCGGCTCGATTCGTCCTCGATGGCGACCCGGATCGAGGCCTTTTTCTCGCCGTTGGCCAGCACCTTCATCACGCCCTTGGCGTTCGTAAAGGCCTCACGCGCCGCTTCAGGGTCACTCGTGGCGATCAGGATGTCGATGTCGCCGATCGTCTCCTTGCCCCGGCGGAGCGACCCGGCAAAGGCGCACTGCTTCACGCCCTTGACCCTGCCCATCATCTCAACAAACCGGTCCGCGACACCCTGGGCGATACCGATATGTAGCCGCCCGCCCTGCTGGGCCATGAACTCGATCGATTCCTTGATGTTGTCGACGGTCTTCTGCCCCATGCGAGGCAGCTCGAGGATGCTCCCGTCGTTGATGATCCGCAGCAGGTCATCGATCGATTCGACGCCCTTCTCGTCCCACATCAGCTTGACCGTTTTGGGCCCGAGCCCGGGGATCTCAAGGACTTCCATCAGCCCCTTGGGGATCTGATCGCGGAGTTCGTCGTACTCGCTGATGGTCCCGTTCTGCGCCAGCTCGATGAGCTTGCTGGCCGTGCCCTTGCCGATGCCCTCCAAGGCCACCAGGGCCTTGGTATCGCCCGCCTCGGCCAGCGATTCGATGTCCTCGGTCGTGTCCTTGAGCACTCGGGCGGCCTTGGCGTGCGCACTGACACGGAAGCGATCGCCGCCCAGCAGCTCGATCATCTGGGACATCTCATTGAACATGGAAGACGCGGCTTTGGTGAAACTCATGCCCAATCGTAGCGGGGCATTCCCGTTCCATGGCCGAGTTCATCAATGCCGGGATGATCCTGGGTCAGGCGCGTTACGCGGATCGCTTGGACAGCGCTGTGCGGATGCGGGACACGCAATCGCTCTCATCTGTCGAGTCAGCCACCGTGTGCGATTCGATCGCGATGGATTCTGCCTGCTTTGCCACAACGGGCTCGTTCGTGTTCAGTCCAAGCCGGATGGCCTTGGGACGCGTCTCAGGCTTGTGCTCACGGACCGTGTTCGACTCCGCCCTCACCCCGTCCAGATCCGTCGAGATCTGTTCCAAGCGGGCAAGCCGTTCAGTCTGGTCGGCAAAGGAGGCCGCAAGCGCGTTGAGCAACTCAGAAGGGTTCGCCAGTCGCAAGGCGTTCATGCGGATATCCGAGCATCGCATCGCGCCGCGCCCGGTCAGCAACCAGTCGGCCGAGATGCCGAATGCCTTGCAGAGATTGATCAGGAATGTGGTGCTCGGGGCCTGCCCCTGCATGTACCGACGCACGGTCTCAGGGTGGGTGTCTGTCAGCCGCCCGAGCTTGCGATACGACATATCGCTCACCGCATGTTGTAGTCGATCGTGAAACTCAATTAGACACTGCTCGTTCGACATAGGGGGAATACCTCACAAATATGGCAGACATAAACTCTGCCTGAACTGGCTCACTTTCATCGATCAAGCCCTTCTGATCATCCATGCAATCGGTACCAGCCGATTTTTTCTTGAGGCATGGTGGGGGGCTGTCGTGTGATCTGATCTGATAAAGCACAGAATGGTCTTGAATCATCCCACGAATGGGTGTATGCATTGGGAGTTTTACCCGCTATCGGATTACAAGTTCAGTGAATGAGCTTGTATATGAGAATGAGCAGAACACCCTAACCCACATCACCCAGACCAAGCCATTGCCCGTGCGCCTTGAGCATCCGACGACGCGCGATGGCGTCCTCTTGCCGATCGAGGGTGGGCGATAGGGCAATCCACCCAGCAGCATCGCGACGCGCCATCTGGAGCAGTTCCAGATCGCGCATCGGGTCCGCGATGCGGAACGGGGGAGTCCCGCTCTGGCGCGTGCCGAACACATCGCCGGCCCCACGGATCTCCAGGTCCCGCTCAGCGAGCACGAAGCCCGAAGTCGTCTCGACCATCGCGTTGAGACGGGCGATTCCGTCTTCCGTCTTCGGATTCCCGATCAGCACACACACGCCCGGTTTCTGCCCACGCCCTACGCGTCCACGGAGCTGATGCAGCTGTGCAAGCCCGAAGCGGTCCGCGTCCTCGATGATCATCATCGTGGCGTTAGGTACATCCACGCCGACCTCAATGACAGTCGTCGCAATCAGGGCATCGATCTTGCCCGCCCGGAACCGGTGCATGATGTGCTCGCGGGTGTCACGCTTGAGGCGTCCGTGCAGGGCCGCGATCTTCACATCGTGCAGTTCGCCGCCCTCCAGCTCCTTCTGGAGCGTCCGCAGGTCGGTCACCCGGGTCTCGCCCTTGCTGCCGGGCTCAATCGCCGGCACCACGATGAACGCCTGGTCACCCTGCTTGATCTTCTCATTGACCCAGTTGTACACCGTCTTCCGCTGATCCGGCGTGACCCGCTTGGTAATCACCGGCGTGCGCCCCGGCGGCAGCTCGTCGATCGTCGAGATGTCCAGATCGCCGAAGATCGTCAGCCCGATCGTGCGGGGGATCGGGGTCGCGGTCATCACGATCACATGCGGCGTCTCGCCCTCGTGGTCCTTGCCACCTTTCACCCGCAGCTTGGCCCGCTGCTCCACCCCGAACCGGTGCTGCTCGTCGATCACTACAAGCGCCAGCGAGTGGAACTCCACCCGATCCGAGATCAGCGCGTGCGTGCCAATGACCAGGTCCACATCGCCAGAATGAATCTTGGCGAGGACCGTGTCGCGATCAGCGCTGGGCATCGAGCCGGTGAGCAGCTCAACCCGCACGCTCGAACCGCTCAGCATCTCAGTGATCGAGAGGAAGTGCTGCTCGGCGAGAAGCTCGGTGGGGGCCATGAGGGCCGCCTGATGACCGTGGGCAATCGCAAGCAGCATCGCATCCAGCGCGACAGCGGTCTTGCCCGAGCCGACATCACCCTGAACCAATCGATTTGTCGGCATGGTCAGGGCCACATCCCGTGAGATCTCGTCCACGACACGCTGCTGGGCGGCCGTCAACGCGAACGGCATGCGTGCCCTGATCCGCTCATCGATCTCAGGTGTCCGCTCCAAAGCCGGGGCTGTCAGCGTCCGTCGTAGGTGCGCCCGCTTCATATGCACGCCGAGCTGAAGCATCAGCAGTTCGTCATAGGCCAACCGACGCCGGGCTGCCTTCACCTCGTCTTCGTGCTGCGGCGCATGCATCATGCGGTACGCCTCGCTCAGGCTCGGCAATGCCCGCTCGGCGCGGAACTCGTCGCTCAAGTGATCCTCAAGTTGCTCAATCGCCGGCTCAAGGACAGTTTTTACGATCTCCCAGATCCGCTCGCTCGCGAGCCCTTCCGTGGCCGGGTACACCGGGCGGTACGCGTCGTCCTCGATGCCGCCGGCGTCGCCGCCCGTGTCCTCAAGGATCGTGAACAGCGGGTTGGCCATCTGCAGCCCGGGCCCGAACTTGGTCGGCTTGCCCTGCACCCTCAGGCGCATCCCCACATGCAGCTTCTTCTGCAGGAACGACTGATTGAAGAACACAAGGTCCAGGCGTCCATCGCCATCGTGCAGCACCGCCTGGAATCGGGCCTTGCGTCCGAAGCCCGAGATCTTGGTGGCGGTGATCTCACCCTCCGCCGAACTGATCACCCCGGGCTGTAGATCCGCGATCCCCGATTGCGCTCGTAGCCATTCGTGGCGGTGAGGGAGGTGGGCGAGCAACTGCCCGACATTGCGGACACCGAGGATTTCGAGTTTCTGCGCGTGGACCTCCCACACGCCGGGGATGTCGTAGATCGATGTAGTGAGCGTTAGTCCTACGAGTTTTTCAGAGTTGGACCGGGACATGGACTTGAGTTTAGGTCAATCAACACTCCAGTATGCTTGCCGAAACACCAGTGCAAAGGCCATGAGGGCCAGAACTTCAGAATCATTCCGGCAGGGCAACTCCCCCTCAGATCGTGGGAGGAACCATCGATCGTTCGTAGGGGGCGTTGAGTTGATAAGCCGATGAGATATCGATCGTAGGTAATCCGCGAGACCAGCCTGACTTGGCTGACCTACCCTTGCGATCACATCAGGAGCTCGATGGTGAATCAGTGACATCTCACGCATGGTTTTATCATTGAAATGTATCCTAAAAATCTCTGTGTCATTGATCAAAATCTTCCATGATACACACACGCTGAGTACTTTCAGAAATTTCTCATGCTTCTGAGCCATCAGTAGACCAGTGAATTCCCCATTGAAAAACAAGACAGCATTGTCAGTCTTGCGGTCGTAGACAACTTCAACTGTTCTGCCATCAATGAGCCAAAGAACGCGGTAGTTTGTACGAGAGTCGATTCCTACACGCCCAACGCGAACCCCTGTTGATCCATGCTCAAGCCAGAATGAGTCATGGAGTCCCTCAAGTTCTATGGTCAGCTTCTCATACTCAATCTGATGGATACCAGCAGACTCAGCTTTATGACGCAACTTCATCAACTTAGCTTCAGTTGGCAATACCCATTTTCTTGTTGCCTTGATGTGTTTATCCAGGCCATTAAAAATCCTCATCCCTAAGAGCTTGAACTCCATCACCCAAGCCCCAGCGGGTCGTTGTGAGCCGGTGCGTTGTCGGAAGTGACCCGCCCTTCCGGGTTCACCGCCGGGTCGATCTCGCGCAGGTAGTCCCAGGTATAAAGCCCCGTTGCGTGCCCGTCGGAGAAGGTGATCTTGATCGCGTAGTTGCCCACAAGCTCGGCATCTAAAGCAGTCACCTTGCCCGAGCCGCCCGAGCTGGGCAGGATGGTCAGCGGGTTCTTCTTCATCGACTTGCGGAGTTCCCGCATGTCCGCGCTGGGCGAGAGTCGCCGAAGGTGCGCGATCGGGTAGACGGATCGATGGCCATCCTGCCAGGTGATGGTCAGGGCGGTGTCCTTCTTCAGATCCAGATGCTGGGGTGAATACGTCTGTTTCATCGCGTCTACAGTGTAGAACAACCAGCGCACGGAGGCCCCATGAGCACGATGAGCACCGCGACGAACCAGATCGACCAGCTCGTGTCCGCGATCGACGAGCACGCTACGCCCGCCTGCGTCGGTATCGACCCGGTGTTCTCCAAGCTCCCCGAGCAGCTGCGATCCACAGCCGAAGTCGAGGCCATCGAGACCTTCTCAATGGGGGTGCTCGAGGCTATTCAGGGCACCGTCCCGGTGATCAAGCCCCAGAGCGCCTGTTTCGAACGATACGGCAGTGCCGGGTACGCCATTCTCGAGAAGGTCATCACCAGAGGTCGTGAGTTGGGCTTCGTGGTCATTCTGGATGCCAAACGCGGCGACATCGGCTCCTCCGCCCAGCACTATGCCGAGGGGGCCGCCGACATGGGGGCTCACTTCATCACGGTCTCGCCCTATATGGGCCCTTCGACCATCGAACCGTTCCTCGACGCCGGGCTCGGTGTCTTCGCTCTCGCCCGGACCAGCAACCCAGACTCTGACGCGGTCCAGCTCAACGAACTCGCTGACGGTCGTCGCGTGGTGCACGCGATCAGCAGCATGATCGCCACGATGGGATCCACGATGACGGGCAAATCCGGGCTCAGCGCTCTCGGGGCCGTAGTTGGTGCCACCAAGGCGGCAGACGAGATGAGCGTCCTGCGTGAACTGATGCCCACCCAGATGTTCCTCGTCCCGGGGGTGGGGGCTCAGGGCGGCACCGTTGATGATGTCCGCCCGATGTGCCGACCCGGCGTTCGCTCCAGCGGGCAGTTGGGGGTCATCGTCAACGCCTCACGGTCCGTGCTCTACCCCGATTCCGGAGGTAGCGACTGGCAGCAGAACATCCGCGAAGCCGCGATCGACTTCGCTGACTCGCTCCGATCGCTCGCCAACTGAGATTCAGATCAGTTCAAAAATGAAGAGAGGCCGCCGGTTGTTGCACCCACCGAGCGGCCTCTCTCTGATTCGTCACACTCAACAGCGCGTGTGAGTTTCAAGTTGTGGGTCACGCAGGTCCGGCGGGTGCGTCGAGACGGCTGGGTGGGTCCCCGATAGAGCAAAGCTCATGCCGCGGTGCGGCTTTCGTCGCCCACAGCATGACACCGAAGCGGCTGAAAACCACCTAAATATGGGAAAATCTTGAGATCGAGCGTTCAGGGGCGATCCAAGCGTTCACGCCATTGTGATCGGACCCCAAAGAACAGGCGATGTGCAAAGAAAATTACCAAACTCACTGGGTTTCCACCAAATCGGGCCCATGTTGTACCCGAGACACCATCCAAACCGGATTACTGGCTACTCAGTGAGGAGAGTACATATGAAGATGAAGATCATGACACTCGGCTTGGCCGCGATCGCCTCGGTCGCGAATGCCGGCGGGTTCTTCAGCGAGACCGAGGATAACAACAGCCTCGCTCTCGCGAACAACCTCGGCAACTTCGACACACCAGGCGGCTCGATTGCCATCGATGGCGTCCTGAGCGAAGGTGATGTTGACTGGTACAGCTTTACCCTTGACAACGCCGCATCGCTCTCGTTCTTTGCCGCGTTCAGCGCCGGTAACGGCGACGGCGTGATGCAGATTGTCACCGCCGGTGGCGATGTCATCGCGTTCGATGATGATTCTGGTCTCGGCCTGATGCCCGCGATTCAACTCGCGAGCCTCGACGCTGGGACCTACTACATCGGCTTCTCGGGCTATGGCGATATTGACAGCAGCTCAGTCGACTCCGACGAACTCGCGGACGGCCAGGGCCATGAAGAGAACTTCGGGTACAAGCTCAGCGTGGGCTTCTCGATCGTTCCCGCACCCGGCGCACTCGCTCTGATGGGCATGGGTGGTCTGATGATGGCACGCCGTCGTCGGTAATCCCGCTCGCAAATCTCAATCAAGGCAAACCGGTCTTTTATGGCCGGTTTGTTTTTTCCCCACTTTGGGGGGTTTTGGCCAGAGGGGGTCATTTCGGACCCTGATTTTGATCAGATATACTGAAGATGGATTGAATTCATGATCAAGAAAATTACCGACTCAGGTACAATCAATGGGCCTAAACCAGCACAGGGTCCGCTGAGATGGGTACCAAGGTTGGTCTGCCGAGTGGCCCGGAGGGTGAGAGTATGAGAGAAAGAGTCGCGATTGCCCTCGCTCTGACAGTTGCCGGTTCAGCATTTGCTGGCACATTCTCAGAGATCGAGAGCAATAACACATTGGGAACTGCGAACGGGCTCGGGATCTTCAACACGCCCGGCGGGAGTGTCATCATTGATGCATACCTCGCCGATAACGATGTTGATTGGTTCTCGTTCACGCTTTCGGACACATCTTCACTGGCGATCTTTGCCGCGTTCTCCGCTGGTTCGGGGGCGGACGGGATCCTGCAGTTGGTCACGGATTCCGGCGATGTCATCGCGTTCGACGATGACTCGGGTGTCGGATTCCTGCCCGCGTTGCAGGTTGAATCGCTGGCGGCCGGGACTTACTACCTCGGTTTCTCTGGCTTCGGCGATGTAGACATCGGATCCATCGGTTCTGATGAGCTCGCCGATGGCTTGGGCCACGATGAGAACTTCGGATACAAGCTCGCCGTCGGATTCACGATCGTCCCTGCTCCCGGTGCCATGGCACTGCTGGGCATGGGCGGGCTGGTGATTAGCCGGCGTCGACGCTGATCGAAGCGTGATAGTGCTTCAAAAGAAACAGCCCGAGTCGATGACTCGGGCTGTTCTCTTTTTGTGATACCTGCCGGCTTACATGGGCTTCTGATCGATCGTGATGTCGTAGATGTGCAGGAGCTTGTTCTTGTCGTAGATCATTTCCTGGCGGGTCTTACCAACGACATCGTACAGAGGGGTCAGCTCGATGGCGTCGACAGGGCAGGCCTCTTCGCACATGCCGCAGAAGATGCAGCGGAGCTCGTCGATCTCGAACTTGGCCGGGTATTTCTCGCGGTCATCCCAGGGGGATTCCGCGGCTTCGATATGGATGCAGTTCGCGGGGCAGATGGTGGGGCACATCATGCAGGCCACGCATTTCACACGCCCGGCCGCGTCGCGGTTCAGGCGGTGCACGCCGCGGAAGTTGGACTTCTCCATACCGCCCTGCTCGACAGGAATATTTTCCCGTCGTTCCTCGGGGTACTGGATGGTGCGGCTGGTGTGCCCCTGACCGAACGAGGTGAAGAAGTGACGCAGCGTGGTCCCGAACCCCTTGATGATGCTGGGGAAGTAGACGGCCTCACTCGTGCTCATCGGGGCGGGCTTGATCGTGATGATGTCTTCGTCGCGGATGGGCATACTGCGCGGAGTATAGCGTTTCTGCGCTCTTGAGTGGGGTTGAAGCCGGCACTTCTCGCGCGATTTGATCACACTTGCGGCGTATCATGATGGCATGACCGACCGTCGCTCAGGGCCGCCGTTGTTTGATCTGATGAGAGACCGCGGTGATCGTCCCGACGCACCGCGCCCTCAGCAACCCCAACAACCCAAGCAATCGTCGGCGCAGCCCAACCCGCAGCCGGTCGCCAGCTCCCAGGCACCCGCCAAGCCCGCACCGCAGCCCGTGCGCGCCGAGACCCGACAAACCGCATGGGATTCCACTGGTGGCGTCTCACGGGCCGAGCGATCTGCCGCCGCGATGCTCGACGAGCCGGCACCCCGCGACACCGGCATCTCGCTCTCGACGACCAAGTTTTATTCGCTGATCGCGATCGCCTTGGTGCTTATCGTGGGTGCCTGGGCAGGGGGATATAAGATCGGCTTTGGCGACGGGAAAGACTCGATGTCGCAGTTCATCCAGGACGAGCCGGTCGTCACGCCGCCCGCGAACAACCAGCAGGTCAGCGAGCCCACCAACTCGGGCTCGGGCGGCTTGGAATCACCGGCGAGCACGCAGCGACCCCAACCCCAGAACTCGAACACATCCCAGCCCGGGAATCCGCAGCAATCGGGCACCATCATGAGCCCGACGGGTTACCGGGCCCAGGACCCGCGGACCGAGGGCATGAACTACCTCGTGCTGGCGACCCTGCCCACCGAACAGGCGGCTGACGCCATCCAGTTCATGCAGGCCAATGGCCTGACAGTCATCGGCGTGCCTGTGCTGGACTCCCGCGCCTCAAGCGCCAACAATCCCTCCCGCTATACGCTGTATTCGCTTGGGCTTGCGATCCCGGGCAATCGGTGGAGCGCCATGAGTGACCAGCGACTCGAGCACCAGCAGGTGGTCGCGAGACTGGGTGCCCAGTGGCAGCGGGAACGACGGGGCGGCTCGGATTTCTCCCAGACCAACTGGGAAAAATACGAGCCCTGATCATCAAGAAGCACGACACGCACGAAGCGTGATCAGAAACGCAAGCGGAGCACGCCATGAGCATCGATCCATCACTCAAGACCGAAGGTAACCTGACCACGGTGCGCAATGTCATGACCCGCGCCGAGCGCATCGCCGCCCTCAAGGAGGACGGCAAGTTCAAGGACGGCAAGAACACCGCCCTGGGACTGCCCAAGACCAAGGTCAAAGAATAAGTCGGCTCATCACCAGCCGAACCAGCCGAGGGCTGCGTGATGTTCAATCACGCGGCTTTCTTTTTGCACCCACCTCAGCAGATCAAACATGCCGGAGCTACGCATGAACCAGATCGACGGCCTCGACCTCAACTCGCTCGTCTCGGATCGCGCCCGCGCCATCGACGCGTCGGGCATCCGTCGCATCTTTGCGCTCGCCGCATCGCTCACAGACCCCGTCAACCTCTCGATCGGTCAGCCGGACTTCCCGGTGCCATCGGCGATCAAGCAGGCCGCGATCGACGCGATCCAGCACGACACCAACGGCTATACGCTGACCCAGGGGCTCCCGGCGCTGCTGAGTAAGGTCAACGCGTGGCTCAAGACCGACCTGGGGTGGGACGCACAGACCGTCAACACACCCAACCACACCGGGCCGGTCTCGTTTATCACCTCGGGCACCTCGGGTGCGCTGCTGCTGGCATTCATGACGCTGCTCAACCCGGGCGATGAGTGCATCATCCCCGACCCGTATTTCGTAGCCTATCCGCACATCGCCACCCTTTGCGGTGCCAAGGCTGTGACCGTGGATACCTATCCCGACTTCAAGCTCACCGCCGAGCGTGTGGCGGAGAAGATTACCGACAAGACCCGCTTCGTGCTCTTCAACACGCCCAGCAACCCGTGCGGCGTGGTGCCGACGCGCGAGGAATGTGCTGAGTTGCGCGAGCTGTGCCGTTCGCGCGGCGTGCTGCTGATCAGCGACGAGATCTACGACGAGTTCGCCTTCAGCGACGCGACGAGCGATCACGCCGCGGGCGATCCGTCGATCAAGCGTCCGCCCAGCCCGGCACGCTTGGAAGGGGCGGGCGAAGATACGCTGCTCATCCGTGGCTTCGGCAAGACCTACGGCTGCACCGGCTGGCGGCTGGGCTACGCCGCGGGGCCAAGCGCGATCATCGAGCAGATGGCCAAGCTCCAGCAGTACACCTTTGTGTGTGCACCCGCGCCGCTGCAGGCGGGCGTGCAGGCGTGCTTCGAGACGAGCATGAGCGAGCATGTGCGCGAGTTCGAATCGCGGCGAGATCTCGTGCAGGAGAAGCTCGGGCACCTCACCGAGATCGCCACGCCCGGCGGCGCGTTCTACGCGTTCATCAAGGTCCCCGAGCACCTGGGCATGACCGGTGCCCAGTTCACCGAGAAGGCGATCGAACGCGAGGTCCTTGTGATCCCCGGCGGCGCATTCTCATCACGCGATACGCACTTCCGCATCAGCTTTGCCACACGACGCGACAAGCTCACCAAGGGGCTCGATATCCTCGCCGAGTTGATGCGGGGATAAGTGTTAGAAGCTGATCTGCAGGCGGGCAAACAGCCCTTCCTGTGTCAACTCCGCGTCGACCGCGCCCACGCCGAAGCTCGAGCGGATGATGCGGTAGCCGGCCACGATGCCGACATTGCGTGAGATCCGCAGGTCCGTGGCCGCGTTGAAGTCGATGAGGGCATCGCCGTTCTCGATCGGGTGCGTGATGGCGCTGCCAGAGATGGAAATATCATCGCTGATCTTCCAGCGAACGCCCGAGCCCACCATCGGCATGAGTGTCACGCGGTGCTCGCTATCGATCTGTGTATCGCCGCTCGCGGACTTCACACGCTTGGCGATGTTCGCCTCGATCGCCTTGAGCCCGGAGAGTACCGAGAACTCAACGCCGCCCGCGTTGATCGCGTCCCACTCGAGTGACAGATCGTAGAGGTCGTACTCGCCCTCGCTCTGGGTGATGCTCGCGACATGCCCGTCGTTGTTCAGTGCGCCCTGGCTGCCAGAGATGTTGCCGTCGCTCAGGTCGGTCGTACGCCCGACCTTGAAGCGCAGGTCGTCATCGATCCGCAGCCCTCGACCGTTGCTGTTGTGCGTCGCCCACGACTCGATATAGACCGGGTTGTCGCCCTGCGTGGCGCGGTGCAGGTTGGGGTCGAAGCTGGGCAGCGCGAAGCTCTGCGAGATCCACGACGGGTCGATGCCCGACGCACGAAGCGCGGTCCATTCTTCTGCACTGATGGATCGAAGCAGCGGGGTGCCCGGGTCTTCGTACTGGAACGCATCGCGGCTGAGCAGCATTGACGGAAGCGGAGTACCTTCGAGATCGCTCATCTCGACAGCCTGCTGCCCAAACGCGGCCGTGCCGCTCAACGCAATACCCAAGATGACGCACTTGCGATGCATCGAGTCGAATTCTCTCCTCGCACGCGCCCGAAGTCAAATCAAACGATGAAAGCGTGCTCATGTATAAATCGTGCAATCTCATCTGTTGTCTTCAATAGACTTGGTGAACGCGTTGCCCTGATTTCGCTGGGGTTGGGCATATTGAGCACATGGTTGGCGTTTTTCAGCACAATCAGGGGGGTATTAAGTTTGTGAGCGATAGCTTCACCCGCACTGATTTCAACCGCATCGTCCGCATCTCCGTGCAGAATGCACGCGGGTAATCCACAACGCGAGCCCTGCAGCAGCACATCGTGGGCCTCCGGAGAGGCGAGTTGCTCACGCAGCCAGCCCGCGTCGATCCGCAGATCCTGCTTCGTGCGAGCGCTCTGCGTGATGGTGTAGCCGCGCTCGAGCATCGCCCCCTGTTCCGTTTCGCTCATCCGGCAGCATCGATCGACAGCGTTGATCGTCGCGACACCGGTGAGCCCGAGCTCATCCTGATGCCGCCCGGCGCTGAGTAGTGCCGTGGCACCGCCGCGCGAATGCCCAATGAGAAACAGAGGCAGGTTCATGCCTGCGATCTCGCCCTCACGGACCGCTTGGACAACACGGCGCACATCGCCGACCTGCCGTGTCCAGCTGTCGAGTTCGAACAAGTCTGGGCGGGCGAAGGTGGAGATGTCGTTGGTCATCCCCGAGGTCGAGAAGTTGAAGCGGTGCACGAGCACGCCGCGCTCGCAGAGATCGTGGGCGAGCAGCGGGATGAAGCCGTAGTCCTTGTAGCCCTTGAAGCCATGCAGCAGCAGGGCGCAGGCTACCGGGGGCTGATCAGGCACATGGCTATCGCCGAGGATCTCCAGCCCGTGCTCGTTGATGATCGTGAACGCATCGTTCATGGCGGCACCTCCTGATCATACCTTAGCGCCCGCGATCGATTGCCTAGACTTTGCCCTGATGAATGAAGAGCTCAAACACACCGAGTCAACGAGCGAGCAGACGCAGCAGGAGCAGAAACAGTGGGGCAAACGCCCGCCTGAGGGCTCCGAGCACCACCTCCTCAAGGGCCCTCGACTGCGGCGCCAGGAGCTCTACACCACCATCAAGATCTTCATCGAGTTCATCCGCGGCTTCCGGCGTCTGCACTTCATCGGCCCGTGCGTCACCGTGTTCGGCTCCGCACGCTTCGATGAGAACCACAAGTACTACAAGATGGCCCAGGACATGGGCGAGCGGCTCGCCAAGGCCGGCTTCGCCGTCATGACCGGCGGCGGCCCGGGCATCATGGAGGCCGCCAACCGCGGCGCCCGCCAGGGCGGCGGGCTCTCGCTGGGCTGCAACATCGAGCTGCCCATGGAGCAGCACCCCAACCCCTATCTCGACCGCTACATCGACTTCAACTACTTCTTCGTCCGCAAGGTCATGCTGGTGAAATACTCGGATGCCTTTGTCGTGATGCCGGGCGGCTTCGGTACGCTCGACGAGGTCTTCGAAACGGCCGTGCTGATCCAGACGGGCAAGATCGAGAAGTTCCCGATCATCATCATGGGACGCGAGTTCTGGGAGCCGATGCGCGAGTTCATCGATCGATCGCTCATCGAGGGTGGCACCATCTCGCCCGAGGATCTGGACCTGATTCATGTGACGGACGACCCGGACGAGGCGATCGCGATCATCGCCGAGGCGCAGGCGAGGCGGAACGGGAAGTAACAGGGTTCGGTTGGTTGGGATTATTAATCCCAGTAGCTCTCTTCTTCATATCCCGGCGAGATGAGGATCTCAGCTTTTCGTAGATACAGCTTGTATGCGGCGGTATCCGCCAGGTTCTCGTCCGGATCATTCAGATAGCTCATGGCAATCTGATCGAGCCGATCGTCGTAGGGTGTTCCGAGCTCGACGGGCAGGTTGTTGATAATCCATTCATGAACATCAGGGTCGTCATCTCCGACGAGCTGCGCGAAGTTCTCAACCCATGCGGCGATGTGCTCATTCGAATCGAATGAATCACTGCTGTATGGAAGTTCAGGAGCGTGCCGAGGGTCGTCCAGCAGTTCTCTGAGAACAAGCGGGTACGCGATGCGCCCGCTCCTGTCGTAGCTGAGCATCAGCTCAATCCCGAACTCGTGCCGGGTGGAGTAGATTTCTTCGTTCCATGCTCTGTAATCTCCCAGCAGGTGCGCGGCCGCCGCCTCGACACAGGCATCGAATGCGCTGAGCTCGGAGCGATTCGTGATTTCAAGCGAATCCATCACGCCCATCAGCATGTTCGATGCATAGTCGGCCACGGCAGCGTCTTCGCTCTTGAGCAAGCTCATAATCCTCGCGTACACATCCTGCTGTGCTTGCTCATCGAGCAGCGGCATCACCCATCCGATCTTGGAGGCCCTGTCGCTGAGCTCGGTCTGCATCTCTGACTTTGTCGGATCCATGAGCACGGGGTAGGTGGTCAGGATCGCGCCGGATTGGAGACTCAGCACATAGACAAGCTGTTGATTCGTGAGGTGATCGCTGATCATCATCGACGCGATCTCCGGGTCTTCGAGTATCGGCCGAATCTGATCCAGCACCTTGCGCGTGTGTGCGAGTGATTGCTCTCTTAACTCATTGTAATAGAGCCGTCCGATCTCATCCTCATCGAGAGAGCTGTTTTCCGAACGAACTCGTTCCCGTATCTCCTCTTCGGGATTGGCGTTTTGAAGCTCAAACCAGTTCAGTGTTGAGGCAAAGAGGTACGGGTTCGAGTCGTACGAGTAGCTGTTCGCGAAGGAGGCTCGTTCAAGAATGAGGGCGCTTTGTTCACTCATGGGTGTTTCAGTGATGGCGTGCATGATCTCGCTGGCGCAGATCCGCATCAACGCATCACTGTCGACAGGGCTGCCAAGCCAGACGGGCGCAGCTTCCGGATGCTCCGGATCTTCCCGATAGATCAGTTGCTCAGATATCTCGCTGATCAGCGACATCCTTCGCGGGTCCCATCGTTCTTCTGGAGAGCCCAGGAGACCCTTGCACAGCCGAAGCCCGAACCGGCGTTTCCGCAGATCACTGACCCAGTCATGATCGCTGTCGAGCCAATCCTCACCCAAGCGAGCATCCAGCGTCGCGTAGTACGGCGAGTTCTCGAACAGGATCCAGTCTTCCGGTAGGTGCTCCCAACCCAGCATCAGGAACCAGGTCGGGATCAACGCCAGCTCATCGGTGTCATCGACCAGTTCTGCCCGCGAGAAGCCATACACCGCGATCCCGAGGAAGCACGCGACCAGCCCGAATGGCCACTTTGCTCTCCTCGCCTTGCGGAGTTGCTTGGGTGATTTGATCGTTCTGCCGCATTCCGGGCACTGCGGTGTGTCGATGCCCTCCATGTCGTACCAGCAGCGAGGACAACGCAGACGCCCCCGTGAGCGATCCCCGATGATCGCCCAGATCAGCAGCATCAGCGAGAACAACACCAACCCGAACGACACCGCGACGACAAGAGATCCCTTCCCGAGGTCATCCTCGCTCATCGTCCGTGTCAGATCGACCGCTATCCAGCCAGAGACGATGGCGCCGCACCAGCTCAGCGCCATGGCGATCAGTGCGAACACTACGCCCCGCCGCTGATGCTCGGCCCGCAACCGCTTCCGCTTGCGTGCAATGAACTCTGAGAGCAGCCTGAGCAGCAGCGAGAAACCCCAGCACGCGAGCACCGTGCTGATGATCAGCAGGACCAGAATCCAGTCTTCCATGCTGCTTCCCATGCGGCCTCCCAATCACCATACTCACCCTTGCCACCGGCGGTTTCACACCACCCGCACACCCTCAGTCTTTGTCAGCTCAACAAACAGCTCGCTCAGTTGTTTGGTGACCGCGCCCATCTTCCCATCGCCGATCACCCGCCCGTCGATCTTGCCCACCCACGCCAGCTCACCCATGGTGCCGGTCGTGAAGCACTCGTCGGCGTTGTACACATGCGTCATCGAGATGTCCCGCTCGACGCAAGGAATGTCGTTCTCGAAGCACAGGTCCATGATCACCTGACGGGTAATCCCTTCCGGGCACGCGGCCGTCGTCGAGGTCTGGACCACCGGCGTGTCGTCGCCCGCGTGGGCCGGGTACGGGGACACGATAAAGACATGCGTCGCGTTGCCCTCCGCGAGGAAGCCGCGCTGATCGAGCATCAGCGCATCGTCGGCCCCGTTGGCGTTCGCCTCGATCTTGGCCATGATGGACTGGATGAGGTTGTTGTGATGGATATTGGGGTCCATCATGTCCGGTGCAAACCGGCGGATGCTGCTGGTGCACAGCGTCAGCCCGTGCGATCCCTCCGCGTCGCGGTACACCGGCGGCTTGTGCTCCGCGAGCACGATGAGTGTCGGCCCGGACTGATTGAGGCGAGGGTCCATCCCCGAGGTGATCTTGGTGCCGCGTGAGAGCGTGATGCGGATGTGCACCCCGTCGTGCATGTCGTTGGCCGCAAGCGTCTTCTTGATCTCCTCGACCAGCTCATCACGCGTCGGGATCTGTGTGAATGCCAGCGCCTTGGCGCTGCGGCGCAGACGCTCCAAATGCTCATCGAGCTTGAAGATGGTCCCGTCGTAGACCCGCAACCCCTCCCAGACCCCGTCGCCGCCCTGCACCAGCGAGTCGAAGGGTGAGATCCCCGCCTGATCACGGTGGATCAGCTGCCCGTTGATGTTGACCTTGATGTCCCGGTTCTTCTCGTTGAACTTCTGCTGCATGCGTTACGACTCCAGATTGACTTTGTGCGCCGCGAGTTGCTCGCACAGCGCGATGCATTCATCGAGCACCCCGAGCAACCGCTCTGGGACGCGTTCGTTCTTCTCTTCAAACGGTGCGAAGCCCGTCGACCGGTACACGCTCGCGTACCAGTGGGGGCCCCAGACGCCGTCCTCGTCCCGCTCGCCGGGTGCCCAGGACAGCATCGAATCGTCGAACGGGACACCGACCCGCTCGCACACCTGCGCAAGCATCCTCGACGGGTCCATGAGCACATCCCGCGAATCGATCACTACCGGCGTCTTGCCGGTTTCCTTCCGCAGCCACTCGAACAACTCGACCTGTTGCGGGAGTCCAAGGTCCCTCGGCGTCGGGTTGTCGATGACCTTGATAAAGCTCGTGATCATGGCCACCGGGTCGCGGATGAGGAAACAGTTGCTGAGCGAGGCGATCCAGTCCCAACTTATTCCCACCGTCAGGTGATGGGCCATGTGCTTCTGATACCACACCCGCTTCCCGTTCGGGATCGGTCCTGTCAACTGATCCGCTACCTTGTGCCAATCGGTCGGCTGCGACCGCATGACTTCGTCATACGCCGGGTGCTCGCGCCGCTTTGATTCGCTGATCACGCTCAGGTAGTGCGCATACAGCGGCTCGTCACTCACAAAGCAATCGCTCCGCGAGCCCCAGCTCCGCATCAACGCAGTCGAGATATTGCGTGGCCCGGACCACATCGCGATCCGTGTCATGACTCGATCTCCCGCAGGGCCGTGGCGATGCGGCTTGCCTGCCAGGCGCCGAACACGGGGAGCAGCGAGCACAAACCGACCCCGATCCCGACGACGCCCAGCCACGCGGGGAGGTCCGCACGGGGAACAAAGGATACAGCATGCCACGCCGTATACATCGCGATCCCCAGAACACCAATAAAGAGCACCCAAGCCCCGAGCCAGGCTTTGCCAAGCCATCGCCAGCCGCCGCACACGGTGAGCAGCAATCCACAGAAAGACCACGCGAACAGCCCGGCCCCGACCCCGGCATAAACCGTCCCATTCCAGTGCTTCTCGAGGAACGCGGGCACGCCCGAGTCATCCGGGAGCCACGCCTCGGTTTGGGTACCGACAGGAAGCCGCTCGACGATGCCGCGCGGGTCGCGCTGTGCCTCAGGGTCGCCAATCGGAAAGTACCGGTCTGAGGACAGTTCAACACCATCGCGAGCATACACGAACTCGATCTGCGCAACTTGCTCTGTGTGTTTCCCGCCAGTGTTGACCTGAACAAGCTCGGATTTGGTAATCGTCGCCGTGACACGCTCGGTGGCCGCATTGCTCTGGGCCTGCTCGATGGCCGAACGCAGACTCAGCACGAGCATGAGCGTCCCAATCACCAGGAACGGCAGGCATACCACAGCAACAGGGGCGAACAAGCAGCCCGCCCGGATCTCACTGATATCTTCGAGCCGTTTCCGATCCATGCCGCCAAGTGTATCACACGCTTGAGCTCACTTGGCCGCGGAATCCATGTCGTCGATCGAAGACACCACCGGACGATCGATGCCGCCGAACTGGGGTCGGATGCCCATCGTGCGGAAGATGATCGGCGTGATCCGCTTGATCTCGGGCATGTGCACCCGGACGAGCAGGATCAACGTGCCCACACGAAGCACCGCGCTGGTCAGGAACAGCGTGTAATAGGCGTTGGTCCCCTCACCCATCAGGCGGAAGATCAGCGCGCCCGTGCTGGCTCCGACCACCATCATGCCGGCATTCAGAGCCGTCTGCGTGGTCAGCACGCTCGTCCGCTCACGCGAGGGGATTGACTCGAGCAGCAGCAGCATCGTGGCCATCTCGTAGCACGCCCACATCACGCCCGAGGTGAACTGCACGAAGATCAGAAACCACGGCGAGGGCGAGATCACCCACACCGCGCTCATCGGGATGATCCCCAAGCCACCGATCCACAGCAGCTTGGCCGGGCCGTGCTTCTTGGCGAAGCGCCCGATGACAGGCATCGCCACCACACGCCCAACAAACGAGCAGCACAGCAGCCCTGCGTAAACCAAGTAATCGAACCCCAGCCCCTTGAGCATATAAGGCGTAAAGAACGGCCCCGAGACCTGCACGCACGCCGTCACGCCCAACATGTAGAGGATCAGACGCCCACCCGAGACCGCCTGAGGACCACGCAGGAATGTCCGAATCGGCACATGACGCTGCCCCGCCGGCAGCGGCTCGGGCTCACTCACGCGTGTGTGGCACCAGGTCGATGCCAGGCGCGCAACGCCCGCGATCGTAAAGAGCACAGCGAACACCAGCAGATACGAGCCGCTCCCGTCCTCGTCGATCAGGTGCTTGCGTCCAAAGTACAGCATCAGACCCGCACCGATCAGCGAGAGCATCAGCACCGCCTGCGCTCGGCGTGTACGCCCGGAAAAGTACTTCGCCCGTACCTGCCTCGGTACCACCGTACCGATCCAGGTGTTCCACGCCGGCCCACCGCCAAGATTGAACGCCCAGTACAGACTCACCATCACGAAAATCAGCCAGCTGGGCATGTGACCGATCAACGCCGCGATGATCATCGGGATGAAGCTCAGCGCCTGGAGACCCGCCGCCAGAACCACCCAACGCTTGTGCGAGCCCATCGCCCGCACCGCGTAAGGCCCGGCCAGCTGCAACAGCGCCCCCGCGAGCAGCGGCACCGAGCCCAGCAGCCCCGCCAGCGTCTCGCCCATCCCAACCGCCAGCGCGAAGGCGACAAAGTAGGACTCGCCGCACCCGACCATGACCGAGAACAGCATCGCGTCACGCGTGCTGTACCGCAGATCCTTGCGGACCTGCTCGGTCGATCTCGTTTCTGTGCCCATCAACGCGTCCATCACACCTTCATCGACCGTTTGCCCCGATTGCTTGGGCATGGTATACCCTTCTCTCATGCACAGAGCACTTCTCACCGCCCTCGTCATGATCTCTCTGCTCGCAACCTGTACGCGGGGCAATCCACCTACAACGCCGCAGCTGCCAGAAGCCATGCCCGACCTGCCCGCCCTCCGTATCTACGACCTGTCCACCAGGATTGACGGTCAGCAGTACGCCTGCAAGGTGATGGTCAACGAGTCCGCCACCATCGGCGGGCAAGCCCTGCTCTTCCTTCACGGCGCGGGTGAGTGCGGAACCGACGGCGTGCGTCAGCTCCATGTCGGGCTGCCGCGTTACGCCATGCAGCGACCCGATCGCTGGCCATTCGTCATCATCGCACCTCAAAAGCCCACCGTGAACTCCGAATGGGAGGATCACGACAAGGCCGTCATGGCCCTGCTCGACAAAGCCGCTGAGATGGGGCTCATCGACCCCGACCGCCTCGCCATCACCGGGCTCTCGCAGGGCGGGCACGGCACCATCGCCATCGCCGGGTTGCACCCCGAACGCTTCAAGGCCGCCGCACCGGTATGCCCCTATGTCCGTCCAGTGTTCGACCGCGAGCGAGAGCGGATCCAGCGTGAACCCGCTGCTGCCGACAACCCCGATATCATCGCCGCCGCCGAGAAGATCAGGGGCATCCCCGTCTGGCTGCACCACGGCGATGCCGATAGCGTCGTCCCGGTCAGCGAGTCGCGGGCGCTCTTCGGAGCGCTTCGTGCCCTCAACGCCGAGCCGCGCTTCAGCGAGTACCCCGATGTCGACCACAACTCGTGGGACAACGCCTATGTCGATCGCGATTTCAGCGAGTGGTTACTTCATCATCTGGGTGAGTGATCGTGTTCGAAGTGACATTTGGACGGGCGTTTCATGCGAGCCATGACTCGGTTTTGTTGAGCACTGCCACATAAATCATGCGTATGTAAATCTGGCGTGTGGTAGAGAGGGAGTTGGGAAAATCTGTAAATAGATAAGGTGCAGTGGGATGCGCCTGTAGGCGGGGGTGGTGATGATTGAGTTTGTATGTCACGGGTTTGGCATTCAGTAACTCATATTTGTGGAAATAGGGGTATATGTATATATGATGTTGACAAGTTGAAATTAACTTGATAATCTGCATGCCACGCAGCCGCTGTGAGCTGTGATTTTTATAAAGGAGAAGCAAATGAGATGGATTTATCCACCGTCCACCGTCCACCGTCCATTGTGCCGAATGCCCCATCTAGTCATGCTTGCTTCAGCATTGATGTTGTTCGTCATTGCTGGTTGCGCGAAAGAATGGCGAGAAGACGCAGATAGAACTTACCAGCAGCAGATGCAAGCGTGTAGGGAGTTTGGGTGCTCACAAGAGGAAATTGAGGCCATTAATAAGTGGTATCGAGATACCAAGTCCGCAATTTTGGCTTACGAGCTTGCTGAAAGCGCAGAAGATCGCAAGGCCGCGCGAAAAATCATACTTGATCTTCTGCCAAAAATTGAGATCAAAGTAGGAAACGAAGATTCGTCAGATTCAGAAAACATCCAAGGCGACGATGTTGAAGTAAGTATTGATCTGGTTGCTGCCGCAGACTTGGCAGCAATGCCATCCGAGGAATCGACGCCAGCGGGGCAAGATACTGTTGTGCAAAATTTGAGTGGGGCCGGTCGTCCGGTTTTGCTCGATGATGGCTTATTCTTTATTAATGGATACTTTTCTCGTACATATGAGGGTTTGTTAAGCAGCGACGTTGCGGCAACATGGGCGGTTTCTGGTCGCCTCAAGCTTGGAGACGCCCAGTCGCAGCCGAACGGGAGCACTCGCTATCCAGTTCTGAGTGGTTCATTTGATGGGGATCCGGTGCAACTGGACGATCAAATTCCTATGCTTCAGGCGTTCCTTGATACTTCAGTTGACAGATATATCGAAGTCGGTGTCGATGGAGATATATTTGCCTATGTACGATTTCGGGTAGAAACAGGATATGAGAATATTAATGGCGATACAGAGTTTGGCGGTGCGTTTTTCTATCGCCTAAGCATGCCTGCCCAGCAGCTTGGTCAGGGCTATCGTTTGGAAACAGATGGCGTTACTGCTGGTAGTACAGTTTTCCCTATGCGTTCATACCCAGTTGCGGACTGGAATCAGGATGGATTGTTGGACGAGCAAGATTTGGCCTCGTATCTTGTGAGTTATGGGGGATTCGACCCGACTACAGATTTGAACGGCGATGGTCTGGTAACGAGTGATGATTTGACCCTGTTCGAGGATTATCATTCCAGAAGTATGGTGGGCTCAGATGGTCAATAAGAAGTTCAGTTTGTCTTGCAGCAGAAACCAGTGGATCGCCACAGCGATTGTCTTGCTCATCGTTTCGATCTCAATCGGGGTGATATCGAGTGATGTTCGCGCAGGTTCAGCCGGGCTGAGAGACGCAACTCCTCCTGTAAAGACCGGGCAGTGGCATCAAACGCTCAGAGATCGCCTGAAGACTGCTGAGGAACTCTATGACGAGACCCTCGAACTCAACATCAGCTATGAGTGCATCCTCGCGGTGTGCTCGAAGCGTGAGGGTGAGGAATGGGCGCAGTTGCGAGACGATCTGAGTCAAGGGCTATTTAAGCCGGTTGTCGATCTCTCGACTGATATCGCATTTGCTTGGAACTTCATCTTGGAGAAGGTGCAGAACGGGGAAATCGATGAATCAAGTATCGAAGGGCTGCTGCAAACCGTAGATCTGAAGCTGAAAGAGTCTCGAGAGCGAGTTGCGCAGCTGACCACAACTCGCAATGAACTGCTTGTCAAGGCACAGGTTCTGCTTGGCAAAGACAAGGCCGAGGCAAGCAAGTCGCTTGACTGGGGGCATCCCATTCGGGATCGACTCAAGAAAAAGACGGCTCAGGTTCTCGACGAGGATTAATCGCCAACATCATCGAACGCGTACCAGGGGCACTTGTGCCCCTTTTTTTACGCCTTCACGGTCTCGAACCGCTGACGCACCGTGCTCCGCCCCTTCGTGCGGTATTCCTCGCTGATCGCGCTCACGAAGCTATCGAGCGGCATCGAGCCCAGGTCCTTCTCAATCCCAAACGCACGCACCGACACCGCACGGTTCTCCGCGTCACGCGGCCCGACCACGATCAGGTACGGGATCTTCATCTCCGACCCGTTCTTGATCTTCGCCTGCACGCGCTGGTCGTGATCGTCGAGCGTCGCCCGGATCCCGACCGCGTGCAGGGCGCTCATGACTTCGTGGGCGTAGTCGTTGCTCTTCTCCGAGATCGGCAGCACCCGAACCTGCTCGGGGGCCAGCCAGACCGGGAACGCGCCGGCGAAGTGCTCGATGAGCACGCCGATGAACCGCTCCATCGAGCCGAACGGGGCGCGATGGATCATCACCGGGCGGTGCTTCTCGTTGTCCGGGCCTACATAGCTCAGGTCGAACCGCTCAGGCAGGTTGTAGTCGACCTGCACCGTACCAAGCTGCCACTCGCGACCGATGACATCCTTGACCACGAAGTCAATCTTCGGCCCATAGAACGCGGCTTCGCCGGGCTCCTCCGTGAACGGCACACCGAGTGTCTGCGCCGCCTCGCGGCACGCCTGCTCGGCCTTGTCCCAGTTCGCCGGGTCGCCCGTGTACTTCCCGCTGTCCGGATCACGAAGACCCACACGCACGCGGTAGTCCTCCATCCCCAACACGCTGAAGATGGTCTTCACCAGCAATAGGCAGCCTTGCACTTCGTGCGCCACCTGATCAGGCGTGCAGAAGAGGTGCGCATCGTCCTGCGTGAAGCCGCGCACGCGCGTCATGCCGTTGAGCTCGCCCGATTGCTCCCAGCGGTACACCGTCCCGAACTCCGCCAGACGCACCGGCAGGTCCTTGTACGAATGCGGCTGCGAATCGAACACCTTGATGTGGTGCGGGCAGTTCATCGGCTTGAGCATGAACCCCTCGATCTCGCCAGTCGTCATGTGGTTCGAGAGCTGCGCACAGCTGCAGCCCTCCTCGCTCAGCTGCGCCATGTGGTCACGCTCGATCAGCGGCGGGAACTGGCTCTCCGCGTAGTACGGGAAGTGCCCCGAGGTCCGGTACAGATCGAGCTTGCCGATGTGCGGCGTAAACACCTCGTGATAACCCTGCTTGGCCAGCTCCATCGAGATGAAGCTCTGCAGCTCCTTGCGTACCACCGACCCGTTGGGGGTCCAGAGGATCAGCCCCTGCCCGACTGTCTCATCGATGTGGAACAGCTTGAGCTTCTTGCCCAGCACACGGTGGTCACGCTTCTTGGCCTCCTCAATGCGATCGAGGTACGCGGCCAGATCCTTCTTGCTGAAGAACGCCGTGCCGTACACACGCGTCAGGCGATCGGAGTTCTCATCGCCGTGCCAGTAGCTCGACGCGAGCGACATCACCTTGAACGCGCCGATCCGACCGGTTGAAGGCACATGAGGCCCGCGGCACAGGTCCTCCCAGTCCCTGCCCGGCTCACCAGTCGCGTAAAAGCTCAGCGACAGCGACCCCGCCTCGTGTGCGCGGTGTGCGTTGTCGAGCTTGTACTTGGAGCCCTCGCTCTTGACTTTGCTAAGCCCTTCCGAGTACTCCAGCTCATAGCGGGTGAACGGGCGATCCTCTTCGACGATCTTGGCCATCTCCGCCTCGATCGCCTCGAAGTCACCCTCCTTGAGCGGGCGGTCTTCGGGGAATGCGATGTCGTAGTAGAACCCGTTCTCCAGCGGCGGCCCGTAGACCAGCATCGCGCCGGGCACGATCCGCTGGATCGCCTCGGCCATGACATGGGCCGTCGAGTGACGAAGCAGGTACATCGCGTTGGGGTCATCCTGCTTGTCGCGGGTCTTCTCCGTGACCAGCGCCAGCGTGCAGTCCTTATCGATGACGGTGCTCAGATCCGACAGCTCCTCATCAATCAGCGCGCCAACGCACGCCCGCGCGAGGCGGTCGCCGATCGACATCGCCACATCAAAGGCGCTGACTGGGTGCTCGAATGATTTGACCGATCCGTCAGGGAGGGTGATCTGAGGCATGTTCCTGCTCGCTCTCGTATGAACGCTGGGGTGAGTCCGTTCGTGTGTTGATCGTAGATGAAAAAACGCCCGGCAGCGGCCGGGCGTCGTGTGCGTTTTTCGTGCAACAACTACCAGCCGCCGTCAGTCGGGCGAAGTCGTGGTGGTGGTCGCGGTGGTGGTGTTCTGGTTCATGGACTCAACTCTAGGCCAACTTCTCCTCCCCCGTCCTGACGGGGGAGGTGTCACGCGCAGCGTGACGGAGGGGGCTTTCAAAGTCCGAGTGCCCTGATTCCTCAGCAGCACCCGCTCCCACAGCAACTCCCATCGGGCTTGCGGGCGCTGATATCCACGCTCGTAATGAAATCCGCCGCGGTTTTCCCGGTCGGCAGCTGGGCCGCCACCTTCTGATACAGCGGGTCGTTTGCCTCGACCAGCGCCTTCACATACTCGGGCTTGGGCGTCAGCGAGACCTCCGTAAGCCCGGCGTTGAGCATCTGGTGGCGTAGGTCCTCGACCAGTGCTGCGCCCGCGATGCACCCCGCCCACGACTCCACGATCCCCTTGACCGACTCGGGCAGGGGCTCGTAGAGCGCCATGTCACTGATGGCAACCCGCCCGCCGGGCTTGAGCACTCGGGCGATCTCGTTCCAGACCTGCTGCTTGTCCAGCGACAGGTTCAGCACGCAGTTGCTCATGACCACATCCACCGAGCGGTCCTCAACCGGCAGGTGCTCGATCTCGCCCAGACGGAACTCGACATTGTCCAGCCCCGTGGTTTCCCTGTAGTGGCCCAGGTTCGTCCGTGCCTTGCTGATCATCTCCGCCGTCATGTCCACGCCGATCGCCCTGCCGGTCTTTCCGACCTTCGGCCCCGCCAGGAACAGGTCGAACCCGCCGCCCGACCCGAGATCGAGCACCGTTTCGCCGGGCTTGAGATTCGCGATCACATTCGGGTTCCCGCAAGAGAGACCCATGTTCGCGTCCGCCGGCAGCGCCTCGAGCTCTGCCCGCGTATACCCGATCTGCTCGGCCAGCACATCCGGATCGATCGACTCGGTCACGCCGCACGCCCCGGCGCAGCAGCAGCTGTCCGTCCCCGCGGCCTTGTTGCTCGTCTTGGCGATATTCGAGTAATCGCTGCGTATCTGGTCCCGGATGGCTTCGTTGGTACTCATGGCTGGACTCCTTGCCGATCATCGGCAGTGGGGGTGTTGGTTGCTTCGGGCGGGCAGCAAGACAGGTCGGGGCAGCACCCCTCCCGCTGCATCCGCGCCAGCTCGCCCGGCTCGATCGCGTCGATGTTCGACAGCGTCGCCCGGTCCTGCTTGATCAGTTCGTCCTGCAGCGCGTGTGTTCGAACCATCGCGATCGCATCGCGAACTGGGCTGCTCGGATCGTCGGGTAGCTTGTAGTGCACCCAGCGCCCCTCGCGCCGCGATTGCAGCAGCCCCGCATCGCGCAGCTGCCCGAGGTGCTTGGAGATCGAAGCGTTCGAGAGGTCGATCAGCGCCACCAGCTGGCAGACGCAGCGTTCCTGGTCCAGGCAAGCCGCGAGCAGGCGCAGTCGGTTGGGGTCCGCCAAGGCCGCGGAAACACGGGAGAGGGCGTCGATCGGGCTGGTTGCTTGATTTCTCATTTTCCTAAACAAGAAAATAGGATGCGGGACGCCCTGAAACAAGCATGCGGCCAAGAAAAAACGGGCCCAGCCGGAAAATCAATCAAAATCTTGGATATATCAGAACTCGATATATACTTGATCTGTATATTGAGCCGAAGCAGACGCAAGGATTCAACCATGCTCAACCTCAAGCAAGACCATTCCACACTCGTCGTCCTCTCAGTGCTCGCCGACGGCCCGTCCTACGGCTACGCCATCTCCAAAGCCATCGCCGCCAAGTCCGATGGGCACTTCAAGCTCACCGCCTCGGGCATGTACCCGCTGCTCACCAAGCTCGAGAAGCAGGGCCTCGTCAGCACCAGCTGGGAAGAGGTCAAGGCCGAGGGTGCCGACCCCGACGCCAGCGGGCGCAAACGCAAGTGGTACACGCTCAGCCCCAAGGGACGCCGACAACTCGATAAGCACATCGAGGCCCACAAGCAGATGCTGCACCTGCTCGATAACTTCCTCGCCCCCGCACACACCTCCACGAGCCCCAGCACATGAAACGCACCATGGGGATCAACCCGCCGACCTCGCGCGACGCGATCGAGTCCTGGCTCGATGTGCTCGTGTCGATGCTCAACCTCCCGCCGTCGCAGCGCACCCAGGTCCGCGACGAGCTCGAAGACCACCTGCGCTCGCGCGTTGATGACCTGCTCATCATGGGCAAGACCGAGCCCGCAGCGATCCAGACCGCAATCCACGAGCTAGGCGAGACCGCCGAGCTCGCCAAGCTGATATCCAGCGCCAGCCGAACCCGAACCACATTCAGGAGATTCGCCATGAACGCCACATTCTTCGTCCTCGCCGGCTCCATCCTCACCGCGAGCGTCAGCATGATGATGCCCAACGCGTCGTCGGGAGTTGCGATGCCGCAGATCATGTCAGTTGAATCGAATGCAGCCGAACCGGAGGCACACCGCTTCGATGAGCGCCATTCGTTCAACATCGTGAACGCCTCTACGAACGACAAGTTCAACGCGATCGCCGATGCATTCGGGCTCGAAGTGAGGATGAGCAGTGAATGCCGGGAGCAACTCATGCTGCACGGTGTCTTTGATCACTCGTTCGACTTCACCGGCGAGTTCACACTCGAAGAGGCGATCAGGGCCATGAAAGAGCGATACCAGTTGTACTTGATGGGGATCGAGCTTGTCCATAACGATCGCTACCTTGAGATCCTGACCGATCACGAGTACCAGCGATCCAAGGTCGAGATCCGTGCATATCCGATCCCGTCGTGGGCCGTCACAAACGACGACCAACTCCAGTTCGGCATGTCGATCGAGCAACTCATCAGCACCAAGCACGATCTCGATTACACCACCATCCAGCCCATCAACGGCTCACTCGTGGTCGCCGCTCCGCCCGAGATCCATGCCGAGATCATCGACATGGCCGCCCAACTCAAGGTGCTGGCCGCCGAAATGCAGGCCAAAAACCAGGCACGCCTCGATCATCAACGACTGATCAAAGAACAACAGCTCCGCAAACTCCAAAGCGAGTACGAAACCGCGAAAGCGAAATACCTCGAAGCCAATCGCCAGCTCGGCATGCTCCAGGGCGAGATATCCCAGCTCGATTCGCAGCGGCTCCGAGATATCCGGGGACTGAGCATGCCCACCGATGATGCCAAAGAGAAGATCAATGCGCAGTATCTCCCCAAGATCGATGCGATAAGCATGCATGTCGCCGAGTACAGATTCGAGGTCGATGAAGCCAAAGCCCGCTTCGAGCGACTTCAATCCATCCTCATCGATGCAGAGGCAGACCTGATCCTCTCCAACCTCAACGAGCCCATCGACGCGGGCTGGGAGGGGACCAGTCGCAGCACGCAGGGAACGATGCAGACCGTGGCGATCCACGGCCCAGATGGAGTCCGTTCCGGTATCTACCAACTCCCCGAGCAAGGCCACCTCACCGTCTCTCGCCTGCTGATGGCCGCGAATGTTCAGGACCTCTCGACCAAGGTCACCCTCAAGCGTGACGGCGAGATCAAGCCCATCGGGCTTGCGGGCGAGATCATCAGCGGCGAAATCGAGGACACAACGCTCATCGCGGATGATCAAGTCGTGATTTCCGCCGCCCAGTAACCACGATTCAGGCAAGGTCGGGGATTCTCAGATACAATCTGTAGAGAGTTCCCACCCATGATCTGCCCATATTGTGCCCACAACCAGGACAAGGTCATCGACTCCCGCTCCACCGAAGGTGGGGCGGTGATTCGTCGTCGCCGCCACTGCCTCAAGTGCGAGAAGCGATTCACCACCTACGAACGCGTCGAGCCCGCCGGACGCCTTATGGTCGTCAAACGCGACGGCTCCCGTGTGCCATTCAGCCCCGAGAACATCATGCGCGGCGTCTCCAACGCCTGCGGCAAGCGCCCCATCTCCGAAGACATCAAGCAGGCCCTCGCCACCGCCGTCGAGGAGGAACTCCACGCCGAGTACGAGCGTGAGGTCCCCTCCCAGCTCGTCGGCGAGCGCGTCATGGCCAAGCTCCGCAATGTGGACAAGATCGCCTACATCCGCTTCGCGACCGAACACCTCCAGCTCTCCACGCTCGAGGACATCCAGCGCGAGCTCGACGACCTCTCCACCCGCCCGACCACCGGCGAAGACCAGCAGGACCTCTTCGCCGCCCGCAGTGCGAAATAGTCTCGTTGCAGGGTGCCACTACTCGCGGCTTGCCGCGCAGTAGTGCTCTTGGCAAGTTTATAAGACACTACTGCGCCGAAAACGGCGAGTAGTGGCACCCAGAGTCAGTTCGCATACAATCACCTACGCCGAACCACACGACGAAAGGTGATCCCATGGCCTCCAAAGTCCGAAACACCCCCGCCGAATGCTTCGAAGGCCTCGCCGAGCAGGGCATCCTCAAAGACGGCATGATGTGCATGGTGGGGGGCTTCGGGCTCTGCGGCATCCCCGAGCAGCTCATCATCGCCCTGCGGGACACCGGCACCAAGGACCTCACCTGCGTCTCCAACAACGCCGGCGTCGACGACTGGGGGCTTGGGCTCCTGCTACAAACCAAGCAGATCAGGAAGATGATCTCCAGCTATGTGGGCGAGAATGAGGAGTTCGCCCGCCAGTTCCTCAGCAACGAGCTCGAGGTCGAGTTCAACCCTCAGGGCACACTCGCCGAGCGCGTCCGCGCCGGCGGAGCGGGCATTCCCGCGTTCTACACCGCGACCGGGTACGGCACCAGCGTCGCTGAGGGCAAGGAGACCCGCGTCTTCGCCACCCCCAACGGCGGGCAGGAACGCCCGTATGTCATGGAGACCGGGCTCTTTGGCGACCTCGCTCTCGTCAAGGCCGCCAAGGCCGACGAGTTCGGTAACCTCGTCTTCCATGTCACCGCCCGCAACTTCAACCCCGACATGGCGACGGCCGCCCGCTTCACCATCGCCGAGGTCGAAGAGATCGTCCCCACCGGCTCGCTGCACCCCGATGAGATCCACCTCCCCGGCGCGTATGTCGATCGCATCGTGAAAACGACGAGCGAGAAACGCATCGAGCAGCGCACCACCAGCCCCGCCTGAGCCTATCGATGCTCGAACTCATCCTCGTCCTCGTGCTGATCCCGATGCTGCTCGCCTTCGCGATCACGGCGTTTGGCATATCGCAGGTCAAAGCACTCTCCTCGCACAAGTCCGCCCTGACGCCCGTCGACATTGACGATGAGCAGAAAGAGCTCAACGACATGGGCGAGTTCATCGACTGGGCCGACGCCAACGGCTTCGTCTGGATCGATGCCTACCGCGCCACTTTCCCCGGCATCGCACTCAAGCCGCTCGTACTCGCCTGGCAGCGAGACGATGGCACCTACTTGACCGCCTACAAAATGGGCAACGCGATTGCCTGCGATCTGCTCACCTCGTTCGATGAGCAAGGTGAGAGCGTTCTCACCACCTCGCGCACCAAGTCCGGGCAGCCACACCCGACATATCCCACGGCCTACACGCAGGTCTTCCCCTCGGTGGATCTCGATACGCTCCTGCGGCACCATCACGAAGCACTCGACTTCCTCCAAACCAGCATGGGCAAACTCCCGCACGCGACATCCATGCCCTTCGAGGCCTTCTTCCTCCATGTGCTCCGCCAGCAGATGCTGTATATTCGAACCATTCCTGTGTGGCAGCTGCGATTCACCTACTGGTGGCTGAGGCGTCACCGATTCAAGAACATCCCCGTGACCCAGAAGTACGACTTCAACTTCGGGTGATACAAGGTACGATCATGGACCAGCCGCAGAACACAACGACACAACATCGTGGCTTCATCGATCGCTTCCTCAACGACACGCCCCCGTCCAGGCTGCTTGTGTGGTGCTTTGTCGCTCTCTTGCTCGCCGCGATTTCGGGCATCGGTGCGATGAAGATCGAAACTGGATGGAACCTCAACGCATCGATCGAGGAGTGGCGTGTGACCACAACCTGGGGCGATGCACCAACCGTCTACACAGATACATCGAGCGATCCGAACAGGGCACCGCTGTGGCGACGAACCCTGCCTTTAATACTCAATGTGTGCGTGTTTGTCTTTGGAGTGATCGGCGGGCTGCTTCCCATGTGGACAGTCGGTAGACTCATATCTGACGCCATCCGAGAGGGACACCCATGAACAACGACAGCACCACCAAGCCACCCGCCCCGCCAGAACCCAAGGGCAAGGCCTTCTACGCCAAGCCCAAGTTCATCATGGGCGCCGTCGCGGCCATCATCTTCCTTATCCTGATCTTCCAGAACTGGGACGGCGTGGACCTCCGCATCCTCTTCTGGAAGCAGGAGGGCGTCCCCGCCGCGATCCCATACCTCGCGTTCTCACTCATCGGCTTCGTGGTCGGCTGGCTCACAAAGCGATCCCACGCCGCACGCAAGCACGCCAAGAAGTAAGCCGCGCACCACACAGCAAAAACAACAAGAGCCGGGGCGAGAGATCGTGACCCGGCTCTTGTGTGTTGTCGGCGCTTCAGCCAGAAACCATAAGTCCCCAAGACATGGTCTTCAGCCGTTGCGACGCCGACGCATGACGCCTGCACTCGCCATGAGCAGCAGCCCGGCCGTGCCCGGCGCGGGCGTGATCGTGACATTGTCGATCAGCCCGGCGAACACCGTCGAGGTGCCGTCGTCGAAGCGGGCATTGATCGTGAGCGTATCGAAGGCGATCCCGCTCACGCTGAGCTGATCGCCGATCAGGTTGTCGCGCCCACCCAGATCCGAGATCAGGATCGAGTCGCTGTTGACCAGCATCCCGTCGCGCATCGCGAGCATCTCGATGGTGATCCCACCCCACGGGCCGTTCTCAAAGTAGAGCAGGTTCAGCGACGCGGCGGTCTCAAGCTGCCCGGTGCTCATCGAGAAGGTCGAGAGGATGTTGATCGAGAGGTTGTCGCCCCCGATGAACGATGTGCCCCAGCTGAGCACATTGGTGCCGCTCAGGGTGCCGGGGAAATCGTTGATCGCCAGCGTGGCGTTCTCGATGATGAAGTCGGTCCCGTATTCGCCCGGCTCGTAGGTCGAGCCGTCCGGGTTGAGCCCCGAGTCGTTGTTCATCCCGAAGAAAGTGATGCCGCCGTCGCTGAACGATGCGCCGGCGAAGCCCTCGCTGAGGTTCTCAAAGCCGGTGTAGCCGCCGGCGACCGCCAGCCCGCTGCTCAGCGCGACCAGAGCGATCGCGATGGTTGTTCTCTTCTGAATCATGTCAATCTCCTTGAGTCGTGTTGAATGCCGAGTGTGTGTAGATCAGGGGCAGCCCGCGTTGTACGCGCCGAGGAAGGCACTCACATCGAAGAAGTCCCACGAGTCATTGCGATCGAAGTCGACCGACGGGTCCTGGGCGTTGAACAGGCTCAGGAAGGTGCTCACATCGAAGAAGTCGAGCACGCCGTCGCCGTTGAGGTCCGCCAGGCAGTCCGCGGGTGGCGCGAAACCCTCGATGAGAAACGCGCCGACACTCCCGTCGAGCAGTCGTCCCCAGCCGACGATGTCGCCGTTGTTGTTCACGCCGGTGGCACGCGAGAGGATCTCGAACTCAGCGCCCTCGCTCAGGAAGTCGTTGAGGTCGTACATGGTGCCGTCGACCCAGACCCAGGCGCGAGGATCCATGCCCCCGCCGGTGCCGTCCCACGCGTAGCCAACCACCATCCCGCTATCGTTGACGTCGGCACCCTCGGAGGTGTCGAGCCCGGGAAGCGTGCCCAGCGTCATGACGGGGTCGCGGTCATTACCGGTAAAGATGCAGGCGTTCCAGGTCGCGGTGGTCGAGCCGTAGCCCGAGTGACCGATGATCATGCCATTGTCGTTGATCGCCCGCGCCTGCGAGAACCAGAACCCGAGTGGGTTGATCAGCGGGTAGTCGTATCCGCCGCGTCCATCGGGCACCGCGAGCAGCGCATCGTCCGGATCGCCGAAGAAGAACCCGCTGCCGACCAGGTCGCTGGCGTTGTTGATGCCGTAGTTCGCGCCGCCTGGGTACAGGTCGGTCCCCGCCTGCTGGGCCGGGTTCACCTGATCCCACACAAAGCCGCGAGGGAAGATGCCCGCGGTGATCTTGGCCTGACCAACGATCACGCCATCGTCATTGATATCCCACGGAACCGAGGTGCCCGTCGCACCCAGCGCCGAATGCACATCAACCACGCCGCCGCGCCCGTCCCAGAGCGTCGCGTAGCCCATGCCGTTGCTGTCCTCGCTCACGCCCACGATCACGCCGTTGTTGTTGATCGCGTACGCGTTGCCGGTGACATTGCCGCTCAGCAGCCCGAGGTTGGTCGCGACGCCCGCCGCATCCCATCGCGTGGGGCGCATCCCAAAGCCCGCGAGCATCGACTGCCCGACGACCTCGCCATTGTCATTGATATCCTCGGCGAACGCATCGCCGCTCGACAGGGGCATCAGCCGAACAACCGACTGCGCCGCGGCCATGCCGCTCAGTGCGCTCAGCGCGACGATGATGATTCCTGCCTGTGTTGCCTTCTGCATCGTGTTCTCCTGGACCCCGTTGACGCTTTGTCCATACGCCTGCACACGCGGCGCGTTCCATTTCATTGAGATCAATATATTGAAAACTGACTTGAAATCAACAGTGAAATCATTTAGGATGGCAAAAAAGATCCGGTGCTCACGCTGAATCATCATTGGGAGCCCAAAATCCACGATTTCAGAACGAGAAAACATGACCCCAACCAATCTTGGGCCACATATTCCGATTTCAAATCACACCGCGGTGCCCCCAACGGGTATGGTGCGAGTCATGCCCGATGCCGCTGTGACGCCCAAGCCCCGCTCGATCCCCAAGCCGCTCACCAGCGATGAACGCGCCCTGTGCGAGCGGGTCGCGGCCCGCCTCCATTCCGACCTTGGGACACTCGTGGCCCAGCTGCCCGAATCGGTCCAGTCCGGCTCGGGCATGGCCAAGCATCTGGGCATCGTCCGTAACACCACCCAGCGTGTCGCCCACGCCCTGCGAGATCAGCTCCCCAGCACCCAGACCCTCGTCAAGCTGCCCGGCGTCAAAGGCCTCGAACAGATGCTCGAAGCCATGCAAGCCGTCGGCCTCCCCAGACAATCCATCGAGATCGCCCAGATCGCCGTCACCCAGTTCGACCAGCTCATCAATACCCTCGCGGGATCGCACACCAAGCTGGCAGCCCGCATCAACGCCCCCGACAGCACCGACAGCGAGCACGGTCTTGGCGCCATCGAACAGCGGCAAGCGCTCTTCCGATCGGCCATCGGCGTCACCGGGCGCTCGGCCCAGACGGGCATCAGTCTCTACGCCTTCCGACGATCGCCAGAGAACCCCGAGGTCCTCCAGCGTGCCCTCGCATCCGGGCTCCTGCAGACCACCATCGTGCCCGGTGGCATGCCCGTCGTCATCCGGGCCGGCGACACCCTCCAGTGGGATGACCCCGAGAATCGCTCTTTCGACCTGCTCGATGATTCCAAGCCCGAGGGCAACACACCACAGGCGCTGATCAAGGAGTTCACCACGCACCCGCTGCCGACAGTCAGCTCGCAGGGCAGCGCCGACAACCTCGTCCAGGTCATCGACCCGGCCCAACTCGACGGCCCGCAGACCCTCGATGTCATCACCGCCATGCGAGCCAACCACCCCTTCACCGATCCGCAGACCGGCAAGGTCACGCTCGATGAAGTCTGGTCGCTTGTCAACTGCCCGACCGCCCAGCTCATCTTCGATGTGTATCTCCATCGAGAGCTCGAACGGATGGTGCGACCGACGATTGATGCCCAGCTCTGGTATCCCAACCTCTCATCGCCCGGCGGGCAGCGCTGGATCACCCGCTACCCCTCTCCGCCCCGCCTCGAACTGCTCGGTGAGGGGCTCGCCCGGGCCCAGACCAAGCTGCACCCCCGGCACTCTGAGCTCACCCGCCTCTTCTTCGATCGCCTCGGTTGGGACCCGAGTGACTATGTAGGCTTCCGTTGCGAGGTGATCTATCCGATCTGGCGCGCGGGCTACTGCATGAGCTTCCAGCCGGTCGTCAGCGACGAGCGTTGATACCGCCCCAGGCTGTGAATTCTCTTCGGATTTCTTGCGATTGAGTCTCAACAAGCGTAAACTCTCTTGGCAGAAGCCCATTTCAGGGCGATGAGCCGGGGTGAGCATGACGCAACAGACACACAGCACGACCGAGAACACCATGAGCCAAGCGGTCTCAATTCCGCTGACCCAGCTCCCGCGCGGCAAGCGTGCAACGGTCAATGCCGCCGATCTCGACGAGCAGGACGGCAAGATGCTGCGTGCGATGGGGCTCCGCCCCGACGCTTCGATCCAGATGTGTCGCCTCGGCGAGCCGTGCATCGTGTCGCTCAGCGGCGCGTGCGGCGGCGGGTGCCGCATCGGGCTCGCCAAAGACATCGCCTCGCGCGTCATGGTCACGCCGCACTCGAACTGATCGGTCCCCAGCGCGATGAGCAGCGAAAGCCCCGCGTCCAGCCCGATCACGCGTCATCGCACCATCGCCGTGCTCGGCAACCCCAATGTCGGCAAGACCACGCTCTTCAACCGCATCGTCGGCATCCGCGCCAAGACCGCCAACTTCCCCGGCACCACCCAGGAAGCCCGCGTCGCGCACATCACCCGCAAGGAAGCCGACGCCACGATCGAATCGGTCCTGATCGATCTCCCCGGTATCTACTCGCTCAACCTCGATCTCTCCGAGTCCCGCGTCTGCGCCCAGTGCCTCGACGGTACCGCCGCACCCAGCGGTGAAGAAGCTCACAAGCCAGACGCGCTGCTCGTCGTGCTCGATGCCACCAATCTGATGCGCAACCTCACGATCGTCGCCGAGTCGATCGATCGGCGACTGCCGACCGTGGTGGCCGTCAACATGATCGACGCCGCCCGCCGACGCGGCATCGGCATCGACGCCAAACGCCTCAGCGAGATGCTCGGCTGCGAAGTCGTCGTCTGCTCCGCACGCACCGGCGAGGGCATCGACGAGCTGATGCACGCGCTCCGCAATGCCCGAGTCCCAGACCGATCCGCACCGAGCGACCAGCAGGGCATCGAGCGATGGTCGCAGGATGTCTACCTCAACGCCTGCGCACCGCTGGACACGCTCGACGACGACCATGTGACCGACCGCCTCGATCGCGCCTTCACCCACCCGATCCTCGGCGTCTGCTCGTTTGCGCTGGTCATGACCGGGCTCTTCTATGTGATCTTCAAGCTCGCCGCCTACCCCATGGACTGGATCGATGGCTGGTTCGGCGTACTCGGCGGCTGGGTTGGGAGCTTGCTCCCCGATGGCGCGATCAAGGACCTGCTCGTCGATGGCGTGATCGCCGGCGTCGGCGGCACCGTCATCTTCCTCCCGCAGATCTGCCTGCTCTTCTTCCTGCTCGCGCTGCTCGAGGGCACCGGCTACCTCGCACGGGCGGCCTTCGTAATTGATCGCCTGCTCCGCCCGTTCGGGCTCTCGGGGCACGCCTTCGTACCACTGCTCTCATCGCACGCGTGCGCGATCCCCGGCATCATGGCGACTCGTGCCATCCCCGACCGACGCGACCGACTGGCCGCGATCCTCATTGCGCCATTCATGAGCTGCACCGCCCGCATACCCGTCTATGTCCTGCTCATCGGGATCCTCTTTCCCGCCCGGCCCAGCATGCAGGCCATCGCGTTCACCGGCTGCTATGTGCTTGGTGCCAGTGGGGGATTGCTCACCTCGCTGCTCGCACGCCGAACCATCCTGAAGGGGCGATCACGCCCCATGGCCCTGGAACTGCCCAGCTACCGCATCCCCGATCTCAAGTCCGCGCTCCTGCTCACCTACGACCGCGGCATGGTCTTCCTCAAGAAGGCCGGCACGCTCATCGTCGCGATCTCGATCGTGCTCTGGTGGCTGGGTGCTTATCCCAAGTATGAGACTCCGACGCTGGTGCAGACACAGATTGGGCCGCATATGAGCGAACAGGAGGTCGCCGAGGCCGAACGGTTCAACGCCGAGCAGCTCGAGCTCTTCAAGGAATCGCTGCCCAGCTACAAGACATTCCTCGATCAGATTGGCGGCTTCGTCCAGCCCGTCTTCGCGCCACTGGGCTACAACGACCAGCTCACCGTCGGCGTGCTCGCCAGCTTCGCCGCTCGCGAGGTCTTCGTCTCGACCATGGCCATCCAGGTCGCGGGCTACGACGATATCGACGAAGAGGGCGTGCTGTTCCTCATCGAAAACGCCCGCCGCAAGGACGGCACGCTGATGTTCAACACGCCCACGGCCTGGTCGCTGCTCGTGTTCTATGTCTTCGCCTCGCTGTGCCTGCCGACCACCGTCGTCACGGCCAAGGAATCGGGCGCATGGCGGTGGGCCTTCCTGCAGCTGGGCTGGATGTCCTTCGTGGCCTACGCAGGGGCGCTGGCCGCGTATAACATCGCGCTGATGGTGGGGGGGTAAGCGATGCCGTGGACCGATTGGCAGTTCTGGGTCGTGACCATCGTCGCGATCGTCGCGCTGTTCGTGCTCTACCGCGTGCTCGTGCCCCGCAAAAAGGGCAAGCGAACGAACCTGACCGTGTCCGCACAGAAGAAGAGCGACGCGTGTAAGGACGGCGATTCGGGCTGCGGCTGCTCATAACTCCCCCGTTTGGTGGTGTGCTTTCTCAACGCAGTTTCATTTTGCCTTCATCGCTGCTTCGTGCGCAGAGGGCAGTATGTGTATGCCTTGAGATTTGAAAGGAGCAACACCATGAAAACCATCGACGCAGACCAGCTCAGACAGTTCATCGCCGCCGATCGGCGCGGCCCGGTTGTCAATGTCCTCGACAAGTCCGACTACGAGGCGAAGCACATCCCCGGCTCGATCAACATCCCTGTCGGGGGTGACAACTTCACCGATCGCATCAGCAGCCATGTCCAGACCAAGGACACGCCGGTTGTTGTCTACTGCGCCAGCAGGGAATGCGATGCCTCCGAACGGGCGGCCGAACAGCTCGAGAACGCCGGCTTCACCAATGTTCAGGACTACGCCCCCGGCGTGAAGGGCTGGGAGAACAAGGGCTACCAGCTGCAGGGGACAGCGGTTTCCAGCTGACCAACGACAAACTCAGCGATCGGACCATCGACGCGACGGGGGCGGCCAGCAACTGGTCGTCCCCGTTTCTTTTTATGTAAAGAACCAGGCACGCGAGTGGTCGTATATCACCCATGCAGGAATGGCGAACCACATCGGGCGCGATCGCAATCATTCTCTGGGTGTTGATCCTGAATACGGGAGTGTTCGGCTGTGGACTCAATGACACAACAGTCGGATTGCCTGATAATTACAAAGTCATATTTGAGGGCGATCGTGGCGGCTGGATTTTCGATCCTGCCGGTCATGAGATCGAAGAACTCAATGTCATCGATTTGAATTGGCAAGACTGGTATATCTACGGGCGATCTCAGCAAAGTCCATCACATGGCGACCGGTATCACTGGTTCATCCTCAACACCTCATCGAGATCTATTGAGGGATTCACATCGCGTGATGAATGGGAGCGGCAACTCGCTCAACACTATATTTTCAACACAGACCTCAAGTCGCATGGCGACCTCCGCAGAGAAAAAGCGGTATTCAGAGCAGTCATGTTGCTGTTCGCATCCCTCTGGATCGGAGCTTGTGTCATTGGGTTCCGTCAGCATCGTCGAGCCCGCCAATATCGTCAGGCTGAAACCGTATGAGTAACTGGCTTTCACCAACAGGCACTCTCGCGATCACGCTCTGGTTGCTGATCATGTTCTCCGGGGCGTTCGGGTGCGGCAATGATGGCCCGGACAGCGTTGGGCTCCCAAACGGCTACACCCTCTCGTCTTGGGACTGGGAAGAGACATGGGTTGAGGACAGCAACGGAGAGCGCATCGGAGATGGACACTTTTCCATCTTGAAGTGCCAAGTTGAGAGCGATCTGTTTTACGGTGTCTATCACGACCATCACCGGAGAGATCAACGCATCCGTGCCTACTTCATCATCGACACTGCTCGCGACAAGTACCAGCCGTTCATGGACAAAGCGGAGTGGGAGAAGGTTCTCAATGACTTGGGAGGTGTGGAGAGTCCAGCCCTCATCCCGGTCGGTGACTTTGCCAGCGTAGACATGACGGCAGGCGCCCGTCTCCTAGGGCGGTTGGTTATTGGCACCGTCATCGGGACACTGATATTCATTATCTTGGTCCTATGGGGTTGTGAGCGTGCCCGCCGACGCGCTTTCAGGCATCGTCTATAATCCCTACATGCCACTCACACGCGATGAAATCACCAAACGCGCCGCCAAGGAACTCCACGACGGCTTCGTCGTCAACCTCGGCATCGGGATGCCCACGCTCGTCGCCAACCACATCCCCGAGGGGATGCAGGTCTGGCTGCAGTCTGAAAATGGATTGCTCGGCATCGGCCCATTCCCGACCGAGGACAAGGTCGATGCCGACCTCATCAACGCCGGCAAGCAGACCATCACGGCCGTCCCCGGCGCGTCCTCCTTCGCCTCGTCCCAGTCCTTCGCCATGATCCGCGGCGGGCACATCGACATGTGCATCCTCGGCGCTATGCAGATATCCCAGGAGGGCGACATCGCCAACTGGATGATCCCCGGCAAGATGATCAAGGGCATGGGCGGCGCCATGGACCTCGTCGCCGGCGTCAAGAAGGTCGTCGTCACCATGGACCATTGCGCCAAGGACGGCTCCCCCAAGATCCTCAAGGAATGCAACCTGCCGCTCACCGGCAAGAACTGCATCGATATGATCATCACCGATCTGTGCGTCCTCGAGTTCGACGAAGCAAAGAAGCGCTTCAAGCTCACCGAGCTCGCCCCGGGTGTGACGGTTGAGGAAGTCCTCGAAAAGACCGAGGCCGAGATCATCACGAGTGATGAGCCGGCGGTGGTGAGCGTGTGAAGGGTGCGTTCCGTGCTTTGGGGATCCTGCTCGCAGTGGTCGTGCTCATCATTTCGGGCCCGTGGCTCGCATACTGGCTCCTGACCTCATCGATGAAATCAGACTGGGAATCCCAGCTGACGGCCCAGCTGACAGCGACAGATTCATACACCGAACTGAGTAACTCACTATCAGGTCTCGGTGCGATGCTCGGCGAAGAGCAGGGCAACTGGATCGCCATCGACTATCGCGATACGCACGCAGGCATCATCGCGAGCAAGGCCGTTGCAAGAATGAAGGACGGGACGCTCCTGGTTGGCGATGAGCACTTCTGCGGCAGGTTCGCTGTTTACTCGAACTTGAAGCAGATGTGGCAGTCGGAACAGGAGAACGCGACTGAAGCTGAGCAATGGAGCTTTCGGGAGTACTGCACAGAGCTCGGGACGGCCGAAATGGTTGAACTCGAAGCGCTCGAATCGACTCAAGATCCAGAGCTACAACAAGAACTGCTTCTCAAACTTGGTTTCAATCTTTTAGACTAAGCACATGCCTAAGTACCGCATTACAGGCAAGGATAGACGCCGTCAAAGCCGCAAAGAGGTCGTCGATGCGCACGACTCTGAGATAGCATTGAGTATCGCGTATAAGCGTGGGATCTCAAAGACTGCCGATGTTGAGATCGAAGAACTTTCCACGGACGGCGCGGCACTCCACACAATGCGTATCGATGCCAGTTTGTACGAGGACGAGGTTGACATCAAGGAGCAGTCCCGTTTGCAGCGAGCCCCGATCAGCACCATCGCCCTCGGGATCATCGTTGCCGCGATACCTGTGGCGATCATCGGATCCCTGACCGGGTGCTTGCGTATCCATATCTGGTGCATGTGAAAGGTGAACAACAGAGTCCGGGTCGCTTCAATACGACAATGGTGGGAGTTCTTGTCACTCTCGCCTTCTCTTGGCTCTACATGCAATGGACCCACGAGCTCGGTCACATTATCGCCGGGCTCGCATCCGGCGCGACCATCGAACGCGTCATCCTCGACCCACGCACCTTCTCCATGACGCAGTTCCGCTCAACGCCCCACCCGCTCATCGCGGCCTGGGGCGGGCCGCTCCTCGGCGTCATCATCGGCGCCGGCATCCCGCTGCTGCTCTCGCGTGTGTTGCCTGGCTTCCGCTTCTCGCTCCGCATCATCGCGGCCTTCGTCCTGCTCGCCAACGGGCTCTACATCGGTCTCGGCGCGGCCTACCCCGTCGGCGATGCCCAGAGTCTCATCATGTTCGGCTCACCCCGCTGGCTGCTCGCGGTCTTCGGCATCGCGAGCATGGTGGCCGCTCGGCGGACGCTCCGACCCGTGTTCGAGAAACAGGCCCAACCCGAACCGATCAAATACACTGCAGTATGGTTCTTGATGTCGATGGCTCTGGCCGCTGTCGGGCTGTTTCTCTTCGAGATGCCGACCACCTAGCCAACACTTCCTTCACGGTTGACTGTTATCGGGCGAAAACGCCCTGATCATCGCCCATTTTCATGTGCTGATCCCCAGTTCTGGGGTATATCATCCCCCGCCTCCACGGTCATTTTCCGTGGCAGGGATATCCCATTTTTCATTGTTCCAATAGGAGAAACATCAATGAACAAGGTACGCATCACAACTGCGTGCATCGCTGTGCTCACTGGTGCAGCGAACGCCAACCTCATCGTCAACGGCTCGTTCGAAGAGTCCAACCTCAACCCGGGTGGGGCCTGGATCCCCTTGGGGGGCGGTGATGCCTCAATCACCGGATGGACCACCATCGGTGCGGGCATCGACTACATGGGCACCGTCCTCGCGGCGTCCGACGGCACCCGCAGCATCGATCTCAACAATGTCAGCAGCGGTGGAGGGATCGCCCAGACATTCAGCACGATCAGCGGCTGGCTCTATACCGTCGAGTTCGACCTCTCGGCCAACATGTACGGCGGCCCGACCCCCAAGGTCATGGAGGTCTCGGCGGCCGGTCAGAGCGCCGAGTTCGAGTTTGATTATGTGGCCGCCGGCTCGACGGCCCAGAACCCCGCGTGGGAACGCATCACCTGGACTTTCGTCGGCAACGGATCCTCGGCGACCCTCGCCTTCGAGGGGATCTCGGGTGGCGTATACGGCGCTGATATCGACAATGTCGTCGTCACCGGCGTGGCACCCACGCCCGGGCCACTGGCCGCCTTCGCGGCCCTGGGGCTCCTCGGTGCGCGTCGCCGCCGTGGATAACTAACGAATTCACAGGGATTTTCAACCAAAGCACACCCCACATCGGGGTGTGCTTTTTCATTGTGGTGTGCAGAATCACAACCGCCGTGGTAGCCTCTTCAAACGACACGGAGGTCCAGATGCCCTTCTACCAAGCCACCGGACGCGACACGCAGTCATACGAGTCCCGATCGCTCCAGATCAGCGCCCGCACCGAGCGCGAGGCCTACGACACCGCCGCGCACCAGGGCATCACCGAGATCAAGCTTCGCCCCTACACCGACCGCGAGATGCTGATGCTCGACTTCAAGTGCTTCCTCAACGCCGAGCCCCGCCAACACCAGAACGGACGGCCGTTCCCGAGCACTCAAGTAGGCACGCTTCCGGCGACGCAACTGCGTTCACTGCTCCTTCGCCACCCGATCCTGACCATCACGACAAGCGTGCTGCTGGCGCTCTGGATCGACCGCCTCGCAGCACTGCTCATCAATAAGTTCTAACAGATCCGTCTTACGGGCCTTGGTCGTCCGCGGGCTCTTCGGGTTCGCTCATCGGATCGGTGTCTGCATCCGAATCGTCGTTTGAAGCAGCTGGTGCCGGAAGCTCGTACCCCGGTACCCAGTCTGCCGGGTCTTCGCCCAGCGCGTTGGCCATCGCCACGCCAATCGTATCGGACAGGTCAATCTCCGCCGGGTTCGCCTCGATGCCCGCCTTGTCCGCCTCGGCCATCGCCTGGGCGATCAGTTCACGCAGATCATCGTCGCTCACTTCGTCCTGTGAACGCAGCGCGTACTCGGTCGTGCCGCCGGGCCCGGCCTGATACTGCATGCGGATGTCGTTGTCGTCGGGTGTGTCCGTGCTCACCGAGGCGAGGACCGATTCCAGCGTATTGGCGCTGATGTCCTTCTGTGATAGCCCCATCGCGTAGCGTCGAAGCTGCACGGCCGCGTGCGTCTTCTCATCTTCGCTGAGCCCGGAATCATCGATGTACAGCTTGTCGATCACGCCGACCATCGCGGCGGCGACGAGCGGCGAGTCCACCAGTTTCTCAAAGACACCGAAGAACTGAACATTATCGATCTGCTTGGTCTTGTACTTCTCAAGCAGCGTCGCCACATGCCCCCTGATCTGCTCCTGCTCCGAGTCATCAATCTCAAGCTCGACCAGCGTCGCGTCAACGCCCTTCTCGATCCCCGTCGCAACCCAGCCGCGGTATGAACGCACCACGAAGACCGTCGCGATGATGCCGAGCACAATGACGACGGCGAGCACCGCCAGGCACCCCACGAGCAGATTTCCGCGTCGGTTCCGGTGGTGGTGGTATCGGTTCAGCGTTGTTTTCATCATGGAGTCCCTCTGGGTGCTTGTGGATTGCATGGTCTATGGTATCGCATCCCCCTCATTGGGATTCCACCCGCCGCATTTCCATCAGCATTCCGGGAGCACGCATGCACTGGTTCGACGCCCACCTCGACCTCGCCTACCTCGCCGAGAACGGGCGGGACATGCACGCCGAGCTCAACGACTGCCGCGGCCGCTACCAGCCCGCCGCCGTCACCCTTCCCTCGCTGCGGGATGGCCATGTCACCGCCTGCCTGGGGACCGTCTTCACCGAGGCGATCGATCCGGTCAAGGCCGACTCCGAGTCTGGGGCATTCACTTACCCCTTCGGCGATGCCGACGCCGCCTACCGCGCCGGCATGCGCCAGCTCCTGCTCTACCGCGCCTGGCGCGACGCGGGACTTATCGCACGCATGCCGCTCCGTGGGCGGCCCACAGAACCAAGCAACGCGCCGCTCCGCCTCGGCGTGCTCGTCGAGTGCGCCGATCCGATCACCTCGCCCGACGATCTCGACCAGTGGGTCGATCTCGGGGTTGTCGCCATCGGCATGGCCTGGTGGCACCAGTCCCGCTACGCCGGCGGCAACGGCACCGATCACACCAAGCCGGGCAACGGGCTCACCAAGCTCGGGCGCGAGCTGATCAAACGCATGGACGAGCTGGGTGTCGTGCACGACCTCTCGCACCTCTCGCAGCGCAGTGTCGATGAACTCTTCGAGGCGACCGACGCCGTCGTCATGGCCTCGCACAGCAACTGCCGCGCATTGATGGGCAACCCCGACAGCCAGTCCAACCAGCGCCACCAGAGCGACGAGACCATCAAAGAGATCGCGCGCCGTGGGGGGGTGATCGGGCTCAACCTGCTCGGCGACTTCATCACGCCCAACCTCAAGAAGGGTCAGCGTGCTCCGATCGATGACTGCGTCCGACACATCGAGCACATCTGCGAGCTCACCGGCTCCACCCGACACATCGGGCTCGGCTCCGACATGGACGGCGGCTTCGGCGCCGACGGCCTCCCGGAAGGCATCAACACCCCATCCGACCTCACGCTCATCACCGATGCGCTCATCGCCAAGGGATGGGGCGACGACGACATCGCCAACTTCAGCCACGCCAACTGGGAACGCTTCTGGCGCGCCGAATGACATATATCTCCGCACTTTAAGCCCATTCGTCATGCCGCCAAATTCGGGGGGCTGGGTACGAGTATCCAAATATTATAGAAAAACCGCGGGGGGGGTTGTTCAAGCTGCTGTTCTCATATAGGTTGGGGTGCATGAAGTATGCGGGTAATACTCATAGGAAGACGCGGTATAAATATTCATTCGTGCGTGCGTTTACCATGATTGAACTCCTCGCCGTGCTCGGCGTGCTCATGGTGCTGACCGGGCTGATCCTGCCTGCCCTCGGCGGAGCTTACTCCACGGCCAAGCTCTCGCGTGACATGGTGCGACTGCGTGACAACAGCATGATGATCGCCCTGTATACACAGGATCATCAGGATATATACCCGTTTCCAAATATTCAGAGACACCCCGTGATCGTCGCACCGCGGTGGGTGAACGCGATGATTCACGGAAGATACTTTGACAGCGTTACACAAGCCGACCATCGTTCAGACGAGAACGGTGTCGGATTCTCAATCTATATGTCTGCGGCGATGCTTTACGACTGGCGACTCATGCAACCAGGACACACGGTTCCATACAACGAAGCTCGCCCAGTTCCGGTGCGATCGTCGTCTGTGACGTTTCCGTCACTTAAAGGATTGTTATTTCGTGGCGAGAACCGCTATCACGACGGCTTGGATGGGCGCCCGTTGCCACATGATTACTATGCGTTCTGTTGCGTAGATCTCTGGGAGTTCCCGGTCGCCAATGCGGATACATCGATCATCAAAGGACACTGGCAGTTTTTTAATGGTGGGCGTCCGCTGCATCAGGAAAACGGAATAGGAACACCAGTACTAGCAACATGGTTCGGTGTCAAAGGCCAGGATCGCTAACAGAAAGGATGAGAATGAAACTCACGAGTATCGCGAGTGCATTGGCTGCATCGTGCTTGGTTGATTCAATCATAGCTCAAGTCACTCCAGTCGTTGTAGAGTGCTGCAGTTACACACACGACCTCGAAGAGCCAGACGGCGGCACGCCGTGCGGCGCAGAAACATCAATGGTTATTAGCTGTGAAACCGGAGCTCTGAGTACCGGCCCCATGCTGTTAGGCAAGAACTTGCGTGATGCAACTTGTCGCTTGATCGATATTGGAAGTCAGGGTTCGTGGGCGAATATCCCTTGCAGCATGACGCCTCCTGATGGCGCTATATTCGTGGGCAAGTTGGCGAACGGAAGCTGCTGTTACGCTACGGTCCCAGGACCAGGTGGATCCGCGGTTATCGACACTTATGCCAACTCGCCTATTCAGGTTCCCGTTTGTGGGGGCGAGTGTGATGATGGCGGGGTCGAGTAAATGAATCAATCATTTATATTCAATCGTTGTCTCTGCGCAGTTGTGGTCATGTTGGGATTCACTGGCAACTCAAGTGCGCAAAAAGTGGAGGAAGTTAGGCGTGCCCACTTTGTAGGCGAGCTGGATAGGCTCGTTCCGAAGGGTGCGGGTGCGATCATCGTGACCTATGAAGCAGTGGGGGCGCGAGCAGGAATCACTACTGCGGGTTACGATTCCGCATCCGGTGCATGGTTCGTTGCCTCACAGACCGGTTGCGGCGGCAGAGATCTCAGCGGAAATCTCTACCAGGCAGATGTCGATGACACCGAAGTGGGAGTGATGGAACCCTACTTCGCAGAGTTGGTTGCCATCGCCAACAACATCCCGCGATGCTACCTGATCGCCATGCGGTCGCAACCCGAGATGATCGTCGATGCGGAACTGGGTTCGGATGGGGTGTGGCGTGTGCTGTATCACGCTGTCGATCCCGCAAACATCAACGACCGCGCCCCTTGGGAACTGCGAATCGACGATCAAACCGGACATGTACTCAGCAAGAGGTGGACTGTTTCCGAAGACTCCCCGATCACCGAGTATGACTGGGAAGGCACCACCGTCGGACGAATCGTGCAACCAGAGCCGATGAACCGAGTCCGCACCTTCGTCGATGATCAGGCAGATCTCGCAGAGTTTGAGCCCAAGAAAGTGTTTCAGCGCGCGATATCGTACCGCATTCAGGCCGATCAGAAACTCAACGCATTGAGCAGTGGGTATGTCCAGAATGACGACGGCGAATGGGTTCAGGACAAACAAACACAGTCAACCCAACCGTTTAACGACCCGCTGACTCGAACTTACCGCACGCCCCTCATCATCGCCGGCGTGCTGGTCTTCCTGATTGCTATCGCTCAGTTGATCCGAAAGGGACGCACGCAATGAATGTGCAATCCCTGCTCAGTCTTGCGAGCCGCTCGGTGTTGGCCATCGCGGGCATTATTGTGCTGATGCTCGGGCTGATGAAACTGACGAACTTTGAGACTTTTCTCGCTGCGGTCGAGGCCCATGAGCTGATGCCCGATTGGTCACTTTCGTATGTTGCATGGAGTGTGCCGGTGATTGAAGTGATCCTCGGCGGCGGTATGCTCTGGGCGGTGACCACATCGCTTCGTGCATCCGCCTTCGGCTCGCTCGCACTATCACTATTTCTGCTTGCGATGACCGTCTACGCCGCGGGGCTTTGGATCAGCCCGCCTCCGGAGCCGGTTTCGTGCGGGTGCATGCCCAACGCCGAAGTGATCAACTCCTGGAAATCGGTTACGATCCGCAACGGCTCGCTGACAGCAATCACGGCGATCGTCTCGCGCGTTCTGATCGGAGTGTCGGAGCGGTCGTGTCGGTTGACAACTGCTCTCGCATGACATGAACCGTGTAGCGACTGCCTCGCTCATTTCATGCGATGGCTCCTGTACGCATCACTCCACACCAGCAACCCGGCACTGTCCGCACCACAGCGCCGGGTGCTGGAGCAGCAGCGAACTCTGTTGCGCATCCGCCGCCGGGGCCAGCTTGCTCAGCGGGTTGAGCATCTTCTGCTGATACTCCGAAGCGTTCACCACATACACGCTGCGATCGCCGGCGTTGGGGTACTGCTCCGCGAGGATCTTGTTGATCCGCTCGATGCGCGTCTCCGGGTACGGGTGCGTCGCGAGCCACTCGACCGTGCGTGCGCCGGATGATGCGGCCTCGAGCACCTCCATCACACGAAGCTGCCCGCTCGGGTCATACCCGGCGCGCTCCATGTACCTCATGCCCAGCATGTCCGCCTCGCTCTCGTCGTCGCGCCCGTACTTGAGCAGCACAAGATTCCCACCGATCGCAAGCCCAGGGATCGCCACCTGGCCATACCGACCGACCGCAGTGTCGTCATCGGCTACACCGACGGCCACTGCCCCCAGCGCAAGCCCGACATTGAAACCAATCTGCTTGCTGATCCGCTGGTTGCCGTGGCGCGCCGTGACATGGCCGATCTCGTGCCCGAGCACGCCCGCCATCTCCGCCTCGTCACTGAGCTGCTCCGCTAGACCACGCGTAAAGAACACCTTGCCACCCGGAAGCGCAAACGCGTTGATCACGCTCGTGTTGAGCAGCGTGAACTCCCAATCGAGCGGCGGCACGCCGTCCTCGATGCCCGCGACGAGCTTCATGCCCACCTCGGCGACATAGTCGCTGGGGATCGCCGACTCGACCTCGCCGCCGAACTCCGCAGCCAGCCCCGCGGCCGCTTCGGCGCCCATCTGCTTCTCTTCTTCCCACGAATACAGCGTGAACGACTTCTTGCCCGTCGCCGGGTTCGTCGTGCAGCCCACCGGCGCGAGCATCACGCTCCCGAGCAGCACCAGCATCATCGCACGCATCAGGCGGGTCATTCTCAATGTCATCGCTCATCCTTTCGCATCTACTCGGCGGCGGGCACGAATCCACGCCGCGTACGCCCCATCCCTCAAACCGTGGGGCCCTACCATTATTGTTCCATGCCCGAGCCCACCCTGCAAACCCAGATCCCAGATACCTCCAAGCCCGCGTGGGTGGATCAGGAACTCGATTCGCTGCACGAGAACAGCGAAAAGCATGAGAAGGTCCGTGCGATGTTCAACGCCATCGCCCGCTCCTACGACCTCAACAACCGCCTCCATTCCCTGTGGCGAGATACAGCCTGGCGGAAACGAGCTGTCCTTGAGGCCCAAGTCCAGCCCGGCGATCGAGTCCTCGACTGCGCCTGCGGCACCGGCGACCTGACCCAGGCCTTCGCCCGTTATTCGCGAGCCGAGCACATCGTGGGCAGCGACTACACGCCCAACATGCTCGAAATTGCGCGTCACAAACGCGAGCACCTGCACAACCGGTTGCAGGAACGAATCGAGTACCAGCAGGCCGATGCCCAGCAGCTGCCATTTGAAGACCAATCCTTCAATGTGGTCTCCATCGCCTTCGGCATCCGCAATGTCCAGGACCCCGACAAGGCGATGGGGGAGTTCTTCCGCGTGCTCAAGCCGGGCGGTCGACTCATGATCCTTGAGTTCGGGCAGCCCAGCTTCCCGCCCATGCGGTGGTTCAATACCTTCTATTGCGGCACCATCATGCCCAGAACCGCCACCTGGATCGCCCGCGATACTTCCGGGGCGTACAAGTATCTCCCACGATCGGTGTCCTCCTTTAAGTCCCGAAATGAGATGCACCAGGCCTGCCGCACCGCCGGCTTCGACCAGATCTGGTCCAAGCCCCTCACGATGGGCATCTGCAATCTCTACCGCGCGATCAAGCCCTGATCCTTCGTTTCTGGGGCAATCCACCTCCGAACGCCACCCGATCGCGCAAGCTTCGACCCCACACATTCTCGGACCCATATCGCGCATCGGACCATGATGGTCCGAGAAGAACACCACACAGACCCCCGCAAACGGGTCAAGGGGTACACACATGTTTTCTCTTTGCGGTGCTCCTGATCCGATTGTCATCTGCTCGATAGCTCTCGGCACAGCCGCGGCGTGATACGCGGCCACACACAACCTACTCCCGCAATCTCGTGCGGGGCATGCCACTTCGGAGTTTTCACCATGAGCGCAGAGATCCTGATCGAACGCCTGTTCGAGTCCCTCATCTCAGGGGATCGCCAGTACGCCCGCACCATCGTCCAGGAACAGGTCAAGGCCGGGGTCACCCAGGAGATCCTCCTGACCGATCTCTTCTGGCCCACCTACGAGCTGGTCGAGCGTCTCCACCGCGAAGATCAGATCACCACGCTCGCACACAACATGGCATCACGCCTCCTGCGCGTCCTCGTCGACCAGAGCTCGCGTGAACTCATCGCCACATCAGATGCACCCCCGCTCGGACGGCGCGTCTTCGCATGCTGCGGCCCGTCCGAAGGCTCAGAACTCGGTGGACAGATGGCCGTCGATCTGCTCGAGGCCGCGGGCTTCGAGGTCCAGTTCGCCGGCGGCGGGCTGCCCATCGACGAGATCCGTGCCACGGTTCAAGAGCAGAAGCCCCACGCCCTGCTCATGTTCTGCTCGGAACCCAGCGACCTGCCTGACATCCGCGTGCTCATCGACTCGCTCCACGAGATCGGCGCTTGCCCGCACACCCAGATCGTAGTCGGTGGGGGGGTCTTCAACCGGGCCGAGGGTCTGGCCGAGGAAATCGGTGCCGACCTCTGGGCAACCCATCCGCTCGAACTTGTCGATCGCATGATCGATGAAGCCACCGTCCGCGCCACCGAGGACCAGCGCACCGTCGGACGCACCCGCAAGGTCACCACCAGCAAGCCCGCCAAGACCACCGCTCGGGCGGCCTGATCCATACCACCTGAAACCACAAGCATCATCTGCCTCCGCCCCGGCGTCTCACACGACGCCGGGGCGTTTTTTCGTCAACTCATGCTCGGGCTGAGTGATTCCAAGGCTCAGAACGGGCTTGCGGGCTCAGAAATCGTCCAAAATTCACCCCAATCCGACCAGAGAAGCCCAGATTCTCACGCAACCGCTCCTCTTCGCCGTGGTATAGTCAGTAGGCAGAGTCACTCTCCGAGGCGGTATCCATGGACCGAAACGAAGAAAGAGCACTGATCGAACGCGCCATCGCCGGCGAACGCCAAGCGGCGGGCGATCTCATCCGTGCCCACCAGCGCTCGGTCTACGCCTACATCCTCCGCATGTCCGGACGCCCCGATGTGGCCGAAGACATCGTGCAGGAGGCCTTCGTGCGTGTGCTCGGCAACCTGCACCGCTTCGATTTCCGTTTCCGCTTCTCCACCTGGCTCTTTACCATTGCCCGCCGGCTCTACATGAACGCGATGGCCAAGAACCGCCCCGCCTACGACACCGATTTCGTCGGCTCGATGGGCAGCCCCGCAGGCCCGGGCGAGCAAGCCGTCTACACCGACGAACGAAGCCAGGTGCAACAGGACGCGATCCAAACGGCGCTCATGTCGCTCAGCGAAGAGCAACGAGAGATCATCGTACTCTTCCACCAGCTCGACTGGCCCATCTCGCTCATCGCCTCGCACCTCGACATGCCCGAGGGCACGATCAAGAGCCACCTGCACCGCGGCCGCAAACGCCTGCGTGTACTCTTCAAGGACCAATCGGCGCTCGCCCTCAAACTTGAGGGGGTCGCCCAATGAGCCACTCGCGACGGGACCATCCGGACATGCGTGATCAGTCGCCGGGTCGAATCCCCGAGTCGCTCATCGACGCGGCCATGGACGGCGAACTCGACGCCCAGATCCAGAAAGAGATCGGGCATGCGCTGCAATACGATCCCGCGCGGCGTCAGGAGTTCCACGATACCCGAGACGCCATCAACGCCCTCCGCATGCCCATCGACATGCCGGACCTGAGCGATCGCGTGCTCGAACGGGCCAACCGCCACCGTCGTTTCATCCCGCGCAAGCTGCGCCAGCAGGTCCGCGCCGGGCGCGTCGTGATGTGCGCCGCCCTGCTCACCACCCTGCTCGCCGTCGCGGGGCTCCAGCGGATGTACCCGCGACTGACAACCATCGCCGCCCAGCAGACGCCCGTGAGAGACATCGAGCTGGCCGTCGAACAGGACCGCAACCAGATCGTCGACAGCGTCCACAACGAGGTCGGCGCACTCCGTGCGACCATCGCTCCAGTCGCCGGGCTCTTCGATCGCCTCGACCGTCCGGGCATCAACGACGCGCGCTACGGCGTCGAGATCCGAACCGCATCGGTCGTGACTACCGAAGGCGATCGCTTCCCAGCAGGCCAGCTCGGGACGCACGCCTACGCCGTCTACACCATCGTGAACCATCGCCCCAGCGTCTCTGGCGTGAACACCCGCCGAAGCCGCCTTGGCCTGCTCGCCGACGCACCCATGAACCGCGTCGCCCTGACAAGCTGGACCACCGAGCCCGACGCCCCGCGCGTTAAGCCCGTCGATGATCCGCTGGACCTCCCCTGAGCACCATGCTACGGCTACCCCAGAGTCTTTCCGCCTCCTCGCGCATCGCCCGGGCAGCGCGTGCACTGATTGTGTGCGCACTCACCTGCCCGCTCGCTAACGCCGAAGAGCCCGATCTGGGCGCGTTCGCTTCGCTACAGAATGTCCCCGATGTCGTCGATGCGGCGGCCGTCTTCGAGAACCCCGCCGATGCAGTCCTGCTCAGCCCCGTGGGACGCTCGATGCGCACCATGCTCTCCTTCGCAGGCGTGTTCACACACACCGAGCACGCATGGCAGGCGCTCGCTGACACATTCGGGGCACCCAAGGACGACACCATCCGATCGCTGCTCAGCAAGCAGGTCATCGTCGTCTGGGACGGCTTCGAGAGCGCCGACCCCAACACCGAGAGGCTCACCGAGTCCATCGACACCCGATGGACGCTGATCTGCAAGGTCGAGCCAGAGTACCTGCGTGAGATCCGCAAATCACTCCGCCCGGTCAAACGCGACATCGTCAGCAACCGACCCGTCTACGCCATCGAGCAAGGGCGATACCGGATCGCGCTGATCGACGCGATCGCCCCAGGCGAACCCGCCAGTGTGCTGCTCGCGCCCCGTTCCGGTGCCGATCTGCTCCACGCCGTCCTGACCCATTACGACGCGAACCAGACGCCGCCGGTGTCTTCGGTCACGCAGAACCGTGAGCCGATGCTTGCCGAGCTCAACGCCCAGCACGCGGCCAGCGCCGACGCCACATGGACCTGTGCTTTCATCGCACGCCTTGAGATCTTCAAGCTCCTCTCCCCGGACGACGCGCACGATCAGCCCGCACAGAACCATGTGCTCGCCGGAATCATCAAGCTCGATCAGGGTCAGCTCCGATCAACCTTCGGCACCGATGCCCCCATCGAACCCGACCTGCCCGATGCGCCCATCGAGCTGTACGAAGCGGTCGCCAACGACAGCGTACTTGCCGTCGCCAGCGCCAAATCGCCCGTCATGTTCATCTCGCACGACCAGATGTCGCTGAGCATGGGGATCTCCACCAACCCCGCCCAGCAGCAGCCCGATCCCGCACTCGACGCGCCGTTCTTTATGAGCCTCTCCGGCGGCGATGCCCAGAGCATGAGCTTGAGCGTAACACTCCGCCACCCCAAACGCGAACCCGGCGAGACCGCCCGCATGTTCGACGACGCGATGCACGACATCATCGCCTCATACGACCCCGACCAGGCACCACGGTTCGACGGCTGCATCCCCAGCGCCGCACGCCATGTCCAGATTCAGACCCAGGCACAAGGCGACGGTACAGATATTGCGTCGTACTCATGGCCCGGCAGCAACCCTCAGCTCGCCTGGTCCACCAGTACCGCGGGAGAGCACGATCTGACCATCGCCTGCTTCGCGCCCGATGCGATCGACGCGGACGATCAGGTCCGATCAATCACGCTCGCGTCACACGCCATCGAGGCCGCCGGCCCGCGCACATCCTCCGGCGTCCTCTTCCGTGCCAGCATCCTGCCCGAGGAGGCGATGCGCATCATCGATGACCCCTCGATCGCAGACCTCGCGCTCGCCAAGCTCGTCCGTCAGCTCAACATCGAGCTGCGCCGCGGCGTCCACGCACCCATGCGTGGCAGCCTCAGGATCCAGTTCAGCGAGCACGCCAGCAAGCCCAGGCTCGGCACGGACAACTAGGGCTTACTCCGCCTCAGCCGTCGCCAGGTCACGCACAGCAACCTCCAACGCATCGACCACGCCAGCCATCCGATCAAAGTCGAGCGTATCGATCGTGTCGCTGGGCATGTGATAGTGGGGGGTCCTGAACTCGCTGGTGTCCGTGATCATCACCGCGTTGTACCCCGCGAGCCAGTAGTTGCCGTGATCGCTCCGCCAGATCGCGCTGACCATCGCCGGCAGCGCCGCCGCGACCACATTGGCCCGCTCGCTCGACCGCATCGACGCCGCGATCGCATCGATCAAGCCACGGTCCTCAAAGCGACCGACCACGCCGATGTAATCGCCCGTGTCGGGAAGATCCATGCCCAGCCGCGCCGCCATCGCCTGATCGAACGGGTACCGCTGCGAGCCCGGCGTCTCGTCGTAGTACCCGAGCATCTCCAGCGACATCATCGCCACGATCTTCTCGTTGCGGTTCTGCGCGTTGCGAGCGCTGACAAAGCTCCCCATCAGCCCGCCAGCGCTATTGCTGTTCTCCTCGTTGGTATAGCCCACCCAGCGCACCGTGCGATCCATCGGACTACCCGCGAACCGCCGAGCGAGCTCGAGCATCGCCGCCACGCCAGACGCGTTGTCGTCCGCGCCGGGCGTGTTCACCTCCGCGTCGTAGTGCGCACCGATCACAATAATCTCGTCTGGGCGGCTCGTGCCACGCAGTTCCGCGAAGACATTGAACCCACGCTGCTCATCGGTGTCATCCACCTGCTCCAGGTCCGCCTCATAGCCCATCATCGCCAGCCGCATCCCGACCCAGAGCCCAGCATCGTTGAGCACACCCCGGTTGCGGGCATTGCGCTGCGCAAAGTCGACACTCAGGGCCTGCACATCAGCTCGCAGCCGATCCTGTGTGCTCCGCACTACATCCGTACGCGTCGGAACGCGGGCACCGCTTGTGCAGCCGACAAGAAACAAGGACACGATGATCAGTGGAAGGATTTGTCTCATGCCATCATCGTACCCGAATCAGACAGGGAAGATCAGCCACCCATGGAGCGTCCGGAGCCCTGACGACTTCCCTGCCCGCCGCCCATGCCTCCCCGCTCGCGTGGGCTGCCCGCGATCGAATCAAACTCATCCTGCGTGAGGTACTGGGACTCATACGCGGCCCCTTGTGCCTTGAGAGCCGCGGCGAATGCACGCAGATGGTTCCGAGTCGCCCGCTGCAGGTTGCCAAGTACCCGTTCAATCGATTCGTCCTCTGCCTGCGCCACCGCCTGGCGAAGATCAGTGAGATCGAGTTCTTCGATCAGAGCGCCTACACGCAACGCCTCGACACGCGACACCGACCCACGCTCGATCAGCTGGGCATAGAGCTTCGCGTACCGCTCGCTGGTGAACACGCCGCGTGTGTCGTCCTTGATCGGGTCCTCAATCCCGAAGCGGTCCAACAGCCCCTTCATGGCCTCCAGGTGCCGCTTCTCTGATTCCGCGATCCCGAACGCCGGCTCATCCCACTTCTCCCCAAGCGTGAGGTACACATCCCGAGCCAGCTTCTCCTCCTCGCGCATGGCAACGAGTGTGTCGATCATCGCCTGATCGAGCCCTGCCGCCGCCTGCACGCTCGGCTCACCCGCGCAGAGCGAGCAACCACCGCCCGGCCCAGCGAGCGACATCGAAGTCAATGAGACGAGTGATCCGAGTGCGATGAGCTGCATGGTGCGCATGGCGTTCCCTTCGTATACGTCTCCTGCCGGGCGTCATCTATTCAACGCATAAAAAACTCCGCAATTGCGGAGCAGGGTACCAAGTCGTTGAAAAGAACTCAGTTGGACAGACGGTCTGTCTATTCACTCATCAACGGGGACCGTCGCTTCACGCACCCGGCAGGAGCACCGACGCGAGCCCTGCGAGGTGAACAACACCGTATTCGTGGCAATCACGCCACCCATGATGGCGATGAAGCTCGCGTCGTTCATCTTCCCAAACAACGCGATCGTAATCAGCAGGGCCGCCATGGCCAGGTTGATACCGATGCCCGCCGCGTAGGTCGATTTCCGGTTGTTCTCGCATGCCATATGAGTATCCTCGCAGTCCAGTTTCCTGCACGGTCTACCGGTACGCACCGCTCCGGTTGCAGATCCTACTGGCGTGGAGGTCCGATTATGCGTTGGCCTTCGACTTCTCCTGGCGGGCCGCACGCTTGCGCATCGCCTCGCTCAGCTCGACCTTGCGGATGCGGATCGACTTGGGAGTCAGCTCCACCAACTCGTCGTCCTCGATGTACTCCAGCGCCTGCTCGAGCGAAAGCTCTTTGGGCTGCTTGAGGGTCACCGTCGCGTCCTTGTTGGCACTCCGCATGTTGTCGAGACGCTTCACGCGGGCCGCGTTTACCTCGATGTCGTTGCCGCGGTTGTGCTCGCCCACGACCTGACCCGCGTAGATCTTGTCGCCCGGGCGGACCATCATCACGCCGCGCTCGTGCAGGTTCTCCACCGCGTAGCTCGTCACTTGACCGGCCTCGGTCGAGATCATCACGCCCGCGTGCCGCGTAGGACGCTCGCCCGTCACCGGCACGAACTCGAGGAAGGTGTGGTGCATGATCGCCTCGCCCTGCGTCGCCGTCAGCACACGCCCACGCATGCCGATGAGCGCCCGCGATGTGATCTTGAACACGCAGTGTGTCATGCCGTCGCCACGCTGGTCGATCTTGACGATCTCGCCCTTGCGCTCACCGACGATCTGCATCACGCTGCCCACCGTGGCGTCGGGCGCATCGATCACGAGTTCCTCCAGCGGCTCGCACTTCACGCCGTCGATCACGCGTTCGATCACGATCGGGCGACCCACGGCCAGCTCGAACCCCTCGCGACGCATCGTCTCGAGCAGGATGCCAAGGTGCAAAAGACCACGCCCTGACACGATGAACTCATCCATCGTGCGCCCGGGCTCAACCCGCAGCGCCACATTGTGCTCCAGCTCACGCTCAAGGCGCGACTTGATCTGACGCGAGGTCACATACTCGCCCTCGTTACCAGCGAACGGCGAATCGTTGACTCGGAACGCCATCGAGATGGTCGGCTCGTCGATCACCACCTCGTCCATCGCCTCGGGGTGATCCGGATCACAAATGGTGTCACCGATATCCAGCTCGCCCAGGCCCGAGATGGCGCAGAGGTCGCCGGCGCCGATGTACTCCCGCGCGACCTTGCCCAATCCCTCAAAGCCCTCGAGCGTGCCGATCTTGGCGCGAACCTCTTTGGTCTTCCCGCCCTCGAGATGCTTGACGATCACCACGGGTTGCCCAGCATGCAGCGTGCCCTGAAAGATACGCCCCACACCGATTCGCCCGACATACTCGCTGAAGCCCAGCGTGGTGATCTGCATGCGCAGCGGCTTCTCGATGTACACATCAGGGTGCGGCACATGCTTCACGATCGCCTCGAACACCGGCTGCAGGCTCGTGCCCTTGCTCGTGCCGTCCCACTCATCCAGCGCCCAGCCGTCACGCGCCGATGCGTACACCACCGGGAAGTCCAGCGCGTCGTCGCCGGCGCCGAGCGCCACCAGCAGGTCGAACACCTCGCCGATCACCCGGTCAGGATCCCCGTCCGGGCGATCGCACTTGTTGATCACCACCAGCGGCTTGAGCTTGTTCTCCAGCGCCTTGCCCAGCACAAACCGTGTCTGCGGCATCGGTCCCTCGTAGGCGTCGACAACCAAAATGCACCCGTCGGCCATCTGCAGCACACGCTCCACCTCGCCGCCGAAGTCCGCGTGCCCGGGCGTATCGATGATGTTGATGCGATAGTCGGTATCGTCGGCCGCGTGGTAGTTCACCGCGCAGTTCTTCGACAGGATGGTGATACCGCGTTCCCGTTCCAGATCGTTGCTGTCCAGGATCAGCCCGTGCTGCCCACCCTCCAGCTTCTCAAGCTCGCCCGCACGAAAGTTGCCCGACTGCTTGAGCAGGTTGTCCACGAGCGTCGTCTTGCCGTGGTCAACGTGGGCGATGATGGCGACATTACGCAGCGACGCGATGTCGCTGCTCGATTCATGACGGATGGCTGCCATGGGTGGTTCCAAGTCCTTGCAGGAGAGTGATTTCGATCGCCCTGTTCCAGTGAAGCTCGATCGGGTCTGAATCGTAGCCGCCTCGTTTATCGGAGCCAGCGAAACCTGATCGACTTCCCCATCTTCCCCCACCCGCACGCACCCAACCCCACCAAGGGTCAATCCCACCAAACAGCTCGACGGACCAGCCCGGACCCCTCATCTTGCACCTGTCCACACCCGGACAGGACAACCCAAGAGAGGAACCCCCATGGATACCCGACTCGCCATCCTCGCGCTCGCCGCGACGCTCAACATCCCCTCCCTCGCACTCGCAGGCCCAATCTACTCAAACGATTTCGAGCAGTCCGTCAACAGCGGTGACGCAGAGTGGGGGGCAACCATCCGACGAGAAATCGGAGGCCCATACACCACCGTCCTCGGACGCTTCGGCACAACCAGCCTCGGGTTCACGCTCATCGCCAACGAAGAAAACACCGCAGGGCTCGGCTCGGGAACCAGCACCAACGATAAGTACAACATCACACGGCGCGAATACACGCGGCTGCGAGAAAGAGTCCCATTCCCCGACTCATCCTCAGGCGGCGCCATCTCCGGCAACGATCCAACGCTGCCCACGAGCTCGACATTCAACGGCCACAAGCTCGATCTGGGCAACGGCATCAAAAACGGGAATACCAACAACGACGACCCAAACCCAGACAACCTCTTCATCAGAGGTACCTACTCCATCACCTTCGATCTCATGCTCTTCGATTCGTGGGACGGGCAGTACAACGATAACGGCCCCGACAAGTTCACCGTCAAAGCCAACGGGCAGACACTCTTCGATGAATACCTCGAGGTCCACACCCTCGAAAACAACTTCCGAATGCCCGACGAGATCCCCGAACTCAACGCCTACAGCAGCACCTGGCGCGATCTCATCTACCGCGACATCACCCTCTACTTCGATGTGAACAACGACCGACGCCGATTCAACTTTGAGTTTATCGGCTCGCTCAGCCAGGGAATCAGCGACGAGTCATGGGGCATCGATAATGTGCGCGTCGAAGCAGTGGGGCAGCTCCGCGGTGCCTCGGCACCCCTCGTACCCGCCCCCGCATCGCTCACCCTGCTCGGCACCGGGCTCGGGCTCATCAGCCGCCGAAAGAGGTAAGCCGACTCAACCCGCCTGCTTCGCCGCCACCCGCGCCGGCGACGGCACACGGATCTTCGAGGCAAGCCCAACCCGGCTCATCGCCAGAATCGTCAGGTAGCTGATATCCAGCTGCCACCAGCGCAGACCATGTCGGGCGCTCGTCGGGAAGGCATGGTGGTTGTTGTGCCAACCCTCGCCCAGGCCCAGGACCCCGAACACGATGTTGTTGCGGCTCTCATCGTGACTCTTGAACGGGCGGCTGCCCCAGATGTGACACACCGAGTTGATGCTCCAGGTCACATGGTGTACCAGGAAGATACGAACAAGCCCACCCCAGATAAAGCCGAGCAGCACGCCTGTCCAACTCCAGGTCAGCAGACCACCCAGCACCGCCGGGATCAGCAGTCCTAGCAAAACCCAAAGCGGGAAGAGGGCACTCATCGTCCGGATCAGGCGATCACGACGCAGGTCAACGACATACTTCTGCAGTGAGATGCTGTGCGAGCGGAAAAGCCAGCCCATATGCGCGTGCCACATCCCGCGGAGCGCATTGAAGACCCCGGCGCCGTGCGTATGCGGCGAGTGCGGGTCATGCTCGTCGTCGCTGTGCTGGTGGTGGCTCCGGTGCACGGCCGCCCATTTGAGCACCGAGCCCTCCAAGGCCATCGAACCCGCGATCGCCAGCAGTGCCTGCATGAAACGCGGCGTCTCGAAGCTCTTGTGCGTGAAGAACCGGTGATAACCCACCGTGATCCCCAGCCCGCTGATCAGGTACATCACAAACAGCAGCACCAAGTACACCCAACTGAACGCAACCCCCCAGAGCAGCCAGATCGCCACGATCAGCCCGATGAATGGCAGCACCACCCCGACAAGGTTGACCAGACGAACCTGAAGCGAAACTCGCTCAAGCACTTCTCCCGTCACATGATCGGGCTGATGTTCTGGGAGTGAAGACTCGGCGTGCGAGTCATGGGTATGCGAGTGTGGCATTCATTGCTCATCAGAAAGGAAGGCACGCGGCATGCGTGCCCGGGGTTGGACTGCCCTGAACATACCCGAAAACGGACAGGCATGTCGGCATCAGCAGTACACCTATTGAAGCCTGTAAGGTCATACGAAACCGGGGAAGCATCAAGAAAGGTGCGCAAAGCTTGAAGTTCTACTCATCGATTCCTGCTCAAGCGCAAATCACGCTTCCGGGGCACGCCTCGAACCCGCACGCCCATGCCCCGTCATCCTCGGCAACGCCGGCATCGCACGCTCGAGCAGCCGCACAAACCGCCCAGAAATCAAATACGCACCCAAATAACTCAACAATCCGACGCCAAAGGTCATCCACGCGATGGGCATGCCAACGCTCTCGATCGCGAGTGCATGCGGGCTGTTGCGGTAGTAGGGCATATAGGTAAAATCGACCGCGAGGTAGGTCTGAAGTGCGGCCAGCCCCACCGCAAATGATGAAAACGCCAGCAGCGTAACGATGTGAGACTGGGAGAAGACGATCCGCACACAGATCGCGACGACTGGTGCGATCAGCAAGAACCACAACCAGTCAGTCAGCACGATCAGGTCAATCCCCTCAAAAACAGACCGATCAGTGAGCAGTGCTTCACGCCCAACATCATCCCACCACGCAAAGTTGACTTCGATCTCTGGGTTGTACCAGAGTATGCGATCTTCATAAACGGAAGTATACTGTCGGTACGCTTCATCACTCCTCGCGAACGCGTCTGAGATCTGCCTTGCAAAGGGGAATGTCGAGGCAAACGCCGTGGATTGCGACATCCCAACCAAGCCCGCGATCCCGCCACCCAGCGCCACGATCACCATCATCAGCCAGAACGATCGCATGCACGCCATCTTGAGCCGACGAAAACGCCACGGCTGCGCAATCACCCCTGCCGGCTGCTGCTGCCCGCACTCTGGGCAACGCACCGCCATCAGGTGGTATTCCGAGATGTAGTAGGGCTCCTGACCTGAGAGATCGAACCTGCACAGAGCGCACATCCGCACACGCTTCTCCGGGAACGCTGGTGCTGGCCCTTGCGCGTCACTCACACCGCGACCGCCGCCTTGATATGCGGATGCGGGTTGTAATCCACCAGCTCAAAGTCCTCTAACCTGAAATCGAACACCGATCTCACATCCGGGTTGATCCGCATCGTCGGCAGCGCCCGATGCTCACGCGAGAGCTGCTCGTCGACCTGCGGCAGGTGATTGATATAGATGTGCGCATCGCCCAGCGTATGAATAAACGCGCCCGGGCGGTAGCCCGTGGTCTGCGCCAGCATCATGGTCAGCAGCGCATACGACGCGACATTGAAGGGCACGCCCAGAAACAGATCCGCCGAGCGCTGGTACAGCTGGCAGTTGAGCCAGTCCTTCCCGCCATCGGTCGCACGCTGCACATTGAACTGGAACAGGCAGTGGCACGGCGGCAGGGCCATCTCGTCCACCTGCCCGGGGTTCCAGGCGCTGACGATGTGACGACGCGAGTGGGGGTTCTGACGCAGCGCCCGCTCCAGGTTCGCGATCTGATCCACAGTCCGCCCGTCGGGCATCGCCCACGAACGCCACTGCGCCCCGTAGACCGGCCCAAGGTCCCCATTCTCGTCCGCCCACTCGTCCCAGATCGAGACCCCGTTGTCCTTGAGGTACGCGATGTTCGTATCCCCTCTCAGGAACCACAGAAGCTCATGAATGATCGATCGCAGGTGCAGTTTCTTGGTGGTCACCGCAGGGAACCCGGCCTGGATCCCCCGCTCGATAAACGCTTCGCGAGCCCCGGGCGTATCAGGAGACAGGAAATAGCGGCTCTGATGCCCAAAAACAGAGATCGTCCCGACCCCGGTCCGATCGTCACAAGGTGTGCCCTCAGACAGCACGCGACGCAAAATATCGTGATACTGGATCATAACGGCACAGTGTACACGCCCGGCTCCGGGCTCGCCAATCGCCCCAGCCGATGGGAGAAACATCGGCGAATCGGCACTGAAAAACCGCCCGCATCGGGCGGGCGGCTCAACGATGAGCAACAAGATATCAGCGACGGCGACGGACCGCGATCAAGCCAGCGAAGCCCATCAAAAGGCCAGTCCCCGGTGCTGGGACGCGGAAGATCTCGGTGCTCGCGGCCCCCAGTAGGTCGCCGCTGAACCCGGTGATCGATCCGTAGTACGAAGTCGCGCCGTTGTCGGCGTCAAAGCTGTGCAACCCGCCGTCACGGTCGAGCACAAAGATCCCTGATGCGAGTTCAAGGAAAGAAACCGGCCCGAACCCGATGTCGTACGACGCGATCTCCATCCCACTCGCAGAGTTGAATACGCGGATGCTGTCATTCTCGAAGTCTGCCCCGAGGAACCGGTTGGGCGCGATCTCCTGATGATCAAAGTACAGGCCGCCAACTCCAGACTGGATATCCGCGAGTTCGGTGAAATCGCCCGAGAACGGGTCGTAAGTCGCTCCGATGTAGTCATTCACGGTCGGGCCAATCCGCCGGATCGACATGAAGATGTCGCCGCGATGCGTGCCGGCAAAGCCTGAAGAAAAGTAGAACTCGTCCTCGCCCTCAAGATCATTGACATCGAAGATCACCGTCTCGGTGCCTGTCGACATGTTGTACTCAATCAGCTGATCCGTCACATTGGCAAGCATCTTGTTGCCGCCCGTGAAAATGATGTCATTGATCGCTAATCCGCCCTGCACCTGATAGATCTCGTTCGCGGTAAGCGAAGCACCGCTGACTGAATAAATGCGCCCGTCTGCGCCCGCAACATAAAAATCGGCGAGCCCCGCCGATGCTGTTCCGCATACAAAGACCGCGATCAACCCAGTTGCTTGTATCTTCATCATGTTCATCTCCTGCATCATGACGCGAATAAAACGCCCCCATGTCAATATGGGGGCGAAACGAGACAGTTCCAATAAAAACGAAGTTTATGATGCGGAACGCTTATTCCGGCAGCTTGTCCAGCTCCGCCTGAACCCGCTCCACCAGGCGTCCAACCGTCTCATCGCCGAAGTCGAACGGCAGCCCAGCCGCGTGGAACAACTCAGGCAGCGGTCGCGACCCGCCCAGCGACAGCGACTTGCGATACGCCGCCAGCGCGGCTTCTTCGCCCTGCTCCAGGCTGATCAGCCAGATGCCCAGCGCCCCCAGCTGCGCGATGCCGTACTCGATGTAGTAGAACGGCACCCCGAAGAGGTGGCTCTGGCGCTGCCAGACATACTTCCGCTCCTCCTCAAGCCCGTCCCAGTTCACCACATGGCCCTGGTGCCCGAATCGCTTCTCAAGATCGAGCCACGCCTGCGCACGCTCATCGCGCGAGTGCCCGGGGTTGGCATACACCCAGTGCTGGAACGCATCAATATTCGCAATCCACGGCAGCAGCCCGATGCTCCCCTCAAGCTGCTTACGCCGCGCACGGTTCGCGTCCTCCTCGCTGGGGTAGTACGCGTCCCAGTACGGCATCGTCAGCAGTTCCATGCTCATCGAAGCCACCTCGGCGTACTCCAGCGGCGAGCTGCGGTACCAGACCAGCGGCTCGTCGTTGCAGTACATCGCGTGGAACGCGTGACCCGCCTCGTGCACCATCGTCTCCACATCACGATGCTGACCCGCGGCGTTCATAAAGATAAACGGCAGCTTGGAGCGATCGCGGAAGTAGAGGTACCCGCCGGGCGCCTTGCCCTTACGTGAATCCAGATCGAGCATCGCCCCGTTGGCCGTGCCCTGCGTGTTCGAGCCGTCGCCCATGCTCGCAAAAAAAGCGCTCAGTTCGGGGCTCAGCTTGTCGAAGACCTTCTGCGTCTTGCCGACCAGATCCTTGCCGCCCTCGAACGGCTCAAGCGCGGCCCGGTTCTTCGGGTCCACCGCCAGGTCCCAGGGGCGGAGCTGCTCAAGCCCCAGCTGCTCCTTGCGGCGCGCATCGAGCTTGGCCGTGAACGGCATCACATGCTTCTGGACCGCGTCATGAAACGCGCCGCACATCTCGGGCGTGTAGTCAAAGCGGTGCTTGCTCTTGAATGCGAACCCGATGAAGTTCTCGAAGCCCGCGTTCTGCGCCACCGTCTGGCGCTTCTGCACCATCGTGTCGTAGATCCCGCTGATCTTCTCCTGATCATCGAGACGACGCTTGGCGACCTTCCGCCACGCGTCCTCACGGACCGAGCGATCGGCGGATTCCATGAACTTGCCCATCATGGGCATCGTCTTCTCTTCGCCCTTCCAATCGACCGTCATCGCGCCGCAGATCTTGTCGTACTCCTGATCCAGCTGCGCCAGCTCCGTCTCGATCGACACATTCTCCGGGCGGAACAGCTCGACATCCGCCGCCGTATCACGGAAGAGCACCTCGTAGTGATCCCCTGTCAACCCGTACTGCTCGCACAGGGCCTTCATCTTCTTGTCGAGCTCGAAGCTCACCGGCTTCACCTTGGGAACCACCGTAGTGATGAACGAGGTGTACGCGGCCTGCTTGTCCTCATCACCCGTGTCGCAGGTCATATCGATGTAGGTATTCGCGCCAGATTCGCCGATCGCCGCCTCCAGCTCGCTCCGATCGAGGATCCACTGCTCCAGCTCCGCCTTCGAGCTGACCTCGCGGTCCAGCAGTTTCTGCATCAGCGGCTCGATGTTCTCCCACTTGGTCGCATCGAGCACCTCGGGCACAAAGTCCGTATTCGGCATCGTCGTCATTGCGTACTCCATTGAGTCTGTTCGCACGCCAGAGAACCCGGCGCACGAGATGAGTCATTGATTCTGTTCATTCTATGCGGGTTTTTCGTTCAGTTTCTTCGCCAGTTCGATCGCCCCCAGCCGGTCATGCACCCGCCCCTCGAGCTGCGCGTCGTACACCGCATCGAGGATCTCCCGGAACCGAGGTCCAGGGTTCATCCCCAGCTCAATCAACCCGCCCCCATCGATCAGCGCCGGCGGGCAGACGCCCTCCTCCGACTCCGCCCACGCGTTGATCTCGTGCACGATCGCGTCCGCATCGTCCCGTTCTCGCTCCGCGCACCATGCCTCGAAGAGCGACAAGGCATCGCCCGCGTGCTCACGCCCAGCAAGACGCCGCTTGCCCGCAACACCAAGCTGCTCCCAGTTGTCGTGCATGGAGCGAGCGATCTCCAGGATCGACGCCAGCGTATCGCGGTCCGCATTCGAGAGGTCCAGGCGCTGACGATACACGCGGCAGACCCCCCCGGAGTCCTCATCGATCCCCAGCCCCCGACCCAGCGCCAACGCCGCCAGCGCCAGCCCATACGAGATCCGCACGCCCAGGCGACCCATGATCCCCGGATCGAACGAGCACACATCGCCGAACACCGCGTCATCCAGCCCGAGCTCGTCGATCAGCCCGATCGCCGCGGTCCGCGAGGGGTGCAGCAGCATGCGTCGCATCTCATCACCGATCCGCTCGATCGACACTCCGCGCAGCTCCAACGCGTGCCGCCTGATCGCCTCCGCCGTGTTCGCCTCGATCGTTAGCCCATAGCGGGCGGCAAAGCGCACCGCCCGCATCGCCCGCAGGTGGTCTTCCTGCAGCCGCTTGTCAGGGTCGCCCACCGCCCGAAGCACCCGCGCCTCAATGTCACGACGACCATCCACATAGTCGATCACCTCTTCGCTCTCGGGGTCGAGGAACAACGCGTTGATCGTGAAGTCACGGCGCTGCGCATCCATCTCCGGCGAGGAGAACTCGATGCTGTCCGGTCGGCGAGCATCGCTGTACACCCCGTCGCTGCGGAAAGTCGCCACCTCGATCGTTGCCCCGAAATCACGAACCAGCACCACGCCGAACGCCGCGCCCACGGATGCTGTCTTGCGAAAATACGCTTCGATCTGCTCCGGACGAGCGTCCGTCGCGACATCAAAGTCCTTGGGCTCGTGCCCCAGCAGCATATCGCGCACGCAGCCACCCGCCAGGTACGCGACATGGTCGCGCTCACGCAGGCCACGGATCACACGCACTGCCGCGTCCCGCTCACTCACCCGATCTGCTCCTCACGAAGCTCGCGGCTCATCAGCATCGCGATCGCATCAACAGGATCAAGGTGCTCGAACAACACCGCGAACACCGCGTCCGTGATCGGCATGTCCACACGATATTTCTTCGCCAGGTCCACGACCGACTCCGTCGTCGCTACGCCTTCCACAACGCACATCGCGTCACGCAGGTACTGATCCAGTTTTAGGCCCTTACCCAGTGCCTCGCCGCACGAGCGGTTCCGCCCCTCCGGTGAGAAGCAGGTCGTCGCCAGATCACCAACACCAGCAATCCCAAAGAAAGTCTGGGTCTGCGCGCCCATCGCGCTGCCGAGGCGACCGATCTCCGCCAATCCACGCGCCAGCAGCGCGCTCTTGGCATTGAACCCCGCGCCGAGCCCGTCGATGATTCCCGCGGCGATCGCGATGACATTCTTCGTCGCCCCCGCCAGCTCAACGCCCAGCAAATCCGGGTTCGTGTAGATCCGCAGCCAGCTCGTCGAGAACAGCTGCTGGATCTGTTCCGCAAAGCCCGGGTGGTCCGAAGCAGCCGCCATCGTCGCCGGCTTGCACTGCGCCAGCTCGCTCGCGATCGCCGGGCCAGACATGCACCCCAGCGCACGCGGCTTGCCGTCCGGATCATCACCCAGCACATCCGCGATGATCTGTGTCGGGCGCATCAGCGTCCGGTTCTCGATCCCCTTGGCCACGCTGATCACGCTCGCGGTGGGGGGGACAAGCCCCCTGATCCGCTCCCATGCCTCGCGGATGAACTGCACCGGGATGGCACACACGATGACATCCGCCTCCGCCAGCGCTTCGGCATCGCTCAGCGCCACACGGACCGAATCAGGCAGCCGGAAGCCCGGGAGCCGCTCACTCCGACGCGTCTGCGACAACGCCCCGCACTCATTCTCATCATGGCCCCACATCGTCACGCGGGCCCGAGGCGATTCCCCGGCCCCGTGCGGATCGGGAATCGACAACGCAGCCGCACACACAAGCCCCATCTGCCCGATCCCCAGAATCGTCACCCGAGGGGGCTCGCCGTTGTTGCGCGTTGATGGGTCTGCCATACCAATGCTCCGTATCTGTTGCGTGACCGGCTCAGATCAGCCGAACCATCGCCCGCGGGGTGCGTACAACCTCCAGCCGTACCCAAACCGCCACCGGACACTATATACAGACTCTCCCCCAGCTTGCCGCAAACCCAGCCCAAGCCCCCTACACTTCCCTCCACGCCGGGAACCTCCGAGCAGGAACTGATCTCAACCCAAAGAGACCCATTCCATGAGCCAGATCGAGACCCACACCCACACCCAGCCCGAAGCACCCGCCCACGATCACAAGCACGATCATGATCACAGCCACGGCGGGCTCGACTGCTGCTCCCACCATTCCATGAGCAACGATCGCTGGATCATCCTCTACCTCGTCGGTGGCGTGCTGGCCATCGTCTCCTGGCTCGCACACATCTTCGGGGCAACAAACGAGCTCATCGCGACCCTCCCCGCAGTGCTCGCGGCCCTGCTCCTGGGCTCAAAGCTCTTCTACGCCGCAGGACTCGAGGTCCTCAACCGTCGAGTCTCCTCATCCTCGCTCGCCGCACTGGCCATCCTCGCGTCGATGGCCGTCGAAAAGTACGGCACCGCCGCCTTCCTCGCCTTCATCCTCCTCGTCGCAGACCTCATCGTCTCCCGCACCGCCGACGGCGCCAAGCGGGCCATCGAGCAGCTCGTCTCCCTGACCCCCGACATCGCCCGCGTCGTCCTCGAAGGCGTCGAAAAGGTCATCCCCGTCGGGCAGGTCAAGGTCGGTCAGACCGTCCGCATCCGCCCCGGCGAGAACCTCCCCGTCGACGGCCGCGTCATCACCGGCGAATCGACAATCAACCAGGCCTCACTCACCGGTGAGGCCATGCCCGTCGAGGTTCAGCGTGGCTCTGATGTCTACGCCGGTACCTCCAACCTCACCGGTGCCATCGACATCGAAGTTACCCAGATCGGCGAGGACACCACGATCGGGAAGGTCTCCAACCTCATCCGTGAGGCCGAGTCCACCAAGACCCAACGCCAGCTCCTGATCGAGCAGGTCGCCCGCTTCTATGTCCCCGTGGCCCTCTCCGTGGCCCTCGTCGTCTTCTTTCTGACCTCGCAGAGCGATGTCGAGAGCGTCCGCGAGTCCGCCGCCCTCCGCGCCGTTACCGTCCTTGTCGTGACCTGCCCGACCGCGCTGCTGCTCTCATCGCCCTCGGCGATGGTCGCCGCGTTCGCCGCCGCCGCACGCCTGGGCGTGATGATCAAGCGGACCGACTACCTCGAGTCCTCCGCGCACATCGATGCGGTCGTCATGGACAAGACTGGCACGCTGACCACCGGGCGTTTCGAGGTTTCCCGCCTCGCACCCGCCGACGGCGTCAAGGGCGCCGATCTGCTCAAGGCCGCCGCCTTTGCAGAGTCACACAGCAACCACCCTCTCGGGCTCTCGATCCTCCGCACCGCAGAGCAGGCACGGATCGTCATCGATTCCGACGGCCAGTTCGAGGAAGTCCACGGCGCTGGCGTCAAGGCCACCACATCCATCGGCACCATCTCCGCCGGTCGTGGCACCTGGATCAAGCAGCTCGCGCCGGCCGTCAGCGATCAGGTCGCCAAGGTCGAAGAGCGCATCGAAGGCATGTCGGGCGTCCATGTCATCAAGGACGGCGTCTACCTCGGCGCCGTCGGCCTTGAAGACAAGGTCCGCCCCAACGCCAAGGCCGTCGTCGAGCGACTCCATGAAATTGGCGTCCGTCTCTGCGCCATCTTCACCGGTGACCGCCTGAGTGTCGGCAGACGCGTCGGCTCGCTCACCGGTGTCGACGCCGTCGAGGCCGAGTGTCTCCCCGAAGAGAAGCACCAGCTCATCAAGCAGCTCACCGAGGACGGTTACCGCGTCATGATGGTCGGCGACGGCATCAACGACGGCCCCGCACTCGCCGAGGCCGATGTCGGCGTCGCCATGGGCCTCTCGGGATCCGACATCGCCGCCAACTCCGCCGGTGTCGCCCTTATGACCGACGAGCTCAACCGCCTGCCCTTCCTCATGGAACTGGCACGCCGCACCCGCCTCATCGTGACGCAGAACATCGTCGTATCGATCCTCATGGCCATCGGCGGGCTCATCCTCGCCGCAACCGGCTCATTCCAGGCCCTCGGCGGCGCGTCCATCGGCGTCGGTTTCGCCGCCTTCTTCCACTTCATCCCCGATGTGTTCGTTATCGGCAACTCCTTCCGCCTCTTCCGCTTTGGCGAGGACTTCCTCGAAGCTGAGGCCATCGCCAAGGAGCAGGCAGACGCCGCCAACCGCCGAATCCGCCGCGAGGCCAGCGTACGCAACCTCGCCGCCGAGCCGGCATAAACCCACCTCAGACAGAACCTCAAAGCACCCCGCACCAGCGGGGTGTTTTAGTTTTCTGCTTCCCCAAAGCAGTAGAACGAAGTAAATTCGACTTGAACACACTCATCCGCTCGGGCGCGGCGACAAGATCCGTCGCGTAGATATGAGCATCAGCCACAATCAACCCATCCGATCCGCAGATCGACCACGAGGCACCGCCATGATGTTCCAGAGCAAAGCCCAAACGGCAATCATCGCCGCAATCGCCGCACTCAGCTCCCTCGCGCACGCCGACATCATCACCGTCGGCCCCGATCTCGGCATCTACGATCATCAGACCATCGCCGCAGCCATCGGCGCAGCCGCAAACAACGACGAGATCGTCATCGAGCCGGGCCTCTACCCAGAGAACCTCGTGATCGGGAAGCAACTCACCCTGCGCCGATCCGATACCCCCGGAACCGTTGTCATCTCAGGCCAGAATATCGCCCGCGTGATCGAAGCACTCCCCGGCGTCTCACTCACCCTCAGTGGACTAACCATCACCCAGGGCAGCTCCGGCAACGACGCCGGCATCCGCGTTCCCAGCGGGAACCTGATCGTCGAGGACTGCGTCATCGAGGACAACCACGCCACCTCCGTCACCGGCGGGCTCTACTCAGGCGGCAGCCTCACCATGCGAAACACCATCGTCCGAAACAACTCATCGCCCACTTTCGCCGGCGGCGTCGCGCTCAAGGGAACCGGGCCGCACCTGATCGAGAACTGTGTCTTCGAGGGTAACACCGCCGGGACCGCCGATACAAGCACACATCACAGCGGGGCGATCTCGGTCGATCTCACAGTCGGTCAGGTCGTCGTCAGCGACACCATCTTCATCAACAACTCCACCACAGGACGCGGCGGGGCGGTCTCCGCCATCAACCGCTCCGTTCGCTTCGACCGCTGCATCTTCGATTCCAACTCCGCCCCCCGCGGCGGGGCCGTCTGGATCTCCGACGCCGACTCCGCCGAGGCCTACAACTGCCTCTTTGTCGACAACACCGCCACCGGCTTTGGCGGCGCGGTCTTCAACGAACAGGAGTTCGAGGCCGTCAACTCCACATTCGTCAACAACACCGACAGCACGGATGGAAATACTTTCGAGGGATTTCGCAGCGATGCCCGTACCTTGCTCTTCAACTGCATCGTTGTGAACCCCAGCCCCGACAGCCACAGCGGAACAGGTAACTACGCCGGCTTCTACTCACTCATCCCCGAAGCCCCGACATTCCCCTCGCGTGATATATTCAAAAGCTTCAACGCCGACCCCAGCTTCGTCGATGCCCCCGCAGGAGACTTCCGCCTCGCCCCTGACTCACCCGCCATCGACGCGGGCGATTCCTTCGCCTCGGGAAGTCTCAACAGCTCAATCTTCGCCACTTCCCAACTCGTGGATCTCGATGCCAACATCCGTAACCTCGACAACCCCAGCACGCCCAACATCGGTGTCCCCGCGTGGCAGCTCAACATCGACTTGGGGGCATACGAGTTTCAGCCCGAACCAACAACCGGCCTGGGCTGTTCACCAGTCGACCTCGCGCCGCCCTACGGCGTGATCAACTTCTTCGATGTCAGCAGCTTCCTCTCCCAATACCAGCAGGGCTGCCCCTGATTCAATCAAGCTGCTCAACCCAACGAAAAAGCCCCGCTCGCAAGCGGGGCTTCTCATTCAATCAATGTGGGGGAGTCAATCAGCCCTTGATGCCGCTGACCTTCACCGCCGTGTAACGCTGACGGTGACCCGTCTTGCGCTGGTAGGTGTTCTTGGGGCGGAACTTGTAGATGTAGAGCTTGTCGCCCTTGACCACCGGCTCGGTGATCTCCAGCGTCACGCTCGCGCCGCTGACATACGGCGTGCCGATCTTCGCGTCGCCGCCAGTGCTGCCAACCACGAGGACCTTGTCCACCGTGATCGTGTCGCCGGCCTTCGACTCGCCGCCGTTGTACAGGTCAATCAGGATCGTCTCGTCCGCGGTCACCTTGCGCTGCCCGCCGGATTCCTCGATAATCGCGTAAGTGTCTGCCATTGCTATGCTCCGATCAGCTGCCGCATGCGTTCCGGGGCGTGACCATGGGCGGCTCACGCTTGAACCCGACGCATTTCGGGGTCGAGATCATAGCCAGCTCACCCCGTCGAGTCGAACTCACCGACTGCAGACGACCTGTGCTTTGATGCCCGGCGTATCATCTGCCATGATGCCCCAACTGCTCCAGGTCTCACCCATGCGTATCGGGTTCATGCAATCAACGGCTGGTTCCGAGAAGGCCGCAGAGGGTGGAACCACCGCATCGACCACGGGCACGCATCCAGAGCCTTCAATCACGGTCAGCGGCTCATTTTTCCCCGAATGGAACCCGAACCTGCCGTTTCTTGAAAACATCAGCAATGTGTTCAACCACATCTGGAACTTCAGTTTCACGATCGGCGACACCGAGATCTTCCTCCACCAGATCTTCCTCGCCCTGATCGTCTTCATCCTCGGGCTCATCGTCTCCAAGCTGCTCTCAAGACGCGTCGGAAAGAAGGTCCTCCCGCGGATGAAAGTCCAGGAAGGCCCCGCCAGCGCCATCCAGACCATCCTCTACTACATCCTCCTCATCATCACCGCGATCATCGCACTCCAGATCGCGCAGGTCCCCCTCACCGTCTTCACCATCTTCGGCGGAGCACTCGCGCTGGGCATCGGCTTCGGTTCCCAGAACATCATGAACAACTTCATCTCGGGCCTCATCCTGATGCTCGAACGCCCCATCCAGGTACACGACTTCGTCACTGTCAACGACCAGACCGGCAAGGTCCTCAAAATCGGTGCCCGCGCCACACACATCCAGCGATACGACGGTGTCACCGTCATCGTCCCAAACTCGCACCTGCTCGAGAACGCCGTCGCCAACTGGAACCTACCCGACCCACGGATCCGCTCCATGATCCCCGTCGGCGTCGCCTACGGCACCGATGTCCAACTCGTCAAGAAAACCCTCGAGCAGCTCCTCACCGATCACATCCGCGTCCTCGAATCACCCGACAACCGCGTCCTCTTCATGGGCTTCGGCGACTCATCCCTCGACTTCGAGGTCCACTTCTGGATCTCTCCACGCTCCACCTTCGACCGCCGCCAGATCGAGTCCGACCTGCGATTCAAGATCGACGCCCTCTTCCGAGAACACAACATCACCATCCCGTTCCCCCAACGCGATGTCCATCTCTTCCAAGAAACCCCCGCCCCCAAGCCCGCCCCAGAAACCCCATCGAAGGAGAACGAAGCGGGCGCGTAAAAAAGCAGGGCCGGTACAACCGACCCCGCCCGGGATGAAGTTCAATGCTGACTCACATGATCAGATCGATCAGCGTGAGCTCACCTGCTGCGGCTGGTCCTCATATTTCGAGTTCCACATCACCTCGTCGTTGACCGACAGGCGTGAAACATCGACCATCTTCCGGCCGTCCTTCGAGATCCGCTTACCGCTCAGCGTGACGCGGTCGCCCTTCTCAATCAGGCCGGACTTGGAGTTGCTGCCAAGGTCCGCAACGACCTGCTCGCCGTTCTCAAAGGTCAGACGCAGGACACGGTGATCCTTCATGCCTGAGCCGAGCTTGGCCTTCTTGAGCCGCTCAACCTTCTCGACGGTGCCTCGCGTTCGAGACTGATCACGATGCTTCGCATCATCAGACGCCTGGCGACGGCTCATCGAGTCCGTGCCCGCCTCAGTGGCGCGATCACCACGCTCGCGGCTGTCATCACGCTTCCGCTCACGGGAAGAATCCGCCCTCCGGTCATCGACCGGCGTCGTGTAGATGTAATAGGTCCAGTCCGAGTCATACCCACGACGCTGGTCGTAGTAGCCGTCGTAATAGCCCGACTCGTACGCGTTGCGATATGTATCCGACCGATCATCCGACACGCTCATGTGGTCGTAACCAAACTTGTCGTCGGAGTAGCCGTCGTAATACCCGCTGTAGTACCCGTCGTTATACAACTCGGTATCCGACTCATCCCACCAGGACCAGTCATACGAATCACCGCCGTACACGGCATAGTACCCCTCGGCATCCTCATCGCCATCGAAGCCGTTGTGCCAGTCATAGGTCCAATCGGAGTCGTACCGATCGCCCTCATAGTCGACATCCGGCCCACGGACACCATCGAAGTCGTCGTCCCACCAGTCGGTCGGGTCATACCACTCCTCTTCATGGAGGCCCTCACCGGGCTCATACTCCATATGGTCGTCCGGCTGGCTGCCATAGTCAGAATCCTGGGCCAACGCCGCAGAACCGCCGACCGCCAAGCCGCTGGCCGCGATCAGGGTGAGCATGCGATTGAAGTTCGAATCGTGATTGCGTTTGTTCATGAGTTTCATGGATAGATTCCTTTCTACTCAGCTATACAAATGTGTCGGCAACCCGCCGAAGCTTGCACTCAAGCCCCTCGCAGCTCAAGGCATCACAATGCCAAGCCACTCAGAGAGTCATCCTTCGGGTCGCACATACATACCTAATCCGCTCGCCGTTGAATCGAAGTGAACGCGTGATGAATACAAGTTCATCTTTGCCCAAACCGCCCTATTTCACAGATAGCCCGCCCCGGCCAGCATGAAAGCGCCATCAGCGCACAAAAAACGCGCCGTACACACAGCGCGTCATGACCAAAATACAACAAGAAGATCACGCCCGCATCGTCATCCCATGCTTCGACACCAGCTCCAGCACACGCCCCATCGCCGGCGTGCCCGGCCCAGTCGTCTCCGCATCCACATCGCGGAAGAAATCCTCGAACCCGCCCGGCGTCGTCAGCAGGATAAACCGGTTCGTCCCCTTACCCACACACATGAACGCGTGCTCAATCCCACGCGGCCCATACGCCACGCCTCCCGGCTCAACACGGTGCGTGACTCCTTCGATCGTCACCTCGATCGCACCCTCGAGCACGAACCAGATCTCATCCTCATTCATATGAATATGCGGCGGAACCCCCGACCCCTGCGGCGAAGAGTAATCAAACATCGACAACGCCCCGCCCGTATCCCGCTTGGAAAGCACCACCCGCGCACGGTGCCCCAGCACGCTCAACAGCTCCCCCTCGTCCTTCGTGCGTACAACCGCCTTCGTCTCAACTGTGTTCATGTTTGTTCCCCAAACGCCGCCTGCAATCGCAGCGATACCTCGCCCGCCGATGCACACCATCAGCCCGGCAAGCCCCAACTCAAGGCTGATCGATATCACCTGTCAATCAACGCCAGAGATCTGAACACGCGCACTGCCCGCCCGGCGTGACTTGCCCGGCGTCTCGCCCATCACCCGCTTGAACGCACGCGAGAAGGCCGCCTCGGACCCATACCCGTAACGCTCCGCGATCTCGAGGACCGCATCGTCCGATTCCCGTAGAACCCTTGCCGCACACTGCATCCGCCACCGCGTCAGATACTCCAGCGGCGTCTCCCCGACCAACTCATGAAACCGCGCCGCGAACGCGCTGCGTGACATCGACACCGAACGCGCTAAGCCCTCAACCGTCCACGCCGCGCCCGGCTCACGCTGCATCGCCACCAACGCACGCCCGATCCGCTCGTCTCGCAGCGCCGACAACCAGCCCCGCTCCATCCCCTCGCCACGATCCAGCCACGCACGAATCCCCTGCACCACCAGGATGTCCGCCAGCCGCGTCACCACCGTCTCGCCGCCCGCCCGGCGTTCCCGTGCCTCCATCGCCATCAGCCGCAGCGTGCTCTGCACCCACTCCGACTCACGCGACCCCCACGAATCAACATGAATCACAGGCGGCAGCTGCCGCACCAGCTCCGCCGACGCAGGATGATCAAAGCACACCGCCCCGCAGATCAGCTGCGTCTCCTCACCGCCGCCCCCGTACACCAATCGCTCATACCGCTCGCTCACCTGCTCCACCGGCAGATCAAAGAACGGCTCCGTCTTCACCCGCTTCCCGCTCATCAGGTCGTGCCCGCCCCCATGCGGCACCAGCGTAAACGCCCCCGGACGAAGCTCGATCAACGCCTCCCCCGGCACGCGAACCCAGCAGGTGCCCGCTGTCACGATGTGAAACATCACACAGTGTTCCATCGCCGGCATCGCTACACCCCAGGGCGCCGTCAGCGTCGAATGCGCGTACACAACCCCCTCTAATCGCAGCAGATGCAGCGCCTCCCCGTAGGGGTCACCAGATGCCCACGCCCGCTCCATCCGCTCGTCCTGACTCATCACGCTCATGCCCTCATCATAGCAATTGATCCATCGTCATGAGTTCTGGACGATCAATCAAAATACGAGGACAAGGAATCATTGAGAATGCAGACTGGGATGGCATGATATATCCATCAGCAATACCGCTGACCCATACGAAAGGACCGAACCATGTCAACCCAGAGCACGACCAACCCCCGCCCTGTCCTCGTCACCGCCGCCAACGGCAAGACCGGCCGCCGCGTTGTCGACCTCCTCGAAGCGGACAATCACCCCGTCCGCCGCGCCTCCCGCACCGCCGACATCCCCTTCGATTGGACCGACCACGACACCTTCGCCCCCAACCTGAAGGGCTGCCGCGCCGCCTACATCGTCTACACCCCGGACCTCAGCGTCCCGCGCTCAGAAAACGACATCCGCGTATTCGTCGAGGCCGCCAAGCAAGCCGGTGTCGAGCGCCTCGTCATCCTCTCCGGGCGTGGCGAGCCCGCCGCCGAGCGATGCGAGGACATCGTCCGCAACTCCGGGCTCGAATGGACCATCGTACGCGCCGCCTGGTTCAACCAGAACTTCGACGAGGGCGACTTCCTCCCCATGATCCTCGACGGCGACTTCGCGCTGCCAGCGGGTGACATCGCCGAACCCCTCATCGACGCCGACGACATCGCCGAGGTCGCCTTCACCGCCCTCACCCAGCCCGGCCACAACCACGAGCTCTACGAAGTCACCGGCCCCCGCGCAATCACCTTCCATGAGGTCGCCCGGATACTCAGCGAATCAACCGGCCGCACCATCAACTACATCCCCATCACCATGGACCAGTTCAAGACAGGCCTGACCGAAGCCGGCGTCCCCGCCGATTACATCGCCCTGCTCGAGTATGTCATGTCCCACACCCTCGACGGCCGAGGCATCCACCCTCAGGACGGCGTCCAACGCGCCCTCGGCCGCCCGCCCAAGGACTTCACCACCTACGCCATGCGCGCCGCCGCCACCAACATCTGGAACCCCCAGGCACCCGCACCCACCGCGTAAGTGGGTGGGCAACGCTCTCGCCTCCCCCGCGCTTGCGGGGGAGGTGTCACGCGCAGCGTGACGGAGGGGGGCTTCACAAGGAACGGGAGATTCCGGGTGCCACGGGTTGCTCGCGCAGCGACAACCCGTGCTAACCACGGCTCCAGTCTGTGCCTCATCTCAACATCGCACGCCATCAACAAGACAACCGCAACCAACTCGCTCAAGCCTCCGTAGAGACACCCAAGGGGACTCGTATGCTCATTCAATCCGTCATCACCGCGTGCTTCCTCACAACCCCTCAGTCCGAGCCAAGTACGGACTCCAAGCCAGCATTCATCGAGCAATACAGCGTCAAGCTGCAACTTGTTGAAACCGACACCCTTCGCGAGGTGCTTGAGCAAAGCAGTCAGATCACCCCTAAGCATCCCTCACTTCTCAATCAGAGCGTCAAGATCACAGATCACCTGGCGGTCCCCGCGAACACGCCTGTCCCATATAGAATCGTCATCAGCGGCTCAGATGATTCCACCACAATCGTCTCAAACCCGCCCGGGCTCGGTACAGGACATGCCTACGAGATCACCGACCCATCAGGCGAAACGCACATCGTCTCTGCCTTGGAACGCGGCATCATCGATTGCGGGACAACCCCTGTCTACATCCTCCCACCTGCGCAGACGCTGACACTCGAATCCTTCATCTTTGAAAAGAGGGACACGACACTCGAAGATCCACCCTACCTGGCATCAATCTTCGCCGCAGAAGGCATGTACACCATCCGCGTCCGCGTGCTCAACTGGGATGGACGCCTCCACTTCACCCCAACCAAGGAAACACCGTCCCCGTTTGACGACGCGAAGTACTGCATCATCACCAACCCCGTCACGGTAGAAGTCACCGCCGCAGACCCGGTTATCACCAAGATCGGTTTCGAGACGATTGTTGCCGCCTTGCACGCATCGGACCAGGCCCAGCCCCACATCCACGCCGACAAGCCCGAACAGGCCAACATCCCCTGGCTCACCCAGATCCTCGAAGCACGAGATTCAATCTTCTATCCAAAGCCACAAGGCAGCGACGAGTAGTGGGGTGCCATGCAGGTGACGCAGTCTCCTGCATGTCCTTCTCTTGCATTCGACAAGGGCTTGGTGAGTAAGTTGATCATAGAATGATACAAGAACATGGCGGGGGCCGAAGTCGGCACCTTCTTGACGCTCGCCGATTGTCGAGGTGATGCTTATGGCGACTGCAGATTGGCTCTTGGACATACTGCTTTTGGTCGCGTTGGTGGGGATTTGCCTTTGGGCGATACTCCATCAAAGACAGCAGCGGCGGAGGTTGGTCCAAGAGCTTGAGAGTCTGCTTCCATCGGATTGGTGTTGCGATCCTACGGGAAGCTATCAGGATGAGTTGGAGTTTTTTCAAGATCTTCATAGAAGGACTACGGCCGAGTCAAAACAACTGCCATTTTTTTACCAGACGGATCAGCATTCTGGCGAAGAAACAACGTGGTTGTTCGGCAACGACAAGGGAGGGCTGTCGCGTTACACAATAGGAAACTCTGCAACTTGGGTACAAAGATTATCACTAAATAATACTCCGCAGTTTTTGCTACTCATGTGCAGTGGCAAATTTCTCGAGGACTGCGGAGATGATCGTTACTCTGTTGTCAGAATCACCAAAACCAAACCCCGCTGGATGCTGTGCGATCGTGTCGGCGATGAAGGTGGCTGGCAGATAGCTGAGCACGTGCTGAGTGCGGGTCTGCCCTCAGGCGTTTATGCTGTGCAATACTCAAGGGGGTATATCTTCGTCTTCGGAAAAACCATGCTCAAGGCAAAAAGTTATGTCGAGCTCATCGAGGCGAGTGAACACATCGTTGGGCTGTTGGCAAGAGAGTCAGGCGATTGGTGAAGTTTATGCAGTCTCCTGCACATCGACCCTCACATCTCCAACACCCAATCCCCATCCAACCTCGCCCCCGCACGCCACCGCGGATCAACACGCCCCATCCCGCGCCCCTGATCCAGCGCATCAAACATCGGATCATCAATACCAATCACCGCCCCATCGCGCCACCCATCATTGCGAACCTCAACACCCGGCCGCGCAATCAACACACCAACCACCGTCACCATCACCACACACAACCCCGCGCCACCGACCTTCGCCCGATGCACCACCCGCCGACGCCGCACCTTCGCCCGCAGCATCTCCGGCATCGCCCCCGCATCACCAAACTCAACCCGTTTCAGCTCATCCATCACACACCTCACTCGCATCAACCCCCAACGACTCCCGCAGCTTCTCCATCCCCAGCCGTGACCGGCTCGCCACAGTCCCACGCTTCACACCCAGCGCTTCGCTCACCTGGTCCACCGTCAACCCACCGATATACCGCAGCAGAATCACCTCGCGCTGCTCATACACCAGCCCCTCAATCGCTTCCAGCACCCGGCGCACCTCTGTCCGCTCGAGCGCCGACTCCTCAACCCGTTCAACCGCCCGCCGCCTCGCCTGCTCACGCAGCTCCCCGCGCCCCGCGTTGATCGCCTCGTTCCGTGTGATCCGAAACAGCATCGCCGTCCCGTCCTGCACCCGCCGCAGCTGCCCCCGCCGCATCCGCAGCACCTTCACAAACACCCCCTGCACCACATCCTCCGCCGCCCCCTGGTGCCCGCTCGGCAACAGCACCCGCGCATACGCCGTCAGCCGCGCAGCGAAACGAGCCCACAGCGCCTCCGCCGCAGACTCGTCGCCACGGTGCATCCGCAGCATCAACACCCTGACATCCGGCTCACCCATCAGCCGCCGATCTCCTCAAGCCGCTCGATCAACGCCCTGAAGTCCTCCTTGGACCGCTGGTTCGAATCGAACGCCCGGGTCAGACTCGGTGCCGCCACGATGGTCAAAGGCCCAAAGTCTCCGTCTTTTACTCGTTCAACGACCTGTCGCATCGCATCCAAATCGCCCGAATCCCATACCGACAACATGTCACCATAAAACGCAGACCACCCGCCCAGCTCACGCAGCAACGCCTGTTTGTCCATCTGCGCCACTTGCTTCGTCACCTTGTCATCAATGTCCATCTGCATCGTTTGCAGCAGCCAATTCCCCGCGTCTATATCTGGCGCGCTGGAGACAAGATACTCGCTGATCATCCGCCATTCGCCGACAATCGCATCCCGTATTCCAAATCGATCATCCGAATCACCGCCGCGAATCGCCGTCAACACCATCGCTGCCCCATCCGCATCAAGTGTCCCCTCTTCGATCAACTGAATCGTCAGCTCATTCCCGAGGTTCGCAATCGCCATCCCCACCAGCGAGCTGATCATGATCCGGTCTTCTGACACCTGCCCTGCCATCAGATACACCGCCGCGGCCCGCTCCGCAGCGCCCGCGTTGTCTCCCGCCTCTGCGCACCGCAGCGCATCCGCCGCAAGGATCTTCGCGCTGCTCCGCATCTTCCCGAGATGCGGGATCTCCGCCTCAGGCCCATCCTCATACGCAATATCCCAATCCGCGGCCCCGTCCTCCGCCGCATCCAGCAACGCCAGAACCGAACCGCCCGCCGCCTCCAGCTTCGTCGAGCCACCCTCGACCAGCCCCATGTCATCGCCCGTCACCAGCACATCCGCCAGCTCCGTATCCACCAGCAGCCACGCCCGGTAGTACTTCAGCGCCGCATTC